>NZ_CP026994.1:0-600000 GCF_013407165.1 Nitrosopumilus oxyclinae | reverse complement strand
ATCATAATGGATTTATTAAAAAATGAGAATTTAGATGACTCGATATATTTAGAAATAATGCATTACAGCTTGGATGATTTTAATAAACAAAATCTAAACAAAGATTACTATGGATACCACAATATTAGTCACAATCTTGTTGTGGTTCATAATACACTACTAGCAGCTCGTGGTGAAGAATTTAAAAAAATAATTTCACAAGATGATTTTAAGCATCTATTTGTTGCTGCATTATTCCATGATTATGAACCTGACAAAACAGAAGACAAACCAGAAGAGATTGTGGCATCCAATTTTGTAACATCAGATCCTAAACTTCAAAATTTATTGAAGAAAATAGATGTAGATGTTAATTTAGTTGCAGCATTGATTCTACGTACATCTCATCCTTGGAAAATAAAACAAAAGGAAATAGAACCTATGATTGCTAAACATTATACAAAATCAAAATATTCCAAGGAAAAACAAAAACAAAATCATTATTCTAATTTAGGATGGTTTTTGTCAATTACAGATAGAATAGGGGCATATGCTTTAGGAGATTTTTTGGATGCGATGGAGTTGGCAAAGAAGAATTCTCATTCACTAGGATGGGAACCTGAGCAAATAGTACAGCGCAGTATAACATATTTTGAGACATTACTAAATGAAGAAAATGAAATGAGTAGTAAAGTTTTGAAATCTTTACCAAAATCAATGCAACACAGATTTCAAGAAAACTATTCAAGTTTTATCAAGTTACGAGAAAAAGAATTAGAAATAAAGAAATCAATTTCAAATGGAGAACTGCAATTAATTCCAGTCATAGAGAAGAAGATTTCTGATCGTAGATTTGCAGAAATGCTCTTTGACATATTTGATGAGTTGCCAGATCCTTTGCAATTCAAAAAAGGCACTTTCTTTGAATCCTTAGAGGACCCTGAAACTATTCTAGTTACACTACGATTGGGAACTGAATCTGGAGAGGTAATAGGATTTGCAAAAGGTGGACCTCTTGAGAGATATTCACTCTCAAATAAAATTAATGACGAAAATTATGGAAAACAAAATACAATTTTCTTAGAACCTTTGGCCATCAAGGCAGGATATTGGGGACATAGCGGAGGACCAGACATGCGGGAATTGTTTAGAAAAGAAACTAAAAAAAGAAAATATGCTTATTTGACCGGATTGCAATTACGCGAAGTGATTCAAAATAGAATCAATCGTGAAGATAAGATAGAATTTGTTCAAAAGTTAAACCCTGAAAGATTAGATTACTATAGAGTCACTCTTTGAATTGAAGGTAGAGCCCAACTAAAACAATGTTTTAGTTTTTAAAAAAAATAAAAAAAGATTATTTTGTAAGTACTAGAGAGTAGCTTACAGTGAATGGTTCTGAGTTCATTGTATGAAGTCCGAAAGCATTACCTGAGAATTGTGTAGAGCCAGCTGATTTTGTTGGGACCAAAGATAGTGCATAGTATGTTTCACCATCTGCAGTCCAACTTGGCAAACCTGTTACCTCACCTTTAGTTAGTGGGCCAATCAATGTTACAAGTTGTACTGGTTCTGATGCATCCCATGTGAGATGTCCAGAATATGCTTGGTCTCTTGGAGGTAGCAATAGAGCTAGTTGATGTGTCTCATGCCCGACTCCAGGATCTTGTTGAGAAGTTATAGTTTTTCTAATAACTTTCTCACCATCTGGAATGTGTTCAGTATAGGTTACAGAATAGCTTACAGTGAATGGTTCAGTATTTGTTGTGTGAATTGCAATAGCATTTCCTGAGAATTGCCATACACCTGCAGAAGTTTCTTTATCTACAAATGTTAAACCAAACTTTGTTTTTCCATCAGTACTCCAAACTTTTTGTCCTTTAACATTACTGTCTTTTAATGGACCATGTAATGCTACAAGTTGAACATTCTCAGATGCAGCATATGTTAGATATCCACGATATACTTTATCAGAAGGAGGCAAAACGATAGCTAGTTGATGATTCTCGTGTCCTTGTGCTGGGTCTTGTTCAGATGTTAAAACACCAGTAACAGTCTTTGGGACTTTGAGAGTTGCAACTGCTTTAGCTGCTTCCATTGTTTCAGATTTAGCGTCTTTTTTTGGAACTTCTTTAGCTTTTTCGGCAGATTCTGTTTTCTTTTCTGTCTTTACTTCTTCTTTCTTCTTTTTCTCAGTAGGAACCTCTTTTGCAGGTTCTGAGCAAAGTCTGTCACCACAAACTTTGTTTGAGTTGATTATAGATGAAGATGTGCCTTTACTCTTTAGAGCATCAGCAGATTGAATAAAGCCAGCAGATCCTGCAATAGTTCCTGTTAAAAGAACAGCAACTGCAAAAATAGCTAGAATTGTTTTTGTCATTAATGACCATAATACTGAGGGACATTATAAACAATATCAAAATTAGGCCAACTTAAGATTCAACAGAACAATGAATAATTAGGTTATTTAAAAAAATAATGCACATATAAAAAACAGTCAACATAAGCTCAATAAATGGCAAGACCGATTTTAGTTATTGATGATTCTGAAAGTATTTTAATACGAATTAAAGAATTTTTAGAAAAACTTGGACAAAATGAAAATTATTTAGAAAATAATGCGGATGCAGGATTAAAAAAATTTCAAGAATTAGCAGTGGATGGAATTCATCCAATAGTATTCATGGATTATGATATTAAAGACAGTTCAGGGATATCGATTCTCAGTAGATTGTTAGAATTAGATACCGATGGAGAAATCATCATCATGACTGCATTAGAAAAAGACTCAGATGTAATTTCAAAATTAATCAACGAAGGAGCATATGAAATTCTTTCAAAACCGATAAGATTAGACATGTTAAGAAACGTGCTAGCAATTTTAGAATTAGAAAATGATTCAACCTCCAATAAGGAAGACATTACAGAATTACTAAAAACATCCAATAGACTAAGCGAGGCATGGTTATCAGATAAATTAGATATTAGTATAGAGGAACTTGGAAAGTATACTGAAAAATGGATTTCAGATAAAAAAATAAAACAAATTGATGACATCAAAGAGGTATTTTGTCCACATTGTAATTCAATTAAAACAGGACATCTCTTTCATTGTCCACAATGTAAAAAATCAGATTTTAATCAAATTGATTTAATCGAACATTATCCATGTGGAAATATCGAAGAAGAGACTGCTTTTATTAATGACAAATGTCCAAACTGTAAAAAAGAATTAAATGCGATAGGAGTAGATTATAGAAAAATTAAAAATCATTATGTTTGTAATACATGTGAGAATAAATTTACAGAAATTGGATGTGATTTTATTTGTTTAAAATGCAACAAGCAATTTACAGAAGAGGATGCAATATGGAAATCAAGCAGAGGTTTTCTAAAAATAGATCAAAATTAATTAAATAAAAATACAATATTTTTATTCATAGAATTAGTTGTATAGTTTTTACTAGTTATCATTTGTATACTTCATACAAATTACCATATAATTGAAATTTTAAATCCCTCATCTGGTTTCTCAAGTCAATTATCTTACTAGATAATTCAGTAACTTTTTCTTCATAATTGGCAGGTTTTACACTCAATACAACAAGTTTGTTTAGTTCTTTTTGATATTGAACCTGTTCATCTAAAAGCATTCCAATGTTTGATTCAAGTTGAATAATCTTAGCAGAAACATCTGCTCTGTTTGCAATTTCTAATGTAATTGAATTTGCATCTAGTGCGTTAATTTTACCGGCAGACATTTGACATGAATTGGCAATTATCCTTTCAGCAATTTTTATTGTTTTTTCTTCATTGTCAGAGGATATTCTAACTTCAGGAGCTCGTAGAACATCATTTCCTGAACATGCCTCAAAAACTACATTGTATAATTTCACACCAGTTACGGTATCAGGAGTGTCAGTATTTCCAAGGGTTTGTTTTGATACAGTTAGAATTTTTGCAGATGTTCCTTCAAGTGGAGTTCCAGTAAAGGCCAATTTTTGCTTTGCAAATTGAGATGCAGGTAATTGTGGAGAATGCAGAGTGAATAGATATTTGTTAAGTTCTCCTTTTGCAAGATTCAATTCGGCTCGTAGTTTAACAATTTCATCACCAGTGGTAGATATCATAACTTTAGAGTCAGCAGTAAGTGGAGTAGAATCTTTTGGAATTACATCAGAGAAACTCTTTTTCAATACAGATAATTTTCCTTGTAGTTGAGAAACGTTATTTTCTAATTCTGTTAATTTATCGGTGATTATTCCTTTGTTAGTCAATACACCTGAAATGGACTTTGGATCAATTGCCTTGATGGATGCGGAGCTTGTAAAGCAAGTGTTAGCCTGAATTTTTTTTGCGAGTTTTACTGTTTTGGCCTCACTATCAGAGGTAACAAGTACTTCTGGAACACGAACTGTTTTCTCATTTGCACATGCTTCAAAGACGTAAAGATATTCTACAGTTCTAGGTGTAGAAGTGAATTTTCCTTCAGAACCAAATTTCTTTACGGTATCGAATCCATTAATTGTTCCAATAGGGGAATTTTGTCTAAAGGATTTTTTTGCATCTAATTTTGCTTTAGGAATATCTTTTGCAATACCAGATTTTATTAATTTTTCAGCAGTTGTAGGAGTAAAGCAATCAATACTATCTGCATTAATTCTGTATACTTTAACTAGATGAGCTTTACAAATAACTTCTGATTTATCAATACCTATTTTGACTTGCTTTGATGGGGATACAACATCAGCATATGATGATTCAGCTACTTGTGAAACAAGTAGTACAGATAATGAAACTGCGATTAGAATTAAGAATTGGAACTTCATGGTAATAGTTTTCAATTAAATTCAGATTTTATTATTAATAAAGAATGCTATCAAAATAGGCTCATTGTCCTGTTGCTATTGAATAACTTACAGTGAATGGGGTATCTTTCATAGTATGTAATGCAACCGCATTTCCGGTAAACTGCCAAGTACCCATTGCAGTTTCTTTATCGACAAATGTTAGGGCATATTTTTTTATTCCATCAGGAGACCAAATTGCTTGACCATGTGCACCTTGTCCAGGTTGTAATGGACCATGAAGTGCTACTAGTTGTACATCTTCAGATGCTGAGAATCCCAATGTTCCAAAATATGCATAAGTTCTAGGAGGTAAAATAATTGCTAATTGGTGATTTTCATGTCCCTGGCCTGGATCTTGCACAGATGTGATGGTTTCACTTTTTACAGTATCAGAAAGAGTTCTCTCCCTATATGCAACTGAATATGAAACAGTAAATGGATCTTCATTCATAGTATGTACTGCTAAAGCATTTCCAGCAAATTGCCAAGTTCCTGCTTTGGCATTTAATGGGACAAATGTTAGGGCATATTTTGTTTTTCCATCAGGAGACCAAATTGCTTGGCCTTTATCTTCACCTTCTTTTAACGGTCCATGAAGTGCTACTAGTTGTACATCTTCAGAGGAAGTAAATGTAAACAATCCACGATATACTTTTTCTGATGGTGGAAGGATTAATGCTAATTGGTGATTTTCATGTCCTTGGCCTGGATCTTGTATAGACGTTATAGTTCCAGTTTTAATTGTTCTTGGAGGTAATGATGTTTCATCATATCTTGCTTGTTCAGATGATGCCTTGTCATCTAATTTCTTTTTTTCAGATTCTTTCTTTTCTGTTTTAACTTGTTCCTTTTTTTCTGCTTTTGGTTCTGCTTTCTTTTCTACTTTAGGTTCAACTTTTGGTGTTGTTTTTGGTTCTGCTTTCTTTTCTTCAGGTTCAACTTCAGAGCACAGTCTATCACCACAGACAATTCCTTTTGTTGCAGAGCCATATTGTGAAGAAGGAACTCCTTGTCCTTTCAATGCATCAGCAGGGATTAGAGTAAGTGGACCGGATATTGTACCTAGTAATAATATTGAAACAGTGAAAAATACAACAAAGATATTCTTGTTCATAGGGTTAGATAGAATTCTCAGGTATTAAAGGATCATGAAACATTGATTTCAAAATCAACAGTTGGACTTATTGCTGCAGGGTTTTTCAGATTATCCCAAACAAAGATTGTCGCAATATATTTTCCAGGAGCATCAGGTATCCAAGATACAGAGGGGGACAGTATTTGTCCTTTTGAGAGAGTTCCTGTAATCCAAGACAATGAATTTACAGCATTTGAGGAATCCTGAATCTGGACCAAATAAGTAAATGGTTGAGTTCCAACATTATTGTTAATTATACTTGCAGAAATTTGAACTTGATTATCCACATTTATCAAACTAATAGAATTTCCAAAAGAATCAACAACGCGCGGATTCGATACAGGTGCACGCTCCATAGGAGGAACTACAGGACCTACAGTAGTACTAGATGTAATTTTAAGTTCATCTGTTCTCGAATAAGGTTTTGGTAAAGTGTTGTCTTCATATTTTGCAGTAACATAGTCACCTTCATTTACTCGTAATTTATGACCAGATGATTGGTCTCGTGAAGAAAATGTGACAGAGCCTTCAAAGATGCCTGTGGCAGGGCCTGTTTCAGTTACAGTTACATCAATTCCACCAAGATCAGAATCAGACCACACATCAATCAAAAAGGTGTTTACAGTTTCAGGATTGAGATTCATGTCAGGATCAACTACTCTGATAATTCCATTTCCGTTGGCAGATGAAGCACCTTGAACCCATTCAATATCTCCAATGTTCCATCTAATCAATGCAGATGCAGTAGATGTTTCTCGGTCTGTGAATTGAAATGATACAGTAAGTCCATCATCATTTTTAGTTTCCAAGAAACCGTTTGTTGGACCTCCGCCAGTTTTTGGTTGAGTTCTAGGATTTGTATCAAATCCATCAATGTCTCCTGTTCTTGAATTTCCATCAGCGTCATGTTTGAATCCAGTTAGTATTACTTCTCCAGTAAAAATTCCAGTATCACCACCAGTTTCAACAAGTTTGTATTGAGTGAGTTTGTTTGCACGACTTGAAATTTTTATTTCATTTGTAGATTTTGAACCAATCTCATCTACTTTATTTGAATTAAAATTATGATCAGGAGCTACAATTGTAACATAGACTTTGTCAGTCCAGGTATAGATTCTCTTATCTAAAGAGATTGAAGATTGAAAGTTGGATGTGAAAAATTTTGCTTCTATTTTTTGATCATTCTTTCCTACAAAATCAGAGCCGGCGGTTCCCCAATCAGTGTATGTAAGTTTAATTGACTCACCCCTATCAAGTGATTTTCCATTTATTTCAGATGGAATTTTAATAACAGTTTGGAAAATTCCAGTAGAATCACCAGTTTCACGCAATCCAAAGGGTTGTGAGTCAAATACTAGTCCATTCTTTGTAGCAGCGCCACCCATCTTTCCCATTGTAGTCTTTACATTACCTGAATTCCATTCTAAAATATCAAGTGAGTGTGTTTCTGCTTTTTTGGAATCAAAATTTAGATCAGGATCAACTAATGTAATTATTGCGTCACGTCCAATAACATAAGAAGTGGTATCAGATTGCAATGAGCCTATTCTAAGATCGAATGCTGCTGAACCGGTTACAGTTCTCTGAGAACCCGATGCATCTGTTTGATCAGAGTATTCTACTGTAATCACATCTCCTTGCAAGATACAGTAATTGCCTGTAGGTGGAGACACATCAAATCTGGATAAAACCCCAGATTTTGTTTTGTCCAACTTTGTAAATCCAGAATCAGGAGTAACAGGACATTTGAGGGATGAAGGTCCATCAACGTATCTAATTGGTAAACTAAATTGGAAAAGACCAGAACTAGGAGAAGTTTCAGTTATAGGTCCAAGTTCACGAGTAACACCACTTTTTGTAGTCTTTCCAGTTGTAATCACTCCAGAATTTGCATCCTCACCACCAGCTGTGGCCAACAGTAAACTAGAGCTTCCCCTTGTTACAATTACTTTGACTGGTCCATTAGAAGTTCCTGGAATATTTTGGGAGATTGTGTCTTCTCCATTTGGAGATAAATTATAGTCATTGTCATTGATTCGAACGTACAGTACTGTGTCTTTAGGTCCAATCTCTTCGCCTGAATCAATTACTTTAAGATCACCATTTTTGGTAATTGCAGTCAAGTGAAATGGGAAAATCGATAAACTGTTTGGCCTATCAGAAGTAGATTTTCCTGAATTAAAAAAGTCAGCAACAGAACCTACTGGAACAGGATAACTGGTCCTATCAAGTTGAACACTTCCACTTGTTGCACCAACTGCAGCACTTGCACTAGTAATTGCAGCTTGACTTGATAGTCCTCTAAAGTCATAATATCGTGCACCAATATCCACTCCAGTGGTTACCTTGATGGTACCACCACTATTTCTTGAACAATATTGGGAGGGGATTTTAAAATTTCCAGTAAACTCACCAGTCTTTGCTCCAGTTTCAACTAAGGTAAATCCAGTTGAGGCCAATCCGTCACTTCCAGAAATAGGAGAGCAAGATTTTCCATTTTTAGAAACAGATGATTTTAACCAAGTTTCATCATCAAATGTGATTGCCAACAATCGTCCATATGGTTGATTGTCAGCAGTCAATCCTAAATTTGGAAGACCTACTGTATCAACTGCAGGATCATTTGGATACTTTGAAGGATCTACTACGGTATAGATTTCAATTAAATCAGAATTAGTATTAAGATCTTTATCAGATAAAGTGACTCCTACTGTATCACCAGGCTTGAATGTTTTTACAGAAAGCACAACAAGCCCCATGTGAGCTAGAACCTCTTGTTGGTCTGAAATTGCAGTAAAGACTCCATCAGTACCCAAGTCATTATAACTGATTCTTGGAGAATCATTTCCCTTTAGCTCATCAATCATTAGAAATATTGGTTCATCATCAATTGGAATTATTTTTTCATATGTTTTTGGATCAAAAATATTTAATTGATTCAACATGATATATTCAAGACTTCCTCTAAACTTTCCAGAATTTGTAGATAATTCTTCTACCTCTACACGGACAATTTGATTTGCAATTCTTTCAGTTTTTAGTTTTCCATCTTTTATCAACCCATAAGAGAAAAAGTCAGCTACAATAGGTCTTGTTTCGGTTCCCATCTTTTGAATTTTTGAATATGAAAACATTAATCCTATTTGCTCATTTCCTGAAAATGAACTTGAAAATAAATTAGAATGAAGTAGTTGAGGATCTGCTACTTGTAAATTAGAATTCAAATTAATTAGATTTTGTAAAGATGTATCAGATGCAATTTTAATTGCAGTTATGTTGGGTGTTGGGTTTCCCGAAGAATCAAGAATAGGAGAAGAACCCGTTCCAACTAGCAAGTAAATATCAAAATTATTGATAGTGTTGTTAAGAGAACGTAAATCAAAATTAAACATGTTTACCCCTCTAAAATTGGATGTAGAATCAAATGGATTATTTATTGAAGCATAAAGTTTGTTCAGATTTGTTTTAAGATCAATAACTAGAGCATCTGAATCAGAATTATTCACAGGATCAATTCTTGCCCTATCGCTGAATTTTTCAACCATTACAGTGGATGTCGTGCCTAAATTAGTACCTGAAAGAGTGAATAATCCAGGAGTGGTGGGATTTAAAACAAATCCATCTAAAAAGGATGCAGAAACCTTACTGTTTGCTTCAGTACCGCTCTCCCCCAAAGTATATGGATTTCCAGTACTTAATGCAGGAATTGCTTTGTATGAAGGATTGAAAAGATCAAGGTCTTCTTTTGCTAAATTATTTTTATTTGCATCAGAGTCAATTAGTATTACCGGCATTTCTTCACCTGAATTCCACTCAGTTCCTTTGAGTTGTTCATCAAGGGATAAACTAGCTTTTCCAAATCCTATGAGAAGAGTTAATGGTTTTTTATTATATTCGATAGAAGCAGATGTTCCTCTTTGAGCATTTTGTGTTGTGATTATAACAGAATCATTATTTGGGTCATAGGTTGTAAAGATTCCACTGTTTGGAGATGTTTCAGTAATCGTTACAGGTTGTTTGCCAGCTGCAATAGAGCCTGCACTAGAAGAAATTAATGAAATATCTATTTCGCCATTACCATTTGTTTGAGAATGACTGTTATCTTTGATTGTAAGTACATTTGATTGTCCTTGGACATTTGGATTTATCTTAAGAATGCCATTGTCTTTGAACATCATAGAAGTAAGATTTGGAATAAGATTTACAGCACCTGCAGTTCCATCAGAGTTTGAATTTCCAGACTCTCCATATAGCATGTAGAAAGTAGAAGGACTAGTTGGAGAAGTTCCAAATGACCAAGAATCAACAGAGGTAGGATCAATGTTTAAAGAAAGATCCTTAATTTTTAAATTAACATCAGATGATCTAGGATAAGAAGTTCTGTCTAACTCATGTGTGATTGATTTTTCTGCAGAATCAAACGTTAGAGTTGTTTGTTGAGCCCCTCCTCCTTTATTGTATTGGACTATAACATTACTACCTTTAGAAAAATCATACAGTTGGATAAAAGGCCAAAGATCTTTTGATGAGATGCCAATTTGTCCAAGATTTACTTTAGTATTTCCAGGATTCATCTCTTTTGCTTGTCTTACAACATTAATCGTTTTTTTAGAATATGGTAAACTCAATGAACAATCTTGAGATATTTGATTTGGTGGATTTTTGCCGTTTTCTCCACCGACAGTAGCCCCATTGATAGGAATTGCAATTCCATCAGTTTCTGAAACAGATACGCCCAAAATTGAAGTATTCCGTGAACAAAATGTACCAAAGTCAAGTCCTTTACCAGTTAGACCAACTGTACTATCAGCTATTTGAGCCTGTTTTCTGTCAGAGAAATAACCATACCAATTTCCATCAGTAGATTGAACCATACGCAAATCTTTTCCATTTACTGTTACATCAGGTTCACCCTTTCCTTCACCAGTATTACTGATGTTTTGATCACGAATAACGACTTGAACAACTTGAGGGCCTGAAATTTTGTTATTAAACACAGAACTATCTGCAGAAACAAAAAGGTTAGATGTTTGAGCTTCAACATTAGAAAAACCTCCTAATGACATACTGCCAGTAAGAATTAGAAGAGACAAAACAATTGCAGAGAGAGGTTTAGTAGTTATCATTTTAATTATTGAATTGAATATTATTTATTTTCATAGTATGAAAGCATTGTGAATGAAACATAAGAAAAAAAGAGGATTATCCTCTAAGTACATACAACAGTCGGTAATATTCTGTTCTAGCATCTTGAAGATCCTTTCTTAGGTCAACCAATTCAGCCGTAACATCATTAATCTTTTTCATGTTGGCCGGTTTTGCAGAAGAACTTAGACTTTGGAATGCCATATATGCTTCCTCAAGTTGAGTGTTTTTGTCAGAGATTTTAGATTTGATGTTGGTCAATCTCTTTTCTGCATCACTAATCATCAAATTGATTTTAGATTTATCAACTTTCTTTAGCTGAATTGAATTTTTATCAAATGCTTTGATGGTAGTTGAAGTAACTTTGCATGTATTTGCTGCAATTTCCTTGTTTAGTTTAACTGACTTTACTTGACTATCAGATGTGAGTATCACTTCTGGAGCCCTCATAGTATAATCATTTGCACAAACTTGGAAGATAACACTGTGATTACCCAAGGAGGACGAAGTTACTAATTTGATTTCAGTTGTATTATTTTTACTCAATTGTGCATGTACAGAACTAAGACCAAATCCAGATGTAAGAAGAATTGTAGCCAAAGTAATTGTAGTTATAGTTAGCGTAGTTGTTTTTTTGTTCATTTTTTTCTTTTCACCTCATCTTAGTTTGTTAAGTGTAATCTTCAAACGAATGATCTAGAAATATCCACGACAATCCTGCAAAATCAGTCCAATCTACAGAAGGATTAGTTGTAAGAGCATTTTGAGTGTCACTTTCAACTAATTTAGTTGGTGGGCTTTGGGATCGTAGTGTAATTTGTTTCATGAATGTAGAAAGTAGAAAGTAGTTATTTAATCACATGAGAGTTGTCAGGAGTTAGGAACTGAATAACTAGTTGACTTTATTCTGAATGAAATCAAATCTAAAAAATACTAATCAATTCACTAAAACTTGTTCTAAAATTGTAATTTGTATATTTGCAACATTGTTTGCATGTATTTGGGTCACATAGGTTCTACACACATTTTGTGGGATATCTTTGTTTGAACCAACTTGAATTGATTCTATTTTAGACTGTACCAAAACTTTGGCTTTGTCAATGGCTTTATCACCTGCACAAATATTGAATTTCACATCAAATTTTCCTTGACCAATATCAGTAGTAGATAAAATTTTCACACTAGGTTCAAAAGATATCTTGGGTTTTCCAATCTTTGATTTAGTATCAAACTCTAGAAATTTTTCATGCAGTTTATCAACTCTGTCATCACCTTGATATTTCCAAATTGGATCTTGGTAAAGTTTCACACAAGTATTGATGAAATTTACATGAGCATATTTTGATACGAACTGTGCACTTCCAATATTTTTGTATGACTGATATAACACTGAACATTGGTTTATTCTAGGTTTTGTAACTATTACATCAGTTGAGGTTATACTAGGATCAAGTAGGATATTTTTTTCATCTACATCTAAAAATATGATTTTATTATTAATCAAAAATTTGATAGAGTCAATGTATTCTTGCTCAGAAACAATACCCTGGCCATACCAAAGGGCGATATTTTTTATCCAATCTGGAAGAATAGTTTCTGCATAGGTAAAAGATACACCTACAAACAGCAATAACAAAAATGGAATTAATAGTATTGATTTATTCAATATGTTGATTAATCACTGCTTGAATAAAAGCTATTCATTAAAAAACAGATACATTTTAAAAATAAAAAAGAACATAATTTGTAAATTAAAACATCAAACTATCAAAATCTAGAGGCATGCAAATAGTTGAGAATATCAGAAAATCTATAACAATTATTAGTCACCGTGTGATTTTTGCTATTTAAAGTTCTGTATAGTTAACCTTATTGTGGATGAAGTCATCTTGTTTACTTTGTAATAGATTAAGATAATTTCTTTGCAAGTTATTAATCAAAATAAGATAAAAGATCATGAAACAAATCGATAATGACAAAACATTTACAAATGCATACATAGGTCCGTGGTTTGCAATTAGTCCTGAAACACATCAAACTTTAACTAATGTAAAAAATTCGCTTGCTACAACAATAGCAGTTATCAAAGATTATGTAAGAACCAACAAACCTCAATTTAGAAACAGTATTCTGGACGAATACAAATGATAGGTGTGCATAATTGAAAGTTGAAATTATACAATCTCAAAATAAATCAGAATTAGATAATTTGATCAATGAATGTGTACAAGACAGAGATGTTAAAGACATCAAACTATCCACAGCAGTGTTATCAAATAATGTAATTCAATACACTGCAATGATTATGATTAACACGTGATACTGATGATAGGATTGAACTACATAAAATGACTACACCAAAGAAAAGGAAAAGAAAATTGTTCAGAGATAGAGAGGATGAAGATTGAAATTTAGTGAAAAGCGCAAAACACCCAGATTTGTTTAAAACTAGCAGATAGTAAATTAAAAAATAATAATTTTTTCACAATTATTTTCCGATATAGGCATAAACTGGATAGATTTTTCCAGTTTTTGCAGATTTGTATTTCCATTGAGATTTATCCAAATCCAAATGTACAAAATATTCTTGAATTGAAGGATGTATTTTTTCATAAATATCATATCCTACCAATATTTGATCAGTTTCAGCCAAGTTCTGAATTTTAGCTGCCATGCTAACTGAAGCGCCTAAAATATCAACATGTGCTTCTTGCAAGTCATCACCATATCTTACAATAGTGTTCTCTCCAAAATCAATTCCAATTTTTACATTCAATTCAGGTAAATCATTATTTTTTAGAATTGGATTAATTCCAACTTTGATTATTTTAAGCATCGATTCTGCACATGTAACTGCCCGACTTGCAACAGATACAGATAATTCTTCGGCAACAAAGTAACCAATTACTGCATCACCTACAAATTTCAATACAAATCCATCATGGCGTTTAATCACATATGCCATCTCTTGAGAGAAAGTAGTGAAAATGGTTGCAAGTTTTTCCTTTGGTAAATTTAAGATCATTGATGTTGAACCAACTAAATCAATAAACAATATTGCCATAGGCATACTTTGTAACACTCTTTTTCTCAAAAACTGTTCAGATTCTTCAGTAACAGTAGAATAAGTAGAATTACCTTTTAGTGATTGAGATACACGTTTTTGAACTTCTTCAGCAAGAGTTTCAGAATCAACAATTGTTTCAGTTCCTCTCCCCATTAGCATATCTACAATACTAGGTGTTTTTGGGGAAAGTAAATTCTTGACACCTTTTTTTGCAATATCTTGAGCAGACTTATCAGCCAATACATCATTTTAGAAACGCATTCTTTTAAACCAACTCAAATACACTGAAAAACATCTCATCAAAAAAGATAAAATTCTAAAACACATCACATGTACAGTGCATCTGATTGATGTAGAGATATATGAAATTCAGGCTACATTCATTTTGTTTATTATACTGGAAATAACTATCCCTTACAGAACAAAATGACGTATATTCATAGCAAATGCCCCTATTGTGAACACGGAAATCCAATAGTTGCTACACGCACACTATGGTTAATCCATCTTGCAAAGCATAAAGAAGAAATCATAGAGCATCTAGTTGCAGTATCAGATGAATGTGAATTTTGTTCCTATCCTGAAATGTCTGCTAGTGACAAACATGCAGCAGCACATTACAGATGGGCACATCAGAAACATGAATTACTTGAGTGGGCTGTAGATATGCTTGAAGAAAAAACACAGTTAGCTGAATAACGTTTCTTTAAAAGATAATTTTATTTTAAATTATTTTGTGTGAGTGTAAATGAGTTTGAATTCTTTGGCCAAAGTATCTGCAATATTTTGAAGATATGTAACTTCTCGCATACTAGATTTCCCCTTTCCAAGCTGTCGCATTAAAATAAAGCAATGGACAATAGGGTCACGTTCAGATTCTTCAGGATCTTGGTTGTCAGTTATTATTGTAAAGCAATCTTTAAACTCTAAACAAAAATCCATTACAAGCTCCTTCCAACTTTCAGAAGATTGTGATATCCCTAATGCAGAAGCTAATTCTTTAAATTCTTGAGTTCGATCACCTTCAAGAATTTTAATTGCTGAAATAGATCTATCCATGTCAGGGAAATTATCAAGCATGACTACAATATCAAAACTCAGTATAAAAATCTAGAATCTAAATTAATCAATAATAAAAAACTAATATTTAGAATTTACAAATCTATGTTTCAACTAGTAAAATTGAACATTCTGCCTTTTCTTGTACTTTTTTTGCGGTTCCACCTATCTTGAAAAGAGATATGTAATCAGTAGTAGATTTTTTCTTTTTAGCCATCACTATAAGATCAACATTTTCTTCATTTGCATATTTTATGATTGAATTTGCAGGATTACCAGTTCTAAAAATTCCATCGCATTTCAAGCCCTCGGCTCTACAATGTGCAACTCGTTCTGCTAAAAATTTTCTAACATTATCTTTTACATTTGAGAGCAGAGACTCTATTTGATCATGTGTAGAGTTATCATCATCAGGTAATTCCTCAAAAAAAGGATTAGACCAAGGCATGATTACATTTAGAATGACAATTTTTGCAGAAGAATTTTTTGCGATGTATTTAGCATGTTTCAGTGCCTGGTCTCCAGCATCTGTACCTCCGTGAGGCACTAAAATTGTGTTATACATGAGCCCTAGTGCTCTTCAATGGAAATAAAGTTTTTCCAATTTTATATCTAACAGTGTCTTTAAACCAATTAAAGAAATACACAGTCATCTCAATTAATTCGATCATGCAATTTTAATGGTTACTTGTAAATTAAATAAAATGGAAATTGAGTTGATTCTGAATAAAATCAACTAGAATTTACCTTAATAATTTGTATATCCATAACGTATCAGTGAATTCGTGATAAGACAGCCATCATTGTTCTACATCTAATTTTCAAAAATGGGTCTGCCTTCATTTGAATTCACTTTCATTCATGGCAGATGCAATAAATTTTGCAATTGCTATTCCAAGATTTCTAAAAAGTGCAACATAAACTACTTTAGTAAACCTGTTGCCAATATTATCTTAGATTTTCATCATCATTTGTATCTGCTTCATCTTTTTTCAATTTTTTCTCAACATCACTAGTCTTTTGTTCTATTTTTTTCTCAATCTCATCTGTTTCTTTGTCTATTTTTTTCTCAATCTCATCTGTTTCTTTGTCTATTTTTTTCTCAAGACTTTCATGTTTACCCTCAATTTTTTCCACATGAACTTTAATTTTTTCATTAATTTGTTTTTCAATTGATTCTTCTAATTTTTCTTCTGCAACAGGAAGAATTTTTCTTTTTATCAAGAATAAAACACGTAAAATTGCCTCAACAATAATTGCATAAATAACAAATCCTGCTATTTTTCCTAAAAATGGAATAAAATCATCTAATCGTTCAAGCACCTGATCTGCTGTGAAGAAAATATTGCTTGTAAGGAAGATACCTAACAGTGCAAATGGAATTAATTTTGCAAAATCTTTTGCAAGATCTTCTTTATAGTATGCAGATATTCTTACTGTCACAACTAAAGAAATTACTACTAGAAATACTAATTCTATAGAAAGATCTGGAGCCATAAAGAACAAAAATGTAGAATATACTACAAACCAAACTAAAACTACCAACGGAAAAACTACTACATATTTTACAACGTATGCAATTATCGATGTAATTTTTTTACCATCTGTCTGATATTTGTCTAGTCCAAGAGGAATCATTTCACGCCTTGCAATGAATCTATAAAAATTCCAAATGAAAATACCATATACTACCATCCCAATAGAATACAAAATTAAATCAGTAAAAGAAACTTCAATTGCAAGAGAACCCGTAATATTTTCTACATAGCTGAAATATTTTATCCATTCATCTTCAATTGAAAAATCTTCAAATGCTGCAAATGCTAAAGGAGTTTGCAGTACTGCTAAAATTATTAATACAAAACAAAGAGGCTTCAAAAGTTCACTATCCTTAATCTAAAATCAGGTAAATACTTTGTGAGTAGGTTAATTAAAAATAAAGAGGAAAATGAAGACCGCATAGATTTTTTAAAATATCCTCAGCCTCATTCCATTATGATAATATCGTTTGAATTCTTCGAATGATATCACCAGGTTCGCCTGCATTATCTAATGTTACAATTAAAAGCATTTCACTCCCAAATGGGAAAATTGCTCTTATCAGATTATCATATACCTGTAAAGTATACTGAGTTTTACCAATTTTTTCTGAAAGTGAAGTTCTAAAATTCCACGATTCAATGGTATGCTGTAGTGCAGTAATATTTTCTCTTTCAGTTAAATGATCAGTGATACCATCCATAATTCGTTTATGTATTGCATTTCCTTGCAAATCATAAACCATAACATATCGGATGTTTCCTGAAATGTTTATAATGCTGTTCAAGAATTTTTCTTGATCTGCAATTTTTAGTTCATTCATAAAACTACATTCGGTTATTCTATAATTAAAGAAAGTAGTAGTTGTGTTGATTCAGAGTCAGCACAATTGCATATTGAATATTATTTTGGCTCAATCCAAATGTGCCAATAAATGTTGTATTTTTAGTTAGAAAAACAAAGCCATTTGATTAGTCTAACAATCTAAAAATGGGTTAGATGACTTTAAACTGTATGAAATCAACTTGGGATGTCCTTATTAGTAATCATCAAAATATAGTAACAATGGCAGATGTAGACTCAAGTGCAATTATAGGAAGTAATGTTACAATGCAAGAAAGTACTGTAATAGAAGGAGATGCACATATTGGAGATAATTGTGTTTTAGATAAAAGAGTAGTAATTGAAAAGCATGCAATTATTGGTAGCGGTGTTAAAATGGGTGAGCATTGTGTCATAGAAAGAAAAGTCAACATAGGTAATGACTGTAATTTTGGAAAACATGTAGTAGTAGAAGGAGGCGCAGTTGTCGGCATCGGAGTAAAAATAGGTGACGATGTAGTATTAGAAAAAGATACCAAAGTACCAGATGGCGCAGATATTCCAATGGGCACTGTTTTATCAGCAGGTAAAACTTATCCAGACGGAACAACACTAAAGGCAAAATATTATAAAAAATAAATTAAAATTAATTATCATGACAAAAATTGATCCAAGTGCAATCATAGGGAACAATGTAACTATGGACGACACTGTAACAATAGAAGAAGAAACCCACGTTGGAGATAATTGTAATTTCGGAAGTAAAGTAGTAATTGAAAAAAAGGCAGTATTAGGTAGTGGCGTAAAAATAGGAGACAGTACCGTAATAGGGAAAAAAGCTCACATAGGTAATGATTGTGTCTTGGGCACCAAAGTTCTAGTCACAAAAAAATCAACAATAGGTAAAGGAGTTACAATTGGAAATAATGTGATATTAGAAAAAAAATCCATTGTTAAAGATAATTCAGTCGTACCAGATGGAACAGTTGTTAAAGAAGAAGAAACTTTCCGAAGCGAACCAAAAAAAAACTAACAAGTTTTAGAGAAAGATTATCTCACTGGAATTTTAAAAAATAACCTGCATAAAAAAGACATTTAACAAACAGTTTTTAAAAATAAAAATTCAAAATCACTAGTACAAAATAATTATAAATAAAAAAAATAAACTAGAGAAATTATTTTCTCTTAGGATGGAGTGTATTTTGCTTTGGTTGTCATTCCATCTGGAAATGTCTTTCCAGCAGGTAAAACAGTGCCAGTAGCTATGACTGCATTGTCTAAAACAGTAGTGTCTTTTTCCAATACAATGTCATCGCCCATTTTGACACCATTGCCAATAACTGCATGACCTTCTACTACTACTTTTTTGCCAAATACACAATCATTGCCTACATTGACTTTACGCTCAATGATACAACCATCTTCCATCGTAACACCATTGCCAATAACTGCATGTTTTTCAATTACTACTTTGTTTCCAAAGACACAGTTATCGCCTATTTTGGCGTCACCTTCAATTACAGTACTTTCTTGCATTTTCACGCCATTTCCTATAATTGCACTTGGGTCTACGTTTGTCATGCAATATTTTCATTGTTTCCCTATAAGAAACAATTTGTAATTGTGTTAAATCTGAATTAAATCAATTGCAATTCAACAGAGCAATCTAAACTAGTTGTAATTTTATAATTAAATTTTGAGTCTGCTACTTAGATTTTTGAAAAGAAATAATCAAGTGAATTTTCAAATTGCTTATTTAATTTTTGAAGGTGATTAACATCCACAGTAAGTGCATCTTCATCAAACCATGGAGATGACAAATATAATGATCTATTCATCTCAACTTGAATCCAGGGAAGAGGTTTATTCCCATATGTTTTTGTAATGTGACCACCATGAAATGGATCATTTATGGATATTTCATCTCTATCAATAAAATATGATTTAGATATAGAATCAGCTAATAATTCCATCATTTCCTGAGAAGCTGTTTTTCCATCATCATTAGAAATACAAAACAAAGGTCTTTTTGATTGTGTTTTATCTGGTGAAAAATAAGGAGCAGTAGCAGCCATTGAATGACAGTCCAAACATAATTTCAAATCTAATTCAGTAATACTTTTTTGAATTGCTTGATGATATGGATTGTAATACATTTCAATAAGCATTGTTTTGAGTGAATCGTCAGGTTCTTTTCCATTGGTATAGATTGGTTTATCATAGCATGTCTTACTCTTAATCAACCCATCAGGATTATTTGGAGGCATGTCTTGTAACGAGCGATTAAGATCTACAAAGGGTCTTGCAATATCAGTTTTAATTACACGCTGAACTTTATCCCCCAAATCATAGAGTTCTATTACAAAAGGATCAGAATCATCAAACAGATCTTTGTTTGTAATGGATAAATGTCCGTCAAGTTCCGAAGGTTTCCGAGTTCCTCCATGAGGTATGGATAACAATACAGGTAGTTTAGTCAATTCAATCCCTCCGCAATTCCATCACGACGAACTTCTGCTACTCCTTGAAATCCTTCACCTGTTTGACATTTCATAACAGCATGAATTGCGCCCAAAAAGAACGAATATCTTTCCCTAAGGTCTATTTTGTAACCCATATTTTTGAGATGTTTGATTATTTCAACACCTGAAACGTCATCTTCCAAACTGATTGTACCATCCACTCCACAATGTAGTCTTGGTTTTGTCATTGCTACATCTATAGAATTATCCCTATCAATAATTCTTGAAACAAATTGGCTTAATACTGAAAAGATACGTGCACTGCCAGGAGTTCCCATAACAATCCAGGGCTCATGATTATAAAATAAAATTGATGGACATACAGATGTCCAAGGAATAGCATTTGGTCGTAAATAGTAAGGATGATTTGCATTCTTAAGCTCAAATGCAGACATGTAATTGTTATACAAGAATCCTAATCCATCAGCAGCTGCTTTTGAGCCATAGACTAATTCAATTGATTGAGTTATGCCAACAGCATTTCCTTCATTATCCATTACTGAAAGATGCGTAGTGTCTTCAGTATCCATGGAATCTCTTAATGGAAGGTCAGGATCAACTGAATTTCGAATAGACTTTGAAAGGGTTTTTGCAAAACTTCTACTGAGATGAGTTTTATCATTTACTTGATGATAGGTTCTTGGATTAAATTTACGTTGTTCTCTATACAATAATGCTTTACGAAAAGATTCAGCAACAAAGTGAAATGATTGAGGAGAACTAGTGTTTATGAATTTTTTTGTGAGATTATTAAGCATCATTAATACTAACAACATCGTAGCACCTGCTGCAGGTGGAGGTACAGTTTCCACACGAATTCCACGATATCTTTTACTAATTACTTTTCTTTCAATTGGTAGTGGAATAAATGAAAGATCTTCTTGTCGTAGATAACCGTCATTAAGTCTCATATCTTTATCAATCAATGTTGCAATCAATCCATGATAAAATGAGCGAAACCCAGATGTTGCTAGTTGTTCTAAAGTATTAGCTAAATCATCCTGAACAAAAAGATCTCCTTCATCATAAGGTACTACTCCATCTTTTAGGAAATATTTTGCTCCGGATTTTGATGGAACTTTTAAAAAATTCTTAAGGTGTTTTTCTTGTAACTCATGTTGTAGTTTAGTAATTTTATATCCATTCTTTGCAATACGAACAGAAGGTTTCACAATAGTATCCCAAGGTAATCTACCATATCTCTCATTTAGATATCCCAAAGTTGCAACAGTACTTGGAACTGTAGTTGCCTTGTATCCAATTAATCCATGAGATTTTCTTGCAAAATTAGAAATATGTGCAAATGATGGGGCCCTACTGGAGCCATCTACAGCTACTGATTTTCCATCTACATGTACAATTGCCATAGATTGACCACCAATTCCTGAAGCTTGAGGTTCACACACGCCCAAGGCTAGAGCAGATGCGCAAGCAGCATCTACAGCATTTCCACCTTTTTTGAGCATTTCAACTCCAGCTTTTGTCGCATCAGGGAACGCAGTTGAGACCATTCCTTTTTTGGCAACAGAGCATTTTTTATCAGAAGTGGGTTTAAAGGAATTCTCTATTTTTTCAATGTTCATTTACTGATACCTTTCTCTAATCATGGGATATATCCTTTCCACAATGAGGGCATGTATTGTTAGTTGATGCCTTCTTTTTTCTAAGTTCTTCAGTAAATGCAGAAGCCATAATTCCTGTAGGAATTGCATAAACGGCAATTCCAATGACAGCAACACCTGCAGCAATTAATTTTCCAGGTATAGTAATTGGATAAACATCACCATAACCTATTGTTGTTAGAGTAACTATTCCCCACCACATAGATGCAGGAATGCTAGAAAAAACTGCAGGTTGTGCTTCATGTTCTGCATGATACATCAAACTAGATGCAAATATCAACACAATAAATAAAATGAAAAATGCAACTGCCAAATCACCAGCCTTTGATTTGAATACTTGCCCCAAAGTTTGCATTGGATCAGAGTATCTTGCAAGTTTGAAGAGTCTAAACAATCTCAAAAGTCTAATTATTCTAATGAAGCGAGTGTCTGTAACTACAAACGGTAAGAAAAATGGAAGTATTGCTGCCAAATCAACTAACATCATAGGAGTAAATACAAATCGAAGTACACCAAATTTTGAATTTTGGTATTTTGGATTTAGTTTACAAACTATAATTCTTCCAATATACTCTGCAGTGAAAATTACAACTGAAAATATTTCAAAAGGAGTAAAGAGATAACCATACTCATCTAAAACAGATTCTTCTGTTTCAATAATAACTACAATAACATTTACAGTGATTAAAGCAATAATGAAGAATTGAAAAGCCTTTGTAACTTTGTCATTAGTTGTACCTTCAAGGATTTCATATGTTCTTTGTAATGCTTTATTGGTCATCATTTAGCCTCAATTTGTTGAAAAGAAATTAAAAGAATCAAGATTTTTGTGCAGGAATTCAGATTAAAGCCATCTCTTTTTCTTAAACCAAGCAATCATCGCTCCAGAAATAATCCCCATTACAATTAGCATAGCAAAATAACTTCCCTCCCATTCTAATTCGGGCACATATGAAAAATTAGTTCCATAGAGACCAGCTATGAACGTGATAGGAATGAAAATTGCTGCAACTATGGTCAAAGTCTTCATAACCTCATTCATTCTATTACTTACACTGGATAGATAGGTATCAAGCATACCACCAATCACATCTCGCAGTCCTTCAATGGAATCAGTTACCTGAATAGTATGGTTATAGACGTCACGAAGATACGTTCTAGTGTTATCAGATACCAAAACTGTAGAATCTCGCTCCAATGAATTAATAATTTCTCGTCCTGGCCAAATTGCTTTTCTTAATGCAATCATTCTGCGTTTTAAAGTCTGAATTGTTTGCATTGTTTCAGGTGTAGGATTTTGCATCAAGTCTTCTTCTAAATCTTCTGTAAGATCACCAATCTTTTCTAATACTAAGAAATAACTATCAATGATTGCATCAATTAGAGAATAAGCAAGATAATCTGTCTTTAGTTTTCTAATACTACCAGAATTTTCTCGTAATCGTTTTCTAATCTCATCAAAAAAGTCATCCTGAATTTCTTGAAAAGTTAAAAGATGATTTTCAGCCAATACGATTGATATTTGTTCTAAATCCAATTTCCCCGTTTGAGTATCATAGTGAGGCATTTTCAACATTATCAAAATATGATCATCAAATATTTCAACGGATGGTCTTAGTTCAGTATTCATAATGTTTGACTGATGGAGAGAATGAATTCCAAAATTATCTCCAAAAGTTTTAATGACATTGGGATCATGTACCCCAATTATATTCACCCATGAAACATTTGGTTTGTTTTTTGATTCCAAACATTCTTCAAATGACGCATTTGGAATTTCGTTAATTCTTTCAGAATCGTATTCAATTAAATTTACAGTTACTTTGTCTACTTTTTGCTCTCCAACGTGGATTAAAGCCCCAGGACGTTGACCGATTGTATCAGATAGTGTTGTTTTCTGAGTTTTAGTTTTGTTTACAATACCACCCATAATACCAGCAATGTCTTGCAATCCCAAATCATTTGTTATTTCTTTGACTTTGGATGTCTTACTTGCAACTCCAACAATAATGAATCCAGCTATAATTGAAAAGAGTACACTTACCAATAGTGGTGTGAAATCCCCAATAATTGCAGATTGATATATTGCATTTACATCAGTCTGGGAACCTGCAGGTACAATCAAACCAATAACGGTGTCAAGTAGGAAGAATAGAAAAGAGATACACGCACCAATAATTATTGCAGTGACAACGGTAATTTTTGGAGGAATATCAATATTTTTTTCACCTTTGAATGGAGAAAGAAATTTTTTGTATCGAATAATCAACAATGCCATTGCAGTGATAATTATTGTTGAAATTATCCACCAACCTACAAGCCAAGGACCTTGTTGAGATTCAATTTGTTCAACTCCAGATATTAGATCTTGAATATTTCCGGTTAGCGGTAAAGAAAGTAGTGATGTTGCGATTCCAATTACAATTTGATATAAAAATGCAAAAGTAAACCCATAGACGAGTCTATTGGTAATTATTCCAATTTTATCTCTCAATTCAGTTACACCTCATCTAAAATTCGCTGAATTCTAATAGACGTAGGTTTGTTTTTTTCTACTTGCTCGATTTTAATTGATAGAGAGCTAATTTTCACAACATCTCCAACTTTGGGTATATCATGGAGTTGTTCATGTAACAATCCGTTTAAAGTAGAATAATGATCAGGGTATGGAATATTTGTTTTGAAAGCCAAGTTGATTTCATCTATTTCAACATCACCATTTGTGATTATGGTATTCTCATCAATTCGCTCATAAAGTTGAATATCAGAATCAGTTTCATCTCTAATTTCACCTACAATCTCTTCAATGAGATCCTCCAAAGTAACAATTCCTTCTACACCTCCAAATTCATCAACAACTATTGCCATGTGGGTATTTTTTGCTTGCATTTCCCTAAGCAGAGTAGTCATCTTCTTCTCTTGTGACACGTAAATTGGTTCACGTACAAAATCTCTAATTTTTTTGTGTTGCAGTTCACTATCTTTTAGATGTTTTAGTAAATCTCGAACATGCAAAATGCCAATAATATCATCACGATCTTTTCCATAAATTGGAATTCTAGAATGTCCACTTTGATGAATTGTGTCTGCTGCATCAAACAATTCCATATCACCAGGTAAGGTAAACATCTTAGTTCGTGGCATCATTACAGATCTTATCACATTATCATTAAAGTCCAATGCACCATGAACCATATCTCTTTCAGATGTTTCTAGTGCATCATCTCTGTGACCTTGATCAATAATACCTTTAATCTCCTCACCAGTCAATGCAGGTGGTCTATATCCACTGCCAGTAAGTTTGATTATTGCCCTAGTAATTCTTTCAAGAACCCAAACAACTGGGTATAGCACATAACTAAAAGCTAATAAAATTCCACTACATCTTAAAGCGACTTTAGTTGCATTTGCATTACAATATGTTTTAGGAGTTACTTCACCAAAAATAATAATTAAAAATGTCATTAGTCCAACTGCAATTCCCATTCCATTATCACCAAAAATTTCGATAGCAACAACTGTTGCAAGGGATGCAGAGCCAATGTTCACTAAATTATTTCCAAGATTTACACTTGACATCATCCAGCCAGGGTTGGAATGTAATTTTTGAAGAGCCTTTGCACCTTTTGTTTTATTTTTCACCAATCTCTCAATTGTGGCTTGACTTGTACCTACAAGTGCTACCTCTAAACCACTAAAAAATCCTGAAAGGCCAATTAATGCGGCAAGTGCAGCTAATTGATATTCTAAACTCATTTCGCAGCACACTTGAAGACGACAGATGCCAATAATGCTGCCCTCTCTATAAGACTGTCATGAATAATGTATTCTTTAGATGTACGATAATGATTTCCTAATGGACCAAATCCATCCAATGCAGGGAGTCTAACTGGCACATTACTAATGTCAGAGGATAATAGTTGGGCATGTTTTTTAATTTTAATTTCATGTTTTTTAGCCAAATCTTCTACTAATTTGTAGAATTTTGTATCAGAAGGCTCTTCCAATACAGGATGTCGTGTTTGAATTTTATTTACTGCGACATCTAGTTTTTTAGAATTAGATTCTCGTTTTTTCATCACAGATTTAATTTTTGAATCTAATAATTCTCCAAGTTTTTCTGTTTTGTAACTACATGTTAGTGAGATTGTAGCATAATTTGGAGTATGTCCATGAGAGCCTTGAGCTACAACAGAAGTTGTACTTAATCGATAATTCTTTTCATCTTTTGAGATCTTATCAATTGCAGCTAATTTTTTTGCCAAAACAGGTATGATTCCATGAATGTTTGAATTAGCTTCATCACCTGTTGATGTAAATCTAACTTCATAATCACTTCTACCATAACAAGTTGTAATAATTCCACCATCAACACTACCTGATTTTAATCCAAGAATGTATTTTGAATTTTTAGAAATCTCTTCAATCAAATTACTACTGTGTCGTCCACCCAAACTATCATCAGTTGTAAGTAATACACCACATTTTATTTTTTTGAGTCTTTTTGAAAATCTTAGTGCATGTAATGCACCTAACATCACTACCAATCCACCTTTACTTTCAGCAACACCTGAGCCTACGATCTTATCACTAGTTTCAGAATATGTTATCAAATCATTTGGCCCATAATGAGTATCCATATGAGATATGAATAATACATCATTGTGAGAATCAGAGTGATTTTTGAAATAACGAAAGTCTCCAACATCAGATTGTTTGTAAACTTGTTCACTAAATCCAAGATGAGATAATCGTTTAGATAATTTAGTTCCTAATTGATTTACATTTTCAATATTGTATACATGTGTATTGAGATTAACATAATCTTTCAAAGTCTCTTTTAGACTCTGCAAATGACTTCTCAGATAGGTTCTTGCAACAACACGTAAAGGTTGAGTCAAATCCACTTCTTCATCATTATGCTGAGTAGTAGAACCAAAGTAGCGAATTACTGCAACATCTAAAATTTTATTCACTAGAGATTCATACGTATATCCAGCAGTTTTCCCAGCATGATAAAATGAACCACCAGTTCCAAGACTAGCCATTGAATTTAATTCAAGGATGTAAAGATTCTCATCTTTATCCATTCGAAAGTCCACTCTAGTATAATCATTTAATCCTAAAGCTGAAAATGCATCTATGCACATTTGTTTCATCTCAGCCTCTTTTTCTTTTGATAATTTTGCAGGACATGTTTTTTCAACTCCACCTTTTTTCTTTTTATCAGTAATAGTTTGTATTTGATCAGGATGATCAAGATTAATTTCAACGATTGGTAAAACTTCTATGTTTGGTTTATTTCCCAACAAACCCACAGCAAACTCTCTTCCTGAAATGAATTGTTCTACCAAAATATCTTGTTGGAATTTTTCAATTTGAACTTTAACTGCAGCTCTCAAGTCATCCCAATTATCTACAACTTCCATTCCCATAGAAGTAGATTCTAGTTTTGGTTTTACAATCACAGGAAATATCAAGTCATCATGTTTGTCTTCAGGAGTTCTAAACACCCAGAATCCAGGAGTAGGAATTTTATTTTTCTGCAAAACTATTTTGGTCATCACCTTATCTTGAACAATGGCATGACCTGCTGGACCAGAACCGATGTATGGAATTCCAAGCATCTCCATCATTGCAGGAATGTGAGTGTATCTGTTCTGACCTTGAATACCATATGCCATGTTAAAGACCATGCCAGGATTTTCACCTGCAACCACTTTTGGCATAAATTCTTTTAATTCTTCATTTAAGTGAATATCACCTTCAATTACCTTGACAGTGTGTCCGCCTTTTTCTAAGGATTGGGCAACTCTCTCAACTGCTTTTGAACTATAGTGTTCTTTGGTAGTCATACCAAAGACATTGATTACGTCATTAGGATCTATCTTATTTTCATTGTAAATTAAAGCAACTTTCATTATATCATCTCATTTTTTTTAATTGGCTTTATACCCATGCATCATGATGGAGGGGCCTTTTTCTGAGTCCATGCCTGTTCATTAAGTTGATGGCATTTACAATCAGCACTTTTTCCCTTGCAATCTTTGTGATGTAAGGTAGCATCACATTTGTTACAGTCAGGATCTCTCCAGCTTGCCTGATTTCCACAATTTGGACATCTCATATTTACTCGTAATTTTTACACTCTATAAGTATAGAGGATTTTGAACTAGTTTAGAAATCAAATAGCTAGCTGTCTTGATTCTGATTTAAGTCAAGTAAATAAAATTTGAAAAATATTCATAATTCAATATGTTTAAAATTGAGACAGATTTCTAAAAAATATGTCAGATGCTACAGTTGAAGATATAAAGAAACTAGATATCGCATGTAAAAATCTATCAAATGAAAATAAAATTAGACATGTAGGAGTAATTAACAATCTTGGAAAACTAATTGCAGGAGGTTTCAAAGCAGGAACATCGCCTCTCTTAGACAGCGATAAAATTGCCATGACATACATGCAAATGCAATTAGATTTTAAAATGAGACAAGAATTTGATGAGGCTCTTGGACCAATTGACTATATTGCATCAAGAAGAAAAAAACAATTGATAATTAGTGTGCCAATTGGAAACAATTTGGTTCTCATTTCAGCAGAACCTGATGCGGATGATAAGGAAATAATTAAAAAAGCAGAAGAGTTATTTGACGATATAACAATATCTACAATTTAATTAAAAATATTTTCAAATGTTATCTATATATCTCTAAGAGAATTTTATGCAATTCAACTTTTAGAGAATTTAATTCTTTACGTAATTCTATAGTTTTGTCAGTTCCCTCAGAAATTAATTTTTGACGTTCTTCTTTACTGATTGAGCTTGAAGTAGAAGCTGAATTGAGTGCTTTTTGTACTACCATCATTTCATCTTTTATTGATTCAATTTTCTTTTCTAATTGTACTATGGTTTCTGAGGATTGAGTTTGTCCAGCTAGTTTGATAATAATTGAACTTGGAGAGAGTGCATTGATTTTTCCAGTAGATACTTGGCAAGAGTTCTTTACTATTTTTTCAGCCATTTTTACAACTTTGGTACCAATGTCTGAAGACAATTCTACTACTGGGATTCTCAATGGATTATCACCAGTACAAATCTCAAAAACTACGTTGTATGCCATTGAATTTTCAGGTCGATCTTCAGGTTGAATCAAAGCCAAATTAACTGATATTATCTCAGAAACAACACCATCAACATTCATTCCAGTGATTGATTTGCCTTTTTGTATCGTAATATTATCAGTGGTGGCACTTAGACTCAAAAACAACAAATATTTTTGTAATTCTGCTCGTGTATTGTTCAAGTCAGTTCTAATTTCAGATATTTTTTTATGAATTGCAGAAACAATTTTTGCTTTAGCTGTAGCCGATGTGTCTACATCAATAGTAGATAATTTTTCCCTCTGTGAAGAAAGATCTAATTTGAGACTAGTTATTTTATTTTCTAATTCTGTAATTGATTCAGTGATACCACCATGATTTAGCAATCTTGCAGAAATACTTTCAGGATCCGAAGCTCTAATTTTAGCGGCAGTTGTATAACAAGAAGTCAGTTCTACATCTCTAAGTTTAACTGATTTTGTCTCAGAATCAGAAGTAATTATCACCTCAGGGGAACGAATTTTTTCATCGATGGCACATATTTTAAACACATAGTTGAGAGTGTCAATTTTTGGGAATGTTTCAACAGCACCTGGATTTTTGTATTGTTTTGTTGTTGCCATGTGTGTAAGTGTACCAATTGGTTTTGACTTTAATTCTTCAACTTTAGAAACATCTATTGGATCAGGAGGTAATGCAAACCCTCGCTTAACTAGTAAATCAGCCATTACAGGTGAAACACAAACAGCATTTCCATTTAATGTTCTGATAATTTTAACAAATTTTTCATTGCAAATTACTTCTTTTGCAGTAAAGTTCAGATCCATTTGGCCTTTTGGTGAAAGGACATCTGCAAATACAATATTTGATGTAGTTACTGTTGATGCAAGTAGTACAAATATCAAAAATGAAACTGGGATTATTTTAATCATCACAAAAACATCTCATCATTGATTTTTAGATTTCCTAAAATTAATAATATCATGAAGCCTTGAGTAATAGTGAATTGAGTTTCACTCTATTTTCTAAAATATCATTTCGTAATTCACTAATTTCTTGAGTTAATTTAAGAGCAATTGGTTCAGTTGTAGAATCAAGTTTTTTAGAAATTAGATCACCCAAATTGCTTCTCTTATCAGCAAGAATAACTTCCATTTCAGATATCTGAGTTTCTAAAGATTTGATTTGTTTTGAGATTCCAGAGTTTCCACTAATTGTAGGTATGATGGATTCAGAATCTAATGCGTTTATTCTTGCAATACCGACTTGGCAAGATTCAGGAATTATTCTATCAATTAATTTGACATCAATTGTTTCTGTATCTGATGTAACAGTGATTATTGGCAATCTAATAGATTGCATACCAGCACATGCTTCGAAAACTACATTGAATCTTTTAACGTCAGGGTTATTTGTTCCAGATGGAGCAACAACACTTGGAGTTACTGAAATAAGGTTGGTACTCATTCCCTCAAGAGGTTGTCCTGTAATGGATTTTGGTAAATCAATTTTAGATACTTTGGTACTTGGAGGGACATACAAAACCATGAAATATCTTCTAAGTTGATCCTGAAGGTCTTTCAATTCTTTTTTCATAGTTATGATACTAGTCATATTTTCAGACTCGGGGGATTGATCATTAGATTTTGGTAATTTTGCTTTAGCAGTAGCAATTTTAGTTTTTAAATCAGTGATTTGAGATTCAAGTGAGGAGATTTTTTCTGAAATTCCTCCTTTATTCAACAGAGTTGCAGAAATAGAATTAGGATCTGCAGCTTTAATATTTACAGAGCTAGTATAGCAAGAATTTGCTTTTAGTGGAGTTGCTAATTTTACATTTTTAGTTTCACTATCAGATGTGACAAAGATTTCAGGTGCTCTAATTAATTTTGTAGTACTACATGCTTCAAAGACATATGAATATCCAGAAGTACTAGGTTTTGCAGGAGTGTTACCTCCAGCCAGTTGTTTTAATGTTACAATTTTGGTTATATTTCCAACAGACTCACCTTTTTTCAATTTCTTTTCTTTAATTTCTGCTACTTTTTTCTCAGAAAGTTGTTTTGCCCATCCATGTTCTGCCAATTTTTCAGCAGTGGTTGGTTTTACACAAGCAACTTTACCAGAAGAACTTTTAGTGATTTTTACTAATCCTTCTGCACAGATAATCTGTTCATTTGTAAAGTCTAATTTCATTTGTTGTCTGGGATTAATTACATCTGCAAATGATTGAGAAGGTAAAGTGCCTGAAATTAAAATAACTCCTAAAATAACTGCAAAGATAGGAACTGTATTCATAATAAATCACCATTTTTTATCATTAAAAAACATTACAGTTATTGAGTTTGTATTGGATTAAATCAATTGTTTTCTTTTTGATCAAGTCCAATATTTTTTAGAAATTTGTTTGATTCTTCTAGAGCATGTTTTTTGATTTTCACCCTATCATCTTTTTGAATAGATTTTGAGGCTAGTTGTAGCATCTCATCCATAAGATTAATTCCTCCTTGTGCTCCTTTTTTGAGCCCTAATTGGTAAAGCAGAGGCAATTTGGACATATCATTTGGTATATTCATCTTGATTTCAGGAAGAGTGATTTTTTCTTCAGGGGTCTCAATTTCGGTGAATTTGTCCACTACTTTAGAGAGTAATGTTTCTAGATTTTCGCCTAAATTCCTCTCAAGTTTTGTATTCTTTTCTTTTCTAGCCATCATTACAATTCTCTTAATTTTTAGAATGGCCTGATTAGTCTCAACAGAATCAAAGTCAGTTGCAGAAAGATCCAAACCAAAATCATGCATAAATGCTGCTGCAATATATGAAATTGCTTCTTTTCTACAAGATGCCTTTGTAGTTCCAAATGGGCAATTATCACAATTTGTTGTAAAGTATCTAGCTCCTCTTTGACCAAAACTTGAAAGAACAATTTTGTCTTGTTCACGTAGTTTACCAATTGTTCTTGAGACAAGTCCCTCATCAATTAGCAATGCTTGCGAAACTTCTTGGTTAGAATAAGATCCTTCATCAATTAAATCTAAAATTTCTTCTTCCAATTCCCCTGGAGAACGTCTAGATGGCTCATCAATTGCATCAGCTAAATAGTGAGAGACGATCTTGTCAGTTTTTTCATGATTGATAACAAATGCTTTTCCGTCAAATTGTGCATTAAGGCCAGATAGGTTTTCATCTTTGAGGATTTTTTTGAGAATTTTTTCAAGATTTTTAATTTTAAACTCTTTTAAAAGTTCAGATATCTTAACTGTGGAAATTTTTAGATTATTTGCAGCAAATATATAATATAGTGCCCATCTAATTTTTCTTTCATCACTTCTCTCAATTAATCTCAACAGACCACAAAAAATATCAATTCTATTCCATTTAATATTAGAAATTTCATCTTTGGAATTTTTGATAAATAATGCCCTATCTAGTTCTTTTAAAAAATCTTCAAATTGTTTTACAAGTTGAGGTTTTTTAATTTTTGACACCTCTTTAATTTTAGTACTTTGGGATATTGCATCAAGTAATTCTGATTTTAATAAAATTGGTTTATCTCTAAGTGATTTTGTCTCATATCTTAAAAATTCAAAAAATTCTAAATTTTTATTTTTAATAGATATTGGTTGAAAAACTTTCAATCCCAAAAGATTTGAAGAAGAAAGACCCACAATTTCATTAAACTAGTTGACTATTTATGCCTATCAAGACAAGTACATGACCAGATTTATTTCAATCATATCTGAAAAAATTTTTTAAAATTAAATGGATTCTAAATTAACAACCCAAGTATCTTTTACACCACCGCCAGAAGAATTATTTGTAATTCTTCCATGTCTGGCATATCTTGATAAACCACCTGGTGGAACTTGTGGACCATCATTTGTATAATATGAAAATACTCTAAGGTCCACGTATGAATCTCGCATGATCAGGGGGTTGAAAGATTCTCTTGTGATTGTAGTAGAAAAATCCAAAGTTTCCTGTAACAAATAGTCATCAGGTTTTTCAGTGATCTCTGTTTTAATCTTTTCAATTAGTGCACCTCTCTTAGATTTTGGATGATCTCGTGGAATTACAGTTCCCATACCACCATATCCCCCTCTCTCTTTTACAACAAGGTTCTCCACATTTTTGATTGCACTTTCCAAATCTTCAGGAATTGTTGGGTTGTATGATTTAGGTTGCTCTAAAATAGGTTCTTCAGAAAGATAATGTCGTATAAGTTCAGGAACATAAGAGTAAACTAATTTGTCATCTGCAATACCAGTTCCTGGAGAATTAACCAATGCAACTTTTCCATCAAGATATGCTTTTGTAATTCCAGGTACGAAAATATCCAAATCTTCAACTCTGCGATAAATTACATCCACTTGAACTTCACCCTCACCAGGAATTTTTACTACAACATTACCTGATGCAGTGATGTAAAGATCTCCTGCCTCCACTAGTGGAATGTTCATTAATTTTGAAAGATACATGTGCTCAAAATACGCAGAGCCAGATGTACCATCTGTCAGCAACACCATGAATGGATTTTTTACCCATGAAGCATCTTTCATTGCATCAAGTAGAAATTTCCAAGGCTTGTATGATTCAAGTTTGTATCCCTTTTTCAAAATATCCAGATACCTATCACTCATTTCACGAATCTTGATAGGATATGTAACGCCGCTAGGTACCCTAAGATTATCCTCAATCACATAGTACGTTTCCCCATTGTATAGAAGATCTGCACCATAAACTTGAATGAAGATATCATTTTTTGGCAAATGCCCAATTAAATCAGGATTAAAATATTCAGAACCGAAAATTAATTCATCAGGGACAATTGTTTTTTTCTGAGTATAGACATCCTTTAGGAACATGTTGAGTACTTTTGCACGCTGTTTAATTCCATCTTGAATTGTTTGAAAATTTTGTTTTGAAATTATACGTGGAACAAAATCCATAGGAACCGCATTGTACTCAGTAGGTTTTACATTGTATGTGAAGCCTTCAAGATACGCTGTAAGATCTGCAGACATTACCTTTTCCCCCAATCGAAGTAAACGAGGATTTTGAATGTTTTTAAAAAATTGTTGGTACTCTTTACGTATTATAAGATTAGAATCAATTGCCTCATTGAAACTTTCATCTTTTGAAAAATCAATTGATTTTGAAGGAAGAGAGTCTACATGCATTATATTCACTGTTGTTGATGACGAGTTTGATTTTGTCTTGTATCGTCTGAGATTTTAGGAGGAGCAATTTCTTCGTCGATAACCCTACCTAAATTATTAATTGCTGCAACTACATCATTTGCATGTTTGATTACCTCATCAATATTTTGTAAATCAGGTCTTTCTTCTACTGCTATTACCAGAATATTTGATTCTCTAACTAATCTATCAATTCCCAAACCCATTGCATTTGTTCTCATATTCCTTACAGCATATAGAACGCTAGATGAGACATCTCCGTGTAATATTACTTCAAGAAATTTTTCACGCTTTGTAAATTCTATTCCCAAACTATCTGCAAGAGAGATCAATGGTTCTTCACTTTTTAGATTTTTGTACGTATGGAGAGCACTAAGTAAGGAGCGAGTTATACTATCTACTCTTTCAACATAACGACCTAACCAATATGCTTTGTATAATTTACTTGGAAGAATCAAGTTTTTTTTATCCAGTTTATCGTTCAGAACAAATAACAAAAGAAAATTACCTTATTAAACTAATACAAAAAATTCTATTGTGGAATAATTGTTGGGATAACATTCAACTGAGTTAGACTGTTCGGACTGTCAGATTCAAAAGAACCAGTAATTGGAGATACGTCATTGTAATCACGGCCATGCCCATATTTTACATAGTAGTGTTCTAAATCAAAAGATCTGTTATGAGTAGGGTCTAAAGGAATCCAACCAACATTTGGCCAGTAAGCTTCTGCCCATGCATGAGTTGCTCCAGGTGTATCTACTAAAATGCCACTGACATATCTAGATGGAATTCCAAGTGAGCGTAAAAATCCAATAAGAATATGGGCTTTGTCCTGACATACCCCTACACCCATGGCCAATGATTCTCTAGCTTTAGTTTGAATTGTAGTTGATGCAGGAACATATTCTATGTTTGTTGTAACCCACTCTGTAAGAACCTGTAATGCTTCTTTCAAAGTTTTGACATTGTCTACAATATCAGGAGCTCTCTGTCTAATCATATCTGGATTGATAAGAGTTGAAGCATTAAGGTAAGTCCTAACATCAGGTGAGAAAATAGATTTGTCAAGTGGCAAACTAATGTCATCATCTACTGTAACTTTGTAAGGAGTTGTCTCTACAGTTGAAATTACTTTAAAGTAAGATGAGTAGTGTGGCTCAGTAATTTTAATTCGTAAATTTCTGTTTCCAAATCTATCGGTATAGTAGAGTTCCTTTCCAGTAGGGGTTATAGTCACTTGCTCATCAATAGGAGTTTGCCAAAATTCTTTTGAAGGAAATACACGTAAAACATTATCATTTATTGTAACTATATTATCATAAGAATAACTGACGTCATATTCTACTGAAACCTTCAAGACGTAATTATTTTGTTTGAGGCTATTTAAACTAAAATCAGATACAAAGATTCTAATCCAAAGCAAGTACTGTGAATTTTGTATACTTACGTTAATGAAAAAAATTCAATTTTATTGTAATAATTGTGGTGGCGACCTGACAAATCAAATTATCTGTTATGGAACATTATGCTCAAAATGTTGGGATAAAGTAAAGCCCGACAGACGAAATATTGAAATAAAATAACAAGTGAATAATAGAGGAAATATAGAAATGCCACTTTTAATAGAAAAACCATCTGGAAATAGTAACGTAGGAGATCTTTGTCCCGTATGCAATAGACCAAGAAAAGATCATACCGTTGAAGAGATTAAGATTTGCTCTGACAAATTAAAAGACATAGAAAAATCAGGAAGATAAAATCAGTTAATAATTTCAAAAAATAACAACATAATTTAGAACACCAATAAATTCAAAGTCTTAAAAGTCTAAATTTACCAAATATCTAAAAAATCGTGGGCAAAATAAAACTAATTGGTATTAGCATACTGGTAATAATAATAATTCTAGGAATATTATTTGCATATTCGTATACTCATTTGAGCATAAATCTAAAGGATGTTGAATTTCAAAGTATAGACTGGGAGACATTAACTTGGTCTAATCTACTAAATGTAGGACTAGATACACTATCTGGAGATTGGTTTAACGCAGCATTTGGTTTGATTCAAGGAATTAACTTGAATTTTATTTTTAATGTAAATAATAATGGTTTTCTTCCCGTGTACATTCCAGATTTGTATTATGATATTTTGATCAATGATATCAGAATTGGTAGAGGAAATAGCAACATAGACACCACAATTTATCCTGGAGAAACTAAAGAAATAATATCATTTCAAAATATTCAAAAAAATAGTTTTTCTCCGGCCATAAATTCCATAGTGAGTACTCAGGGAATCATGGAAATTAAAGTAAGGGGCACGGCATATTTTAAAATATTTGGAATGAACATACCAATTCCATTTGAATCATCTAAACAAATTTCAATTTACGATGAAGTCAGAAATAAAATAAATTCAGAAATTCAAAAAAACCAACCACAAAATGATGGATGGGTAAGCACTACAGCAAAAAACCCTCTTGAAAACGTACTAAATTCAATAACAACTGAATTGTTTGGTGCAGAAGACTTGGAACTGTCATTATCAGGGCAAACTATTGTAGACTCTACCTACAAAGTCACCCCCAAGTCATATTCACATATCTACTTTACACTAGAATGTACAGCAAATATCAAAGGGGGATTTATTGCAAATGCATTACTTGGAAATGACATAGTTGTTTTTATTCTAAATGAAGAGAATTTTAAAAAATTCAAAGAGGGACAAAATGCATCAACACATTACAAAAGCAACAAAGTCGAATCAGGGGCCTTTGATGTAACATTAGTTCCAGGCGAATATTACATCATAATATCAAATGAGCATTCAATGTTTTCAACAAAAACAGTTCAACTACAAGCAGCATCAACGTGTTCGTGATACAATTAACTAATCTTTAAAAAAATCTTCGATTGGCGGTGTATCGTATTTCATGTCAACTTTTGTAAGGGATTTATTTTTAATCAAACCAATAAACGTCAAGTCACGTTTAAACAACAAGTCTGCCATCCAGCTAGTAGCAACCTGAAATTTTTTTTCAAACATTGGCAACTGTGACAAATAATATGTTCTCCAAATTAACCACGCAACAGGACCAGTAATAGGCAAACCAAACATCACTGCAATGGCAATTTTCCTACCCAAGGTAGTCATCATACCTTTACTTTTAAAAGAGAATTTTTTTAATTTTGTTTTACCAGTAATTGCAGAATACAAATTATTTACTACGGTACTACTTTGATGAATTGAGTTTTGAGCAGTTGCAGGGTATGGCTCCCCAGTAAGGGGATTTTTTATCAATGCATTATCCCCCAAAGCTAAAACATTTTCATTTTCAAGAACTCGTAAATATTCATCAACCATGATTTTTCCCGACTGGTGATGCTGGCATTCCAAGTTGTATATTACAGGATCAATATCAGTCCCTGCAGCCCAAATCAAAGTCATACATGGAATTACTTTACCATTATCTAATTTTACAAAATCTTCTCCCGCATCTACTGCTTTAGTCTTAGTGAGTACGTTAACTCCAGCTTTGCGTAAGTAGTTACCAGCAATTTTTCCAAGCTTTGGCCCAAGTTCAGATAAAATAAATTCTTTAGAGGCAACTAGATTCATAGAAATATTCTCTGTGCCTATGCTCGGATAGAAATTCTTGACAGAATCTCGAACAAGTTGATTTATCTCGCCCATTGTTTCTACACCTGCAAAACCACCACCTACAACAGTAAATGTCATCAACGCTTTTTTGAAATCTTCATCTGAAGTTTGGGCTGCACTTTCAAGCATATTGATCACTTGTGAATTAATAGATACTGCATCCTCCACAGTTTTAATAACAAACGAATGTTTTTCAATATTTTTATTATGAAAAAAGTTTGTGTTACTTCCAAGAGCAATTACCAAATAGTCATAATCAAGTGCATGCACTTTTCCATCAAATGTCCTAGTAATAGTAACTAATTTTTGTTTTAAATCTATAAAAGATATTTCAGCATGATAAAATTCTGCCTGTTTGCACAGTTTACGAATTGGAACAGTGATATCACTAGGATGAATTAATCCTGATGAAACCTGTGGTAACATAGGAGTATAAAGAAAATAATTATCTTGACTTACAATGCTAATTCTAATGTTTGAATCGTTTTTGAATTTATTTTGAATTGATTTGAGAACATTTACTCCTCCAAATCCACCTCCTAAAATTAGAATTTTTGTTGTCATGTATAATCAATTATTAAATTATAAAATATTACAGCCTACCAGTCAAAGAAGTTACGGTCATAGATGAATACTCAAGATATTTTGTAACCATTGGGAGCATAGTAAGATTATACATTTTCATAATTACTGTCATTTAAGAGAACGTTATTTCTAGAATAATCTACATCAATTGCAATAATCACAGGCTTGTCTTGGATTTTTTTAGCCTCATCTAAAATCCTTGGAAATTCCTCTGTAGATTTGACTACATACCCTACGGCTCCAAAACTTTCAGCTAGTTGGATAAAATCAGGATTGGTAAAATTTGTAAAGACACTCTTACCAAACTCATTTTTTTGTTTCATAGATATCATACCTAAATCACGATCACACCATACTACAGTAATGATTTGAATCTTTAGTCTGACTGCAGTTTCAAGTTCCTGCACGTTCATCAAAAAACCTGCATCACCGCACATTGCAACCACATTTCGTTCAGGATAAACTAATTTTGCAGCCATTGCGCCTGGAAATGCAAATCCCATAGAACAAAATCCATTTGGAATAATGCAAGTGTTTGGCTGATATGTTTTGTAAATTTTAGCAATCCAAAGTTTGTGTGCTCCGACATCAGACAAAACAATGTCATGTTCGCCCATGGCATTTCTAACATCTATTATTAATTTCTCAGGTTTTATTGGGAAAGACATATCATCATTAAATGAATCACGTCGCTCATCAACTTCACGTAAAATTTTCTTAAAAATTTCTGGAATCTCTTTTCGTGGGAAAATATCTAATTCAGGATGTATTTCTTTTTGAGATTCTAGTTCAGATAAAATATCATCAATGGCATATTCAATATCTGAAACTATTTCCACTTTGGGTCGATAATAGGTATACACTTCAGAAGGCGTAAAATCAATATGGATAATTTTTTTATTCAAATCTTGATTCCAATTTTTAGGACTATACTCTACAAGATCAACACCCACTGCAATTACAACATCTGCAGATTTCATTGCAAGTAATGCATGGTCTGCATCTTTGATTCCAATAGTATGCAAATGTAATGGCGAATCATCAGATACCACTCCTTTTCCCATAAACGTATTCATAGCAATGATGCCAGTTTTCTCTACAAATTTACGAATGTGAGAACTAGCGTTTTCTCGAACACACCCATTTCCTAGAAAAATTATAGGATTTTTTGCATGAAGAATCAATTGTGCAGCCTGTTTAATCAATTCTTCATTTGCACCAGATCTAAAGATGGGCTGAGGTTCTATTGGGGGAATGTCCGTATCTTTTTTTGCAATATCTTGCGGCAGTTCAATATGTACAGCGCCTGGTTTTTCCTCTAATGAAATTTTGAATGCACGTCTTACAATTTCTGGAATATTTTGCGGATTACGTATAGACCAATTCCATTTTGTAATGGGCTTGAACATTGTAATTGCATCCATATTTTGATGTGATTCTTTATGCAATAGATGAGAATCAGTCTGTCCAGTAATTGCAAGTAATCTTGACCTATCCATGTTTGCATTTGCAACACCAGTAACTAGATTTGTCGCGCCAGGACCCAAAGTAGCCAAACACACTCCAACTTTACCAGTTAGTCGCCCATACACATCTGCCATGAATGCAGCTCCTTGTTCATGCCGAGTCAAAATGAATTTAATCTTAGACTCAGATAACGACATCATAAAATCAGCATTCTCCTCACCCGGGATGCCAAAAATGTATTCTACGCCTTCAGTTTCAAGACATTTTACAAATAAATCAGAAGCTTTCAATATTGTTCCTGTAATTTACAACGCAATTATTTCTTAAAAAAGTTCCAATGACAAAATTAGTAATCAACATGTATTGCTAATTTTTTAAGAGAATGCATCTATAATTTTAACATATTGGAATTACAATGATTAGAAATTAAATCTCTTGATCAATACTTCCACCTTGACCATACAACACATGCATGGTAAACGTATCAGTAACATCAGGATGGTTTCTTAATCTTTGGAGAATTAGTTCTACGCCGTTAGGATCTGGAGTTTTAATTTTAATAAAAACATCATACTTGCCCCATATACCATTAATTTCAATTATTTCAGGTAATTCTTTGAGTTCTGTAATTACGCTAATTTCACGGCCAGTTTTACAATTTATGAGAATATAGGCTTGCATACCTTCAATCCCATTTATGATAGATAAAGATCACGCCCCAAATCACATAAATTTGTAAAATCAGGCTCAAAATTTATCACATTTGTAAACTGGGATTTTGGAGATTAGGTCTATAGGAAATTTACAAAGACAGTTGATTTTACAATATCTCTGTTTGGTTATAGTATGTAATGTTATTTTTCTTCAGATTCCAATTCTTCATCGTCTTTCATCAAGCTATCCATGATATGTCCATGAGACAATTTCTGAAATACAAATACAGAATCTGCAATTAATAGAATTGCTATAGCAAGACCAATACCTGAAATAATAAATGGTAAAAAGGGCAAATAGTCTAAATCTCCAATGTAGGGTTGAATCACAGCAATCAATACTAGAATAAATCCAGTAAAGAAAATATTTCGCAGTAATCTATGTAGAGGTTTCTCTTCCAACTTTTGAGTGTCAGCTGGAATTAGTTTTGTAGATAAAATATCAGATATGTTTGTAACCAGTTTCTCAATTTTACCAAGCATTGCAATTACTGGATAAATAATTAACAGTACACTCACAATGGTTAGTAATATTTCAGGATCAATGGCCAAAGGAATTCCAGTTTGAGTAATGATGTTCACTATATCATCATTAAAGTAATCAATAACTGCTAAAATTGCAATTACTATCATTAGATTTACAAAGAATTTAGGACCATGTTCTTTGAGTAATTTATTAAATTGAGTATCACCATCTGATGAATTCATTAATTTGTTGAAGAATCTACCTACAATGAAAATCGGATTTAACAATTTCATTGGAACATAACTTTCTCTATTTGCAAGAGTAGGTAATATCTTCAGCAACAATGGAATGCACAGCATTGTAGCTAATGTCACAAGCATTGTAACTGGATACAGTGTATCTCGAACAGAACCGCCATCTACTGCCTGTTTTGCCATGATAAATGAGAATTCCCCTCTAGGAACCATCACTGTGCCAATAGTAGACGCACCAGGGACATCATGACCACCAATAGATGCTCCAAAGAAGTTGCCTACAAATTTTCCAATAATTGCTAAAATGATTATAGGTATTGAAATTAGTGCAACTTCAGGAATTGCCATTATATTTACAAGCATTCCAATTGACACAAAGAATATCACCCCAAAGAAATCACGTAACGGAAGAATTTTTTTAGTAATTTGTTCAGAATGCTTCGATGATGCAATAATCATTCCCATGATAAATGCACCAATTGCAGAACTTTGTCCTAGAAAATGAGCAAGAACTGCCAAACCAAAGCCCAGCGCTAATGCAGTGATAAACGGCGCTTCGGGGATATCTAATCCATGAATTTTCTCCAACAGTTTTGGAATTAGTTTAATTCCCAAGCCCAACGCTATTACAAAGAACGTTAAACTCTGTAAAACTAAAATTCCAACACCAGTGAAATCAAGCTCTGCACCAGCTGATGCATTTCCTAAAATTACTAAAAGCAATACGGCTGCAAGATCTTCCACTATCAAAATCGTGATGACAGTGTTGAACTCTTTTGTTTTGACTAGTTTAAGATCACGTAGTATTCGAAGAGAAATTGCAGTACTACTAATTGATAAAATTCCTGCCAGATACAGAGCCTCTAAATGAGTCCAACCAAAAGAGAATGCCCCGATATATGCCAAGAAAAACATTATTGATAATTCAGACATTCCTACGACAATAGGTTTGATTCCAGCTTTGCGTAATTTCTGTAAACTAAATTCCAGCCCTACGACAAAAAGAAGAATGATAATTCCAAGTTCTGCCAACAGATTGATTAATTCTACATCATCAACGATACCGAGTCCATACGGACCTGCAATCATTCCAATTAAGATAAAACCGATAATTGTGGGAAATTTTATTTTTTTCATAATTCCAGCACCAATCATGCCTCCCCCAAGCAGCAATGCCAGTAATGCTAGAAAATCAGTTACTTCAACAGTCATAATCTAGATAATTTTTCCAGTTACAGCATCTATTCTGGCAATTACAACCTTGTTTTTCTTATCATAACACTTTGTCTCATAAATTGGTACAAGTATCTCACGAAATTCAGCGATAACGTACTCCTCACGATTAATTTTCAGATCATGTTTGAGACTTTCTTTTAATTTTTGAGATAGTTTTGAAAAAACTTCATCATCAGTCATTTCAGTTCTTCTGATGTGGTCTTTATTTACATCAAGTACCCTTTGGACATAATTTTCTACGGCATCAGAGTGAGTACTGTATCCAAAGGTAGTTACCAATCCATTGTGATCAAAATACATTGAATCAGTCATGCTTTTGAGGGCATTTTCAACTACATTAAGTTCCAGATCTTGTTTTGAGATTCCAACTCCTTGTTTCATTTTTTTGCCAAATTTTTTCCAGGTACCAGATTCATTTAAGATTGGGAATTTTTCATCTCCAATTGAAACTTCAACAACATCAGGATCCACTTTAATCATGTATGATGCATTACGATCAAAGTCAATTTCATAATGACCCAAAATAAAAATAAATTGCTCCAAATACAATTGTGGAATGTCAACTTTTATTTCATCAGGTTTCGGTCGTCGTAATGCAGAGCCAAAAAAAGATGTTTTCTTTTTATTTAAAACATCCATGATATCTTGAGGTAAGAATTGAGTTCTAAGTACTATAGTTTCTTTTGTAGGAGTATTGCTAGGTGTTAGATTTGTTTTGTCTGTCAAATTATCTCAAATCCAAAGTATTCATTCAAATTCTATCTAAGATCTTTTTCTTTTTTTCATTAAATTCTTTGTCAGTAATTATTCCCAATTCTTTGAGCTTTGCCAATTTTTCTAAAAGTTCAAGACTTGAGGCACCATATTGAGTACCAAGTTTTATTCGTCCTACAATTAATTCAAAAAAGTAAAAAAATGCATTATAGATTTTTTTATAAAATTTAGGACTCTTCTTTTTTAGCATATTTTTTTGCTCTAAACTTTTTTCTCTAAGTTTTAGCGAATTGATTTTTAATGTTTTTAGATAATCTTGAGATTTAAGAAAATCAGTAGTAGAACTAGTAACTTGATTTAGTTTTTCTAAAGATTCCCTACCCAATTGTTTTCCGTGTTCAACAGTTTGAGTATAATTCTTTGTTACATCTTCTAAAATATTATCTTGTTTTTCCTTGAGTATTTCTCGAGGATTTTCTGATTTTTCTTTTTTCTCGACCATGTTATTGATGTACAAAGTATTAGTGTAAAGGTATTATTTTAACATCCACATTGTTAGGTAATACTAACTGCAAAACCACGTTTTAATCAAAATCTCATCTTACAATTAATGTGCAACCTTTGAATTTAGTACATATCAATAATGTGAAAATCTAGTCTTCAGATAGGTTTTGAGTATGACCAGGATCACCTTCAACAGCTTCTGCACTCCTTCTTGAAATATCTGAAATATGTGATTTAAAACAAGAGTCAGAACAAAATTTTTCAGTATTGCCTTCAAATGCCTTACCACAATGCTTGCAAAGCATTTTCATAATGATTCAGCCGCACATTCTGAAGAGCAGTAATCACTACTTCTATTGAAAAACTCTTTGTTACAATGTTTACATTTTTTTCCAGAATTCATCATGTGCCCCCCTATATTACACCAAATATCAAAAGACCCACTCAAATTTATATAAATCGGAAAATGTAAGCTTTTGCTAGTAAAGTAAGCAATAACAGAATACAATTTGCATATTTTATTTATTTAAATTTAATTTTCAGATAAGGTATTTATTAAAAAAAGTCCAATTCGGAATATGGCGGTCAAAACAAAAGATGAAGTAATCAGTTTACGATTTACCAAAGATCATATTAATTCCATTAAAAAATTAGCACAAGAGAACAACATTTCCCCCACAAAGGCTGCAGAAAATATCATCAACAATCATCTAGATGTTCTGGACAAGTGTTTCAAACGCCAAGATATGATAATTCAACGTAGTGAAATAAAAAAGCTATACAATAGATTTACCAAAAAAGAGTTAGATCCTTGGATAAAAACAAAATATGAGCCAACTGTTTCCTGCATGCAGTTATTTTCTCCAATGTTAAAATTTGAAGAAATGACTGAAACTATGTCAAGTTGGTTTAAACAAAATGGCCATCACTTGTATTATGATGATAAAGACGGACTAAGGACAATAACATGTGCAAATAGCGACATGGGATATAATTGGTTATATGTTAATGGAATGATATATTTTAAAATGTTCAATGATGCAAAACATGTCACATCAGATTTTAAATCAGATGAAGAAAGTTTTGAATTTAAAATAAAAATCCCAGAGCAATAGATTTAACGTTTCTGAAACTCATCTGTGTGTTATTATTCTAATTCTAGTTACCAATATCCTAATTTTACAATTATCAACATAATATTCTTAAAATTATTTATTAATGAAAGACCCAAAAAACTAGACGTTTCTTTTTGATTTAATCATTCATAATACAATCTAAAAAGTTCAGATGTATCAATAGTACCAATTTTTAAAATAAATTATGAAAAAATATCATAAGTAAAATACAGGAGAGCCGACTAGTCTCTCCCGCCCTTAGGTCATAAGACCTAATGAACAACATACATTACAAAATTGGTATAAAAACATAAAATGAAATATTGAGCCTAAATTCTAAAATAAATTCACAGATATAGAATCAAAGAATAATTTTGCAGCTGCAATTAAAATTACAACAGACACAAGAATTTGCAAGTATCTTTCTTTGATATCAATAGATAATCTTGCACCAACTAATCCTCCAATAAATGAACCAATTGCCAAAAATCCTGCTTGAAGAAAATCTGGATGTCCCAAGAAACTATGAACTATCACTCCTGACAGAGATGCAAACAAGAGAATCATCTGAGATGTAGGAGCAGCTTTTTTCATTGCCATGCCCATTCCTACAACCATTAACGGAACAAAAATTATCCCACCCCCAATTCCAAAAAAAGATGAAATTATTCCTGCAAAAAAACTTGCACCGATTGCAAAAACAATCATTTGTTTTGAAATTGTTTTCTCTCTGGTTTCAATTTTTTTCCTTAAAAATATGTACGCAGCTGATGCAATCAACACAAATCCAAATAAAATTTTAAAGATATCGGGTGCAACATCAGTGGATATTATTGCACCTAAAACAGTTCCAGGAATTGAAAGCAATCCCAATTTGATTCCCAAAGAGTATTCAATTCGTTTTTGTTTTGAATATGAAATTGTAGATGCAATGGCATTACTTAATGCAGCAAACAGACTATTACTTGCAGCAACAGTAGGCGGAAACCCCAAAAAGGTCAAGACAGGTACAACAATGATTCCACCACCTAGACCAATCATAGAACCTAATAGTCCAGCTGCAAAGCCTAAAGGAATTAACCATAATTGATCAATCATTGTAATCGTCAATCAAAGAAATTTGTAGTATATAATTAGACTACTTTAGAATGATCAATGTCTGCAAAACAGAATTGTCCTTAGGTGTAATCTCCAAAGTTATTTCAGAAGTTTTCAAATCGTCGATTTGTGATTTTATTCCACGTTCATTAGAATCATAGTAAAATGTGTGAACAAGTTCCACCCACGCAGAGATAGACTCAACATCATCATCAGCCTTTTCTTCCTCCCAACAGTCACAGACAAGAGTTTCAATCATAGCCTCAATTACTGCTAAAACCTCATCTTGATTGGACTCCAAAGTTTGAGTTTCAAGATTAGCTATTGCCAAGACTGGAGAGTTAGTGTCACCTCCAATGTTGATATTTCCCAAAGTGTTTCCATGAATGTCAGTTACAGCAGTAGTAGTGCAATATTCTACAGTTCTTGGTAATCCTTTATCAAAAAATGTACAGTATTGACTAATTGTATGATCAGTTATTGCAGTTGGTGAAGATACAAAAATATTTTGATTGGCTAAAGTTTTTTGAATTTTTTCAATATCATAATATGTAAACCCAGTATAGTAAACGGGTTTTGATTCTGTTTCAGGAGTAGAATAAAAAATAATTATTGCACCTAAAACAATGATTACAACTCCCATTATGATCAATAATGGCTTGTTCATTAAATTACAAATTATTTATTCAAAGATAAGGCTTTGCAATTCTAGATAGAAATTATGGTCAATTTCGAATCAAGAGTGATATTATTTTGTTCAACAAATCCAGAAGTTACTTCTAGCACATATGATGCCTCATTATCTGGAACAACACTTTGACAAGTAGTAATTTCTACGACTGTCTTACATGGCGGAACATCTTTTTCAATATGTACAACATTTCCATCTTGATCAAACCAAATCATATCTAATGAAAATTGCATGTTAAGCATCCATAAAGAATACAAACCCGGATCTGCAAATACAAAAATCATCCCCTGATCATAAGGCAATTGTTCTTGAAACATCAATCCACGAACTCGTCTTGGTTCTGAATCTGCAATTTGCACTTCAAGTGGAATATCATCAACTAAAATGGTACCTCGTGGAAATTCAACTGATTCTAATTTACTATCACTTGGAAGCGTCAACATTCCAATTACACCAATAATGACTGCCGCAATTGTTATCGGAATTAATGCTTGAGCACGAGTAGTCATAAATTAACTCGGCAAAATCCATTTAAAATGTGTTAGACTGCCCAGACGGCAAGAAAGCATCAGTTATTCAGACAATGTAAGGGATTTTGAAAATAGGATCATTTTGATGAAACATGAAATTTACACTGTAAGATAAAATATGAAATAACTCAATCTATGCTATAGCACTTTCTTTAATGGCTTATCTCTTTTACAAATAACACAGTACTCTTCTTTTGAATGACTATTAATTGGAGTTAAACAATCATGACAATATTTCATGATTTTACGAATTGAGCTTGTTATATTAAGAATCTTCAACATTAACCACTAGATATACACCACTCATGAAACCATAGTTACAATTTGGAAATGATGAATTTATGTATTAGAATTTAGAAGCTAATCTTTGTTTTTTTCATTATACTTTTGCACCTCATCTAGAGGCACTTCAATTGTTCTATCTGCACCTTTGCAATAATTTTTTCCTTTGAAATGTTTGTGAATTTTGATTTTAGCCATCATGATGCTATCTATTCCATAGTTTCCATGATGATCTGTAATTTTTTGACTAACAACATGGCAAGATTGAGAAACAGTACACCATTTACATACAATTTTCATTTTTTTGTCATCAGTCATAGTGTATCTCTAAGAATTAGAGACTTAAGGGTATAGGAGTTTTGAAAAATTGATAGGGCATCAGTATCTAATTGTGATATTCACTGTTAAATTAACAAACATTTTTACATAAAAAAACTACATCTACACGATTAATCGTCATGATTTTATCGTAAATTCATGAATTATGAAAAATTATGTGAGACTATTTTTGGTCTAGATAAACAAATTAGATTTGTTGCAGTCTATTCTAAAAACTATGAAAAGATTGCAGGTGGAATGAGAGAAGGAACTAAAACCCTATCACCAGAATCAATTACCAGACTATCAGTTGAACAGGCATTTGATAGATGGACTACACGCCTACAAATGGGAGAATATATCGGAGCCCCAAAATATGCCCTTGCAGAATATGAAAAATTAAAGAGATTTACATTTCATGTGGGAGGAAACGCCCTATTGTTAATTTCCACTGAACTTGGAATATCCAATGATTTATTGATAGAAAATGTTCTAAAAACAATAAGACAATAAAACAGAACCCAGCACAATCACATGAAAATAATTAGATAGATCCAAATTTTAGAACTGCAAACACAACTGCAAACCCAATTAGGAAAAGAATTCCTGAAACACTTAGAATTTTTAACCACATGGAAGGTTGATGCTCTGTGTCAAGAAATTTGCCAGTAACCAATCTAAAATTAAAGATTGCAATTACCGGTGCAATTACAAATGACAGGACAGTTGCAAAATCAACTAATTCCTTGAGATTGTTTCCAAATTGAAACACCACCACAAGTGAACCACCAGAGATTAGAATCAAGAAAAACAAGTAAAGAGTTCGAAATTTTGTGCGTATTTTCTCTTCGTTTTTGGTAAAAATCAATTCAACTGTTCTCTGCAATGATCTGGAATATCCATCAAAAACTGCAATTATAGTTCCAAACATTACAGTAAATGCCGAAGCTGCAATGAAGACATAGCTCCACTCCCCAATTGTCTGTGTGTATAATGTAACTATTTCATGTGCAAAAAGAGAATTACTGTTTGGAAGTTCTTCGCCAGAACCATAGAAAATAAACGAACCCAATGTCACAAACATTATTGCAAGAATTCCAGTTATCAAATAGGCTAATCGAAATTCAAAGAGAGTCTCCTTCAAACGAGGTTTGTATCTTGTTTGTTTCATTCGCTCCAAGGTCCACAAGCTATTCCAGCTGGACAGATCAACTGCAGTTGGCATCCAACCCATCAGTGCAAGTAAGAAAAAGATTCCAGAGATATCCCAAAGATCTTTTGGCTCAAATCCTGCAATAGGTACCAGTGGCCCATTATACAATGTGAGTGAAAATGCAGCAACTGTAGAGACAACTAAAACAATTGCAATAATTTTGATCAAACTATCTAGTGCATTGAATTTTCCAATAGCCAAAACTGCCACACATACTGCAAATAAAATAATTATTGTCCACTCTCCAAGAAAATCAATTCCAAATAGATTTTCAAAAAATCCCGCAGTGACAAATCCTACTGCACCTGTAACAAAAAACATCGAACTAATAGTTAATAGAAAATACAACCACAAGGCAGGCTTGCCAAGTTTTTTGTAGCCATCAATTATGCTTGTCTGTGTAGAATTTGCATAACGAGAACCAAATTCAAAGAAAGGGTACTTTAGTATAGTTACTAAGATGACAAATCCCACAATAAACAATCCATAATCAGCGCCTGCCCTAGTTGACTGGACAAGATGAGATACGCCTATGGCAGTACATGCAAATAAAATTCCAGGTCCTGCAGTCTTTGAAAAACGAGATACAGTTGAACTCATTATTTTATACTGGATTAATATTCCAAGAGCCATCAACCCAAACACCAATTACTTTGGCATTCAAATTCCATGATGAAATAATTTCAACTGCATTTTTGATTTGTGCAATATGTTCTTCATCAGAGACAGGATTTGCTGCACAATCATAGTGACCTGAAACTACAACTAGTTCAGATTTGTGTGCATTTATAGAAATCCCAACCTTTGTTTTGATTGATTCAACAACGTCTGAAATTTTTTTATCAACTCCAGGTTCAGTTATAGTATCAACAAAATCTGCGGAATAATTTTCTTTAATCCACTTGTTTAGTGGAAGTTGAATTCTGCCATCCATACAAGATACAGATGTTGCAAATTTTCCTTCAGCCATACCAAAATAAAATTAGTCTTCCTTAAAAATTATTTTTTATACAAAAAACAATCAGAAGTATGATCATTTACCATTCCTATTGCCTGCATCAAGGCATAGCAAATTGTAGGACCTACAAAATTAAACCCGCGTTTTTTAAGATCTTTACTCAATTTTTCTGAAATATCGCTAGTTGCAGGCAAATCAGAGTGTTTTTTGAACTTGTTTTTGATAGGTTTATGATTTACAAATCCCCACAGGTATTTGTCAAAAGTTCCAAATTCATCCTGAATTTTTAAGAATAATTTTGCATTATTTATTGCAGAATTGATTTTTAGTTTATTTCGAATTATTGATTCGTCTTGCAGTAGTTTTTCTACTTTTTTTTGAGTGTATTTTGAGACCTTTTTTGCATCAAAGTTAGAAAATGCCTTCCTATAGCCCTCTCTCCTGTTTAGAATAGTAGTCCAGGATAGACCAGCTTGTGCCCCCTCCAAAATTAGAAATTCAAATAATATTTTATCATCATGTTGAGGTGTCCCCCATTCATCATCATGGTAGGTGGTGTTAGGTTCATCTTTTGCCCACTCACATCTTTTTTTCATAGTTTAGTTTATCATATGATTCAAAATAACAGTTACCAAAGAGATACCATGAAATTAAATCCACAACTATTACAAATCAATAGAAGTTTTCTCATTTGTTTTGTAATTTCTGCATCATTATCAGCAGTTGCTGCACAGTTACTAGGAGATCAAGAAAACTATCTCAATACAACATTTACAATAATTATCGGATACATCATTTACTTTGGAATATTTTCGGTCTTATTTTATTGGGATAACAAAGACAGATACAAATCGATGAAGTCAAATTTAATCAAAAAAGAACTACTAACTTTGATTTCATCATTTGGAGTGGGTGAAATCATTTATCTGGGAATAAGATGGCCTACACTGTACTATTTTCTTGAAATTGGAATAGAGCCATACTTGGCATCATTAATTTCAGAAGTTATTGCAACAGGGTGCTACATGGCATCAGTGACAATTTTTCTCAGAAAGACTAAAACTTTCTAGTTATTTTGCCAACTGTGTTACTAGATCAGTAGAGGTAATTATTCCAACTACCTTACCGTTTTCAGTAACTGCTAATTTTCTAATTTTTTTACTAGTCATTCTCTCAGCAGCAGCTGAAATTGGTTCATTGTGATTTATCGTAATTAATGGAGAAGACATTATTTTTTCCACAGGAGTGTCAAATGGAAGATTCTTTGCTGCAATTTTTGTTGCAAAATCTCTATCGGTAACAATTCCCACAGGATTAGAATTATCCTGAACCAATATTGCTCCAATTCCTCCCTGCTCCATCATTTTTGCTACCTGGAATGCAGTAGTAGAAGGGTTTACAGTAATCAAGGCTCTAGTCATAACATCTTGAATCAAGATAGAAGAATTGAAATTTTCATGGCTCATCCCTTGGTTGAGGAATTATAATATTTAAGATCTTCATATTCGAGTATCATTTAGATTTACTTTTTGATTAATTCTCTTCTTTTAGGCACCTGATTTACCAATACTCCAGTATATACTACAGGTAACCCACTCAAAGTATGTTTAAAAAAATAATGGAAAAACTAAGATGTGGTTCTTGTAAAACCACAGAGGATGTAAATGCATTCAAAGAATCCGAAAAGAAAACTGAAGAAAAATCAAAATGAAATATAATTGTAAAGAATGTGATTTTAAATGGGAAGGAACCGTAGATACTTTTGAAAAAGTATGTCAACATGAAAAAAAACATTTAGAAAAAAATGAATCAGAAAGTAACGGAGGAGGCTATTAAGATGTCAATTCGCTGTAAAGTTTGTAACGCATCAAAAGTTACAAATGATCAAAAAGAATTTAGTGACAAGTGGGAATGTGAAACATGTGGCAATATACTTGATACACAAGGTAATGTAATTAATCAAAAATAATTCAATACTAATTTTTGATGTAGAGCGTAATCATTAGTGCACACTAATTTTACGCTCCTTTAATACAAGCGAAAACAGACGATAATCAATGAAAATAACCTCTTGTAGAAAATGCGGTTTCAATGTTGATGTACATCAAAATTGTCCTGAATGTAAAAAACCAATTGAGTTTATTTGCCACAATTGCAATCTTCACACAGATAAAGAAATTCACACAAATTGCATCATTGAGAAAATACCTGTCGTGGTTTAAGGAAAATTATTGACCACAGTTCAAGTAGTTAAAAAAACAAAAATATTTTGCGATTATTGTCATGCCTCAAAATTTGTAACTGACCAAGTTATTGGAGAAACTATCTGCTCTAGTTGTGGATTTGTTATTTCAGAAAATGCCGAAGATAGAGGAGCAGAGCGCAGACTAATTTCAGATACTGCAGATACTGCCAGAACAGGTCCCGGACTATCACTGAAAATGCACGACAAGGGCCTCAATACAAGAATTGGAGCACAAAACAAGGATGCAGTTGGAAAGCCACTCTCGGGTAAAACCACTCAGATGTTTGACAGATTACGAAAATGGGATAGCAGATCACAGACAAAAAACTCAGCAGAAAGGAATCTCAGATTTGCACTAATAGAATTTGATAAAGTACAGTCAAAATTAGGCCTCTCAGATACAGTAGTTGAGCGCGCATCACTATTTTACAGAAAGGCAATTGAGAGAAACATTATTCGTGGTAGAACTGTAAAATCCATTGCAGCAGCATGTTTGTATGCCTCATGTCGAGATTTAGAGCACCACAGGTCTCTAACTGAGATTGCAGATCAATTTGTAATTAAAAGAAAAGAGATAGCACGTGCATACAGAATATTGTTTAGAGAATTAGAATTTACTGTGTCTGTAGTTGATCCAATAAAATCAATTAGTAAAATTGCAAGTAAGATAGGAACATCTGAAAAAACAATTCGTAAAGCAACACAAATTTTAACTGCAGCCCAAGATGCAGGAATCATAGCTGGTAAAAATCCAGAAATCGTGGCAGCCACTGCAGTTTATGCAGCATGTGTGATTACAGGAGAATCAAAATCTCAAACAGAAATTGCAGCAGCTGCAAATACCAGCACAGTTTCAATAAGAAATAGAATTCAAGAATTTAAAACAAAATTGGATTTGTTTGGCACATTAAGTTAATTCGGAGTTGGAAATGGATAATACATCTAAAGATAGTGAATTCAAAATACAACTATCAACAGAGGACATCAACAAAATAGATGAAGAACTCAAAGGGGCAGATAACATCTCAAAGCCTCTTGAAATATCAAATGAGAAAAATAAAACAATCAAGATAGATGAGAGTCAAAGTACAGTCAAGGGACTGCGGTTACTTAATGTATGCAGTAATTGTGAAAACAAGTTCATTCCTAAAAATAGCATGATGAATGAGAAACTATGCAAATCATGTTTAGAAAAATAATAATTTTAAAAAATCTAAATTAAAATTATTTCAAATTTAATTCTAGAAAAGAGAGAGTTTTATCCCAAGCAGATTTTGACTCTTCAGGAGCATATCGCTCTCCAGAAGGATTTGCAAAGGCATGATCAACTCCTTCATAGATGTAAATTTGATTATCTACGCCTGCATCATTCAATGCAGATTCAAATTCATTAACTGTGTCAACTGGAATTCCCCTATCTAGTTCTGCAAAGATTCCAAGAACAGGCCAATCAATAGAAGACAGATTATCAGAGTCAGTCACAAGTGAACCATAGTAAATTACAGTAGCATCCATCTCACCATTACCTAGTGCAAGGTTTAGGGATTGACCACCACCAAAGCACCAACCAATTGAACCAACAGTGTTTGCAGAATAATCATCACTCAATAATGAAACTGCAGAATTCATGTTTTGTAGTCCGTATTCAGAATCAAATGATGAAATTAATTGCCTGGCTTGATCAGAAGTAGTTGCAACTTTACCATCATAAAGATCAACTGCCAATACTACATATCCATGAGATGCAAGTTTGTCTGCCATCTCTTTGATGTTGTCATTTAATCCCCACCATTCATGAATCATAATAATTCCAGGATAATCTCCATCATCTACAGGTTTTGACAAGTAGCCAGAAGTATTACCAGAGTAGACAACCATTTCTGAAGTTGTCAAATGAGTTCCCAGTGTAAAAATTTCAGAGGTATTGTTGTCATCAACATAATCAGGTAAAACATGAATTGCCCAACCTCTTGTAATTAATTTCTCAACACTTGTCGGATTAACACATGCAGGTAATCCATTTGATTGTTTTAGAACAAGTGATTTTCCTTCAGTGCATGTAACGTTTGAAGGATCAACGCCTTGAGTGATTTGAACTAAAGGTGGAGGGAAATATGCAACAGAGGACATAGTGGATGGTTCAGAAGTTACATCTATTTCGGAACATAATTTGTCCCCACAAACTTTGTCTGACATTACTTCCCATGCAGATTTTCCTTCAGATTGAATAGCATCAACTGAAGGAATGCTATAGATAACTAAAGAGAAACCGATTAAAAAAACAATCATAAAATTATACAAAAAAGAATTCATTTACACTCAAAATAGTTCATTAAAATTTAAACGATTTCATACAGAGAGTGCTAATCCGCAATTTACAACATTTCTTCAGGCTAAAATAGACTCAATAGTAGATGATTAAATTTTAGAGAGGATTTTTTTCTTTTTTTCATCAAATTCTTTTTTTGTGATAATTCCCGCTTTTTGTAAATCACCAAGTTTTTTCAGCAAGTCCAGTTCTCTATGCTTGGGAGTTTGTAGATTCTCTTTTACTTTAATTCCAGATTTGATGCCAGATTTTGTTTTCTTTTTTAATTTAGAACCCAAAATACTTCCTTTGGAAGCCAGTCTTTCACTAATTTTATATCCCTTTTTCTTTGCTTGTTTGATTATCTCTTCAGATTTCTCTCGTGTAACATCATCAACTAGTTTGTGTTTTTTTGCCATGGAACCCAGTTCTTTGGTTTTCTTTTTGGCAAGACGAGTTTGCAATACCAGATCTTTAATAATTTCATTTTTTGTTTTTCGTTTGAATCGTCTTGTATATTCTTCAATGAGCAATACTGGAAATGGACTATACTCCACATCAAGATAGTATTTGATTATAGTGTCATCAGGTAATTTTTCCAAATAATCTTTAATTGATTTTTCGGACTTTAATTCCATGATTATCATTCACTCTTTACTCATAAAAAGATTCAACTTTAGGAATGGATTAGTTTTGATTTTCATAATATAGTTTGATCACTTGATCAACTATGGTATTGGTGTCACATTCTTTTTCAGTACTTACAAGAAGCAGGTTATCATCCCCAAGATAAAATGAAAAACGCTTAACCGTATCATATTCGGCTAGAGTGTATTTTGTCTTCCCTAACATTTTGGCCATATCTTTTCTTGATTTCCAATCAAATGTTGCAAGATTAACAAGTTCTTTTGATGCGCGCTCAGAAAGTAAACTTTCTACTCCTTCTCTCATTCCACCCCCTAATTTGACAGACCATTCATCAAATACTGTGGCAAATCGAACCTTAGGATCTATATCCAAAATTTGAGAGCAGAATTTTTCATAATCCAATAATATTGTTTATCCTACTAAATTATTAGCGTTTAGAGATAATTGGCAATTTTTACTAGAAGGGATGTTAGAATTAGACTACCAACACGCCACTTGATATCAAAAATTGAATCCCCAAAATAAAATCAGAGTCAGATACCAATCCTTGTGACCACCAGCCTGCGTTATTTTTAATCCACTGCGGAATCTCAGAGGATTGAGATTCAGCAGTTTGCGTAGTGTCTGGGATTTCTATGATTCCTTCTTTAATTAGAAATTGAATTCCTCCAATAAAGGAATCCTCATCTATAGTACCTTCAGACCACCAACCTGCGTTATTTTTAATCCAGGATGGAATTTCGCCAGATTTTTTCTCTTGTATAATAGAGTTAGAAATATCAAAATCTAACTGGGATACAAGAAATTCTTCAAAGTTTTTAGAGTTTTGACCAGTTAAAATTAATTTTAATTTGTATTTCCCATCACTTGGAATGAAAATTGATTCTTGAGCAATACCGTTATTGGCCAAAATACCAAGATATGATTCACCTGTTCCAAGATTTGACCATATTTCTTTTCCAGATGAATCAGATATACTGTATGCAAACAAAATATCATTTACAGGATTATTCCCCGAATCAAGAAAAGAGAACGTAAAGGGAATATTTTTTCCTGTAGCAGATTTTGAATCCCATGATACTTTGGATACAATATTGTTATCAAATTTTAAATCCAGAACATTAAATTCAATTAAATCTCCAGATGAAATTTCAATATTTAATGAATCATCATTTTTTTCTAGATACATATCATGTGGAATTTTAATTTTAATTATATTTTCATGGATAGAGGAATCATCAAATTTAACATATTGAGAATCTAATTGATTTCTATCTACAAATACATTAACATCATATCCTTGTTTGAATGATGAGAAATCTTTTTCTAAAATAATTAATTGTTCAACATAGGAGTTAGGCTGATACGAATATTCTTGGGTAAGAATTGTATCATAAGAAATTGAATCTAACAAACTATCATGTTTGAAATTAGAGGTTTCACTGTTGTAAGATTTGATTGAAACTGGATATTCTTGTGCAGTTGCAGATTTTATCAGAAAAGTTTCTTTTTGAGGAACATGTACAAAAGTTTCAAAAAGGAAATCTTTTGTAGTCATTGTTTTAGGATTTGTTGCACCTACAATTGACACATTTACAGCATATTCTCCGCTCTTATCAAAAACAGGTCCTTGAATAACTGGGATTGAATCTCCACGTGCAAAGTAGCCACCTGCGATAGGATGTTTTTCACCGTAATATTTTGTACATTTCCAAAGTTCTTGATTCATGCATTCAGATTTTGGTTTAATTTCTAAATCTAATTTTCCATCTTCATCAAAGAAATATTCATTTGCAACAAGGCTATCCCCATGAAAAATTTGAATACGATATGTTACACTTTTGACATTGGTGTTAGTATCAGTATCAAACAATCTAATTGAGAGAATAGGGTTTTTTGAATCACCAAGTGTAAAATTTTCAGGAGTGAGTGCAGTGATTAAAGCCAATCTCATACCATCAAAATCAACTGGCGGGGCAAGAGATCCTGAATGGTGTTGGGCATATGCTGGAGAAAATGAAATGGCAAGTAATAGTGCAAATGCAACTAGAAGGAATTTCTGAATCACATTAAGAGTAATTCAAAGGTCTTAAAATACAATATGGAATCAATTATGGATCTGACAGTACTAGATAAGACTAGTCTTCTTCATCGTCTTCATCGTCTTCATCGTCTTCATCGTCATCTTCTTCATCATCGTCCATCTCATGTTTCATTGCCTTTTGGGCATGTTTCCATGCTTTTTCATAATGATGAATACCTTTATCGAATTTATCATCAGCTACTTCATCGTCACCTTTTGCCATCTCCTCTACTGCTTTGCTAATTTCCTTATCAGATTTTTTGTCACCTGCAAATACTTGTGCATCATCTAGAGCAGTTTGTGCAAAGTTTCTATCAATTTCTACTATACTATCAATAACGCCTTGAATCATTGCAATAAATGAACCAGATTCTGGATTTTTCTTTTCATTAGTAATCTTCATCAAATCTTTTACTGCTTTTTCTTCTGAGTGAATTGCCTTGTGACCATGTTTGTCACTTAGTGTATTTTCATCTTCCCAGTTTTTAGATTTGAGGCTTTTCTCAATATCCTTAATTGCTTTTTCTAAATTCTTTTCAGTCTTTTTATTTTCTGCATCATCTATCTTATCATTTAGTTGAGTAATGAAATCTGATTTTTGATCCTGTACTGAAACTTCAGATACTATATCATCTGCAGGATTAAGCGGGTCTGTACCATCGATGTTAACTTCTGTGCCATCATCTACCCCACCGCCGTCAGTGTCAGATAGTAATGGATTAGTAAAATGAGTGTTAATTTCACCGCCATCAGTTAATCCGTCACCGTCAGTGTCAGTTAGTAATGGGTCTGTTCCATGAGTGTTAATTTCTGCACCATCAGTTAATCCATCACCGTCAGTGTCGGCATTATTAGGATCAGTTCCTAATGCTATCTCTTCTGCATCAGATAGGCCATCTCCGTCAGAATCAACAAATGAAACTGATACAGTCACAGTTGCAGTGTCTTCTAGTCCAGCATCATCTAAAATGGTATATGTAAAAATTTCATCTCCAAAGAATCCAGGTGCTGGAGAATATTCTAAGGAGGTTACCAAATTATTTACAATTCCACCACTATCAGCAGGACCAACTCCAGAAATTACTAGTGCGGGTTTGTTTTCATCATTATCATTAAGCAAGACATCAAGTGGATTGTTTGTAGTATCTTGGTCTAGTGTAAAGAAGTCATCAGATGCAACGGGTGGAAGATTTGTAAGTGTAACTGTAACTAAAAAGAACTCATTTGCAATGTTAGTAGAACTATCTGATGCAGTACAATCAACTTGTGTAACTCCTACTGGGAATACATCATCAGATGGAGGGTTACAAGTTGGTGTAACTGAGCCATCAAATACATCAGAAGCAGTTGCAGTGTAAGATACTAGAATTCCTGCAGGATCAACTGTTTCAACATCAATATTTGCTGGAGTGGATATGAAGGGCTCGATAGTATCTTCAACTATAACATTGAAACTGGTGTTTGCAGTGTTTCCTTCTGAATCACTAGCAGTACACGTTACTAGATTGAATGTTTGAGTTGGAGGAGTGTATTGGAAAAGGGTAACATCAGATGTTGCATCACATGTTGTAACAACTGGTCCTTCTTCAGGATCTTCAGCAGTTGGAATTGCAAATGTTGCAGTAGTACCAGATGGTCCTGCTACTTCAACTGTTACATCTAAAATCAATGATGTGAATACAGGAGGAGTTACATCAATTACAGTACAATCTGCAGGTGATGATGAACCTTCAGGAGATTCACTTCCTACAGGACACATCGTAGGAATTGCAGAACCGGCTGGACAATAATTATCTGCAGGACAAATTAATGTGTCAGTTGCACCTGTAGTTGGAACAAAGGAACCTGGAGGTGCTAGTTCACATTGTAATTGTCCTGGTAATGGTTGGAATTCTCCAACTGGACATTGAATAGGTAGAGTTTGACCCTCTATTGGAACAAATGAACCTGGAGGTGCTTCAAGACATAGTTGTTGACCTGGTTGGTCTTGGAAGAATCCTGCTGGACAGAGTTGTGAATCAATTGCACCTGTAGTTGGAACAAAGGAACCTGGAGGTGCTTCAAGACATAGTTGTTGACCTGGTTGGTCTTGGAAGAATCCTGCTGGACAGAGTTGTGAATCAATTGCACCTGTAGTTGGAACAAATGAACCTGGAGGTGCTAGTTCACATTGTAATTGTCCTGGTAATGGTTGGAATTCTCCAACTGGACATTGAATAGGTAGAGTTTGACCCTCTATTGGAACAAATGAACCTGGAGGTGCTTCAAGACATAGTTGTTGACCTGGTTGGTCTTGGAAGAATCCTGCTGGACAGAGTTGTGAATCAATTGCACCTGTAGTTGGAACAAAGGAACCTGGAGGTGCTTCAAGACATAGTTGTTGACCTGGTTGGTCTTGGAAGAATCCTGCTGGACAGAGTTGTGAATCAATTGCACCTGTAGTTGGAACAAATGAACCTGGAGGTGCTAGTTCACATTGTAATTGTCCTGGTAATGGTTGGAATTCTCCAACTGGACATTGAATAGGTAGAGTTTGACCCTCTATTGGAACAAATGAACCTGGAGGTGCTTCAAGACATAGTTGTTGACCTGGTTGGTCTTGGAAGAATCCTGCTGGACAGAGTTGTGAATCAATTGCACCTGTAGTTGGAACAAAGGAACCTGGAGGTGCTTCAAGACATAGTTGTTGACCTGGTTGGTCTTGGAAGAATCCTGCTGGACAGAGTTGTGAATCAATTGCACCTGTAGTTGGAACAAATGAACCTGGAGGTGCTAGTTCACATTGTAATTGTCCTGGTAATGGTTGGAATTCTCCAACTGGACATTGAATAGGTAGAGTTTGACCCTCTATTGGAACAAATGAACCTGGAGGTGCTTCAAGACATAGTTGTTGACCTAGTTGGTCTTGGAAGAATCCTGCTGGACAGAGTTGTGAATCAATTGCACCTGTAGTTGGAACAAATGAACCTGGAGGTGCTAGTTCACATTGTAATTGTCCTGGTAATGGTTGGAAGGTTCCAAGAGCACATAGTGTTGCACTAGTAGCACCGGCTGTTGGAACAAAACTACCTGGAGGTGCAGGAGTACAAAAATTATCACCAGGTGCTGCAAAAGAACCTGCAGGACACACATCCTCATTAGTTATTGTACCCAATCCTTGATTATCTGCAAATGCTACATTTTGTTCAGGAATTTGTAAATTAAGTAAATCAACAAAGAATGTTTCATCAGTTTCAAGATCGATATCACCATTTACAGTTACAGGAATAGTAGTTGATGTTTCTCCAGCATTAATTGTGGCAATTCCAGAACTTGCAACATAGTCATCATCAGCAGTTGTTGCAGAGTCATCTGCAGTTCCAAAGGAAATATCTACAGGGATTTGTGGTGTATCATCCAGACTTATTGTAAAGGTAAAGATACTAGTTCCAGCATCACCTTCGAATTGAGTTACATCGTCAATGGATGCATCACATGTATTGTTTTGAACAGTTCCAGTTCCTATAATATCTGCAATAGAATTAAGAACTATGGCACCACAGTGATTAATGAATAATCCAGATGAACTGAATACACCACCATTGCTATTATCAACTAGATTGAAATTGTTATAGACTTCACCAGGAATAGCTATGAATGTAACAGTACTAGATGCATCAGAAATAGTAGTTATTCCTCTATTATCAAATTCATTACCAGGAGAGACGTTAATTGTAAGGTCACCGCCAGCTTGGACAATAATGTCACCGTCATTTGTAACTCCTAGGTCTCCAGCATTGTTGCCAAGATGTCCTGCACCCTCAATAGTAATGGTGTGACCTGCAGGATGTGTAAACGGAATTGTGTTGGTTCCGCTCTGTTGGATAAAGGATGTCTTTCCAGCTCCAATGAAGATTTGACTAGGGCCAGTTGATGAAGTGGTGGTAAGTGTTGCATCATCTTCGAAAAATAATGTAGTAGAAGAACCAGTGTTTACAATACCGTCATTGTGGAAGTTTCCCTCCATGGTAACTGCAACACTGTTGTTGATGTCTAGAGAATTGTTTTGATCATTTGAGACATTTACAAATGTCATAGATTGAATTACAGTAATTTGTCCGCCAGTTGCAGTAAAGAGATTATCATTTTCTAATATTCCATTTTGTAATCGGATATCTGCATTGTCAATGGCCTCAAATGTTCCATTTTGTAAGAAACGTTCTGAAGGAATAGCAAGCCAATGTATGTCACTGCCTACTCCAGTTGATCTAACTACTGCATTGTTGATGAAATCATTACCAGGAGAGACGTTAATTGTAAGGTCACCGCCAGCTTGGACAATAATGTCACCGTCATTTGTAACTCCTAGGTCTCCAGCATTGTTGCCAAGATGTCCTGCACCCTCAATAGTAATGGTGTGACCTGCAGGATGTGTAAACGGAATTGTGTTGGTTCCGCTCTGTTGGATAAAGGATGTCTTTCCAGCTCCAATGAAGATTTGACTAGGGCCAGTTGATGAAGTGGTGGTAAGTGTTGCATCATCTTCGAAAAATAATGTAGTAGAAGAACCAGTGTTTACAATACCGTCATTGTGGAAGTTTCCCTCCATGGTAACTGCAACACTGTTGTTGATGTCTAGAGAATTGTTTTGATCATTTGAGACATTTACAAATGTCATAGATTGAATTACAGTAATTTGTCCGCCAGTTGCAGTAAAGAGATTATCATTTTCTAATATTCCATTTTGTAATCGGATATCTGCATTGTCAATGGCCTCAAATGTTCCATTTTGTAAGAAACGTTCTGAAGGAATAGCAAGCCAATGTATGTCACTGCCTACTCCAGTTGATCTAACTACTGCATTGTTGATGAAATCATTACCAGGAGAGACGTTAATTGTAAGGTCACCGCCAGCTTGGACAATAATGTCACCGTCATTTGTAACTCCTAGGTCTCCAGCATTGTTGCCAAGATGTCCTGCACCCTCAATAGTAATGGTGTGACCTGCAGGATGTGTAAACGGAATTGTGTTGGTTCCGCTCTGTTGGATAAAGGATGTCTTTCCAGCTCCAATGAAGATTTGACTAGGGCCAGTTGATGAAGTGGTGGTAAGTGTTGCATCATCTTCGAAAAATAATGTAGTAGAAGAACCAGTGTTTACAATACCGTCATTGTGGAAGTTTCCCTCCATGGTAACTGCAACACTGTTGTTGATGTCTAGAGAATTGTTTTGATCATTTGAGACATTTACAAATGTCATAGATTGAATTACAGTAATTTGTCCGCCAGTTGCAGTAAAGAGATTATCATTTTCTAATATTCCATTTTGTAATCGGATATCTGCATTGTCAATGGCCTCAAATGTTCCATTTTGTAAGAAACGTTCTGAAGGAATAGCAAGCCAATGTATGTCACTGCCTACTCCAGTTGATCTAACTACTGCATTGTTGATGAAATCATTACCAGGAGAGACGTTAATTGTAAGGTCACCGCCAGCTTGGACAATAATGTCACCGTCATTTGTAACTCCTAGGTCTCCAGCATTGTTGCCAAGATGTCCTGCACCCTCAATAGTAATGGTGTGACCTGCAGGATGTGTAAACGGAATTGTGTTGGTTCCGCTCTGTTGGATAAAGGATGTCTTTCCAGCTCCAATGAAGATTTGACTAGGGCCAGTTGATGAAGTGGTGGTAAGTGTTGCATCATCTTCGAAAAATAATGTAGTAGAAGAACCAGTGTTTACAATACCGTCATTGTGGAAGTTTCCCTCCATGGTAACTGCAACACTGTTGTTGATGTCTAGAGAATTGTTTTGATCATTTGAGACATTTACAAATGTCATAGATTGAATTACAGTAATTTGTCCGCCAGTTGCAGTAAAGAGATTATCATTTTCTAATATTCCATTTTGTAATCGGATATCTGCATTGTCAATGGCCTCAAATGTTCCATTTTGTAAGAAACGTTCTGAAGGAATAGCAAGCCAATGTATGTCACTGCCTACTCCAGTTGATCTAACTACTGCATTGTTGATGAAATCATTACCAGGAGAGACGTTAATTGTAAGGTCACCGCCAGCTTGGACAATAATGTCACCGTCATTTGTAACTCCTAGGTCTCCAGCATTGTTGCCAAGATGTCCTGCACCCTCAATAGTAATGGTGTGACCTGCAGGATGTGTAAACGGAATTGTGTTGGTTCCGCTCTGTTGGATAAAGGATGTCTTTCCAGCTCCAATGAAGATTTGACTAGGGCCAGTTGATGAAGTGGTGGTAAGTGTTGCATCATCTTCGAAAAATAATGTAGTAGAAGAACCAGTGTTTACAATACCGTCATTGTGGAAGTTTCCCTCCATGGTAACTGCAACACTGTTGTTGATGTCTAGAGAATTGTTTTGATCATTTGAGACATTTACAAATGTCATAGATTGAATTACAGTAATTTGTCCGCCAGTTGCAGTAAAGAGATTATCATTTTCTAATATTCCATTTTGTAATCGGATATCTGCATTGTCAATGGCCTCAAATGTTCCATTTTGTAAGAAACGTTCTGAAGGAATAGCAAGCCAATGTATGTCACTGCCTACTCCAGTTGATCTAACTACTGCATTGTTGATGAAATCATTACCAGGAGAGACGTTAATTGTAAGGTCACCGCCAGCTTGGACAATAATGTCACCGTCATTTGTAACTCCTAGGTCTCCAGCATTGTTGCCAAGATGTCCTGCACCCTCAATAGTAATGGTGTGACCTGCAGGATGTGTAAACGGAATTGTGTTGGTTCCGCTCTGTTGGATAAAGGATGTCTTTCCAGCTCCAATGAAGATTTGACTAGGGCCAGTTGATGAAGTGGTGGTAAGTGTTGCATCATCTTCGAAAAATAATGTAGTAGAAGAACCAGTGTTTACAATACCGTCATTGTGGAAGTTTCCCTCCATGGTAACTGCAACACTGTTGTTGATGTCTAGAGAATTGTTTTGATCATTTGAGACATTTACAAATGTCATAGATTGAATTACAGTAATTTGTCCGCCAGTTGCAGTAAAGAGATTATCATTTTCTAATATTCCATTTTGTAATCGGATATCTGCATTGTCAATGGCCTCAAATGTTCCATTTTGTAAGAAACGTTCTGAAGGAATAGCAAGCCAATGTATGTCACTGCCTACTCCAGTTGATCTAACTACTGCATTGTTGATGAAATCATTACCAGGAGAGACGTTAATTGTAAGGTCACCGCCAGCTTGGACAATAATGTCACCGTCATTTGTAACTCCTAGGTCTCCAGCATTGTTGCCAAGATGTCCTGCACCCTCAATAGTAATGGTGTGACCTGCAGGATGTGTAAACGGAATTGTGTTGGTTCCGCTCTGTTGGATAAAGGATGTCTTTCCAGCTCCAATGAAGATTTGACTAGGGCCAGTTGATGAAGTGGTGGTAAGTGTTGCATCATCTTCGAAAAATAATGTAGTAGAAGAACCAGTGTTTACAATACCGTCGTTATGTAGATTTGATGTAATCGTTATTGCAACAGAGTTATTGATATCGATAGTTCCAGAGTTTTGAATTTCATTAATTGTTATGGATGAAGTAACTGTGACAGTAGAACCACTTGGAATAACAACAGTATCTCCAGATACCGGAACTATCCCACCAACCCAAGTTGAACCAACATTCCAGTCTCCACCTGCAGGTGCTGCAGTTATTGTAGCTGCATATGCATCCTGATTAAATGAAAATCCAATTAAAAATACTGTAAAAATTAATCCTAATAGCAGATTTCTACTAAAACTCAATAAAAAATGCAAATCTGCACTATTTATAAAACCGATCATGTGTCAGCGATCAAATATTACAGATTCATTTTACAAGGACAGAATAAAAAATAGTTAAATCAGAATTATCAAGATTGCTCTGTACACCAGCATACAGCAGACATATCAAGTTCGTAAGGTTTTGTGTCTACAACTTTTGCATATCCCTCATCAAAATCAGGCGTGCCCTTGATGTAATTTCGGAATTGTTCTTTTTTTATTGCCAATTCTAAATCGATAATTGTTCTCTCTTCATTAATCATCTTTTTTGATATTTGTTCTTGTGTTCGTGTTTTTGAGATACCAATCATCATGTATTATTTAACACAAAATTCAACTTAAGATCATGCCTGTCATGAGATATTACGGACCCGATCGGATTCGAACCGACGACCTATTGCTCCGCAAGCAATCGCACTATCCAAGCTATGCAACGAGTCCAAAAATATTTTAAAATTTACGCTTAATTTGGATTGCTATTAGTTAGATTCTGCAAAAATGTATTGAACATCGTCCGATTCATGAATAGTCCAAGCTGCAGGTAATGGAATAGTTTGTATAGATTTTAGATTATTTTTTTCAATTAATGTCCCCCATCCAGCCTCATTTTTAGGATCTTGGGGATACTTTTGAGATAGAGTTCCAGCAAATACCCATCCGGAATTCTGTTTCAAATTAGATATTGAATTGATTTTATCCAACACCCCAGATGCAAGAAACACTCCACCCATTTGTGCCAGCCCTCCAATGAAAAATACAGGTCGTGTCAAATTCAGAGAAAGATAATCAAAAGAGATAGCATCTGCACAGTAAGGATGAAAGTTTAGTTTTGATGTTAAAAGATTTTGTAAATCAACTAACATATCATCAATTTCAATACTGTACGATTCCAAATCAAGAATTTTGGCACAATATGCAATTCGTCCATCGCCTGAACCAATATCAATCACTTCAGAGTATCCTAATTCCTTTGCAAACAACACACCAATGTATCCAGACATTATCCAAGTAGGAGAAAACGGAGCTTTGCTTGATCCATGTTGAATACTGTTCAGCCAATATTTGTTAATGTCACCTTCATAAACAATACAATCTATAGAACCAATTTTTTTCTCAAAAGAATTATAGTAAATTGGATTCTTTGTTGCAAACTCATGTAACAAATCTAAATGAGATTGTTCAATTGGAAATAATTCAGAAGTACATTTTGGAATTAATTCCTGAACTTGGCTATTCCCATCATATATTTTCACAAATTCTTGTTTTAATTCAACTAGGTTTTTTGCAATATCATCAATCATGAGAGATTCCTTTCTCATATTGCTCAACAAATTCTTTGGTACTCATTGTTTGACGTAATTCCTCAAACAGTTTAGCATCAGACTCTATCTGCTCTTTTGACTTTTCTCCAGAAGTTCCAGATTGTAATTTCTGGGTCATCTCCTGAATTGTTGTAGATATTTTTGCCATAATATTTGGATGAACTATAGAATCAAATTTTTCAGAAATGAATTTTTCAGTTTCTTTGATTTTTAACAAGACATTAGGCTCAGAATCTGCCTGTTGTTTGAGCATTGTGGCCATAGATGAGACATTCATGACCTGATAGTAGGTCTCGACAATTTCATGAATATTCATATCGGTTTTAGAATTTGCAGTATCAATTAGACTAGAAAGTTTTTGAGATTCTGAATCAAACATTTCAGAAACAGCATCAGAGGATGTCATATGTAAAATTTAAAGTTCAAATTTTTAAAAACGTTAGGATTATGCTTCTTTTTCTGCTGGTTTGGTGTAAACATAATTCATAATCAAACCTGCAATGATTCCACCTAATATTGGGGCTGCCCAGTATAACCAATGGAATTCCCAGAATCCTGAAATTAAAGCAGGACCAAATGTTCTTGCAGGATTTACTGATGCACCTGTTAATGGTACTGCAACTAGGTGAATTAGGAAAACCATTCCACCAATTGCAAGTCCTTGAATTCCAGGAGTTGCTTTTTTGTGAACTGCAACCATAAAGATTACAGTAACTAGGAAGAATGTCAAGATTGCCTCAATTGCAAATCCAGAACCAATACTGTTGTTGATTAAATCACTTGGACCACCTTGAGTTCCAAAGTTAACTTTGGCGCCAAGTTCAGGCAATATTGCTGCAAGTGTTGCAGCTGCTGCTACTGCACCGATTAATTGTGAAATAATGTATCCGACTCCATCTACGATTCCAATCTTTTTTGTAATCATCATAGGAATTGTAACTGCTGGATTAATGTGAGCACCAGAAACATGTCCGAATGCATAAACCATCAAAGCAATGGCACCACCGTGTCCAAGAGAAATGAACAATACTGATTGTGTTGTTAGATCCTCACCAAATGCAGAAACTGCTAGAATTACTGAAAGAGGACCAAAGAATACTAAACCAAAAGTTGCAATTGCTTCTGCAAGATATGCTCTTGGATTAACCATCAAGCTAAAACCTCGCATTTATCCATATAAAAGATTCGACATTGATTTTGGATCCATTGATCTCAAAAAGTAATTAATTACAGGCCAATCCATTTGAGAACATATGGTTTCTGAAGGCGATTCTGTTCCAAAATTTGCAGTAAATGATGCAAACGGTAACAAGGTAAAGTCAAGTGATTTTAAGGGAAAAAAGCACGTCATCTACTTTTACCCAAAGGACTTCACTCCAGGATGCACTACAGAGGCTGATGAATTTTCTAAAGATTATAAAAAATTCCAAAAGGAAGGAATCGAAATTATTGGAGTCAGTCCGGACGATGTAGATTCTCATAAAAAATTCTGTGACAAGATGAAAATCCAATATCCATTATTGGCAGATGTTGAGAAAGAAGTCTCAAATGCATTTGGTGTTTGGGGAAAGAAAAAATTCATGGGTCGAGAATACATGGGAGTAATGAGAAGTACATTTCTTGTAAATGAAAAGGGGAAAATTTTCAAAATATATCCCAAGGTAAAACCTGCAGGACATTCTAAAGAAGTTCTAGAGGATTTTCTAAGTTTAAAATAAAAATAAGTAAAGAAAAGATTGTTAATAGATTAGAAACCTTTTGGTAAAGTTCCTTTAGATGCTTTTGGTGCTTCAGGTTCTGTTTTTGGTTCAAACCCTTTTGGTAAAGTACCTCTACTAGCTGTAGAACGTGCTTTAGATTCTGCTTCTAGTAATTCATCAAAGGCTTTTTCATCATCTATTCTTTGTTGTTCTATTCTTTGCAAGTAATCTGCTTCATATTCTGCAAGTTTCTCCCCTCTAGATTTTCCATCATCAACTTTAGTGGTTTGTTGTGGTGGTGCTTGCTGTGTTTCTCCCATACCTTTTGGTAGTGTGCCTTTTGCAGGCTTTGGTGGTTCTGGCGGTGGTGCTTGTTGTGTTTGTGTTTGTGCACTAAGACCGTCAACAGTCATTGGGACTCCACTAAAACTTCCAAATCGCTTATCAGCAGGATGGAATGCCATTCTTGTTCTTGTAGCAAAGTATTGGTTTGATGGTGCAGTGTAACCTGTTACTACTGCTTTTTGATCATTCCAATTTTTAGTTGGGACTTTACCTACAGGAGCTGTTAGTCTGACAAAGTATCTGTTAGGTGCTGGAGAATAACCTGTGACTTTTGCCCTATAATCGTGGAATGATGTCATAGGAGCTGTCATGTATGCATTCTCTAATGCATCTTGTACAGTTGCTGGAGGTTGTGATGTAGTTTCAGCTGGTTTTGGTGTTTCTGCAGGTTTCTCTTCTGTTCCTTTAGGTAGAACACCTTTTGGTTTGGTCTCAGCTGGTTTAACCTCAGCAGGTTTTGTTTCTGCTGGTTTTACTTCAGCTGGCTTAACCTCAGTAGGTTTTGTTTCTGCAGGTTTTACTTCAGCTGGTTTTGGAGCAGGCTTATCTTCTAGTTGTGTAGCTAATTTTGTTAATTTTGCCTCTAGTTCAGCAATTTTGGATTCTAGATCCTTTTTTGTACTTGCTTTGCTTTTTGCTGCCATTCCTTACAGTAAATATCGCATTGTTTATTTACATTTTGTTCATCGAAAACTTTTGTTCAAATTAATTAGTAAAATCAAACAATATTTTGAAATAATTACATTAGTTTTTTTATCAATCAGGTTCCCAGAATTGCATCACATACATGCAATTGTTACAGCGCCACAATCTAACATGAATTCCATTTTTTGGATCAGCAGCATAAGTTCCATCATCCATCTTCATAACCGTTGGAAGATAGCTCAGTTCAGAATTTTCAAGCCATTCATTTTGTTGACAGTTAGGACATGAGATTTTTGGAGCCATGTATAGTGTATGAACAGAGAAGAATATTACTATTAAAAATAGAAAATAAAAGTTATTTTTGAATTAGAAACCTTTTGGTAGTGTGCCTTTTGCAGGCTTTGGTGGTTCTGGCGGTGGTGCTTGTTGTGTTTGTGTTTGTGCACTAAGACCGTCAACAGTCATTGGGACTCCACTAAAACTTCCAAATCGCTTATCAGCAGGATGGAATGCCATTCTTGTTCTTGTAGCAAAGTATTGGTTTGATGGTGCAGTGTAACCTGTTACTACTGCTTTTTGATCATTCCAATTTTTAGTTGGGACTTTACCTACAGGAGCTGTTAGTCTGACAAAGTATCTGTTAGGTGCTGGAGAATAACCTGTGACTTTGGCTCTATAATCATGGAATGATGTCATAGGAGCTGTCATGTATGCATTCTCTAATGCATCTTGTACAGTTGCTGGAGGTTGTGATGTAGTTTCAGCTGGTTTTGGGGCATCCTGTGGTTTAGGAGCTTCTGCTGGTGCATCTCCAAATCCTTTTGGTAGTGTACCTTTAGGTTTTGTAGTTGCTGCAGGTCTTTCAGCTGGTTTCACTTCAGCTGGTTTTGAATCCGTTCCTTTAGGTAGAACACCTTTTGGTTTGGTTTCAGCTGGTTTAACCTCAGCAGGTTTTGTTTCTGCTGGTTTTACTTCAGCAGGTTTTGTTTCTGCTGGTTTCACTTCAGCAGGTTTTGAATCTAGCTGAGTAGAAAGTTTGTTTAGCTTTGCTTCTAATTCGGCAATCTTGTTTTCAAGATCTTGTTTTGTTTGCTTTTTAGCAGCTGCCATAATTTTGATGGCCAATTCGGGGTTTATGTACATTTGGGTTGATTCCGCCAACTAATTTTGATCAAGTTTTATATGCTAAAATGCACAATTGATCTTATGGATGACTTTGAAAAAGAATATCCAGATTTTGATTGGAAGAACACTCCAGCCTACAAACATCCTGGAGGTAAGGATTGCCCATGTCCTAAACATGAATACATTCGAGAGCAGATCAATTTTACAAAACAAGTAAACGAGAAAGGCAAAGAGCCATCAAAAGTCACTCTAAAGTTTTGTCCAGATCATTACAGAGTGTACATGGATGAAGTAATTCCTGCAATGCCATTAAAATATAAAATTCTAACAAAAATTGCACTAAAACTAGGAGCAATTCAAGTTGAACAATTAAAGTACATGGAATCAGAATTGTGCTTTTACTGTAAATTCGGTTCTGGCGGACATGATAGAAAAACAGAACTCCCACCAATGTAAAACCAGTTAAGCTTATACTTGATCTGACTAGAGAGTCAATGTGGGAATAGAAGGAATTAGAGATTTCATTTCAGAGCTTGAAAAACACGGAGAATTAAAGAGAGTCAAAACAGAAGTTGATTCAGATTTAGAGATTGCAGAAATCATGAGACGTGAAATGTACTCTAATGGTCCGGCAATACTTTTTGAAAATGTAAAAGGATTCGACATGCCAGTTTTAGGAAATGCGTTTGGTTCAATGAAAAGATTAGAAATTGGATTAGAGATGACAGACTTTACTGAAATTGGTCAACGTATTGTAGATATGACAAAGATGGACATCCCATCAGGGTTACTAAATAAAATTAAAAAACTTCCAGAACTATCCAAAATGACTGCATCATTTCCAAAAGCAGAATCAAGTGGACCAGTAACTGAGATTACATCAAGTGATGCATCGTTTGATGATTTACCAATTTTAAAATCATGGCCTGATGATGCAGGCCGATTCATAACACTAGGACTAGTTGCAACTAAACATCCAGAAACAGGAGTAAGAAATTTAGGAGTTTACAGAATGCAAATTGTTGATAAAACTCATGCACTAATGCACTGGCAAAAACACAAGAGAGGTGCACATCACAGTGAACTATCAAAAGAAAAAGGAGAAAAAATCCCTACTGCAATTATTATTGGCGGAGAGCCGGCTACAGTATTTTCATCAATTGCTCCAGTTCCAGAAGGACTGGACAAGTATCTCTTTGCAGGAATTACAAGAAAAGAAGGAATCAAAACTGTAAAATGTAAAACAATTGATTTGGATGTTCCAGCAAATGCAGAGATTGTTTTAGAAGGATATGTAGATCCTGCAGACATTAGAGATGAAGGACCGTTTGGAGATCACACAGGATACTATACACCAGTTGAGCCATACCCAACATTTACACTAACAGGAATTATGCGAAGAAAAGATCCAATCTACGTTACAACAGTTGTTGGAAAACCAATTCTAGAGGATGCATATATCGGCAAAGTAATTGAGCGTTCATTTTTGCCACTGATTCAAATGTTCCATCCAGAAGTGATAGACTTTAGCATGCCACCTGCTGGATGGTTCCAAGGATTTGCAATTATATCAATAAAGAAAAGATATCCAGGACAGGCAAAAAAAGTCATGATGGGTCTTTGGGGAATGGGACAGCTATCACTGACAAAAATGTTCGTAGTCGTAGATGAGGACATCAATGTTCATGATATCAATGATGTAATTTGGGCAATCACTACAAGGGCAGATGCTGCAAGAGATACTGTAATTATCAACAACACACCAACTGACACACTAGATCCTGCATCACCTCTAGTGAACTTGGGATCTAAAATGGGAATTGATGCAACTCAAAAAACTAGAGAAGAAGGATATGAAAGAGAAATTCAACAACAAGTCAAAGTCGATGAGAAGACAAAAGATCTAGTAAATTCTAAATGGTCCAGTTACGGATTATGATACTGAAATAGGATTATAGAAATTATCTCGCTCTTCTACCTGATAGCCAATTTGATGAATTGCATCGACAATTATTTTCTCAGTAAGTTCTGTTGAACGTGCTCCAGTACAAGAAACAACTTCTTCTCCAATGAGTGTGCCACCAAAGTCATCAGCACCATATTGTAGTGCTAGTTGAGCCATACCAACCCCATTTGTTAACCATGAGGATTGAATGTGGGGGATTAGTCCATCAAGAACTAGTCTAGATATTGCTATCATCTTCAATAGCTGAGTTCCGCCAGTTCCGTAATCCACAATACCTTCTTCTTGCATCAAGGTATTGTTTGGCTCAAAGTTCCACGGAATAAATGCCATGAAGCCTTTGGTCTTTTCTTGTAATTTTACAATTTTAGAAAAATGCTCAACAATATCATTATTGTTCTCAACACTGCCATACATCATTGTTGCAGAACCTGGAATACCCAAGGTGTGTGCCTCATCCATAATTCTAATCCAATCAGCACTAGAGATTTTTTTAGGACTAATAATTTCTTTAACTGAATCAGTTAAGATTTCAGCACCAGCTCCGGGAATTGATTGCAATCCTGCATCTTTTAATCTAGATAAGATTTCTTTTGTAGATGATTTTTCAACTCTAGAAATCATATCAATTTCAGATGTAGATAATCCATGAACCCCAACAGTTGGGAATTTTTCTCTAATCATCCTAAATGCATCTTCATAATATTCAATTTTCAAATTAGGGTTATGACCGCCCTGAATCAAAACTTGTCGAATCTTAAACATGTCATAAGAGGTTTTTACTCTAGCTTCAATTTCATCAAGAGTTAATGTGTAAGAATCCTCAGCTCCAGGAGATCTGTAAAATGCACAAAACTTACAATCTGTGATACAGACATTGGTATAATTCAAAATAATATTATTTACAAAAGAGGCTTTCTTGCCAAACTGTTTTCGTGTTAAATGACCTGCAGTAAGACCCATCAAATGAATATCATCAGACTCTAATAATCTCAAAATATCTTCAGGACCAGGTCTCTGGCCATTAAGAGAATTTTCTAAAATATCTTTGATATCACTTTTTTGTATCTGCTCAGTAGTTTGACTCAAGTAACCATAATCCCTTAGAATTTCTATTTAATTCTTGATAGAAATAAACAATGGAAAAAGAAATAAACAAAATGAGTGATTTGTGCGCAATTTTTGAGAAATTCGAATTCAAAGATTCACGTTATTTTTAAGTAGGGCACAAAAATCAGATCAAATCATGGTATCAGGAAATCAAATTAGACTTAATCGAATTCTCAGAAAGGGAAGAATGCTTTGCATTCCAATGGATCACGGCATCTCTAATGGACCAATTGAGGGTCTTGAAGATCCAATATCAACAATTTACAAATGTGAAACACATGGACTCACAAGTGTAATCATTAACAAAGGAATTCTCAAAGCATTACCAAAACCAACCAAAATAGGAATTTTAGTTCATTTTTCAAGTAGTACATCATTATCATTAGCACCAAATCGCAAAATGTTAACTGGAACTGTAAAAGAGGCAGCAGCTATGGGAGCTGATGGAGTTTCATTGCACATCAACATTGGAGGCAAAGAAGAGCCAGAGATGTTAGAGCAGTTAGGAATGACTGCAGACCAATGTCACAAATGGGGAATGCCACTTTTAGCAATGATGTATCCAAGAGGAGAAAATATCAAGAATCCACATGACCCAGAAGTTGTCGGACATGTTGCAAGAATCGGAGCAGAGTGTGGTGCAGATATTGTAAAAACACTATACACAGGTGATATTGATTCATTTGCAAAAATTGTAAAAAGCACACCAGTTCCAATTGTAATTGCTGGCGGACCAAAAGCTAAAACAGATTTAGATATTCTTCAAATGACCGAAGACGCAATGACTGCAGGAGCTAAAGGAGTTACATATGGTAGAAACATCTTTGCACATAAAACACCTGAAAAAATGGTAGAAGCATTAGCCGAAATAATTTTCAGAAAAGGAACCGCAAAGGAAGCAATGAAAAAAATTGAGTAAATCAAGAGAATTAATAATTTCACCTAAAGTGTCACAGACACAATTAGCTAAACTTCTTCCTCAATTAGAAGAAGAAGGAATCAAGATGGTGTATCTTGACCCAAAAAAACTAGGCAAGAAAAAGACTAAACTTCAAACAGTATTTCCATCTAGTTCTGCAAATTATGTAGTATTAGAAAAAGAGGCTCCAAAACCAAAGGGTAAGAAAGTTGGAAGGAAATTCCAAATCTTATCAAATTCTGATATCGAAAATGTTCTCAACATAGCCAAGAAAGGATTAGACTTTGTAATTATCGAAGTAAAAGACTGGAAAATAATTCCACTAGAAAACATTATTGCAAAATTGCATAAAATTCACACCAAAATCTTTGCAATAGCTAGAACCCCTGAGGAAGTCAGGAAGATGTTTTCAATTTTAGAAGTCGGAGTAGATGGCGTAATATTCAGCACATCATCAATTAGTGAAGTTCGTGAAGTCATGATATACTTGGGAACAAAGAGTTTCGATATGAAGCCTGCAAAGATTACAGAAATCAAGGAAGTAGGAGACGGAGAGCGCGTTTGTGTGGATACTGCATCTATGCTTCACAAAGGGGAAGGCATGTTAATTGGGAGCAGATCAAACTTTTTGTTTCTAGTTCATAATGAATCAGTAGGATCATCATTTACATCACCTAGACCATTTCGAGTAAACGCAGGTGCAGTTCATTGCTATACATTGTCACCAGATGGAACAACAAGTTATCTCTCAGAAATAGAGACAGGTTCTGAAGTTTTAATTCTTAATTCAAAAGGTAAAGCAAGAAGAGCAACTGTAGGAAGATCAAAGATCGAACGAAGACCAATGTTGATGATTAAAGCTACTGTGGGAGGAGAAACAGGAGGAATCATTGCACAAGACGCAGAAACAATTCGCTTTGTAAAATCAAATGGGCAACTCGTTTCAGTTACACACCTAAAGAAAGGAGATACAGTCATGGTGCATTCAAAGGCTGCAATGGGCAGACATTTTGGAATGGAAGTCTCAGATGAATATATCTTAGAAAAATGAAATACAAAACATGTGTCTCCATTGCAGAACAAACACCAGCAAAAACTAAAAAAAGATTAAAAATTGCACTATCAAAATCAGATTATGTTGAAGTTAGATTTGATTTTCTAAGATCAGACCAAATTCCAGAAACATTAGAATTGATAAAAAAAGATCTCAATAGAATAGTATGCACATTAAGACCAAAAAACGAAGGTGGAAAGTTTTCAGGAAATGAAAAAGAAAGAATTGCAATTATAAAATTAATTGCAGAGTACAACCCATTCTTGCTAGATATAGAATTTAACACATTGAAGAGAAATGCAACATTAACGAATTATTTAAAATCAACAAAAACAAAATTACTTGTTTCATGGCACGATTTCAAAAAGACCCCAAGTTCTGCAGAACTAAAAAAGAAGATAACTCTAATGAGTAAATATTCTTCAAATGTAAAAATAGTCAGTACGGCAAAATCAACTGATGACTCTACTAGAATGTTAGAATTGTACAGTAAGAAAGGGAAAAATAATCTCATCGCATTTGCAATGGGAGATTATGGTAGAATTTCAAGGATTTTGTGCCTATATTTGGGCAGTCCATACACATACGTCTCACTAGGAAAAGCAATAGCTCCTGGGCAATTCAGTGTAGATGAAGTGAAAAAAATTATCAATTTAAAAAAATAACAGTTGAGAGTTTAAATCAATCATAATACTCAAGAAAATAAGATGAGTAAATCATTTGCCGTAATTGGAGATCCCATTGATCACTCATTATCACCAAATATTCATAGTGCAGCATTTAGGGAATTAGATTTAGATTCATCATACATTGCATATAGAATTCCTAAAGGAGAATTAGCTGAAGGTATTGAAGGATTAAAGAAAATAAAGATAGACGGTTTCAACATTACAATCCCACATAAAGTGGAGATGATGAAGTATCTAGATAAAATTGATGAAACGTGTAGTCTTATTGGTGCAGTTAACACAGTATCAAACAAAGATGGAGTTTTAAAAGGATACAATACAGACATGGATGGATTCCTAGAACCATTTAAGAAAAAAGAATTAAACATCAAAGGAGCCAAAGTTCTTTTAATTGGAGCAGGAGGAGCAGCCAGAGCAATAGTTGCAGGATTTGCTAAAGAAAAAGCAGATAGTATAACCATTGCAAATAGAACACTAGAAAAAGCAGTCAGTCTTTCAAAATTTGCAAAAACAATAGGACTAGATGCTAGTGCTGTAAAAATTGAAGACATTAAAGATTCAGCAAAGAATTACGACATTATTGTCAATGCAACATCAGTAGGTCTCAAAAATGAATCCAGTGTAATTGAATTAGATGGAATTAATGAAAAAACAATCGTGTATGATATCGTATACATGCCAATGAACACAGATTTTATCAAAAAAGCAAAAGCACAAAAAGCAATTATAATTTACGGGTATGAAATGCTTCTAGGTCAAGCAGTCAGGGCTTTTGAGATTTGGCAGGGCATAGAAGCACCTTATAATGCCATGAAAAAAGCACTGTTAGGGGGATTTTGATGGCAAAAGCAAAGGCTACAGTCCATGGGGCAGTTTCATTGGTAAATGCAATTGCAAATCATAAAGGGGCCACCCTAGGAATTGAGCTTAAAGTAGAGGCTACAGTAGAGACCAGCCCAGGAAAAGGGATTTCAATACAATCTGAGAATAAGAGCCTAAGTTCTCGCTTGATTAACAAAACAATTGAAAAAATTGTTTCAAAAAAAGACTTGGAGCAAAACAAGATCATAATTACATTAGATTCAGAAATCCCAACAGGTTACGGATTAAAAAGTTCAAGCGCTATTTCTTCAGCCGTTGCCCTAGCATGTGCAAAAATATTCAAACCAAAATTCACTGATCAGCAAATTTTACTTGCAGGAGTAGATGCATCAATTGAATCCAAAGTCAGCATTACCGGAGCATACGATGATGCATGTTCTTGTTATTATGGGGGATTTAATGTTACAGACAATGCAAAAAAGAAGAGAATACAATTTGAAAAGGGGCCATCCAACCTAATTGCAGTAATATTTATTCCAAAAAATAGAAAAAGAGGAAACTTAAAAAAACTCAAGATTCTCTCATCAATTTTTGAAAATGCATGGGAGTTAGCCAGAAAAGCAAACTATTGGGATGCAATGATAATAAACGGATTAGCTACTGCATCAATATTAAATTCAGATTCTAAAATTATTACAGAACTAATTGAAAAAGGCGCACTAGGAGCATCAGTTTCTGGAAATGGACCATCAATTGCAGCAGTAACAAAAAAAGAAAATGAAACTGCAATCAAAAAAGTATTCTCAACATTAGAAGGAAACATAATCGTTTCAAAAATTAGCAATAAAAAGGCAGAAGTTCATGAAGTGTAAAATTCAAAAATCAAAAATAACAGGACAGATAATTTGTCCTCCAAACAAAAGCTATACACACAGAGCAATTTTTCTAGCATCACTTGCTGGAAAAAACAGTACTGTAGAGAATGTATTACTCTCAGCAGATACTAAAGCAACAATTGAGACATGTAAGAAATTTGGAGCAGAAATTGAGATTGCTGATTCATCAATAATTGTTAAAAATCCAATAAAAATAGGCACAAAAGTACCTGAAATTGATACTGAGAATTCAGGTACTACAATGAGAATTGCCTCAGGCATAGCAAGTCTGTATTCTGAGGAAATCACTCTAACTGGAGATTCAAGTTTACAAAAAAGACCAATGCAGCCCCTCTTAGATGCATTATCAAGTATTGGAGCACAGTGTAGTTCAACTGATGGAAAACCGCCAATCAAAATTAAAGGAAAAATAATTGGAGGAGAAGTAAAGATTCCAGGGAATTTTTCTAGCCAGTTTATCTCTTCATTATTAATTTGTGCACCACTAACTGAGAAAGGAATCAATCTCACCATTGAAGGAAACCTAGTATCAAAGCCATATCTTGATGCAACAATTGCCACAATGCGAAAGTTTGGCGTAACAGTGCAAACACTAATTCCATACAAAAGGTACAACATATCTCCACAAATTTACAAAGAATCTACATTTACTGTTCCAATAGATTTTTCAAGTCTTGCACTACTTCTTTCTGCAACTGTTCTAAACGGTGAGGACATTACAATAAAGGGAAACATGGGGAATTTACCTCAAGGAGATGAAGTGTTTATAGATATTTTAGAACAGTTAGGAGTTCAAATAATGATGGATGATGAACAAATCAAAATTAAATCTCCTGAAAAACTAAAGGGAGGAAAATTTAATTTGAGTAATTCACCAGATCTTCTTCCACCACTTGCAATTTTGGCATTATGTTCATCTGGACCAATTGAAATATTTAATGTAAAACATGCAAGATTAAAAGAGACAGATAGAATTGCAATCATTTCAAGAGAATTAGTAAAACTTGGAATTAATATTCAAGAAAAAGAAGACGGTATGATTTTAGAAGCATCAGAAAATATTTCAGGTGCAGATTTAATATCAGAAGAAGACCACAGATTATTCATGGCATTTTGTATTGCAGGAATGTATGTTGGTAATTGTACAGTTACAGATCCGGAATCAGTCAAAGTTTCATATCCAAATTTTGTAGAGGAGATGAATCGTATGGGTGCAAAAATCTTAGTTGATTGATATTATTTTTAGAAAAAATTATTCAGGGAGATAAAAGGCGCGACCCTGTATAGAGTGAAAAGCATTCTCCTCACTCACAACGCTTTCGCGTGATAACATGTCTTTTTCGCAGGGCCGCGCAAACTATTTGTTATAATTTACACGTTTTACCATATATTGTGTATGTTATTATTATATTTAAGAATATATTATAATTATTTCATGTTTTATCCAATAATAATATAATTTCTAAACAGGTGTAAAGTATAAGTAAAAAATAATCAATTTCATGATAAAATTTTCAACAAATTTCAGAATGAGGAATTATAAACATCAAATAACTTTGATAGTATGTTGCCGGGAAGTTCTATTGGTCAGCGTCTTGTTTTAACAAGTTTTGGCGAAAGTCATGGAAAATCAATCGGGGCAGTTTTAGATGGATGTCCTGCAGGATTAGAAATCGATGAAAAAGATATTCAAAAAATGCTAGACCTTAGAAAGCCAGGTCAGAATTTAATCTCTACTCAAAGAAAAGAAGGAGACGTAGTTGAAATAATTTCAGGTGTTTTCAGAGGTCATACAACAGGAGCACCAATTACAATGGTAATTTGGAACAGTGATCAAAAATCAAAAGATTATGAAAATTTGAAAACAAAGCTAAGACCAGGTCATTCAGATTATCCTGCCATGACAAAATATAATCACTATAATGATCACAGAGGAGGAGGGAGATTCTCAGGTAGATTAACAGCTACCCATGTTATGGGAGGAGCTATTGCAAGAAAATTACTCAAAGTAACACTAGGTGTTGAAACAAACTCATTCACATCACAGATTGGAAAAATAAAGATGGAAAAAGAATTCAATAGTAAAATGATTAATTCAATTTATAAAAATGAAGTAAGATGTCCAGAAACTAAAACAGCAAAAACCATGAGAGAAAACATTCTAAATGCAAGAAAGAAAGGCGACTCACTTGGTGGAATAATTGAATCAGTTACAACAAATGTTCCAGTAGGATTAGGTGAACCCATTTTTAGTTCATTAGAATCAGATTTGAGTAAAGCAATTTTTTCAATTCCATCAGTGAAAGGAATTGAATTTGGTTCAGGATTTCAAGGTTCAGAACTTTTTGGTTCTGAAAATAATGACTTGTATGTAGTAAAGAGAGGAAAAATCGTTACTGAAACAAACAGATCTGGTGGAATTCTAGGTGGAATTTCAAATGGAATGCCAATTACAATGAGAATCGCTTTCAAGCCAGCATCGTCTATTGCTCAAAAGCAGAAAACGGTAGATATCAAAACAAAAAAAGAAACTATTCTACAAGTCAAAGGAAGACACGATCCATGTGTAGTACCCAGAGCTCCACCAGTAGTAGATTCACTTGTGGCATTAACAATAGCAGATCATGCACTCCTATCAGGAGCAATTAAACCAGTTCTCTAAGAAAATGTCAGATATCAACGATCTTCGAAACAAAATGGATGAGGTCACTCTAAAAATGATAGAGTTACTAAAAACTAGAACAGATATTGCAAAAGAGATTGGAGAAGTCAAAAAAAATATCGGTAAAGGAGTAACAGACGAAGCAAGAGAAGATAGCCTACGTGGAAAAGTAATTTCACTGTGTAACAATATCGGATTAGATGAAACAATGGCAACAAAGTTTCTAAATTTTCTATTAAATGAATCAGTAAAAGTTCAATCTAGAAATAAACAAACACATCTCTCAATTTTCTTAAAAGCAAAATCACTTGAAGCACAAGGGAAAAAAATTATCCATATGGAAGTTGGAGAGCCTGACTTTTTACCACCAAAAATAGTCAAAGATGCATTAGAAGAAGTATTTGATAAAGGCTTTCTAAAATATGGCCAAGTAAAAGGAATGCCAGTCTTTAGGGAATCACTTGCAAAATATGTATCAAAAAAATTCAATGTGAATATTCAACAAGACAACATAATTGTAAGCCCCGGTGCAAGATTTTCAATTTTCACAGCAATAACTACTCTTTTGAATCCAGGAGATGAGATGATAGTAATTGAGCCTGCATGGCCTGCTTACAAAGATTGTGCACTGAATGCAGGGATTAAAGTTAGAACCATCAATACAACTGTTGAAGACAAGTGGGAACCATCTGTAGAGCAGATCAAAAGTACAATTAATTCAAATACAAAAATGATCGTTCTGAATTATCCAAACAATCCCACAGGAAAAATTCTAAATGAAAAATTACAAGATGAAATTATCCAGTTAGCAAAAGAAAATAATCTATACATTCTCAGTGACGAAATTTATTCACAATATGCAAAGACTAGCTGGAAAAGCATTCTAAGTTACAATTATGAGAAAAGTATCGTAACACAATCATTTTCAAAATCACATGCAATGACCGGATTTAGAGTAGGGTACGGTATTGCCGATTCAAAAATAATCGAAAAAATGGCAAAACTAGAAGCATTATGTCTTACAAATGTCCCTGAAGCAATTCAATATGTAGCCATGAAAGCCCTTGAAGCAGACACATCCAACAATACTAATACAGTACAAACCCGACTAGATGTGTTGTCTAAAAAAGCAAGTGAGATGGGACTAGATTTTGTAGTCCCTGATGGTGCAATGTACCTTTTTGCAAGAATCAATCAAGAGGGCTTTGATGGAGTCAATTTCGCCAATAGTGCCTTAGAGAAAGGTTTGGCAGTAGCTCCAGGTGAAGGATTTGGAAATTACAAGAACTTTATCAGATTATCTGCATGCCAAGATGAAGAGGTTTTGGTTGAAGGAATGAATATACTTGGTAACATAATGAGGACTAACAATTGAAAAAGATCACAATAATTGGCGCAGGGGGTCAAATGGGACAATGGTTTGTAAAATATTTTGCAAGCGAAGGATTTGAAGTAACAGGGTATGACTCTGAAAATAAAGTATCTGGAAAAGACGTTAAAATATCAGAATCACTAGTAGGGGGAATTTTAAAAGCAGATTATGTTGTTCTTTGTACACCTACGAGAAGAACACCCGAGATAATCAGACTGATTGCAAAAGAGATGAAACGAGACACATATCTAATTGAAATATCATCTGAAAAATCCAAAGTAGTATCATCATTATCAAAAATGCCAGCAAAAATTAATCCAATCTGTATTCATCCAATGTTTGGTCCAGGTACCAAAACAATCAAAGGCCAAAATATTATTTCAGTTCCAATCAAAGATGCCAAAAAAGAATTAACTGTTGCAAAAGCATTGTTTAGTGGAGCAAACTTTGTCACAATAGATGCAGCAGAACATGACAAAAAGATAGCAGTAATTTTAGGATTAACACATTTAATGAATTTAGTTTTTGCAAACATCATTTCAAAAGATGAAAAGATGAATCTCACAGAAAAAATGTCAGGTACAACTTTCAGAGTTCAAAAAACATTGGCAGAAAGTATCATGACAGAATCTCCAGAACTAATTGAGACCATCATTGCAAACCCAGAGATACGAAGAGTGGCAGAAGAACTTTGGAAAGACATTGGCAGATTACTAACAGCTGTTCAAGAATCAAAGACAGAAGAAGTGATAGACTACATCAAAGAATGCCAAGAGAGACTTGCCAAACATACGGATGTAACTGAATCCTACAAAAGAATGACAAAAATGGTAAAAGCAGTCGAAAAATAGTCGACATGCGTTCTACAAAGATCGTTACATCATTCATTAAAGATAATGAAAAATTACTAATTCTCAAGCGGAGTGATAAAGTAAAATCCATGAAGGGATTGTGGGCAGGAATTAGCGGAATTATTGAAAATAAGGAAGAGCCTCTTTCAAGAGCAAAAATTGAAATTTTTGAGGAAGCAGGAATTACAGAAGACAAAATCACACTAATCAAAGCAAGTGAAGAAATGAAAATTCATTCACCTCAATACAAAAATCATGAATGGGAGATATTCCCATTTTTGTTTGAATCAAGTAAACCTACAATCAAACTAAACTGGGAGAACTCAGAGTTCAAATGGATTAACATGGATGAATTAGAAAATTATGAAACAGTGCCAAGCCTTCAAAAAGTATTATTCAACTTGTTGTAAATTTTCATTTTCTTTTTCGTATTTTTTCTGTTGTGGCAACATCATGTAGACACAAGCACCACCACACATAGTACAAGGAACATTATTGCCAGGATGCTGTCCTGTTCTACTATGAATTTTTGCAGCCTCTTCAGGATCAATAGATAATGCTAGTTGCTTCTCCCAATCTAAAGTACGTCGGGCTTCAGTCATTTCCATATCCCATTTGATAACTTTGTCACGAATCTTTACAAGGTCTCCAGCATGAGCTGCAATTCTATATGCGATTAATCCAGCCTTTACCTCATCGGCATTTGGTAATGCTAAATGTTCAGAAGGTGTAAGATAACATAAAAGATCAACACCTTCACTTGCAGAAACTGCTGCACCAATTGCACTAGCAATATGATCATGGCCAGATGCAACATCAGTGACTAAGGGTCCTAGAACATAATATGGAACATCGCCAATTAGAGATTTTGCAAGTCTTACGTTTGCAGCAACTTCATTTAATGGAACGTGTCCTGGTCCTTCAACCATCACTTGAATATCTTGTTCATGTGCACGTTTAGTTAATCTAGAGATGTTAATCATCTCTTGAACTTGTAATTCATCATGAGAATCTAAAATTGAGCCTGGTCTTAATGCATCTCCAAGGCTAAATGTAACATCATATTTTTTGGCTATCTCCATCATGTAATCATAATGAGTGATGTATGGATTTTCTTTATCATGTTTTAACATCCAAGCAGCAGTTATTGTGCCACCTTTACTAACAACACCACCATATCGTTGAACTTTGAGAATTCTTTTTGCAATATCTTTAGTAATTCCACAATGAACTGTTGTATAATCAACTCCATCTTTTGCATTATTTTCAAATGCTTTGATGTAATCATCTTCAGTTAAATTCAAAGGATTCTTGTGAACTTCAACTCCGTAATTGTAAGCTTCGTAAATTGGAACAGTTCCAAATGTGATCGGTGCAGCATCCATCAGTGTTCGACGTATTTCTTTAACATCACCGCCATCACTTAGATCCATTATAGTGTCTGCATGATACTTTATTGCAACTTTAGCTTTTTCTACTTCTTCATCAAGATTAACATTTAATGTAGATGTTCCAATGTTGACATTAACTTTAGTTTTCAACCCCTTACCGATTCCAACATTGTGTATTTTTTGAGGTCTCACGTTATTGCTTGGAATAATTATTGAGCCCTTTGCAATTTTAGGAATTAGCCATTCAAGTGAAACATCCTCGTCTTTTGCAACTTGTTTCATTTCATCAGTTGCTACTCCACGTCTTGCAGAAGTCATTTGAGTTGCCATAACGTATTCTATGTTTTTACCTGATTTAAACAATCGTGAAAATCATAAAAAGTTCTGATCGCATGAAAACTCTTTGGCACTATATTAAGAAAAATGATCGACCTTTTATGCCAGAAAGTGCAAATAATGCTATGAGATCAATTAGAGAATGCAGACATTGTGGTAGAGAATTTTACAGTATGAAAGATGAATTCTGTTCTTTTGATTGTGTAACTCAAACATCATAACCATTACACTAGTTTCAATTCATTTTCTAAAACTTGTTTTTCTAACTTTATTTTAGAAATTCTATCCACAATAGGCACGATAATACGCTTAGAATCAGGAGAATCTGCAAAGTTTTGTTTTATTTCATATAGACGCTGAGATAACTCAATTTCAGCATAAACTAGTGAAATGTAGTTTCGTAGTTTTTTATTTTCAGACTTTAAAGAATTTAATTCAGAGACATCCATTATCTTGGTGGACTCCAGCTCTCCTCCATAGTGTCATCCATATTTTTTGAAATAAGATATTGCTTGCCGCATTTGAAACATTGCCAGAGAAATTTATCATCCTTTATTGTTTGGTACTGCATAGGTAACAAACAAGTGGTACACTGTAGTGTGTCAGGAGTAGCATCATCCACCATAGGGATTTTTGTCATCAAAGAAAGTGAGTTATTCAAGTATAAAATAGATATTACAAAAACGCACATTAAATGGAAATACAGATTAGTACTTTAAACTAAGAAAATATAATGAATCTGCTTTCTATTGGAGGATCCGACCCATCATCAGGGGCAGGAATTCAAAGTGATGTAAAGTCATTTTCAGAATTGGGAGCATATGGATTAACAGTAATCACTGCAATTACAGGTCAGAATACTTCAAGTTTTGGAATGATTGAACCAGTATCAAAAAAAATATTGGAAAATCAACTTGAATCAGTATTAAATGATTTTAAAATTGACGGAATTAAAATAGGAATGGTGTTTAATTCTGAAATAATTAAAACACTATACCAACAATTAAAAAAAATAAAAATTCCAATTGTTGTAGATCCAGTTATCAAATCTACAACTGGTGGAGCACTGATACAAAATAAAGCAATTAAAGATTTTCAAAAATACATAATTCCACTTGCAACAGTTATCACCCCAAATAGATTCGAGGCAGAAATATTATCAAAATTAAAGATAAATTCAAAAAACACAGTAGAGAAAATTGCAAAAAACATCCAAAAAATGGGAGCAAAGAATGTAATAATTACAGGAATAGAAGGAAAAAATAATCAGATAGCAGATTTTGTCCAAGAGAGAAATACAAAATATCTAATTTCAGGTGAAAAAATTAGCAGTACAAACCATGGAAGTGGATGCAATTATTCAGCCGCGATTGTTTATGCAATAGCAAACAAAAAAACAATCCGCGAATCTGTAAAATTTGCAAAGGAATTTGCATATAATTCAATTAAAAATGCAAAAAAAGTTGGAATGGGAATAAAGATAACAGATATTCAGAACAATGACAAGATAAATTCAGAATTATCCCAGTCAATTAATGAATTTGTAAAAATTAAAAATATTTACAGGAACATTCCTGAATGTCAAACAAATTTTGTATATTCTAAATCAAAACCCAAATCCACTAAAGATATCTTAGGGTTATCAGGAAGAATTGTTAAAGCAGGAAACGAAGTCATAGTTGCAGGCAATCTGACATATGGGGGCTCAAAACATGTTGCTACTGCATTGCTTACAGTAAATAAAAAATTTTCAGAAATTCATTCTGCAATAAATTTGAAATATGAAAAATCAATAATTTCTAAAATTAAAAAATCAAAATTATCAGTTTCTAGCTATGACAGAGTTAAAGAGCCCAATGATGTAAAAATTAAAGGATCATCGATAGAGTGGGGAATTCAAAATGCAATAAAAAATTTGAAATCACCTCCAGATGTTATTTTTCATAAGGGAGATTTTGGAAAAGAGCCAATGATAATAATTTTTGGAGATAACCCCAAAAGTATTTTGAAAAAATTATCAAAAATTACAGGATGAAATTCTAGTCTAAAAACATCCTCGAACATAAATAGTCATATTTCAAATAATATTTGTGAAGACAGTGATTTTAGCAGGAGGTCTAGGTACCAGATTGCTTCCATTGACTAAGAAAACTCCAAAACCAATGTTACCATTAGGTAAAAAACCAATTTTAGAACACCTCATAGATTGGAATAAAAAAAACGGAGTAAAATCAATTGTTTTGTGTGTAAGTCATCTTAGAGAAACAATTGAGGACTATTTTGGAGATGGTGAGAAATTTGGAGTAAATATAGAATATGCAATTTCAAACAAACCACTTGCCACTGCAGGTCAACTAAAAACTGCAGAGAAATTCATTGACGATACTTTTGTTTGCATGTATGGAGATTCAATATTTGATTTTAATCTTAGAAATATGATCAAACAGCACAAAACAAAAAAAGCATTTGTTACAATGAGTCTAAACGAATACAAAACCAATTTAGAATATGGTGTAATTGATGTATCAAAAACAGGTAAAGTGCTAAGCTGGAAAGAAAAACCAGAGATAAAGGCCAATGTAAACATGGGTTGCTATGTAATGGAACCAAAAGTACTCAATCTGATTCCAAAGAACAAACCATATGGAATGGATGACGTGATAAAAAAGGCCATGACTAATAAAAAATTAGTCAGCAGTTTCATTACAAAAAATGGATTTACAGATATAGGAAATAAAGAATCATATGAAAAAGCATCTAAGGAACATACTCAAAGACGAGGAAAGAAATGAGTGATGTAATCATTAGAGAATTAAAAGAAGAGGACCTTTGGAATGGATTCTTAACATCACTTGATTCTTTAAAACAAGCAAGCAATATTGAGAAATCTAAAGCAAAAGAAATTTTCGATAAAATTAACGCCAACCCAGATCACATCATAGCAGTTGCAGAATTAGACGGAAAAATTGTTGGATCTACAACACTACTCATAGAATCAAAATTTATCCACAATGGTGGATTGGTTGGACATATTGAGGATGTAGTGGTAAACAAAGAGCATCAAGGTAAGGAAATTGGTGAGAAAATCATGAAGCATCTTATCAACAAATCAAAAAATCGAGGCTGTTACAAGACAATTTTAGATTGTACAGATGATGTAAAACCATTTTATGAAAAACTAGGCTTCAAACAAGTAGGCAATGAATTAAGATTAGATAATATTTAGAAAAATTCTTTTTTCGGACGTCGCTTTTTTTCTTTTGTTAAATAAGCGCCAACAGCAATTACAGGGATGGATAATATCATAAACAGTATAGGAGAATATTTTACAACATCTGTAATATAGACAGGATCAATTTTATCAACAAGAGAATAAGAGACAAACATTCCTATGAGCATGATCACTCCACCTGCAACTATCAATCCACCAATAGGTTTTGAACCATATTGTCTTGTCATGATGTATGGAACTGCAGCTAGTATTCCAGCAGGTGCAGCTCCAATGGAAATGAATTGGAATATTTTTGGATCAGCATCAAATGTTATTGAAAATGCAATAGTTTCTGGAACATCGGTCATAAAATTATAAACAGAAATCATTTCACCAGCAAACATTGCAAATAACCCAAGACTTGTCACTGCAAGCCATTTTTCAATTGCCATAATTCTAACAGATTCTAGTTGATAAATAAACCATTCAAAAAATCACACAATGCCAACTAAGTTGGCTAATTCTTTCCTGCAAGCTGCTCCAAGTTTTTCTGCTGCTTGTTCAGGAGAGATATCATTTAAGAAGATACCATATCCACGTTCTAATCCAGACCAAGATTTTGTAATTGGATAAATTTCAATATGCCAATGAATTTGTCGACTATTTTTCTTTTCAGGAGAAAGATGAAAAACCAAATTGTATGATACGTTCTTTACGGTTTTTGTCAATCCCCCAAGAGTGGCCCTTAAAATTAATGATAAATCGTTAATTTCTTTTTGAGTTATTTTTGAAAAACTAGTAGTATGTTTTTTTGGAGAAATCCAGAATTCATAAGGATATGAAGGAGCCCATGGGCAATATGCAATAAATCCCTCAGTTTGAAGAACCTGTCTTGGACCACTGATTTCTTCATTTATTGTCTGACACATTGGACAAACTCCTTTTTCATTCAAAATTTTATGAGATGCTTCGGCTTCAGTCTCAATTACAGGAGGAATAGTTGAGAACGTTAGAAGATTAAGATGAGGGTGAGGATTTGCATTGCCTCCTAATTCACCATGGTCACCGTAAATTGAAACATAAGTTACACCTTTTTGCGTGTAAAGCCATCGTAATCTGTCTTGAACTACAACTAGCACATTGGACCATTGTTCAGGGTCTATTGTTGCAAATGTATCTTTGACGTTTGGAGATGCAACTACAATGTAATGATAACCATATGCAGGTTCACTGTAAAATGGCTTGTCACTGTAAGAGTTTTCTGTTTCAATTGAGACGATAGGATTTTTACTTTCAAAAACTCGTATGGCCCAATTTTTAACATAATCATCATCATTATCTTGAAGACGTTGTAACATTCCATCTTTTGCAACAAGAGACAAAACAGATGGATTTGTCATAGCTTCGTTACCTGGAGCAAACGGTGATTTTTTAGGATCAATTACTTTGTCATCTTTTTTTGAGACAATCATAAAACGCTCAGAAACATAGTCTTTGCGCATATCCCCCATAATGGTTAGTTGAAGTAAAATGTATGTTAAAACGTTTACTAAGATCTATACAAAACAATTTTAAAAATAATTTTGCAATTTTATTTTAAAAAATTAAGAGAATCCCATTTTCATCAAATGATTTTAATGAAAAAGTTTCGTTAAAAATTTCATAAACAGTTGTTTTGTTTTGATCGCAAAATTTGTTGCAAGATTTAAAACAGAGCATTGGATTTCGAATAAACAGGGACTATTTTGGATAATTCGGATATTCATATGATCTATGTTCTTTTAGATGGAGTAGGAGATCTTCCACATCCCGATTTGGATGGAAAAACACCATTGGAGGCTGCAAATACTCCAACATTAGACAAAATTGCCAGCAATGGTACTATTGGAGAAGTAATTTCAGTTGGGAAAGGAATTGCTCCAGAATCAGATATTGCTGTATTCAATATGTTAGGATACAAATTCAAACATGCAGATTATGCAGGTAGAGGAGTAATTGAAGCAATAGGCATAGGTATCGATTTCAAAGACGGCGACTTGGCACTTAGGGGAAATTATTCTACATTAAATGATGAGGGAGTAATTATCGATAGAAGAGCAGGAAGACACATTGAAAAAGAAGATGCAGATGGAGTTGCAAAAGAGATTGAAGAAAAGATCAAACTATCATCTCCAGGTGTTTCAATAGTAGTGGCCCCAACAATAGGACACAGAGTAACAGTAAGAATAAGAAAAGAATCTCAAAAATTATCTTCAAGAATTACCAATACTGATCCAGCCTATAGCAACATTGGAGGTATGGGAGTTGCAAAAGCAGTGGGGGACTTTCTTAAAATTGAAAAATGTTTACCATTAGAAGATACTGAAGAATCAAAGTTTACTGCAAATTTAGTAAATGAATTTTCAGAAAAATCAATTGAAATCATGAAGAATAGTCAAATTAACAAAAAAAGACAAGAAGAAAATAAAAAACAACTTAGTTGTATCTTGTTAAGAGATGCAGGAAACAAATATCCTGATGTTATTCCAATTAATGAAAAATATGGAATGAACTTTTCATGCATAGTAGATATGCCAGTAGAACTTGGAATTTCAGAAGTTCTAAAAATGAAAGCCTTCGAAGCTGGAGGTTTAACAGATTATGAAGAAAAAGCAAGAGTCGCTGCAAAGGCTATGGAGACTCAAAATTCAATTTACGTACACCTCAAAGGACCAGACGAATTTGGTCATGACGGAGATGCAATTGGAAAAATGAAAAATATAGAAGAGATTGATCAAAGATTCTTCAAAACGCTAGTAGATAATATTGATTCTAGCAAAGTTGCAATTATAATTTCTGCAGACCACTCAACTCCATGTATTAACAAAGGACACAGCGATGATCCAGTTCCAATTCTAGTTTCAGGTGATTTTATCAAAAATGATGGAACTACCAGAATGACTGAAGAGCAGGCAAAAAAAGGAAACATAGGATTACTTCAAGGGGCAGAAGTTGTTTCAAAAGCCTTAGAATTAATTAAATCTCAAATCTAGTTAGTTTGTTTGCTTGCTGCATTTCAATTGCTTTTTTTCTAATTCTATCTACATCTATTGAATAATACATAGATGGGGAAGAACCTAATTTTTCCAAAGCTCTTTTCAACATTCCAATACCTATGCTTTCTTCATTTTCTTGTTCATGAGCAAATGCAACTGCAACTAGAATAATACCTTGAACAAGTTCTTTTTCCCGCCCATAGCATTGATTCCAAACTCCTTCAAATGCTTCATGGCATTCCCAAAAGCGTTCATTGTTAAAATAAAATATTCCATCTTGGATTCCTTTGTCTTTGTCTATGTGTTCTTCAACAACATGTCTCACATTATCAAGTTCGCCAATTGGGGATAATCTCTCTACAAGAGGATCTAGATCTACTTTTTCTGATGCTACATCAAATTCAATAAATTTTGAGGCAACTCTTGCAAGTCTAACTGAAACATTCATGTCAGATGCAAGATCTCGAGCCCTGTGTGCTAGTTCTCTACAATTCTGAGGCAAATATTTCTCATTTTTAAAATGCAGTAAATAACGTTCCACGATATAGTACTGAGGGAATTTCTTAAATTTCTTCTGTAATTTCAATCAAGGTTTATATGAAATATCCAGAGATTTTTGATACATGTCCATAATTGAGACAATTACAGACGTCAACAACTCCTTTCTATCAAGAAGAGAGTTGACTTGTAATTTTGCAGGCTTGGGAGGCAAACTCAAAAGTCTAGAAGCTGTAGATATGATTACAAAAGAGTTCAAGTTAGATGGCAAAGTCGTCATCCCAATGAGATTAAGAACTCAAGTCGGTAAGTCCCTCATTACAGGAACATTCTATGTCTATGACGATGAAGGGTTGGCAAAAAAACACATCAATCCAACAATATTTTCAAGACTAGAAAGAACTAAAGCAAAACTTGCAGAAGCTGACGCAGCTGCAAAAGAAGCTGAAGTAGCAGATGCACCAGCTGAAGAAGCTAAAGAAGAAGCACCTGCAGAAGTTAAAGCAGATGCACCAGCTGAAGAAGCTAAAAAAGAGGAGAAAACTGAATAATGCCTGTAGAGAAAAAAGGTAAGAAAGGTTCCAGTCCTAGCATTGCATCATATTACAAAGTAGAAGGAGACAAAGCATCAAGAACAAGAAAAATATGTTCTAGATGCGGTAAAGGAACTTTCATGGCCCAACATAAAGATAGAAACACTTGTGGCAAATGTGGTTTGACAGAATTTAAACAATAAAAAATTATTTCAAAATTAATTATAAAATATTTTAGTAAATTCGTTTTTTGTGAATTTTGGAACTTTTTTCTTCCAATAACTCCATTTTTGAAATAAATGCAGGATCAAGTTTTATTTTTGAAAGAGATTCAGCAGATAGTTTGACTGTATTAGTATCTAAAGAAATGTTAGTCTTTGGAAGATTTTTTTCAGCCCAGAATTTCATCACCTTATCTTCAAGCTTAAAATCACGAAATCCTGCAGGGAATTTTTTTGTAATGTGATTTAGTAATGTACGATCTTTGAAGACAGCACGGGGCTCAAACAATCTAGTTTCATCACTGTAAACATTTTCAAATAAATTTCCAGAAACTTCATCAGATAGTAATTCCATTTTAGAGATTTTTCTCATCAAATCTAAGAAATGTAAAAATTCATGAGCCAAAATTGCATGAATTGTTCCCTTTAGACCATAGGCAATCAAGGGTGCAGAAATTTGTATAACAACCTGGAATTTTTCTTCAAACATTACAGGGATAGTTCTTGCAAATAAGATTCCAAATTCGTATGCATTAGGATTAGGTGATGAAATGACAAGTGTGGGTTCAACATATGCAATAGGATATGCAATTCCAGATGCTTTTTCAATTCGATTTATCCCTTCAAGTACTAGAGGGAATCTCTTCATGGTTAAATCAAAGACATTATCAGGAATAATTCCCTTAGTATGTGCATCTTTGAAACGTACTAGCGGATCCAATATTACACCTCGACAATTTTGAATGTAAAAAGGTTGGTTAGATCAGGAACGTGGTTTGCCTGCTTTCTTTTTTTTACGAGTTTCAGCCCTTTGATCAGCATGTCTCATATGTTTATTTTTTTTTCTCATTGGCATGATGATTTATGATAATTAGTGCTAGTTAATTGTTATCATTGCATTTCAATCTCAAGAAAATCAAATTCTCGACATTCACATGGAGTATCAAGAATACTTGAAATTCCAGGGGCAATGTCATCTCCAGTAACAAATCGTTTGATTGGAAGGCCTCCTTCAGCCTTGACAATCAAAGTGAATAAATTATTTGAATTTTTTTTAGATTTCACATTGAAAATTTTCTTCTCTGATCGTCTCCCAGATTTTTCATAAACTACCACAGGATTGATTGTGAGATCTTTTAATTTCTTCAACATCTTTGAATCAATTTGGGATTCAGTAGAAATTTTCACACTGATAACAGAATTGAACTTGAGTGGTTTTTTTGGAGATTCGTAAACTGGTTTTAAATTAATTATTTTAATTGGACCAACTGTAACGTTAGAGAATTTTGCCTTTTGTTTGTGTGGATTTTGAATTTTTACAAAAAACGGTCTTCCAGAGCCCAAAACTAGACTGGATTTATCTTCACCGCCAATCCATGTAAATTTTGTAGTTGTACCACCAAATTTTTGAAAAAGAGGTTTAGAAATTGCACCCTCCACACTATCATATTCTGAAATACCATGAAAATCACAAACTCTACATCCTTTTCCAGAACAATTATCACATGGCTTTTGTTTTTGAGAAAAACCTCGCTCAGACTTTAGATATCGTCCAGAAAAAGTAATAGATTTTGAACGCAAATCACATAATTCTTCTTTGAAATTTATGGTAAAAGTTACATCTGGATCAAGATGATCAATTGTTTTCTTTGTTCTTTTAGAATATAATTTCCCGATTTCTTTTGTAATGTCAGTCTTGATGCTATCAATTCCCCGTAGTTTGTACTGAGATCTAATAAAATCATCCCTATCAACAATTGAGGGTTTTACGATAACTCCAATCCCAAATGTTTTAAAAGAATAACCAGCAGATTTGTCAAGCATAAGTTTTAAAAAATGATCCAGATTACCAAACAGATTTTTACATACATAGCATTTTTCGACAGGGTTTTGATTTAATTTTTTACCAAGAAATTTATTTGATGAAAGATGTAATTGTTTTGAAAATAGTCTACCTAAGCAATTATCACATAAAGGATATTTTTTAGTAATTTTATTTGCAATAGGAATAATTTTCTGATAATTAGACATATTTTGAAATTGGAATAAAGATTAGCCCAATCCTAATTTTCTAAGAGTCCCTTGCATTTGACGACCTTTAGATGCTTTCATCATGTTCTTAGAATTTTTATAATTTTTAATTAATTCTTTAACTTCACCTTCAGGCCACCCTGAACCACGAGAGATTCTTTTGATTCTAGATGAGTTTAGTAATCCTTCAGGATCTGCTTTTTCTGCTTTGGTCATACTTTGAATTATGAATCTCCATTTTGTAACTCGGCCTTCCATTTGATCTACTTGATCACCCTTGACCATTCCAGAAAGTCCGGGCATACTATCAAGAATTCCTTGCAATGAACCCATTTTGCTGACTTCTTCTAACTGAGAAAGAAAATCCTCCATGTTCATTTTTCCACTAGAGATTCTTTTCATTCTCACATCATCACCCTCGTTTTCTAATCGTTTGGCTAAATCCAAAACAGCTTGGATATCACCCATGCCAAGTAATCTTCCAACAAATCTAGTAGGTGAAAATTTTTCTAAATCATCAATTCTCTCACCAGTACCAATGTACATTATTTGTGCACCAGTAGCTGCTGATGCTGCAAGTGCACCACCACCTTTTGCAGAACTATCTAGTTTAGTGATAATGACACCACCTACAGGGATTGTTTTATGAAATGCTTCAGCTTGATTGAAACATTGTTGTCCTATTGTTCCATCAATCACTAGTAAAGCTAAATCAGGATCTGCAACTTTGTTAATTCTCTCCATTTCCTCTAAGAGATCTTGTTCTTCCTTATGACGACCAGCAGTATCAATTAGAATTACATCTAATGCTTGTCCTGCAAAATGTTTCAATCCATTTTTAACAATATTTGGAGAATCTTTGTTATTTTCTTCACCATAGACTTCAACATTTGATTTTTCACACATGGTTTTGAGTTGAACCAATGCTCCAGGTCTATACGTATCAGCACCTACAACACCAACTTTGTATCCTTGGTGTGTTAGAAATTTGGCAAGTTTTGATGCCACAGTAGTTTTACCACTGCCTTGAATTCCCAGTAGAATAATCTTATTTTGTCTATCAGGTTTAAATTCAAATTCAGATTCATTACCAAGTAATTTTGAAAGTTCATCATATAGGATCTTTACGATGTGATCTTTTCGAGAGAGACCAGGTGGAGGAGTCTCATTAAGAGCACGCTCCTCAAGGTGTTTTGTAATTTCTAAAACAAGTCGGACATTGACATCAGATTGAAGTAATGCCCTTTGAACATCCTTTGATAATTCTTTGATTAGTTCCTCATCGATACCTGAAGATTTTACAATTTTTTTGATTGCATCTCCTAAACTAGTCTTAAGGCCATCAAGCATGGAAATTCAACCCCGCATCCACTATTTCAAACCTTCCTCTATAGCCATCCCATATTTTTTCGGACTGATTAATTTTGATCGAGTTTGTAAAAAGAGGACAATTAATTACAAATGTCTCAGCCTCACCCCCTTCAAAATTTAAATTAAAACCAAATTTTTCAGACAAATGTTTCAATGAGATAATATCAGATTTTAAAATTTTTTTTCCCAACCAAGAATCATTTAATCCATCTGAAGATACTGTAGTCATTATAAAATTAAATTCTGAATCAACTAATTCATTCATATATTTTTCTGGATCAGTATTCCACAAGGGGGCAATAACTTTCAAATTTAATTTCAAACAAATGCTTTCAAATTTATCTTTTTGAAATTTACTCTGGATTCCACCGTGCACTAATCCCTCAATCTGGAATTGGTCTTTTGCATTTTGCAATAAATTTTCAATTAGGATTAATTCATTATTAGTTTCATCAGAGTTTGACGTAATAGTTAATTGAGGAATATTCATTGTCTCTGATTGTAATTTTGTCCATTTCATGTTTGGATGATGTAACAAATGACTTTCATCAGATTTTGGAAATATACTCAACAGACATTTTACTTCATGTCCTTGTTTTTGTGCCAGATAGATTGCATATGTGCTATCTTTTCCTCCTGAAAAAAGAGAAGCTAATTTCATTATCTAAAAAATATTTAATTCAATAAATTTTTTAGGTTAATTGAAAAAGATGCTTCAATACTCATAATCGTCATCACGAAATCAGACGGCTTTTCCGATAATCATCAGCATCATCAATCGTTCTTAACACGCATTATTTTAGTTCTATCCATTACAACCCAGTATTCTACATTTTGACCATTTTCCAACTTACCTTTGACTTCATCATCAATCAAAGATATGTCAATAGTCTCAAAGGATTCTGAATCCATAACTTGAATGGTATCACCATTAATTGAGATAATTTGACCAATTTTTTTGTTAATTAGAGGAATGTGAATTTGCATACTGACGGGTCCGACATGAGGTCTTTTTTGACCATCAAAAACACCTTGGCCAACAATTCTTGCTTTTGCTGCTCCGTGTTTACCTGGTTTTGAAGTATCATATTCTACAATTCTACATGGCTCTCCACTAGGTTGATCTGAGTGAGGCAATAGAATGTATGATCCAATTTTCAAAGAACCAAGGTCAGAAGGTTTACTCATGAAAATCAGTTTTTGCTCGAATATTTAACTTTTCTACTTTAGTTTTTCAAGAATTGAAAGACTCATCAAATTGGTCATTGTCATTCCTTTTCGATTAATATCTCGTCTAGTTTGATCACAATATTTCTTTACACTTTGATGACTTTTTTCGCTTGCGACTTCAATTACAACAATATTTTCAGAATAAGGAAATGTAAATTTTGAACTGTTTAAGCAAAATGTATTCATATTTCCTAGTCCGGCTACCTCAATTTTGTCCCTTTTTAGTAAGAGATTTGCAATATCTTGTAAATCATCTCCCTCATCCCCATATTCTAAATAATATACAGAGACAAAATTTGTATCACCCTGAACTTCTCTTTCAAAGAGACCGTCTTTGATGTTAAAGACAAATGATGTTTTCTCTTGATTGTGAGCTGCAAGATCTTTTGAAATTTGTTCACTGTCATTGAATTTGGCTAAAATGTAATGGTTTGTAGAATCAGAAAAGTACGGTTTGCTTTCACTAGAAAATGTTCCTGTAACAAAGTACATTTCTTCAATATTTTTTGATTTTGTCCAAATCTCTTTTAGATCAATAGAATCATGATTGTGCAGATATGGAGCACATACGTATCCAGAATAAGATAATTCTAGTTTGGACATACTCACTTGCAAAACTTTTCAGGGTATTTATGCATATACAGATCTTGACGATCAGATTTGTGGTTCATCTACAATAGTTTTTTAATAGTAGAGATCTTCATTTTTTTGTCCCGTGGTAGCTCAGCCTGGTAGAGCTCCTGGCTGTAGTTGTTGGCTTTAGATGGCTAAACGAAACACAGCCCATCAGGCATACAGAAACCGGGTTGTCGATGGTTCAATTCCGTCCCGCGGGACCACAGTTTTTTGAAAATGTTTAGTTTTGGAGTATTTTGCGATCTTGATAATTTTACAACATACTACTAGACCAACCACGTTTAAGTAATTTTCCAGAGTTCCCCAAATCAAATTGAATTGTGGTTTAAGATTCCAGCAAATTGAAATTTCCAGAACCATCCCCAAAAAGTAAGCTAACATCATTAGAAAATTGATTTGCAGTAGCAATGTCTAGATTTCCATCATCGTTAAGATCACCTGTGGTAATTGACTGAGGATAACCACCTACAAGATAATTTTTTGCTGTTTGGAATGTTCCATCTCCATTGTTAAGAAGAACAGATACATCATTTGATATGGAATTTGCAGTAGCAATGTCTAGATTTCCATCACCGTTAAAATCAGCAGATGTAATGTCTCTAGGAGCAATTCCAACGCGTATGGGAGACATAGATTCGAATGTTCCATCTCCATTGTTAAAAAGTAAACTAACATTATCAGAGTACTGATTAGATGTAGCAATGTCTAGATTTCCATCACCGTTAAAATCACCTGTTAAAACAGACCAAGGTCTAATTACAATTGAATCAAATGAGTAATGATACACACCATCTTCTTTAAATGAATTTTTTTTCTGATTTATTTCCTTCATTACAGAATTCGATGCAGGTTCAGATAATGGCCAAGAAAATTTTGTATGTAAAGTGCCATCACCACTACCCAAAAGTATCGTTACCTCAGGGTCAAAATTAGGAACAACAATGTCTAGATTTCCATCACCGTTAAAATCACCTGTGGCAATTGATTTTGGCATTTTATTTGCAGGGTAATTTTGTATGTCTTGAAAACCTCCCGTCCCATTATTAATTAGAATAGATACGTCATTATCTGCAATTACTATATCCAACATTCCATCTTTATTCATATCTTGAAGGGATATTGAATTTGAAAAAGTTCCTGTGTTGTGTATTTGAGCATCATAAAACGTCCCATCTCCTTTATTTTGGAGAATTGCAACACCCCCTTTATCCGAATTTAATCCTATAATGACATCATTGTAACCATCATTATTTAGATCCCCAATATTTACAGAAGATCCATGATGGCTAATTCCATACTCTTTTGATGATTGAAAATCCCCTTGACCCCTACTTAGAAGAACAGATGCAGTCATTCCATTTCTATTAGCAACAACAAGATCCAATAGTCCATCACCATTTAGTTCCCCCATAGCAACAGATACAGGATCACCAAGATCTTTTAATGCAAATCTATCTGTAATGGCATTTTGTACTGAAGTAGATTCAGGATCCGTAGGAGTAATCTCAGAACTGATTGACGACTTTGAATCATCGCCAACAAGAAACAACATACTCATTACAACCACTACAAGAATTCCAACTACAATAGTAACAACAATCATTCCAATGATGAGAGAAATTATTGATTTAAAGTAACTAATTTGATGAACATATTTTATGGCAATTATTCCTAAAATGAATGACCATCCAATAAAGAAATATGAAAAAAGTTGATACGGAAGATATTCCCCAAAATAATTAACATAAATTTCAGAGGGTTCAAAAATAAAATCATCTATTGAAAGGGTTGATGAATCTATCACATTGGAAACTCCAGCAACGCTTGCAAAAATAAATACAGTTGGAACCAGAATAAAGCCAATAATTTGCGGAATTGAGGCATAACCAAATGCCGATAAATATACAAAAAGTTTTCCTTTGCCGTCTAGTTTTTTTGCAAAATAAAATATTACAAAAATACTAATAATTTCCACCATCCACGTTGCTCCTGAAAAATTGTAAAATGAAGATGATTCAAAATTCATTTCGCGTATTGTGGCATAAACAATTGAAAATATCAACAAACCAATACCTATGCGAGAATATTTTTCACTTACAGCAATTTCTTTGAAACTACTAATCGGATGAATTACTATATCTTTGAGAAGAGTCATATCTCTATTCATGAATTCATCTTATGATTTTCATACATTACCATCTGTATGTTATTTACAATAACACTAGGCACAAATCTTATGATTCTAGACTGTTAAAAGGGGCTGTAGTTTCATCAACACTTTGAACTGTAAAATATTTTGAAGTGTTCATACCATTATGAAATACGGTTACCATATACAATCCATCAAGATTTAACCAATTAAAGCCAAACCCTATCTCAAATTTGCCTTCCTTTGAAACAAAGCTTGATGAATTGTGCACAAATCCTTTAATCAATTCTCCAGAGTCTGCATCATACATCTTAATAGAAACTTGTTTTGAAAATTCAGGATTGATAATTTGTCCTGTAACATGAATGGATTCATTTTCAACATATGCATATTTTTCAAGTTGAATTGCTATCGTTGTTTCAGTAGAAGATAGGGATTGGGATTTACTTGTAGAAGTTGTCAAGGGGTTAATGAAAACACTTGTGCTAGCAACAACATTGTTGTCTGCATCCATTGCATTTATGATATATTCTCTATTAGGATCAGCATTGATTACAATCCCATAATTTTTCAAGACAATATCATATTGATAAGAAATTCCTCTAGAATCTATCCACGCATTAACGATATTATCGCCATTAAGATGAGTCAATTGTATTCGATAAACCCACGGATTTCCCTCTCCTGTGACATGAATTGTTTCATCAAGATAGTATGTCTTCTTATCTGTCCTGATAGTTGATTGAATAATTCCTTCTACTTGGATTTCATTTAAATTGGAATCTTCATTTAATTCTGTTTTTAATTCAGGAATATCAGGCAAGAAAAATTCTTCATCTTCATAAATCATGGTAGCAAGTAGCACCCCACTATACACAACTACTGCAGAAGATACCAAAATGACCATTACAATAATTAAAATGAAAAATTTGTACATTTTTCTAGGTGATAGAATTATTCTTTTTTATCAGACTTTATAGGAATTATTTTCTCATCAGTTTGATTTAACACCAATGTAGGGGAAATTCCTTGCTCAGTCAATACAATTTTTGAATTATTTTCAAGACTAGCTTGTGTTACTTCTAATTTTTTTAACTCCTTGGCATTGCCTATAAAATATTTTTCAGCAGATTCGTTTACAAGCTGAATTTCTTTTGCATGTGCTGCTGCAACTCTTTCAATTGCTTGTGATTGTCCTTCTGCCTCTAAAATAAGAGATTGTCGTACACCTTCGGCCTCTTTAATGCTGGCTCTTCTTTCACCATCAGCCTTTGTCTCACGTGCATTTGCAAAGTCAATTGCAGATTGCTTGTCATTTTCAGCCTTGATTACCATGTTCATTGTTTCTTGAACGTCATCTGGGGGTTCAATCTCTTTTAGTTCAACTCGAACTATAGTAATCCCCCAATCTTTTGTTTCAATTGCCATGGTTTCAAAAACCTCGTGATTAAGTTTGCCACGTTGAGAGTTTACATCTTTAAAAACATTATCTCCAATTACATTTCTTAATGTTGTACGGGCTAGCTGAACAATTTGAATATCATAATTATTTACTTGGTATAATGCACTTTTGAGCTCTTTCTCAGATGCACCCACTTTAAAGTAGACTTGAGCATCAACTGTACAGTTTAGGTTATCCTTTGTAATTACTTCTTGACGCATGACATCAACTAACTGTTCTGTAATGTTTACAGAATACATTTTTTGAACAAATGGAATAATGAATGTAATACCAGAATTTTGGAATCGTGTGTATTTTCCAAGTGTCTCAATAGCTGCCCTGTTTGTAGGTCTAATAATTCGGATTCCAGAAAGTAAAATTCCAATTACAATTAATCCGAGAATAATCTGTCCAATTAAAATTCCAACATCCAATTCAGCCATAGGATATATCTCATATTTTCACACATTAGTATCTGTATGTTATTTTAAATAACATCGGGCACAAAATGTGAGCCATAATAAATTAAAGTTGTACTTTTAAAAATAATAAAAAGATAGACTAGTTTAAGAAAACAAATTGAAATCTTAAATTAAAAAATTTGTTGCCTATGCTGATTTTTTGACTTGTTGTGCTGCTGGGCCTTTTTGACCTTCGCCTACTACAAACTCGACTTTATCGCCTTCGTTGATGAATCCGTCAACATCTGATTTGTGAACAAACAGATCGTCTCCACCTTCTCTTTCAATAAAACCAAAGCCTTTTGTTCGGTTGAACCATTTTACAGTTCCTGTTTCTGACATTACATGGAAATAAAATATTCACTATATTAACTAAAGCATTAAAACGAAATAAAGTTAGACGTGAAAATTAGAAATCTTTTGCAATGTGCTTGTTATCTTTGAGCCATTCAACTTGAGGAATTGTAAATCTCCAAACAATATCGCCTCGTTCATCCTCTTTGAAATCCCATGGAGCAATAATTACAATATCATTATCTCTAATCCAGACTCTTCTCTTTAGTTTACCACGAATTCTTCCACGACGAGTGACATTATCATCGCATTTTATCATGACATTTTCTCCTCCCATCATTTTTAAAACACGGCCGAAAAGTTCACCCTCTTCAGGTAATCGAATTTCTTTTAGTGCACTCTCATTTTTTACTTGGCGCTTACCCATATCACTTATTTCCATTATCAGCATATAACTGGTAGGGTTATTTGATGAGAAAAATTAGCAAAAATTAAGCATAAGAGATTTCTATCAAGTAGAATAAAAAAATACATGGAATTTAGATGCATTGATGAGTGCTCTCAGTGCTGCATTGAAAGAGAATATTATCCAAGTAAAAAATTCGGCAAAATAGGAGTATTGATTCTACCTGAAGAGAAAAAAAGAATCGAAACCCTTGCAATTAAAAATAATTTAGAAATTAAGATTTTACCAAGAATTGGAATGTCTGAAAATAAAAATACCCTTCCAACAAAAATTTTAGCATATCAATTAATGGGTGCAGAGAAAAACGGGAACACATGCCCATTTTTAGATAAAGATAGTGGAGATAAATCACCACATGGCGGATTCCCATGTAAGATATACAATCAAAGACCTCTTGCATGTACTGCATATCCTTTGATTGAAACAGAGCCAATCACACTAGATCAAAAATGCAAATTTTGCAAAGAGCATGGGAATGCAGATGGGAATTTACATGCTGAAACTGAAGCGCTTTTAAAAATTAAAGAAAAAATGATTCCAGATGCTCAAGTCATCTGGAGATATGCTACAAACGTTGGAGAGATAGAGGATCAAAAGGTATTGGAATCAGGTTGGATTTTAGAGCAGTAAATATCCCAAGCATACAAATCAGTACAAATTCAGCCAAAAATTCAAAAGGCATTACATATTTGCAATAACATGAGCGAAGATGCTTGGTCAAATTTAGACAAGGTTGATCAAAAAATTATTGAAATTCTTAACAATAATGCAAGGACCCCATCAAAAGAAATTGCATCTGAATTAAAAAAATCAGGTCATGACGTTTCAGATAGAACAATTAGAAAAAGAATAGAGCGTTTAGAAAAAAGTGGAATCATCAAAGGATACAAAGCAGTTCTAACAGACGTATCAGGAATTAATCAATACCAAGCAGTGTTAATGAAATTAAAACCATCCAAATCACTTGAAGCAGTAAAAGATTCAATCAAAGATTTTATTACAAAAATGGACAATTATCTACTAATATCAAACATGGAGGGGGAATGGAACATGCTCGTACTATTACAAATAAATTCAGAAAAAACAAACACATCTCAAAAAATTGTAGAGAAATTTTCAGATGAGTTGATTGATTATAGAATAAATGAAATTGACATTAAAGATGTAAACATTCTGAACATGTCATTATTGTTATTGTAGTAAGGAATATTCAGATTCTGCAATATCTATTGCATTTTTAACTTCATCAAGTGTGAATGGTTTTTGAATAAATGCAGAAACACCAGAACTAATAGTTTTGTTAACACGAGTAGTTGTTTTTTCATCAGCAGTAATTACTACAATCTGTAAATCAATTTTTTCATTTAATAATTTTGTAGCAACCACATCACCTTCTAAATCAGGCAATCCCATGTCAAGTAATACTACAGGTGTTTGGTTTTCAGAAAATAGTTTTTTGCATCCCTTCACTCCATCTTTTCCATTTTCAAAGACATGAATTTCAGAATAGCCCAGTTTTTCAGCATATGTTTTTAGTTTCATTGCAATTGATTTACTGTCATCAATGATTACAATAGGTCGAATAGTGGAGATAGGTGTTTGAAACATTAATTTTGCTTTTTGATATGCAACTTTAGCTTTGTCAAATTCACCTAAACTTAAAAGACATTTTGATGCACATAGTAAAGCACCTTTAACATTTGTAGAATCTTTTGCTTTAGAATATTTTAAAAACAAATCACTTGCTTGTTTAATTTCATTTTCAGAATTTTTTCCTTGTCTATTTCTGCATTCACTTGCTAGCATGTATAACAAAGCAGACTTTAGAAGGTCTGATTTTTTTATCAATTCAGCTTGGTTTAGAAAAAGATTATGAGCAGTAATGAATTGTTTATTTTTAAGATGAGTTAATGCTATTTCACAGCTTGTTTTAGTATCCAATAATAACACTCAAATTTTTTCTGTTATAAAATTTTGTAGCAGCCTAATGAACTATGGATTTATCACAGCACGCCCAATAATTTTTCGGGCTTTGAGATCTTCAAGAGCAGTGTTTGCATCATCTAAGGAATATCTTTTTGAAATTACTGGATTAATTGTACCTTTTCGTGCAAGATCAAGTAGTTCCACCATATCAGTGTAATTTCCAGTATATGCACCTTGAATGATAATTGATTTTAGAGGAATTGTAACAAGGGATAATTCAATAGAACCGCCAAATAATCCAACAAGAACCAAGTTACCACGTTTTCTAAGTATTGCAAAATCTAATTTTGCAGTTGGAGGAGCATTAACAAAATCAACAACACTATCTGCACCTTTATCATTACAGATTGACATTATTTTTTTAGTTGTTTCAGGGTCTTTGGAATTTACTGTGAAATGAGCACCCATTTCTTTTGCTGTTTCTAATTTTTTATCATCCAAGTCAACACAAATAATCTTAGCATCAGTTATGGCTGATGCAATTTGTACACCCATCAATCCCAAGCCACCAGCGCCAACAATCACAATAAATTCAGGTGAATTTTGGTTTGCTTTTTTGATAGCAGTGTAAGCAGTTAGACCAGAACATGCAAGTGAAGTAGCAGCATCAGGATCAACACCATCAAGTTTTGCCAAATATTTTGAATCAGGAATTAATGCATAATCAGAATAACCCCCATCTTGAAAAACACCCATAGATCTTGGGGCATCGCATAGATTTTCATTTTCTACTTTACAAGCAGGACACTCACCGCATCCAATCCATGGAAAAACTAAAACTTGATCTCCTTTTGAAACTCCAGAAACAGAATCTCCAATCTCTTCAACAGTTCCCACAATTTCATGACCAGGCGTTACAGGATATTTTACCCCTCTATCAGTGACTTTCATAAATTGACCATCACCTAGATCATATCCACCTTCCCACAAATGTAAATCACTATGGCATACACCAACTGATTTCACTTTAACTAGAACTTGTGCACCTTGTGGTTTTGGGGTATCACTTTCAGAGACTGCAAGAGGCTCATTTGGGCCTAAGATCCTAGCAGATTTCATAGTTCATTTTTCCACACTAACAATATAAGAGTTGACTGGATGTGAGAAAAAAGTAGAGCCCTTAGATATTATTGAATAGTCAAAGAGAAAGTATGTGAGCGAATCACAAACTCCCAACAGTATTTCTCAGGAACCAGTAAACATTCTATTTAGCCCGTCATCAGTTGTTAAAAAAGACGTTTGGGAAATTGACCTAATTCAAATTTTAAATTTATTAATAAAAATTCTTGAAAAAACAGGAAAGAAAGATCTCAAAGTTGCAGGAATGGCCGCTTTATCATCATCACTAATTTACAGAATGAAAGTAGAAAGTATTTTTGCACTACAAAAAGCAGCAATGGAGAGAAAACCAATGCATCAAAGAACCGATGCAGATATTGAATTAATTGATATTCCATATAGACATGAATCCACATATCCAGTTTCATTAGATGACTTGTTAGGATTATTACAAAATCTCATAGGTACAATTGCAAACCCACAATCCAGACGAAACAGACATTTAGAAATTGAGCCAATTGAAGCCCCAGACTTTCAAGACTTTTTCATATCACTTGAAAGCATCATTGGAAAATACGAAGACCTCATTATGAAAAAAATAGCTGCTGCAGGATTTGGATTATTACAAGACATCATCGTAGACTTGGATCAAGTCGACTCCATCAGATGTTTCTTTGCAGCATTATTTTTGGCAAGAGACCAAAAAGTTGACCTCGAACAAGCAGAAGATGACATCAAAATTATCGTCATGAAAGATGAATTGACAAATTAATCAAAGGTGTAAAAAAATGGTAAAAGTTGAGAATTTAGATGAGGCTACAGCAAGAATAGAAGCAGCATTGTATTCTGCAGGCAGGCCACTTAGAATTGAAGACATTGTACGAGCTTCAGGCACAGAATCTAGAACAAAAACACTTGCCTTACTTGAGAGCATTATGAAAAAGACAAAGTCAGCTTTCAAGGCATTAGAAATTGTCATACTTCCAGACGGATCATACGTGATGCAATTAAAACCAGAATACAGTTCAACTGTCAAAAGGTATGCATCAAAACCAGTGTTACCAAATGCAACACTCAAGACATTATCATACATTGCATATATGCAACCCATCTCATCAAAACAACTTGTCGAGACAAGAGGATCTGGAGTGTATGCACATCTCAAAGAATTAAGACAACTAGATTACATCTCTAGTCAAAACGTTGGACGAATGAAAATTTTTTCAACAACTGATAAATTCCAAAAATACTTTGGAATTCAAGGAGACGTAGAAGATCTAAAACAAAGATTATTCTCCAAAGTGAGAAAAACTGCCAGCAGACAAACAACTCCAACACCACCTGTTGCATCAGAAGTTAACTAGAAATTTTAACTCAAGGCTAATTTTTTGCGTTTTGTATAAATTAGAGTAATTTAGACAACATTCGTGAGAAAATCCGTAGAGAACTTAGCAACCAGTAAAATTACTGGTGGAAGAAGAGTTCCACTTAGAATTAGAAGAAAATATGAAACTGATAGATATCCAAATGAGCCAATCAATGGAGCTCAAGTTACAGTAACTAGAAGAGTTAGAGGCAATAATAAAAAAACAGCTTTGAAGACAATTGACTTTGTTAATTTAGCAACAGGTGAAGCTAAAGTAAAGAAAACAAAAATTATCAAAGTATTAGAAAACGCTACAAACAATGATTATCAAAGACGTGGCATCATTACAAAGGGTGCAATTCTTGAAACAGCAGAAGGCAAATGCAAAGTTGTTTCAAAACCAGGACAAAACGGAATAGTTAACGCAATTTTAGTAAAGGAGTAAACATGAAAGATTACGAGCATGTCGTAATCTGGTTAGATTATTTCAACAAGAATTTAAAAAAATCTAAAGGTAGAAGATTAGGTTTAGAAAAATGTGTTTTTGATCCTTCATTAAAAGAATTAATGGATGCGACAAAAGCTGGGGGATTGGAAATTACAGAATCAGATGACAAGGTAAGATTTCCTAAAAGACCATTTGTAAGGTCAGGGTATGTTATCGTACCAAAAGGATCCTCCAAGACAAAAATACTAAACAAAATTTCAGAAAAGTTAGTGGCAAAAAGATCAAAGCAGTCCAAATAAAATGAATTCTAGCTCTTAGCTAAAGTAAAGTTGACAGAAGTCTATGATAAGACTACGATCATTAGTAATTCTAATTGCAGGAGGTAGGCGAAATAATGCACCTAGCCGGTAGTGGCAGGGTAATCATTCAACTATCAACAGAATTAGTTGAAGGACAGATACTCTGTGACAAAACGGGAACTAGAGTTGCAAAAGTAAACGAACTGATAGGTCCAATAAAAAGACCGTATGCATCAGCAACGCCATTAACAAATAATATCAAAAAATACATCGGCAAACAAGTTTACGTTGATCAAGAATCCCCTGCTAACAAACCAAAAAGATTTAGGAGAAAAAAATAATGAACATACTAGAAAAACAAAACTGTCCTGAATGTAAATCTACATTAGTAGACGACATGCAGAATGGTGAAATAATCTGCTCTGGTTGCGGCGTAGTAGTCGATGATCAGATTGCAGACTTTGGTCCAGAAACAATAAGCTCAAACTTCGAAGATAAGATGAAGCTAGCAAGAGCAACAGGACAAACAACCTACTCCCAACATGATTTGGGAATAACTACCGAGATATCAATTAGTTCAAAAGACTACAGTGGAAAAACAATCAACCACGGTGTCGCAAATCAAATGAACAATCTCAGAAAGTGGCAACAAAGAGTACGAGTTTCCTCACCAAAAGAAAGAAGATTAGCAAATGTTTTAACAAAAATGGGTGAAACATGTGAAAGTCTAAATCTTTCAAAGAATGTTTTGGAAACCTCATCTATGATCTACAGAAACTTGGATGGACATGTCGATGTAAAGGGAAAATCAGTAGTAAGCATTACAGCAGCTACGATTTACATGGCATGCAAACAATGTGATGTAGTAAGATCATTAGAAGAAATTTGTCGAGGAATTTGTCCAGCAAAAGATGTTAAATCAAAAACAAAACTTGCAGCTAGATACTATCGAACCATGGTAATGGAAATGGGACATCTACACGCCCCAGTTGTAACCATGGACAAATACATCTCAAAGATAGCAAATATGACTCAGACTGAGGTAAGAGTTGAAAGACTAGCCTTAGAAATTGCTGAGAAAACTAAAGACAGCAGCATCGCTGACGGAAAGGCACCAAATGGTATAGCCGCAGCATATCTGTATGTAGCATCAGTTCTACTTGGTCAAAATGTCCTACAAAGAGACGTTTCAAGTGTTGCAGGAGTTACAGAAGTCACTATCAGAAATAGATGTAAAGAGATTCTAACATGCTATAAGCTCAAAATTACTTTGAGACCATCTCTGGCCAACTAATTACACCCCCCTTTTTCATTTTATTATTTATCATCACGGTTAGGATTAGCTAAATTTCGTCGGTATTATATAGAGAATCAAAACAAATCGAAACATGGCAGTATTAGAAATCAAAGATCTTCACGTATCTAGAGAAGGTAAAGAGATTCTAAAAGGAGTCAATTTGAAAACAGGCCCAGGAGAAGTGCATGCCATTATGGGACCAAACGGTTCAGGAAAAAGTACATTAGCATACACATTACTTGCACACCCAAAATATGAAGTCACAAAAGGAGATATTTTGTTAGATGGTGAAAGCATTTTAGAATTATCAGCAGATGAGAGAGCAAAGAAAGGATTATTCTTAGGATTTCAATACCCAACTGAAGTTTCAGGTGTAGGATTTTCTCACTTTCTAAGAACTGCATACAACTCTCTAAGTAAAGCAATGCAAGGAGACAACAGAGAAGTATTCATCACAGTTAGAGAATTTCAAAAATATCTTAAAGAAAATTTAGAAAAAGTTGGTTTGAAAGAAGAATTCCTTTCAAGATATCTCAACGAAGGATTTTCCGGTGGAGAAAAGAAACGTGCCGAAGTATTACAAATGGCAGTCCTAAAACCAAAAATTTCAATTTTAGATGAACCAGATTCAGGATTAGATATTGATGCCGTACAAGCAGTAGCACAGGCAATCAGTAAAGTTGCAGATAAAGATGCAACAATTATTATCATCACTCACTATGCCAGAATTTTAAAATTCCTAGATAAATTAGATTTTGTTCACGTATTTGCAAGAGGTCAAGTATTGAAAACAGGTGATGCATCACTTGCAGACAAACTCGAAGCAGAAGGATACGAATGGGCTTTAGAACAATCAGCCTAATCAATTTTAACCAAAGAACATTCTAAAAAACTATTGATATACAAAGTACATGTAGAATTTTCTAAAGATGTTTTAGAAATAATTAATGATGAAATTATTATCGGAATAAAATCAAAGCCAATTAAAGGTGAGGCAAACAAAGAAATTATTAAAAAAATTGCAAAACATTTCAAAATATCTACAGCACTTGTACAAATAAAGTCAGGACATAAAACATCAGAAAAAATTATAGAGATTTCACAGTAGAGAATCTAGTTTTTGTTTAAATAGGGTTTCAAAATTGAGATGGATATGTCAGAAGAAGATAACCAATATTATTTCAATTTCTCATTTTTCAAAGTGGATCCTAAATGGAGATGGATGGCAGACTTGGCAAAAGAAGAGTCTGCAAAAGAAGTGGAAAATGTAATGAACAATTCAGGGATTATGTATAGAACATATTCAAATTTAGGATTAAGAGATGATGCTGATTTTCTAATTTGGTTTGCAGCAAAAACAGTTGAAGAAATTCAAACAGTCATTGAAAAAATTTACAAAACTGTATTTGGGAAATACATAGTTCCATCAAGAACATATCTGTCATGCACAAGACCATCTCTCTATGTACAAGAACAAAAGGTGCATGGGTTTCTTACAGGAAATGATCCAAAAAAACACGTCATAGTATACCCATTTACAAAAACAAGAGAGTGGTATCTACTTCCTAAAGAAAAGCGTCAAGAAATTATGGATGAGCATATTGAAGTAAGTCGAAAATACCCACAGATTATTCTCAACACCACATACTCTTTTGGAATACATGATGAAGATTTCATGTTAGCATTTGAAGTAGATGATATCAGAGATTTTCAAGATTTGATCATGGATTTACGAGAAACCCAAGTCTCAACATATGTAAAAAATGACATTCCGATGATCGTATGTGTCAAAAAAGACCTAGTTCCACTGATTTCCAGTCTAGGTTAATCCATTCAAATAATTTTAAAATCACAGGTGCAAATCTTGGATAAACATAAATGATGAAATTTCAGATCAGAAAACAGTTTTGAAATACAACAAACTAGGAAAAACAGATATCGAAATCTCAGAGATTGGATTTGGAGCATGGGCGATTGCTCTTGATTGGTGGGGCAAAAAAATTGAAGAAGATGAAGCAAAAAGAATGCTCAAAAAAGCTTATGACGTTGGAATTAATTTCTTTGAAACCGGAGATTTGTATGGTAAAGGATTAAGTGAAAAATTAATTGGCGAAGTCTTCAAAGACATGAGAGACGAGGTTGTCATTTCAACAAAATACGGTTATGATTTTAGAAATGTTGAACAAATTGGACATAAAGAACTTCCACAAAAATTTGATGAAGATTATACTAGAATGGCACTAAGAAATAGTTTAGAGAGATTACAAACAGATCATCTTGACATGTATGGAGTACACAATCCAAAACTCAAAGACGTAAGAGATGATTCAATATACAATTTACTTGATAGTTTCATCAAAGATGGTTCAATCAAAACATATCAAATTGCTCTAGGTCCAGCAATTGGATGGACACAAGAAGGATTGGAAGCTATGGATAAACCAAACATCAGTGCAGTCCAAACAGTTTACAATATTTTAGAACAAACACCAGGAAACGAATTAATGAAAAAAGCTGAAGAAAAAGATGTAGGAATTCTAGTTAGAGTTCCAGAGGCATCAGGAATTTTAACAGGAAAAGTCAATGCAGATACAAAATTTGATGACAATGATCATAGATCAGTTAGAAAAAGAGAATGGCTCAAAGCATCATTAGAAAAAGTCGAACAATTCAAACCAATTGCAGACAGAAATGGTCTAAGCATTACAGAATTTGCAATGAAGCATATGATGACTAAGAAAGGATTTGCAACAGTACTTCCAACAATGATCAGTGAAGAAGAGATTGTAAATTATGCTCAAATGTCAGATGGAAAATACATTTCAGACTCAGATATGAAAGAAGTTGAAGAGTTGTACAATTCTTGGCCTCCATACGAATTAAAAGCAACACCACAAGCAAGTTAATTTGTAAATGGATACCCCCATAGATTCAGAAAAAACCATTGAAATAATTGAAAGGATGAAACTAGCCAAAATTGGCAAATACAAAAAATGGGAATCTATGATTAAAAAGATAAAAAATGAACAGAAATTAAATCCTGAAGAATTAGAATATTATGCCAACATAACAAGAATCTACAAAAATTCAAACATCACTACTAGAAGTAAAGTATACCACACTAAATTATCAGAATTAGATGAAAAACCTCCATGTAAAGAATGTGGAGATGATTCAACCTACTATTGCAACATGAATGATCAGTACTTTTGTACAATTCATGTCGTAGGGCACGATAAAAACGAGATCTAAGATGCTGAAAGTGTTTCTTCTAAACTAAAAGAATTCTCTACAAAATATTCAACACGTGTTTTTTTGAATTCACGGGAGCTGAAAAGGATATTGTATTCATCTACATTAATTTGATCTTGAATGGTTTTTGCCACCTCATATGCCTCATCATGAGTTTTACAATGAATCATTGAAAAGACATTGTATGGCCAATCAGCATATGTTGGTCTTTCATAACAATGACTTACCTGTGGAAATGAGCCCAATGTTTCTCCAACTTGTTTAATTCTATCTTCTGGAACTTTCCATACAATCATTCCATTTGCAGTAAATCCAACTTGTCTGTGTCTTAAGATTGCAGCAAATCTTCGCATGACTCCAATATTTTCATAGTGTTTCATTTTTTCAAATAATTCATTTTCAGTTATTCCAAGATTTTTTGCTGCAAGGACAAATGGTTCATCAATAATATCCATGTCTTTTTGTAATTCACGGATAAAGTCTTTATCTTCTTCAGTTGGATTAAATTCTACATTTTTAACTTCTTTTTTCTCTTCACTAGGTGCAATTTCATGTTTCTTGTCATCTACCATGTCAAGTTTAACACCAATTTTGAATAATTGTAATGTAGGAAGCATTCTTACTTTTTTAATTCCTTTTAAGACATTGAATTTTTCAAGCTCTGCTTTCAAATCAGCACCTGGAGGAACAGCTAAAGTAAACCATAGATTAAACTCGTGATCCCGTTCATAATTGTGACTTACACCAGGATGACGATTGATTTGGCTTGCAACATAATCTAATTTATCAGATTCAATTTCCATAGCTACTAGAGAACTAGTATATCCTAGTTTTCGAGTATCAAAAATTGCACTTAATTGTCTCAGAACACCAATTTCTTTTAGTTCTTTTAGACGAGACTTGATATCTTCAGGAGTAGTATTGAATTTTTTAGCAATTGCATCAAAAGGTCTTGTTACTAGAGGAAACGTCCATTGAATTTCATTTAGAAGTTCTTTATCAGATTCATCCATAGAAGTCATAAGTCAGTAACCTGACCATTCAATTAAAAATGTAGCTGGTATTTCACGCTCTGAAATTTAATACATAAATAGAAACTGGGGTGCCTTTGATCGATGATAGTTAATCTAAATCTCCAGAACAAAAAAATCATCATTATAGGGGGAGGAAATGAGGCACAAAAAAGAATCAATTCTCTACTCAAACAAGAATGTGACATTACCATAATTGCAGATTCAATAAATTCACAAATAACCAAACTAACCAAAACTAAAAAAATCAAAGTCATAAAACAAAAAGTTGTAGATACAAAATTTATTTCAAAATTAAAACCCAATATGATCATTACAACTACTAATGATAGAAAGATAAATCAGAAAATCATCAACGCTGCAAAAAAGAAAGGCATCACAGTGTATAGTTCAGACAATCCTGAAGATAGTGACTTTTCTAATCCTGCAATCATTGATTTTGAAAACATGATACAGATTGCAATTTTTACAGGAGGCCAAAGTCCAGCCATGTCAAAGAAGATCAAAGAAAAATCAGAAAAAGCACTCAAAAAAACAATCACAAAAGAAGACATTGCACAGATCAAAATTCAAAAAATGGCAAGGAAATTAGCAAAAGAAGTAATCGATACTCCAGATCAGAGACGAGAATGCCTACGTAGCATCATGAGGGATAATGAGATTGATCAGTTAATTAAAGACGGCCAGATGAAAAAAGCTGAAAAGAAAGTTAGTACAATATTGAGGAATTGGAAATGAAACAAAATATCATCAATGCACGCGTTACTTTTCGTAACTCACCAATTCACATTCTTGAACAATTTACAATTAAGGATATGAAGAATGCGTATGAGCAATTCAAAAAAGATTCAGGGTTGGACGAATGTGTAATTATTCAAACATGCAACAGAATAGAGATATTTGGAAAATCAGAAACATATGATTTAGAAAAGATAAAGAAAACTTGGGCTACAATTACAGGGCTTCAAGAAGAGACATTTAATGAAAATATAGAATTTGTAGAAAACCATGATGCATTACACCATTTATTGAAACTAACATCAGGGTTGGATTCGATGGTATTGGGAGAAGACCAAATTCTAGGTCAAATTAAAAATTCAATTACATCAGCCAGAGAAGAAAAAGCATCAGGCCAACATCTCAACACACTATTTGATAAAGCAATTCGAATAGGAACCAGAATCAGAAATTCAAGTGGAATTGGCGCAGGAGGTATTTCAGTTGGGTCCATGGCAGTAAAGTTAGCAGAAGAAAACATTGATGAATTAAAAACAAAAAAAGTGTTACTAATTGGAACTGGAGAAGTCTCAACCCTAGTTGCAAAATCATTACAAAGACGTGGCTATGCCTTTGATGTTACAAGTAGAACGATTGGAAGATCAAATACATTTTGTGAAACAATGGGAGGTAGTCCAATCAAGTTTGAATCAGTGCTCTCAGGATTTGATAATTATGATGTGATATTTGTAGCAACAACTGCACCATATTTTCTTGTTACAAATGAAAAAATTACAGAAGCTATGAAAAATAAAAAAAATGGAATGATGATTTTAGATTTATCAAATCCTAGAACTGTAGATGAAAAAGTTGCAACTATTGGCGGTGTGAAACTAATGAATTTAGATCAAATTGCAGAAATGGTAGAGAAAAACATGAATGCCAGATTAAACAAGGTAAAAAGCGTTGAAAATATAATTAGTGAGGAAGTATCTGTATTAGAAGCCTCAATGAAAAGATTAGATGCAGAACCACTTGTAATAGACGTATTCAAGAATATTGAAAATATTCGAGAAAAAGAATTACAAAAAGCACTTCAAATGCTAAATGAAAAAGATGAGAAAAAAATCAAGATTATCGAAGAACTAACAAAAGCAGTTGTCGAAAGTATTGTATCTACTCCAATGAACAATATCAGAAAAGCATCAGAGCAAGGCAATCCTGACGTGGTAGAATTAGCAGGCAAGCTGTTTGACTATAAAAAACAGAACCAGGCAGACTAGGATTATATTTTACCTAAAGAGAATTTTATCATGTCATTTCCAACTAGACGTTTGCGTCGACTAAGAACATCTGAAAAGATGAGAAATCTAGTTCAAGAGACAACACTATCTCCAAATGATTTCATTTGTCCAGTATTTGTTCAAGAAGGTTTGAATGAAAGGATCAAAGTCGAATCAATGTCAGAAATTGAAAGACTCCCATTGAGCGATGTTAATGAAGAAGTTGCAACCATTATTGATTTAGGAATTCCAGCAATCATGTTATTTGGAATTCCATCAGAAAAAGATGAAGCGGGAAGTTCAGCATTTGATGATAACGGAATAGTTCAAAAGGCAATTTCTCAAATTAGAGAAAAATTTGGAGATAAAATAGTAATCATGGCAGATGTTTGTCTATGTCAATTTACATCCACAGGACATTGTGGTATTATCCAGGGAGATAAAATTGACAACGATACAAGTCTAGACACTCTTGCAAAAATTGCAGTTAGTCAAGCAAAAGCCGGAGTAGATACAGTATCACCATCAGCAATGATGGATGGTCAGGTTTCAGCAATACGAAAAGCATTGGATGTTGCAGGGTTTACAGACGTATCAATAATGTCACATTCTGCAAAACACCGTTCAAACTTTTACTCTCCATTTAGAGATGCTGCAGAATGTGCTCCAAAGTTTGGAGATAGGAAAACATACCAAGTTCCATATACAAATGCAAGAGAAGCAATGATGGAAGTAGAGACAGATATTGAAGAAGGAGTAGATATTATCATGATCAAACCAGCTTTGGCATATTTGGATTTAATTTCAGAGACTAGAAGAAAATACAATGTTCCAGTTTCAGCATACAGTGTTTCTGGAGAATATGCATTGGTAAAAGCAGCTTCACAGTTAGGATATGTAAATGAGAAAGACATCACATTGGAAATTCTACATTCAATTAAAAGAGCAGGAGCAGATATGATAGTAACATATTTTGCAAAATCAGCTTCTAGATTTCTTCAAGAATCATGAGAAACGACGAGCGTTTTGAAATTCAAAGAGCCTTTGATTTATTGCCACATGTAGTTGGTGCTAGCTGGACTGCTGTCTGGTTTAGAATGAATGGTATCAAAAAACCAACTAGAGAAGAATTTAGAGAGAAAACTTTGGAATACTTACAACTAGTTGAGCCTGTTTTTGGCTCTTATCCAAACAATAAGGAATTTGAAGAAATTATCAAATATATCGAATTTAGAAAAAATGAAGAATATTCCAAAATAAAATCAGGCGAGAATAAAGAAATTGAGACTCGTTATGACAGATATGTCGATTATGGGTAGAGAAACCCAAAACTACATAATTAAATATTCGAATAGAGGGGAAATATCTAATCACACACAATGTCAAAAATATTCAAAAATATAGCAGTCGGGATAATTACTCCAACTCACACAAAAAAATCATTTAACATTGGAGTTCAATTGGCAAAAGAATTAGGTTCTGAACTAACAATAATTGAATGCATGTATAAGATACAGCCAAAGCTATATTTTTTTGAGACAAAATCAGACAAAAAAATAGCTGCAACACAAATTTCTAAGCTAAAAACAGAATTAGCGAATTGGAAAAAAATTGCAAAAGAGCAAGGAGTCAATGTCAAAACCAAATTTGCCTTAACTGACTCTATCACTCATTGGATGATAGACTATGTAAAAGATAACAAAATTGATCTATTAATCGTAGACTATCCCAAATTGTCAACAATAGAAATGACACTATATGATGACATTATAAACACAATTCATCACGAATCCCATTGTCATCTTTTAACAACAAAATAATAGTAAAATCATACAGATACAGTAAAAGAATTCATTTTTTATAACAAATATATCTCAACACCAAACTATAGATTACTATGATCAAGGGACTTGTGGTTTCAATGAGCCTTACAATGGTTCTAGTTTTTGGTTTACTTTTTGCATTACTTGCAGGTTTGAGTTTCTATTTTAACCTAGGAATCTTTGTAACAGTAGGCTTAGCAGTAGCCCTAGGTTTGTTTCAATGGGCCATTGGCCCATCAATAGTAAGATGGAGTACAAACATGACTCCATTGAACAAAGAAGAGTACCCCTGGATTGAAGAAACAACAAATGAGATATGTATTAAAAATAAAGTGAAAATCCCAAAAATAACAATAGCCAATACAAGTATGCCTAATGCGTTTGTTTTTGGCAGAACTAGTAAATCTGCAACAATGACACTAACCAGAGGATTACTAAACACGTTGACAAAAGACGAAGTCCGAGGAGTCATTGCTCATGAGATAGGTCACATTAAACATAACGATATGGTTGTAATGACCATCATCTCAGTGATTCCAACTATTGCATATTTTATTGCATTATCAACGATGTTTGGAGGAAGAACACGAAATCAGGGAGGATCTGCAATGCTAATTGGAATTGGCGCATTTGCAGTTTATTTTATTACAAATTTGTTGATCCTCTACTTTTCACGTCTTAGGGAATATTATGCAGATAATTTTGCAGCAAGACAAGTAAAACCAACAATTCTTGCAAATGCTTTGGCAAAGATCACATATGGATTAAGCTTACAAAAACAACAAGCAAAAAACTCCACTCTACGTTCATTTTATGCCGTAGATCCAATTTCATCAAGTTATGAGATAACAAAATTTTCTTCATATTATGAAGATCAAAACATTTCAGAAGACGAAGTAAAGAAAGCAATGGATTGGGAGCGAAATAGTAGTTTTAGTAAATTTGGGGAAATTTTTAGAACACATCCACTAACTTTCAAAAGAATTGAAAAATTATATCAACTTGAGAAAGGATTTTAATTTTATTTTATTTGATTATAGTCCTGCATAATTTGTGGTAATTTATCATCAGGGTTCTTTTTTACATTATATTTTTTACAATACTCAAAGTTGTTAGGCCAATTTGATTTTGCAATTCTTCCAAAATCATCACTAACCATTTTATCATACCAATCAATTATGATTAGTCCATATCCAAAGAAACGTCTCAGATACGTTCCTATTTCAAGAGGAATTTTATTTTTTAATGTAAGAAAAGCAATCTCATCAAGTGTATTTAGATAGTCATTTGCATATCTTTCACAATCCTCTGTTGTTTTTAGAACTGTGTTTTTTTCTAACCTCTTTGTCAAGTCTTCATGAAATGATCTTAATAGTTGTGCTAATTCAGAATCAGCACAATTTCAGAATACAGCATATTAGCCATAGTTTGGATTTTGATTTTAAAATGATATCATTTTGAGCTAATTCTAGTTTCAAGGCAGGTTTTGTGCGTAAAACACAAGAAAAACACTTAGGATGAAATTTCGTTTTTTAGTTGTTTAAGAAATTCTTTAAGCACTTTGGTTCTCTTTTTAGCCTCAATCTTACCTGATTTAGTATTCATTAATGATTCAAGTTTCAACAATTTTTTATAAAAATGGTCGACAGTCCAAGTTTTATCATCAGGAGTTCTTGTTTTGCAAAATGGATCATCAACATTGTAAAATGATCGTTTCAGTGATCCTCCTGTAGCAAAAACTCTAGCAATGCCTATTGCACCTATTGCATCTAGTCTATCTGCATCCTGAAGAATTTTCCCTTCCAAAGTTGATGGTGTTTTGTTTTGAGAAAAACTATGGTCTGCAATAGCATCGGAAATAATTAAAATTTCTTCTTTTGAAAAACCATATTTTTGTAGTACAAGTTTAGATTTTTTTGCACTTTCTATTGAAGACATTTTTGAGCGTTTATCAGATTTTGGATATGAAACAATGTCATGTAGTAAGGCAGCACTTAGGACCAATTTTTTATTGGCTTTTTCTTTTTCACATATTTTTTGAGCATTCTTGTATACCCTCATAACATGATCAAAATCATGAGCAGAATCATTATCCATGATTTCTTTAACCTCATTTTTTATAGAATCAATAGGGTTCATTAAATTCTCCATATTTTTGGTTTGACAAATTTAATTTTTCTTTTCGTAATTAAAAGAGTCCAATTAATTGATGCAAAAAGGACAATCAATCCAATACCTGCACCGTCAATTAATAAAATAGCAGTTAATCGATCTTCAAATAATTCTAAGAAAGGAGTTAGAACTGCATTTCCAAAATAAATCATAACAATATATGAAATGACTCTACCAAACCAGAATCCTACATAAATTCCCAGACTTTTTGCACGCATTAATCCATAAGCAATGAACAACATGTTACTTGGAAGTGGAGTTGCACCAAACAGAAAAGATGCAATAACATAACCATATTTTTTATTATTCAAATAATTTCCAATTACATCCAGATTGGATTTTTGCTCTTCTGCAACAAATCGTCTAAAAACTACACTAATCCGTTTAAGAACAAATCTACCAATAGTAGCACCTGTAGCTCCGACCATAGCGAGAATAACTACATTCAGAGTTGGATCAAGGAGGTAAAATGATGTCAGAATAATCCAGCTTGGAGGCATCAAGATTGGAGCTGCATTTACTCCAATTAGTACAAGAAAAATTCCAAAATATGAAAATTCTCCAAAAATTTCTAAAATATCCATGATCTTTCAAAAAATATAGTATTTTTTTTATTTCTAAACCCTTGGATTCACATTCAGTCATGAAAAAATTTCATTCTGATCTAAAAAATTAAAAAAATTACAAGTTTTTCAAAACAATGATCATGTATTGTAAAAAATTGGATCAATGATGCAATATCTTTATAAGTTATTTTTGCCTGCACTATATATGTCAGAGATGGTTTGGAAATGTTTCCGATGCAATCTCTCTTTCAAAGACGACGAAATAGCAGAAATGCATAAAGAAATCTCAGCGCATTCAGTCACTAAAGTAAAGTCTATTGTTGCATAATTGCAAATTTTTACAGGATATATCAATTTTAATTAAAATTTAGTGCAGAGGGTGGGATTCGAACCCACGAACTCCTAAGAGAAGGGATTTCCTATTTTGAGGATCTTGAGTCCCTCTCGGTTGACCGGGCTTCGATACCTCTGCAATGAGATTGCGCATTAACCGATATTTCTCGATTACTATTTGAGATAAATTAAAAACTGATCTGTAATTTTGACATTTTTTTAACAAAGCTTATAATCGTGCGCAAATGATTCAAAAATATGTCAGAATTCATACCAATTTCCGACGCAAGAAAAATGCGAAGTGGAGTTAATGTAGAAGCTGAAGTGGTAAGCAAAGGAGATCCTAGAACTGTTAATCTCAAAAGTGGAGGAACAGTAGATGTCTGCGATGCAGAAATTGCCAACGAAGATAAATCTGAAGAAAACAAAATGAAACTCACATTGTGGGGTGACGATATCAAAGCAGTGAATGTCGGAGATAAAGTTGTCATTACAAATGGATATACAAACGAGTTCAAAGGCGAAGTATCCCTAACCAAAGGTAAATTTGGTAAGATGGAAATCAATCCTTAAGAGATAAATCAGATTTTTAATTTATTTTATTTTGTAACATCTAAAGTTACTACAATTTCTGTTTCATCATTTTCAAGGTCATCATCCAAGGTAATTTTTTTATCCAAAAGTTTGAATTCTTCAATCAAAGAGCCATCCTCAGTGAATGTTCTTACGAGTTTGCTTTTCGGAAGAACAGATACATCACTAGCATCATGATATTCTTTAATGGATTCACCATTTTTTATGATAATCTTCATTCTACAGATTAAGATAAAATCAGATAATTAAAAGTATAAGGCTTATAATTTCAGTTAATTTTACTCATGAATTAAATTTGCACTCCTAAAGATTTGGATAAAAAATGGAAAATATCCTATATACTAAATCCACATCATGCAATTATGAATAAATCCATACTAGTAATTGTTGCAATAGTAGTGGTTGGTGGGGTCACAGTATTTGCCACATACCCGTACTTTACAGAATCAACTGTAGATGAGGCAATACCAGCTGGCGCCATTACTCAACCAATGATGGAAGATAAGGATGCAATGTTGATGAAAGATGACTCCACTAGGATGGAAGATAAAATGATGGAGGAAGAATCCATAGAAACACCCCCAATATCTTATGCTGGAACATTCATCGGTGTTGGTGATGGAATTCATGATGCGCAAGGAGATGCATACACAATACCACTAGAAAATGAAAGTACTATACTAAGACTGGAAAACTTTGAATCAACAAATGGTCCAGACTTGTTTGTCTACTTGGCTACGGATGATAAAGCATCAGACTTTGTCAACTTAGGTGATCTAAAGGCAAACAGAGGAAACCAAAACTATGAAATTCCTAATGGAACTGATCTTAGCAAATACAACAAAGTTCTGATTTGGTGTAAAGCATTTGGCGTCTTATTTGGCAGTGCAGAATTATCATCCTAAGAATTTTTTTAATAACAACAAAACAATCCTGCGTTTATTTTATAGAAAATAATTAAAAGACTATCTTCTAGATTTCTTTTTAGCTGCAGTCTTTTTCTTTGCTGGTCTCTTTTTAGCTGCAGTCTTTTTCTTTGCTGGTCTCTTTTTAGCTGCAGTCTTTTTCTTTGCGGGTCTCTTTTTAGCTGCAGTCTTTTTCTTTGCTGGTCTCTTTTTAGCTGCAGTCTTTTTCTTTGCGGGTCTCTTTTTAGCTGCAGTCTTTTTCTTTGCTGGTCTCTTTTTAGCTGCAGTCTTTTTCTTTGCGGGTCTCTTTTTAGCTGCAGTCTTTTTCTTTGCTGGTCTCTTTTTAGCTGCAGTCTTTTTCTTTGCGGGTCTCTTTTTAGCTGCAGTCTTTTTCTTTGCGGGTCTCTTTTTAGCTGCAGTCTTTTTCTTTGCTGGTCTCTTTTTAGCTGCAGTCTTTTTCTTTGCGGGTCTCTTTTTAGCTGCAGTCTTTTTCTTTGCGGGTCTCTTTTTAGCTGCAGTCTTTTTCTTTGCGGGTCTCTTTTTAGCTGCAGTCTTTTTCTTTGCCATCAATTCTTTTAATTTTGAATATGCATTTTCCAAAGATTTTTGAGCAGATTCTTCAGCCTTTGTTCTTTTTTCTAATTCTTTGAGGAATTTTTGTGCTGCCTTGCGACTTGAAACTTTGGTCTCACGCAAAGAGGGTTTTGATTGAGTTTGTTTTTGAATTTTTGAGACAATTTTTGATTTAATATCAGAGAAATTTTCAACATCACCTGAAATCTTCTTTGAGGTCTTTTCTCTACTTTTGATTTCTTCAACTAATTCACTTACATGATCATTTAATGAGCGTAATCTAGCCTCAGCATTTTCCTTTTCTACAGGATTATCAGCAAATTCAATTTCTTGCTCTGCCTGCTCAATTGCCTCTTTTTCTTTAGATAGACGTTCTTCGGCTACTGCTATCAATCTTCCAATACTTTCCAATTGAGCATTTTTTCTTAAAAGAACAGTTGAAACATCACCAGACTCTTCTCGTTCTGATTCAATTTTTTTCTCAATTGTATTTAGACCTGATGAAGAGCGTTTTTCTGCTGAACGAAATTCTTTAACTTGTTTTTCAGCTTTTTGACGAAGTTTTGTTGCTTCTTGTTTCTTTTTTCGTAATTGTATTACTAATTTTTCTAATGATACCAATGAATCAATCATGATAAAAGAGTCGGTTAAGTGGTGAATATGACCATGATTTGACTTTCATGTAAAGAAAATTAACATGGTTTGATCGCAAAAACAAATTTTTTAAAAAATATTAGTCAAAAGAAATAGCAGACAACATGGAATTTCATCCAAAAGATTTGGCAATAGCAAAAACATATGATCTGAAAAGTGAAAAAGAAGCAATTAGTGCAGTTGAGGACATGGTAAATCTAGGATTCAAGGGGAAAAAAGAAGGATACAAAGTCTTAATGCCAAAAGAATCAAAACTAGCAAAAAGAATAGGATACACCGTTACTACTGGAATAACTACAGGGCTGGGACGAAAAAAGGAAGACAGAGACATCAAATATTGGACATATCATCATGATGATGAACATTTTGCAATTGTTTTGATACACAGAGATGTTTTGACAGAATTAGGTTTTTGATTTATCAAAAATTTTGTAAAGTTTAGTTCTCTTGGCCATTACTCCGGCTAGCATCATTCCAATTACAGAGCCACCAATCACATCAATTGGATAGTGTTCTAACACATAGAGTCTACTCAAAGAAATCAAGATAGGATACAAGAACATCAAATATGCCCCACGTGGGAATCTATCAGATAACGCATATCCTAAAATGATTGCAAATATCATCGACCTTGCAGCATGTCCAGATGGATATGAGGCATCATAGCCACCCTCACAAAACAAGGCAAAGGTATCTTTACTTACAGGCACAGGGAATTCTACTGAATCATACTCAAAATCAGGCCTATCACGATCCACACCGCATTTCACATAACCAGTAAGCAATGTAGAAATGACAATCAAGATCATCAAAGTTATTCCAACTCTTCTTGTTCTTGGAATTATCAATATCAGAATTGCAAACCCTAGCATCCACAAAGCCTCCCCACTTTCAGTGATAGATTGCATTATGAGGTCAAGTGATGGATTTCCAACATTTTCAGAAAAAAACAATATTACATTTTGATCAAAAGTTTCTGTAACTCCAGAATATACCAGAGTCGTTATAATTAGAAATAAAATTGTAAGTAGAACAAATGAACGAGACCTAATATCAAAAATCCAATTTTGCAATTATCGAAACCTCAAACACGTGTCTTTTAATTTTTGTCAATAGATAAGTTTTGAAATTCAGATATAATTCAGAAATGAAACTTAGATCGACTCAAAGAATTTAACCAAGGTATCAATAGACAAGTTGTGAAGGTACTCACACTAGATGATTTTGACCTAAAAGGTAAAACCGTTTTTTTGAGAGTTGATATGAACTGTCCCATAAATCCTGAGACATTTGAGATTTCAGGAACAAAAAGGATTGAAGAAGCAATTGAAACTTTACAGTCATTAAAAGAGGCAAAAGTCGTCATTGGATCTCACCAAGGAAGAGTTGGAAATTACGAGTATACAGGGATGGACAAACATGCCAAAGTTCTTGAAAAATTAATGGGTAGAGAAATAAAATATGTAGAAGATACAATTGGGGAAGCTGCACAAAATGCGATCAAGAATTTAAAAGATGGTGAAATTTTACTTTTAGATAATCTCAGATTATGTGCAGAAGAAAATTATGAATTCACTCCAGAAAACGCAGCTAAAACAATCATGGTTTCTCGTTTATCAAAATTATTTGATCTATGTGTGTTGGATTCATTTCCAAGTGCACACAGATCACATCCGTCAATAGTTGGATTTCCACAGGCATTACCTGCATGTGCAGGAAGAATTGTAGAAAGAGAAGTTAGAAACCTAAATGAAATAATGACAGTTGCCAAAGCCCCTCATGTAATTGTCTTAGGAGGATCTAAAATTCCAGATAGATTAGAGGCAATTAAATTATTAATTCAAAATGGTCGGGCAGATCATGTTTTGTTAACTGGATTAATTGGAAATGTGTTCATGAGGGCCCAAGCTAGAATAAAATCACCTCTTGGAATAAAACGAGAAGATGAAGTTGTAGCAAAGGCACATGCACTGATTGGAGAGTATCCAGATGTTTTTGCTACTCCTGTAGATATTGCAATTAACAAAGATGGAGAAAGAGTAGAGATGGACGTACGAGAGATGGGAAAGGGGGATAAGATTTTTGATTTAGGTCCAAAGACTGTAGAGTATTACTCTAAATTAATTGCAGGTGCTGGAACTGTATTTATCAGTGGACCTGCAGGATTTTTTGAAAAAGAAAATTTCAGCTATGGAACAAAAGCATTACTTGATGCAGTTGCAAATTCAATGGCAACGACTATTGTAAGTGGCGGACATCTCACCACGGCATTAAAACAACAAGGATTAGCAGATAAGATCAATCATGTCAGTACAGCTGGCGGTGCACTAGTACTTTATCTCACAGGAGAAAAACTACCAATGATTAAAGCATTAGAAGATGCTGCAACAAAACACAGATCTAAAGAGTAGATTTGCAAGAAGGGTTTGGACACAGTCTTTCTTCAGATGCACCAAGATGAACATCATTGTTGCAAGCATTACAATGAAATTTTTCAATAGGATCAAATAATTTTAGATATACCGTAGTTAAATTCTGGGCAATATTTCTTGCAAGACCAGAATCACAAATATCTGTAAAAAGAGACTCAGTATTATTAATCGTCCAAGAAGGATCCATATCACCATTTGATTTTATAATTTCAAAAATTTCATCATTTGTAAATTTAGTATCAATGTCATTGAATTTTTCAAAGATTATTTTTCTAATTTGGAGTGCAATTGGAAGTTTAGGAGTAAAATCACTCATACTAGTACAGATTATCTGCCTCTTCTTTCAATTTATCCACATCTTGAGTATCACTCAGATTCTTTCCAATGTAGGTATAAAGAGCAGATTTGAGTACCTTGAGAGAAAGTAGAGCACATTTGATTCGGACTGCTTGTAGATGTTCAAGGCCTAATTCACTTAACACGTCATTTTTTTCAATTGCTCTTGCTTCATCAATGCTTTTCCCCTTTGTAATTTCAGTCAAAACTGAAGTACATGCCATACAAATTGCACAGCCTTTTCCATGGAATTTAATATCAGTCACTTTGTTATCATCAATTTTCATATCAATGTCAATACTATCCCCACATAGAGGATTAGAATCATGGAATGTAACATCATGATTTTCAATTTCTCCATAGTTTATCGGATTTCTTGAATAATCAACGATCATTTCATGGTAAATGTCTGCGTTACTACTCATAATTTAAACACCTTTGCCACAATATTTAATGAATTTACCAGAATATCAATGTCTTGTTTAGTATTGTAAATGTAAAAGCTAGCACGAGATGTGGCTGCAACATTTAATCTCTCCATCAATACTTGTGCACAGTGATGGCCAGATCTAACTGCAATTCCCTCACCATCAATAATTTGAGCAACATCATGAGGATGGACATCTGAAAAATTAAATGAGATAACCCCACCGCGTTTTGAAATATCTTTTGTGCCATAGATATGAAGTCCTTTAACTTCAGATAGTTTTTCAATAGCATATTTTGTTAATTCAATTTCATGTTCTCGAATATTGTCCATTCCAAGTTTAGTAAGATAGTCAATTGCCGCACCCAGACCTACAACATCTGCAATATTTGGAGTACCAGCTTCAAATTTGTAAGGCAAATCATTCCAGGTAGTTTCATACTTGTGAACTTCTCTAATCATATCACCGCCACCATGAAATGGACTCATGGTTTCTAAAACAGATTTTTTGACCCATAAGACACCAATTCCTGTAGGTCCGAGCATTTTATGCCCAGAAAATGCAAAGAAGTCACATCCTAATTTTTCAATGTCAACTTTCATGTGGGGAACTGCCTGTGCCCCATCAATTAGAGTAGGTACACCTGCAGCTTTGCATTTCTCAATAATTTTTTCAGCATTGGTAATTGTTCCAAGAACATTGGACATTAAACTAAAAGTTACAAGTTTTACCTTACCTGTTGCAAGATATTTATCAAGATCATCTAAAATCAATTCCCCATTATCATCCATTCCAACATATTCTAATTTTGCACGTTTCTCTTGAGTGAGAAGTTGCCATGGAACAATGTTGCTGTGATGTTCATACTCAGTTGTAATAATAATATCACCTTCATTGATGTGAGTTCTACCCCATGCATATGCAACTAAATTAATTGCCTCAGTTGTACCGCGGACAAAAATAATCTCTTGGCGATTTTTTATGTTAATAAAATTTGCAATCTTATCTCGTACTGCCTCATAGGCCTCAGTTGCTTCTTCAGCAAGAGCATACACTGCCCTGTGAATATTTGCATTGTGGTTTTGATAATAATCAGTAATAGCATCAATTACTTGATTTGGTTTTTGTGTAGTGGATGCATTATCAAGATAAACAAGCTGTTTGTTTTCTCTAACAGTTCTTTTTAGAATTGGAAAATCATTTTTAATATTTTCAAATAATGATTCTGTACTTTGCATATCTTAAATCTCCACGTAAATTTCGTCAGCATCTATTTTAACATTATATATGGAAAGAGGAGTTTCTGCAGGAAGATTTTGTGGTTCACCATTTACTAAATTAAAAACAGAAAGATGTAACGGACATCTAACACCTTCATCACTAAGAAATCCAGTAGAAAGATCTGCATCAGCATGAGTGCATATCAAATCAGTAGCATGGATTTTTCCCTTTAGATTTGCAATGAGGAGTTTTTTACCTTCATGAACAAACCCAAAAAGTTGACCTTCTTTTACCTGCTCCACACTGCAAGCTTTAATCCATTCAGACAAAATATCACCGATACTTGTAGTGTTGTTCCATTTCAGAGTCTTCGTTGTAACGAGTCTCTTCAATTTCAACAAATTTGGCTAATTCTTCATCAGTGTTAATTGTAAGTTCCCTATTTTCCCATTTTGATTCAATAAGATAAGCAATCCATGCTCTGACCTGGATAGACATTTTTCTTGAAAGAGGTTCCAAGAATCCTTCAATAATTATTCTCTCAGCTTCTGCATGAGTAAGGCATCTAGTTTTCAAATAGAATACTTGTTCCTCATCAATTTGTGCAACAGATGCTGAGTGAGTAGCCTTTACATCGTTAGTGAAAATTTCCAATCCAGGAATTGCATCAGATTTTGCATCCTTATCTAAAAGAATAGAACGGCCAGACAAAAATGAGTTTGATTTTGCTGCATTTTCTTTTATTCTAATCATTCCCTTGAAGAGGGATTTTGATTTATTTCTTAGAATGGATTTCTCAACTACTCTTGCTTCAGTAGATGGGCTTTCATGGTTTACGTTAGTTTGAATATCAAAAGATTGCTCATTATTTCCAAAAATTACTTCAGAGTCATTTGATGATGCACCATTACCATTAAGGAAATATTCAATTTTGTATCTAGACAACATTGATCCAAACAATCCAGAATACCAATTTACTTTGGAATCTTGTGCTAAATCAGTTCGTCTTGTTGTAAAGGTTACAGCATGTTGGTCCATCATTTGAAGACTGGTAATATCGAGTTGTGCATTTGCTGCAAGATTTGTGTTTAACAATTCAAGATATGCTTGTTGTGCTTCAGTTTTTGGAGAATACAATTCTTGGACAATTGCAGCTTTACTACTTTCATCTGCAAATATTATATTTCTAGAAATTACAGAGTGATCATCATCAGATAGGCATGTCAAAAAGTAAACAGGTTTTTCCAAGACTAAATTACGTGGAATGTGAATGAATATTCCAGAATTAAATGCAGCATTGTTTAGTGCAGTAAATTTATCTTCTTGAGATTTAGATGCATCTAATGCTTTTTTTACTAAATCAGGATTATTTTTAATTGCATCAGATATTGAAGAGATCACTAGTCCTTTAGATTTTAAATCATCAGGGAGATTGATTTTATGAATATTAGTTCCAATTTGAATAATACAAATTTCATTGTCAAGTTCGCTTAATCTTTTCTTAAGAAAATCTGGAACAGTGTCAGTTGTAGATGTTGAAAGGGATACTTTTTCTGGATCCATTTTTTTGGCATCAGTGTATTTGTTGTAAAGTGGAGATAGTTCAAGTGCTAAACCATCATAGACAGATAGAGAGCTTTTTCTGTAATCCTTTAACCAATCAGGCTCATTTCTAGATGAGGAAATCTCATCAATATGGGTCGTATTGAGTTTTGAGAGAATGGCTTGAGACATGATTTATCAAAATTATATTTTGGGAAGACTATCCCACTGAGTCATCCATCTCTAGTTTGATGAGTCTGTTTAATTCAACAGCATACTCCATTGGTAATTCTTTTGTAAATGGTTCCATGAAACCATTAACAATTAGAGATAGTGCTTCTTCCTCATTAAATCCTCTACTCATAAGATAGAAGATTTGTTCATCACCAATTTTTCCAACAGTTGCTTCGTGGGTAATTGTTGCATCTTCTTGATTAATTTCCATGTATGGATAGGTATCAGTTTTAGATGTATCATCTAAGAGTAATGCATCACATCTTACAGTAGATTTTACACCAGTAGCACCTTTTGCTACATGTAACATTCCTCTGTAAGTGGAACGTCCATCAAGTCGGCTTACTGACTTTGATGTGACTTTGGAAGTAGTATTTGGTGCAAGATGGACCATTTTAGCACCTGTATCTTGGTGTTGTCCCTTACCTGCAAATGCAATTGATAATGTTTCACCATAGGCTCTCTCACCCATAAGATAAACACCAGGATACTTCATTGTTAGTTTACTACCAATGTTTCCATCAATCCATTCAACAGTTGCACCTTCATGTGCATAAGCACGTTTTGTTACAAGGTTGTAAACATCTGCACTCCAATTTTGAATTGTAGTGTATCTTAGTTTTGCATCTTTGAGTGCAACTAATTCTACAACTGCAGAGTGTAGTGATTCTGAAGAATAGACAGGAGCAGTACAACCTTCAATGTAATGTACTTCTGCACCTTCATCAACTATAATCAATGTTCTTTCAAATTGACCGATGTTTTCTGCATTAATTCTAAAGTATGCTTGTAGAGGCATGTCAACTTTGACACCCGGTGGAACATAGATGAAAGAGCCACCACTCCACACTGCACTGTTAAGTGCTGCAAATTTGTTATCCTCTGGAGGGATAATTTTACCAAAGTACTTTTTGAATAACTCTGGATGTTCATGAAGAGCTGCATCAGTATCTAAAAAGAGAACTCCTTGTTTTGCCAAGTCTTCTCTTAGACTGTGATATACAACTTCAGACTCATATTGTGCACCGACACCTGCTAAGAATTTCTTTTCAGCTTCTGGAATTCCAAGTTTGTCAAATGTATTCTTTACATTTTCTGGAACATCATCCCAATTCTTTTCTACTTTGTCAGATGCTTTTGCATAATAGTAAATATTTTGGAAATCAATTACACTAAGATCTCCGCCCCAAGTTGGCATTGGCTTTTGCATAAATATTTCATAAGAACGTAATCTGAAATCAAGCATCCATTGTGGCTCTTTTTTCATTTTACTAATTTCAATTACAGTATCCTTAGACAGGCCTTTCTTGCTAAGGTGGACATACATTTCTGTAGTGTCTTTAAAATCATATTTTGAATAATCCATATCTAGATTTTCAGCAGTCATGTCCAACATAACCCCGTTATATTATAAATACATGAGGAAAAATAGGCACAGCTAAATAGCTTCAGCTAAATTTCATACTAGGCAGTCAAAGTACTTTTCATTGCGTCAAATGCACCTGCTACTGTATGCGTTTCAGATACAACATAAGAAACATCAAATTTCTTTAATTCCTCAGAAGTGAAGGGACCAATACATACCAGAGCTAATTTTGAGAGTCGATCAATTAGATCAGATTTTTCATAATCTTTGAGCATAATCTCAAAGAACCCACGAACAGATGATGCACTAGTAAAGATAACACCGTCAACTTTGTTTTGAGAAAATAATTCTCTAAAACCATTCCATTGAGTAGTATCTCTAAATGCACATACATCATACAGATGAATCTCTACAACATCAATTCCAATCTTGTTTAGTAATTCTTTAAGAAAAGAATTTGATGCACCACTGCGAGGAATAATTACTTTTTTACCAACAGCATGAATTTGAGAAAATTCCTCGCCAACTCCAACTGAAGAATAGTTTTGGGGTTCGTGATTTACTTTGATACCATATGATTTCAACGATTCAGTAGTTTTAGGACCCACAGACATTACCGAAGTATTTGCAACTGCTAATTGTAATTTCTCAAAATTTCCAATATTTTTTGCAGTGTCAAATAAAATCTTCACTGCCTTTGAGCTTAAAAATACAGAATAATCAGGATTTTCAGTTTCAACTAGATTCAAAAAGTCATCAACAATTTTTTCACCCTTACTGACAAGCTCGATTGTAGGCAAGGGAATTGGAATCGCTTTGTTTTGCTCAGCAAGAGAGATAAATTCTGATGCATCATCTTTTGAGCGAGTTATAGCAATTGTTTTTCCATCAAGCATTATTTCCACCCTATAGTATCGGATAAATCAACTACATACCCAATGATGATATTTGTTGGAGGAGTAATTTTATTTTCTTTAACTTTTTTTGCAATGTTTGTAACTGTTCCTTTGATCATTTTTTGTTGAGGAGTAGTGCCATTTTGAATTACAGCTACAGGTGTTTTTTTATCCATCCCCCCAGCAATTAGTTGTTTACAAATAACATCAATTCTAGACAAACCCATCATAATTACAATCGTATCAACTGATTTTGCAAGATTCTTCCATTTGACAATCTCTTTTTTCTTTTCTGGATCTTCATGTCCAGTAACAAATACTACTGATGAAGCATATTTTCTATGAGTTAACGGAATGCCAGCATATGTTGCTGAACCAATTCCAGAAGTAATCCCTGGAACAATTTCATATTTTATTTTATTTTCTTTAAGAAATTCTGCCTCTTCACCACCGCGTCCAAAAATAATTGGGTCACCGCCCTTTAGTCTAACTACATTTTTTTTAGATTTTGCATATTGTACCATTAAATCATTAGTTGTGTTTTGATGTGTTGTGTCATCCCCTACTGCACGACCGACATAAACTTTTTCGGCTTTTTTTGGAATCATTGAAATTATTTTTTTACTAACTAGTCTATCATACAAAACAACATCTGCTTTTTCAAGTAATTCAACTGCACGTAATGTGATTAATTTACTATCTCCAGGTCCTGCACCAACAAGATACACTTTTCCAGTCATGACTTATTCCATTCCTCCACTTTCTCTCTCCAATTTAATGCAAGATCATTTACTCCCTTCTCACGCAGTTCCATTCCAGCACTTTTTCCAAGAGATGCAGGATCATCCTTCTTTCCAGTTTTGTTTACAAAAAGTGATTGTTTCCCATCTACTGAAAATGCAGATACAGACAGAGTCATCTCAGAGCCATTTGATTTTGCATATGCCCCTAATGGAAATCTACATCCAGAATCAACATAGTCAGAAAGGGAACGCTCAGCCTCAATCTCTAAACGAGAATCAGGATCTTCAATTTTTTTAAGCATTAAAATCGTTTGAGCATCATCAGCCCTTGCAACTATTGCAATTGCACCCTGACCCGGAGAAGGGGAAAAATCTTCAATAGATAATGGAGAATATTTTACATCCGCACCAATTCTGGATATTCCAGCTTGTGCAAGAACTATAGCATCATAGTTTCCTCCAGAGACTTTTTTTATTCTAGTCTCAATGTTCCCACGTATTGGTTTTACTATTACATCAGATCTTTTTCTTGAAACCTGAACTGCACGTCTTAATGAACTAGTTCCAATTACTGAACCTTCTTTGATGTTTTCCAATGTTGAACCGTCAGATGAAATAAACACATCATTGACTACCTCACGTTTAGGAATTGATGCAAGTGTTAGATTTTCATCTAGTTCAGATGGAACATCCTTCAAACTATGTACTGCAAAATCTACTTCCTTTAGAGCAACAGCCCTATCAACTTCTTTTTCAAAAATTCCCTTTTGATCTATTGTAAATAACGGTCTTGTATCAGTATCACCCTTTGTAGTGATTGGTTTGATTTCATATTCACAATCAGGATTAACTTTTTTTAATTCAGAAATTACCCAGTTGGTTTGTGCAACAGATAACTGACTTCCTCTAGCTCCTACAATGTACTTCAATTTTTCACCGATTTTAATGCCAAATTATATGCATCAAGTGTCTTGTTCAGATCAGTTTGTGTGTGCGCATCAGAGAGAAAAACTACTTCAAACTGAGATGGTGCAATGAAAATGCCATTTTTTAATAAAGTCTGGAACATTTTTTGGAATTTCTTTGCATTTGCATTCTTCGATGTTTGATAATCTACAACAGGCTTGTTAGTAAAGAAAATCTGAAACATCGAGGCTGTAAAGTTGATTTGATGAGGTATTTTCAGATCAGTAGCCATATCATCTAGTGCAGTAGAAAACAAAAGATTGAATCGTTCAAGTTTTGAATAGAGTTTATTTTTTATTTTGTTTATTGTTTTAATTGAACTAATTGCAGCACTAACAGAAATGGGGTTTCCTGCAAATGTACTTGCTTGGTAAACTTTACCGCCAGGAGAAAGTAAATCCATGATTTCTTTTTTACCACCTACTGCTGAAATTGTAAATCCATTACTTAGTGCTTTAGCCATCGTAGTAATGTCAGGTTTAATTCCAAAATATTCTTGTGCCCCACCAGGTGCAACTCTAAAACCAGTAACTACCTCATCAAAAATTAATGGGATGTTATTTTCTTTAGTAACTTTTCTTAAATCAGAAAGGAAATTCTTTTCAGGTAAAATTAAACCCATGTTAGCAAGTATTGGCTCTACAATAACTCCTGCAATGTCTTTATGTTTTTGAATAGTTTTTTGTAAATCTTCAATATTGTTATACTCTACAACCAAAGTATTTTTTGAAACCTCATCTAGTCCACCATCAGAAACAGATATTCCGTTATGTGCAGAGCCTGACCCTGCTTTCACTAAAACAGAATCATGTGCACCATGATAGCATCCTTCAAATTTTATTATTTTTTTCTTTTTTGTAAAACCACGTGCCAATCTAATTGCAGTCATCGTAGCCTCACCGCCAGTATTCATCAATCTTACTTTGTCAATAGAGGGGAAATTTCCAATGATTAGTTTTGAGAGTTCAATTTCAGACTCAGTAGGAGTACAGTAAAGAGTACCTTTTGTCAATTGATTGGAAACAGATTTGAGAATTTCTTTACGTCTATGTCCTAAGAGTAATGCACCATAACCATTGCAGAAATCAATGTAACGCTTGTCATCAACATCCCAAATGTATGCCCCATTTGCTTTTTTTGTGAAAAACGGATATGGCTCAAAATACCTTACTGGGCTGTTAACACCAGAAGGGATTACTTTTTTAGCAATATTGAATAATTTTTTAGATTCAGACACCACACAATTGATATTTTTAGTCATTATTATTCGTAATTTGTGGCTCTTTGTGCTTGGAATTTCTTTCTGAATAGAAATGCTGCAATCATAGTCCCAACATATGGAGCACTCCAATATAGCCATAGATTTTCAAACGTTCCAGATAATAACGCAGGTGCCAATGCTCTGGCAGGATTCATAGATGCCCCAGAGATGAAAGCCAAAAACAAAATATCCAATCCAACGATTCCGCCAATAGCAACACCGCTAAATCCTCTTAGTCCTTTTGTATACACAACATAAAAAATGACACCCATAAGCATTGCAGATGCTAAAACTTCAACAGGAAAAATTACAAATATTGAAAAATCAAGATTCGGGGCATTTGCTCCTAGATTTGCATCATCTCCAATTATCAATAAAACAAATAGAGACCCCAGTATTGCACCAATTATTTCTGCTACTAAATAATAAACGACTTGAATTTTTGATATATGTCCTGTAATGTAATAACCAATAGTCACTGCAGGATTAAAATGAGCAAGAGAGATTTTTCCAAAAGAATACACACCTATCAAAAGTGCAATGAATGGGGCTACAGCTGCAAATGGAATTCCTAATTGGCCATCAAAAAACTTAGCATCATAAACTATCGAGCCAGTTGCAAAAACTACAAGAATAAATGTTCCAATTAATTCTACTGTAAAAATCTGTAAATTAGAATATGCCATTAATCATGTTCCTTAAGGGTTTCAATAAGATGAATTACTTCAGATTTTATTTTATCACGAATTTTTCTCACATCATCAAGTGATTTCTCTTTAGGATCAGAGATATCCCAATCAATTACATCTTTAACAAACAACGATGGACATGACTCTTTATCCATACATCCCATGTTAACAGTTTTGAAAGAATTCTCAATCATGGAATCAGATAATAGTTTGGGTTGTTGATTTGTCATGTCAATACCAATTTCATTCATTACCTGAACTACAATTGGATGAAGTTGGGATGACGGTGTTGTTCCAGCACTAGAAACGTTGAATTGATTTGAGGCAAATTTTCTAAAAAAAGCCTCAGCCATCTGGCTCCTACCGGCATTTTCTACGCACACAAACAGAATATTTTCAGGCATTCTTCACTATCACATAAATATTAGTTTATATAAATTTAAATTGATATGAATGGAGTTAGTCTTTTAAAATGTATTTGCGATGAGACACGTTTTGAAATCTTAGAACTATTGCAAAAAGACAAAGAATTATGCGTAAATGATTTTGTAGAGAAATTAGAAAAAGATCAACCACTAGTTTCACACCATCTAAAGACATTAAAAAAATGCGGAATAGTCAAATCAAGGGACGAAGGTAAAAAAGCAATGTATGCAATTTCAAGCAATCAGTTATCAGAATTAATTTCAAACGTTACAAAAGCAAGCAAAAAAATTCCAATTTTGTGTTCTGATGACAAGTGCTGCTAAAACTTTTCAGTTCGTACTACGCCAACATCACTAACATAGAGTACAATTGCAAAGTTTGCAAATAGTGTTCTTGAAATCTCTTCAACAACGTCTTGTAATTTTTCTTCACGCATAATTACTTCAACTTTAACATTTTTTTCAGTTTTTAATCCTTGTCCACGAATTCCACGTGCACCATTTCCATCAACCTCATATGTTGTATATCCAGTGATATCATATTTGCCTAAAATATCAATAATGTTCTTTTGAGCAAGAATCTCACAAGTGATTGTAAGTAATTTTACTGTGTATAATTTCATATCCAACCCTTTGTGATATAATGGAATAAGTCTATCGTTCCGTCTCCACTGTGAAGGAATGTTGAGATTGCAAACATGACAGGAAGTAAGATTATGATATTGTAAGGGAATGTAATTCCTAATGCAGATGTAATGTACAAACTGGGTTTTGCCTGCGGAATTGAATGGCGCAGTACAGCCGGTGCTGCAATAAATGAAGCACTAGCCAATAGTAAACCAAACATTACTGCTCCACCTAGGCTCAATCCCATGGCAGTTGCAACTAAAACACCAATTATTCCATTGAATGTTGGCATGATTATTGCAAATGCAGTAAGGAAAATTCCAACTTTTTTAATATCCTCTAATCTTTGACCTGCAATGATTCCCATCTCAATCATAAAAATTACAATTGCACCAGTGAACATTTCATCAAAGACAATTTTAATTGGACTAAACCCATCTTCTCCAATAATATAACCAATAACTATACTTCCTAAGAGAATTACAATTGCTTTGCCAGTAATGGAGTCGTGCAGTACCTGAGAAAGTTTTGTTTTTGTTTCTTGAATGCCCATATCAAGATCAGATGTATCTTCTTTAGAGACAGATTCTTTTTTCTGACGAATTTGTTTTGAAACTGCCATGTTTGTCAAAAATATCGCCATAATGAATGCAACAGGTTCTAAAACTGCCAAGACTGCTGCAAGATATCCTTCAGATGTAACTCCTTGATTCTTTAAAAATGACAACCCAACTGAAAAAGTGACTGCTCCTACTGCACCGTATGTAGATGCTAATGCATATGAATCAAAAATATTGAACTTACCCAACCTTCTTAAAATTTGATAATGATTTAATGTAAACAACAATGACAAACCTATTGCAACTAACATTGGAATCAACATGTTTTCAAATCCAGTGTTTCTCATCTCTATTCCACCGTGAAGTCCAATTGCCGCAAGAAGATAGATTGGTAAAAATTCAGAGATAGCTTCTGGAATTTTTAAATCAGATTTTATTCTAGCTGCAATAATTCCAAACAAAAAGAATAGAATTATCGGAGTAAGTAGATTTGATTGAATTAATTGTAAAATTTCCATTTGAATATTTCAAAAAATTTTTGCTGAAATAAAAATCAAGGCATTATTGAAAATTAAACAAATAGATGAATTAGAAAAGTAAACCCAATTCCCATAGCTGCTGCACCTGGAATAGTGATAATCCAAGAAAATACAATTTGTCTGCTAACTTTCCACCTTACTGCACGTTTTCTTCGGGCAGCACCTGAACCCATGATAGTTCCAGTAATTGCATGAGTAGTACTAGCAGGAATACCAAAAATTGCAAATACTGCAAGCATCAGTCCACCTCCAGTTTCTGCTGCAAATCCTTGGTATGGTCTAAGTTTGGTGATTTTCACACCAAGTGTTTTGATGACTTTGTAGCCTCCAAAGAAAGTACCCAAGCCCATAGCAGTTGCTGCAGCAAAAACTACCCATAAGGGCATCTCAAGTTCAGGAATCATTCCAGCTGAGAATAAAATTAAAACGATAATACCCATTGTTTTTTGTCCATCGTTTGCTCCGTGAGTTAAAGCAAACCATGCTGAAGAAATTATTTGTAATTTACCAAATGTTTTATTCACAGGTCCAGGTTTCCAACTTGCAAATACGGTAATTATCAAGGTAGTTAACAAAAGACCAAAAATTATTCCTCCAATTGGAGCAATGATAATTCCTGCAAAGACTTTGGTCAATCCACCATAAACTAATTTTTCAAATCCTAATCCCATTATACCTGCACCCATAATTCCTCCAACCAGAGAATGACTGTTAGAAATAGGTAATCCAAAATAAGTACAAAGAGTACTCCATCCAATTGCTCCTGCCAATCCTCCAACAATCATGTAGACTGTAATGTCATCAGGACTGACAATTCCTTTTGCAATAGTAGTTGCAACAGCAACACCGAAAACAAAAGGTCCAATGAAATTCATTGCTGCAGATAAACCAACAGCATGAATTGGTTTTAGAACACGGGTTCCAATAACTGTAGCAACAGAATTTGCCGAATCATTAAAACCATTTACAAAATCAAAGATTAATGCAACTATGATTGCGCCTATTGCTATCTCTAACATCTAATCAACTCATGTGTATTTTAAAACGATATCCTCGATGACGTCTGCAACATCAACACATCTATCAGATGCAGTTTCCATTGTTTCGTAGATATCTTTTAGTTTAATGATTTTGATTGCATCAGTGCTCTCAAAGAGTTCTTTGATGGCATCTCTATACAAGTCATCAACTGTGTGCTCAATATCACTAGTATTTCTGCAATGCTGAATCATATCTTTTGGATTTTTGATACGTTGTAATTTTGAAACCATATACTCTACTTCTTTTGTGGCTTTGAGTAGCTCATTTGCAATCTCAACAGTATATGGCGGAGGAGTTGTAATTTTGTAGCTGTAAATTCTTGCTGCAATCCCATCCATAAAATCAATCACATCATCAATTTTTGATGCAATTCTCTGCATATCCTCACGATCTAGAGGAGTTATGAAGGTCTTGTTTAGTTCAGAGAAAATATCACGTGTTAGTACATCTGCCTCAGTTTCAAGTTGATGAATCTTTTTTGCTTGTTCAAGATTAGTAAGATCGTCAAATAATACCACTACTGCTTCAGATGTTTCAACTGCTTTTTTTGCCAAATCATCTAAAATCTTTAAGAGTTCTTTTTCATTGGATTTAATCCAAGATAACCATTGTCCCATAACTCATGGAATGTGTTTGGTAAGATAAGCCTAGTGAACATAATGTCTATTGTTCTATATAGTGACACGATCAAAGAGCATATTTTGTTTTGATCGGATATCTAAATAATTTATTTAAAAAAAATAAGAAAAAAGAAAAAAGATCTATTCTGATGTGAAATCAGAACGCCAATCTTGGGTGTTTCTAAGATCTTTCGAACTTTGAGTATTTGCTTTTTCTACTTTATACATTGCATCGTATGCTGGATTGTTTGGATGATATCCTTGACATTCAAAATCAAAAATATTCTCTAGAGCAAATTTATTTTTGACATAACTCTCTTCAGAATTAGGATCTGTTTCAACAGTGTAATCAATTGCCCTACAATTCATATAATTAAAGCCACGAATCACTTTTCCATCAGACATAATATCAACATCAATATCAACAAGATCTACAAGACTTGTTCCTGCCATTCCTTGAACTTTGATTTTGTCATCTACATGATTATACAGTATTGGGTAATCGCCAACAATTCCCCTAAATTCTATTGTAGGATAAGTTGCCTTGTCAGTTACTGTTTCAGTATTAGTGTCCTCAGTGATTGATAGAACTTCGCTTTGCTTGAACATTGAAAATTCTATTGTCTCAATACCATCTGCAAATGTAAAAGTAGAAATGACATCGAGACCACCATCTGTATTTTGAATTGGTTCTACATACTCATTTGTGATTTGTGTTACCTTCCATGTTGGAGCATCACCTCTCAGAGCATCATAATGCATGTTGATTCCTTTAACTCCAGAACAAGTAAAGGTAGACTGTAGTACTAGTACAAAACCACTTTTTCCAGTAAATCCTTCTTCTTTGTCAGTCTGTGTTCTAATTTGAGCATCAGATACACGACAAGATGTAAAATCAAATCCTCTTAAAGTTGATTCAGTATTAGAAAACTCCACCAATGCATCAAAATCAATGTTAGATGCAGTAGACATTCCAGATACTTGATTTGATCTATCAATTGCATCAAATAACAATGGATAATAATCTAAAACACCTTCTACTGCAAATTCTGCATTAACATTTTCAGAAGATTCTCCATAACCTGAAATTAGATTAAACACAGGGAAATGAATTTTTTCTGCTCCATTCTCAAAACTAAAGGTCACTGAAGTGCTCATATTATTAGCAAATGTAAATCCAGAATCACCGTAATCAGTTAAAGAATAATTTCTAGGAATTTTGGAAGTTTTATCTAAATTTAGACCACTACATACAAAATCAATTTTATCTACGATTGCAAATCCAATTTCTTTGAAATAACTCTCATATTCATTTGAATCAAGTGTCTCAACTTGATAATTATCTATTCTACAAGTGCTATAATCAAGAGTAATAATGGATTTATCATCTTTTACAAAGTTAACATCAACATCAAAATATTTCAATTGATGATCAAATGCTGCATTAGAAAATCTGTACTTGTATGCCTCATCCATTGCTTTATGTAATAATGGTGAATCAGTAACAGTTCCTTCTACTGAGAATGAAATTCCAGAATTATCTGAAAAACTCTCACCCATCTCAAAGACAGGGAATTCATATGTTTCAACTCCATCTCTGAATGTAAATGTTAGAACAGGTTGCACATCACCTATCATTTTGTATCCTTGATTTTCTTCTGCATATGCATTAGTAAATCCAAATGAAACAAGTGCGACAATGCTAAAAATTGCAATATTTTTTGTATTTTTAAAAGTCATTAAATTAAAACAAGATATTGACCCTATAAGCTGTAAGATGGTTTTCTATTTGTAGAACATAGTTCTAGATAGATACAATTATTCTATTTAGTAAATCTCTAATTTTCACAATTTATCAATAAATCCTTGCTAGAATCAAAGTAACATCTATCAAAGTCAGAACCACCGTCAATTACATCTGAGCCTGAATTTGCATAAATCAAGTCACTGCCGGATTGACCCTTTAAAATATCATTTCCAGAATTTCCTCGAATTACATCATCACCTTCATCACCAGAAATAATATCATCTCCAGCACCTCCAAAGATGCAATCATCTCCTAAACCTCCGGAGATTAGATCATTTCCTCCTAATCCAAATATTAGATCATTGCCATCAGTCCCTGAAATGACATCATCTCCAGAAGTTCCCTCTATCAGATTATAATCAGAATGATTGTTTCCACATGTATTGACAGTAATTCTCTGATTGTCAGTGGAACTATGTCCAGCGTTATCAAAGGCAATCCAAATTAGATTGGTGATACCTGGTTTGAATGCATCAGGGGCATTGTTAATGATAATTTTAATTCCACTTTCATCAGTTGCAACTGCATTTCCAACAAATACATCAGTGAGCATATCTTCAGCCTCAATTGTGATTGATTCTGGAGCAGTAATTACGGGTTTAATTTGATCTCTTGATGGAGGTCTGACTTCAGCAGGAGCAACATAGTAGGATTCAGTTGGAGGTACAAAAAATGGCGTTTCATAGGATTTTATTGAATGCGTTGGAGAATCTACAACTAGTAATTCTCCATTAATCCCAATTGCCATGTCAGTGATTTGTTTAAAGGAATCAAGGTATGGACCTTTTTGTTCAGATTGAATTAATCGTAAATCAGAATTTTGAGATAAATGTAAAATTTTGGCAGTGTGAGAATTTACAACGAACATATCTCCATTAGGATCAATGGCTATTGCTTCAGGAGCAAAGACATAGCTAGGAAAGTAAAATTGAAATGATTGTAAGAATTCTCCTTCAGCACTAAATTTCTCAATTTTTCCATTTCCTTTATCTGTAACAAAAATATTTCCAAATTCATCTGCATCAATTCCAGAAACATTAAGGAATTGTCCAGGACCTAAACCACTAGAACCAAATGATGAAATGAATTTCCCATCAGTGGAAAATACTTGGATTCTTTGATTTCCCGTATCAACTACATACAAAAGTCCATTGCTAAGTGTTATTCCATTAGGATAGAAGAATTGTCCTTCAGCAGTTCCTTTTTTGCCCCATGATGAAATGAATTCACCATCCAAAGAAAACTTTTGAATTCTATTTAGATCACGGTCCACTACAAAAACTGAATCATCACTTACAACAATTCCAGTAGGATTGTAAAAATCCCCTAATTGTTTTCCGCTATTTCCCCAATGAGTTACATATTCTCCACTGCTAGAAAATTTTTGAATTCGTTTGTTACCAAAGTCACTAACATAGATACTACCATCTTCACCTATTGCAATGAATTGAGGAAAAGCAAAATTGTTAGGGTCTGTAGGTCCATAATTTCCCCACTTGTGTAATAAATCATAATCTCCAGATGCAAAAGATGTTTGCGTAAATGAGCTAGTTACTAAAACTGTAAAAAGAATCAACAAGGAAAGTAATAATTTCAACAATCAATCATGACAAAATATGAGAAACATAACCAGAGTTAGCTTATGTTGTAATTATTGTCAATTTTTTGTTAAAATGGTTTATTCACTTCACGCGTAAAGACATAGCTTGCAAGTCCCACCATTACAAGAACAAATGCAATTAAAACTCCTAGGCTCAAAATTATAGGAATTCCACCTTCAGAAACTCCTGTCATCAATTCTCTAACAAGCAAAACAGTGTAAGTAACAGGATTTAGTTTGGCAATTACTGCAAGCCAATCAGGAAGTAACTCTAATGGGAATAACGCAGGACTGAGCATGAATAGTGGCATACCAAGAAAATTAATCATGCCCCAAAAAGTTTCTTGAGACTTTGCAGTAGCTGCAATCATTACAGATATTCCTGAAAATCCTAAAGAAAACAAAATAACTATTGCCATTATGGGTGCAATCATTATCGGATTAGGGAAATTGACACCAATAGCTAAAGCAATCCCTATAATCAAACTAGCTTGCAATGCAGCAATCAAAGAAATAGCAGCCATCTTTCCCAATGCGATTGAAGAGCGAGAAATTGGAGAAGACAAAGCCTTGTTCATAAAGCCATACCGCCTATCCCACAAAGTATTGACACCACCAAAAATACTTGTGAAAATTGCAGTGAGAATTATGACACCAGGTGCCATAAATTCAATATATTCACCTTCAAATCCAACTGACTGAATTAATGGTTGTGTTCCAGAAAATGTATTGCCAATTACTATAATCCAAATTGCAGGTTGAATTAAACGAATTAAAACACCACTGCGAGATTTTTTGTATCTCTTTAACTCCCTCCAAAAAATAGTATATGTGTCATAAAGTAAATTATTCATGCACGCAACCTCTTCATTTTTGCATGCTCACGTTTTCTGTTATACCCAGCATCATCGCCTTTGATTTCATGTCCAGTATATGAAATGAAAACATCATCAAGTGTTGGTTGTGTTAGAGAGATAGATTTTATTTTAATTTCAAGTTCTGAAGAAATTTGGAAAATTTTAGGGATTACTTCAGTGCCATTGGATGCAAAAAGAGTAAGCTTTGAACCATCTTCATTAATTTTCTTTACAAATTCAATTTCTCTAATTTTTGAGATAAAAGTTTCATGCTTTTCGCCTTCGTCAATCACAATAGAAATCACTTCATTACCCATTGCATTTTTCATATTTTCTGGAGAATCAATTACCTGAATTTTACCGCCATCAATAATTCCAACTCTATCACACAATTGGTCAGCCTCCTCCATGTAGTGAGTAGAAACAAAAATAGTCATATCAAATTCTGTGTGAATTTTCTTGATATATTCCCAAATTTTTCTCCTAGTTTGAATATCTAATCCAACTGTAGGCTCATCTAGAAACAATACTTTGGGTCTATGCAATAATCCCCCTGCAATATCCAATCTTTTTCTCATCCCACCAGAATAAGTCACAACGGCTTGATCTTGTTTGTCAACAAGTTCGATTAATTCCAATACATCATCAATTCGTGTGTTTATTTCGTTTCTTGGGATGTGATTTAATTTTGCTTGTAATAGAAGATTTTCTCGCCCTGTTAGGTATTCATCTACTGTTGATTCTTGTTGAACATAGCCAATGTGTTCTCTAACTTTTTTGGGGTTTGAAGATACATCAAATCCTGAAATTATTGCTTTTCCAGATGTTGGTTTGAGTAAAGTAGTTAGAATCATCATGGTTGTACTTTTACCAGCACCATTTGGACCAAGGAATCCAAAAATTTCTCCTTTTTTAACTGAAAATGAAATATCGTTAACTGCAATAGTATCGCCAAATGATTTAGTAAGAGATTGTGTCTCTATGGAATACATCACATTGATCGCAGTTATCAATTATAAATTGCTAAGTATTGGTTGAGTCGATCCTCATAAAAAATTTAAAGACCAAATAATCAAATTAAAGCATGAAAGGATTATGTCAAAAATGTCACTCATCAAATGTTGATGTTACAGTACAAGAAGGAATTCCTGTTTGTGGTGTCTGCTCTAAAAAATCAGAATAAACAATAGATGAATTTTGAAAAAAGAAAATTAAAAGAAATTATTCAAGTTTTTTGAATTCTTCTTTAGTCATTCTTAAAATGACTTTTTCTCCTACACCCCAAATTTCAGCTTTAGATAGGATTTTAGAATGCATTAAACCATCAGTGACTTCGATTGATTCCAATTCATTTGTTTCTGGATTTTTATGCAATCGTTTTACTTTACCAATTTTATGTCTATCAATATCAGTTACAGGAATTCCAGTTCTCACAGGAGGTCTGCTCAGTAGCAAGGTCTCCTCAGAAAACTTGTCAATATAATCCTCAGATAGAAAGAAATCTCTTCTGAATCCTTGATGGATAGTTACACCGTTGACAGCTAGTGTGTCTTGGTTGATGTGAATATGTTTGACTTTGCCATATTCGATTCCTTCTCTATCAATGACTTTTTTTCCAGTAAATGTATCTGCAGTTGCCAAATTGGTAGGCATGCCTTCAAGTTTTACGGACATGTCACCAAATCAACAGATTTGCTTATCACACCGAATATCAGAAATTTCTATCAATGAGGTTAAATTACTTGACAGAAGAAAATTACGCATGGATATAAAGGAAGAATTGTTTCGTCCAATCCTAATTACAAAGGGAAGAAAAACAGGAAGGGAGCACAAAGTTATGCTTCGGGCAGTTAATCATAATGGAAAAATTTACTTTTCAAGGCACAGACCAGATGGGGATTGGTTTCAAAATGCATTGGCAAATCCACTAGTCAAAATACAATACAATGATAATGAATTCATTGGAAATGCAAAATTAGTTACGGACAAAACACTAGATGAAAAAATTTCTTTTCTAAAATATCCAGGAGAAGAAAGAGCCAAAGAGAAAAGAGTTACAATTGAAGTTACGTTAAACTAGATTTTCTAAATTTCCACAAATAGAATGCTGTCAGTCCACCTAGGATTATCGTAATTACAACAAGGGGTAAAAAGAAATCAGAACTTACAGTCATCTCAGAACTTACTGCAGTATTTACAACATCCATACTACGCTGTGCAATTTCTTGTGATTCAGATTCTGCAATCATTGGAGAAGATGCAGAGATGGACTCTACAGATTCATCACTTGGTAATGATTGTATATTTTTAGCAGATTCCTCAATGACAGGAATTCCACCATCCATTGCAAAATTATCTACAGGAATAGTTTTGTTTTGAAATTGAGATAATGAAAGTAATCCAGAAAAACCAGTTGCAATTCCAAGTCCTGCAACTTTGTAGATATTCCTAAAGGAGCGAACTAGTAATTTACTTTCTTTTGTTTTCTCAGAAAGTTTAGGTGGAACAATGACAATACTGAATTTTGATGCAGTGTAAATTTTCATGTCTTGTGATTTTGAATTTTTTTCAATCCTAGATATTTTCACTACTCCAAGATCTTGTAGTTTATTGAGATGGTACTTTACAAGCTGAAGAGACACATCACTTTTTTGTGCAATCTGAGATGCAGTTAATTCGTCATTGAATAATAATTGGAGGATTTCACGACTAGAATCATTGGTGAATATCTCCCCAAATGATTTTATTTTTTCATCATCAGTTGCAAGGATTTTAATATTTTCAGTTAATCCATCATCAGGTAACTTATCAGTGGACATTCGAGTTGATTATCTAATTCTAGTATATGTAAATTGTTTGGTGAAATTTGAATTTCACTAAACCTTTTATCCCAAACTATGAAATGATAGTAATCACTAAATGTCTGTTTTCAAAAAATGGATAAAGTGAGGAAAGAAAAATGAATCAAAAAATAACAATACCAATTGTAATCGCCATTTCGGTAATAGTTACTGCCGGAATAATGTTTTCAGTAGGAAGTGATAATCAGCCGCAAATCACACAAACACCTCAAACTGAAATAGTCTATATTGAAAAAACAGTTTCAGAATTCTTTGAAGGAACTAACAATGTTAAAAAAATATCATCTCAAGATGAGCTAAAAGGTATTCTCGAGGCATCATCATCACAAGGCGGTAATTTCTATGATGATCGAATGATAAGATCATTTGCAGTTGCAGAATCAGCAAGTTTCGATAGTGCTCAAAATACAGGAGTTCCAGCAATGGCACCAATGCCTTCTGATGGAGCAGCTAAAACAGGAGGATCAGAATATTCAACAACAAATGTTCAAGTACAAAATGTAGATGAACCAGACTATCTCAAAAATGATTCAAAGTACGTATACATTGTATCTCAAAATACACTTTCAATAATTGATGCATATCCAGCAGAATCTGCAAAATTAGTTTTAAAAATTGCATTAGACATTGAATCACAATACATTCAGAACATGTTCCTAAATGACGATAGACTAGTAATTTTCTACAACGGTCAAAGTGATGATGAAATCATCCCACAGTACGACTTTATTCCAAGACGTTCATACAGTTCAGTCACACATGCATTGATTGTAGATGTATCAGACAAAGAGAACCCAACAATCCTAAAAGACTATTCCATAGACGGGCATTTCATGGATGCACGAATGATTGGAAATTATGCTTACTTTGTTACAAACAGTAATGTCGATTATCAATATCCAAGACTCCCAGTAATAATGGAGGATTCAATTAGAATAATGACACCAGATGCATTTTACTTTGACAATATGGAACAATTTTCAAACTTTAACACATTAACAGCAATTGATATTTTTGGCGATAAAATAAATTCAGAATCATTTCTCATGGGGTACACTGGAGCATTCTATGTTTCTGAAGATAATTTCTATTTAACATATCAACAAAACATGCCATTTGGATTTTATGAGAATTCATCACGGGACAGATTCTTTGATGTAGTTGTACCATTATTACCAAATAACACTCAAGAACAAATCAAAGCAATACAAAATGATTCTTCAATTACTTCAGCAGTGCAATGGATAAAAATTTCAGAACTAATGCAAAAATCTTACAACCAGATGGATAAAAAAGACAAAGAGGAATTATTTGAAAAAATCAGAGAAGCCCTTAATGAATACGATGTTAAAATCCAAGAAGATACTAGAAAAACAATAATTCATAAAATTTCAATTGATGAAGATAAAATCGAATATGTAGCCAAAGGATCAGTTCCCGGTAGATTACTAAATCAATTCTCCATGGATGAAAACGGAGATAGATTCAGAGTAGCAACAACTACTGAATATTACATTCAACATCAAGGTACAGTTCGTGCAAATGCAGTCTATGTTTTAGATGAACAACTAAAGATCGTAGGTGAATTAGATGAGATTGCCCCAGATGAGAGCATCTTCTCTGCAAGATTCATGGGTGATAGACTATACTTGGTAACTTTCCAACAAATTGACCCATTCTTTGTAATTGATTTATCAACAGATACGCCTAAAATTCTAGGTGAATTGAAAATCCCAGGATTTTCAAACTATTTGCATCCATATGATGAAGAACATGTTATTGGAATCGGACGAGATACAAAGGAAGTAGACAATGGCAGAGTTCAGCAATTAGGCATCAAAATTGCATTGTTTAATGTGGCAGATGTGAAAAACCCCAAAGTTGCAGATGACATCATAATCGGTGATAGTTCAACTCATTCAGAAGCACTATACGAACACAAGTCATTTTTCTTTGATAAAAAAAGTGGAGTGCTATCAATTCCTATTAGTGGAGATGCAAAAAGTCTCAGCGGATTATCAAGTGCAAAAAAGATTGCTCCAGATTACAATCGTTGGAGTGGATTCTATGTATTTGATGTGAACACTTTAGATGGATTCAACCTTAAAGGAACAGTAACACACTCTGCAGAAGATTCACGATATTATGGAATGAGTAATGCAAGAAGTTTCTACATCGATGAAGTCTTGTATACTGCTTCTCAAGGATATTTGAAGATGAATTCTTTGAATAACTTGGATGAAATAAATTCAATAAAACTCGAAAACACTGGAAAGTTTATTGATTATATTGGCGGAGAAGTTATTCGTGAAGCTATACCAGATGAACAATAGTTGAAACTCCACGTCTATCAATTTCAACATCATTTTCAACTTCACTTAGAGTCACAGTAAATGAGATAACATCACGAGGTTTTGCATTTTCTGCATGAAGTTTAAGATGAATATCTAAAATATCAAATTCCTTATCAGGTAAATTTTCCTCATCCAAATACGCATCACATGTAGATTCAATTCTAAATCTATCATCTTTAAAATGAAATCCAAGTTTCATCTTTCTCCCTTCCCGACCTGCACCTTTCACATTCACATCAATTACCCCAGGACTAGTTTCAGTGTAACCGGATTTGTGATTTACAAAAACTCCAATTTCTAGTGGCTTTCCTGCAGTAGCTTCTGCCATTTTTTGAATTCCATCATTCATTACAACATCAACTGCCTTAATGGACTGGGCTACTTTTGCTATCCAGTCATTGGTTCTAGTGATTGTAGCACAAATTCCTACACGTCGTCGTTTATCTTCATCTTCAGGCAATTTGTAATAATCAACCCATGCCTCATAATCATGTGAGATATCCTCGATAAAGTCCATACATGTTCGTCTATAGTCATCAACATTATCGGTTCTCAGTGAAGCATCATCTGTTCTCATCCCATCAAAATCCATAGGCATTGCCATATTCTGAACTAATCGAAGTTCTAAAAAAACTAATCTTGAGGAAAATTAATGATTATAATAGGAAATTTTCAGATAAAAAGCATGATATTTTCAGAAGTGGTCGAAGATTTGCAATCTGAACTAAAAAAAGAGTTAGCACAGATCAGATTTCTATTAAAGAAAAATCCCGCCATGGCATATACCAGAATTGTTGAGATTGGAAAAGAAGTTGGTAAAAAATACAACATCAAACTAATTGTAAATTTTCCAAAGCAAGGCAGAATTGACGAGTTTGAAAAATATGGCAAAAGAGATTTGAGTTTAATCATCGATTATGACAAGAAAAGATTTCCAATAGACAGGGAGATCATAAAACAAAAAGCAATTGAAATGCTAGGTGATGTAAAGACTGAAGATGCATACATGTATGAAAATAAGGAAGGAGTCAGAGTATTTACAGATAATTGGAAAATAGATATTTTACCTCATTCAGTTCACATTTGGACTGATTTTGATGATAAAGTCACAGCATTTTGTAATTGGCTAATGGAAAATGCTTATGAGATGAAAAGCAAAAAATAATTTTCTAAACTAAACGCGCTCAAGTTGTTCTAACAAATCCTGAGCTTCTGTATTTTTTGGTTCAAGTTTTATAATATATTTACAACAAGCAATAGCTTCATCTTTTTGTTCCAATGCCAAATGCACGTTGGTTTTAAGAGACAGAGTCTCTACATCTTCATTATCTAATTCAAATGCTTTTTCAAAATAGGGTAATGCCCTTTTTGCATCATCTACAATAAAGAAAGCACTACCTAAAATAAACATAAAATCATGATCATCAGAATATTGTGATTCCAAGCTTTTACCAAATGCTATAGCCGCATCATATTCACCATCTCTAAGTAATTTCTTAATGCGACGTTTAGGATGTTTGAAAAGGCCTGCCATATTTGCTCGTTATTTAGAATAGATTTTTGTAATTTGAATGTAAACTAGAGAAAATATCAGTCGTACCATGCAGGAGGCTCTGAACCTGAACTTGTAGTACTTTTACTAGTTGGAATCTTCATTATTCCTTCTTTGATTAAGAATTGAATTCCTTGTACAAATGAATCATCATCAATTAAGCCATCTGCCCACCATCCTGCATTATTTTTAATCCAATCAGGAATTGCACTTGTACTTCCACCACTACCCTGAGTTGTTGGAGGAATCTTCATAATTCCTTCTTTGATTAAGAATTTTATTCCTTCAACAAAGGATTTATCATCAATTGAACCATCTGCCCACCATCCTGCATTATTTTTAATCCAACTAGGGATTTTTTGTACAGGTGCTGTTCCATCTTTTGCAAATATTGGAACAGAGAATTTCAGATAGTCTGATGCAACACTAGGTACAATTCCTTGAGGTGCTAGACCATATACCCACACAACATATTTTGCTGTACCAGGTTCTTCTTTAACAATAAAATCAAGTATGGCCTGTCCGGATGGAGAATACAAGAAAGACTGTCCCTCTTCTTGAGCAATGGATCGTAATGGAGTCAAATTATCATCTACAACCAAGAAATCATACTGAACTTGATTTAAAAATTCAGTGTCATCGTATTTACTGATAAATTTAATGAGCCATTGGGACTCACATCCTTGAACTAAATCTTCAGGACCATAGTTAATGTGAATTTGATAATCAAAATTATTTGTAGGTTTTTTTATGCTGATTGATTTTTCAATATTTGTTTCACATCCAGCTTGAGCCACATCAGTACTGGTAGATTTGTATTGATCAATAGGAGACACTTGAACATTTTGCTTATAATCTAATAACGTGAATTCGTATTCTGTTGGAGGAATTCCTTCTGAGACATGAGTGTATGTTTTAGCTTTAACAGGGAATGGGAAATCATCTACAATCCAAACCTTACTTGTGACACCACCAGTTTTCCAACCAACTTGAACAGTATCCCATGTTCCTGCAGGAGTTACCACTGTTTCAAGTTTCATTGGAACAACTTGTTCTCCACCAATGTTTCCAATTTTACCCCAAGATTTATCACTGAATTTTTTTGGGCCTTTACCGCCAGAACTATCATCAGATGTTGCAAATGCAGATAGCCATACTATAGAAGATTTGAAAGCTCCACGATAAAGTCCTAATTCTGAACTACCACCTGTTGGCTCTGGTGCAATTTTTCCAAATTCTATTTCGCCAACTATTATTTTATTTCCATCAAATACTGCAACATCAGCTAACCATTTGGTTTCAGTACCAACTTTTTTATCTCCTTTAATCCACATATCCAATTCAAAATTTGTACATTCTTTGTAATCCACATGGCACATAGAGTAAGAAAAGAAATCCCCTTGCCTGAGACCTTCACCGGCATACCAAGTACCTTCTTTATCAACACCTCCAGATTGGAATTGTGCAGAGGCAGAAGGTGCTGCAAGTGATCCAAATAGAAGTACAGAAATTGCTAAAATTAGTAATAATGATGCTTTCAATCTAAAAAAAATTGTCAAAACGGATAGTTAAACGTTTTTCAAAAATGTAAAAAATGAGAAAAAGAGGCAGTAAAATCTTATTCGAATAAGCAAATATAGAGGAATAAGTACAGAAATTCCAGAAATGTGCGAATGTTCCAAAGTCCACCTGTTTGAAGTCGAATTCAAACTAGATGGAATGACCGTAGTACCCACTCACAAGAACTGCGGATTTGGACTAGATGAAAAACAAGCTGACAAGTTCCAAAAAGAATTAGTAAAATCATGGGGCTTTGAGGACGAAGAGGATTAATTAAAAAATAAAAAATTAGTATTGGATCTAATCCAATTACATTTCTTTAACTGCTTCTTTACAAACGTCTGTATTACATTTGCAATCAGCACTGCATATACAATGACCTTGCATTGCACAATCGCAGGAATAATCTGGATCGCCGCTGTCAGCTTCGCATCCACATGCTTGATCTACCATGATAATCCAGAGATTTTACTTATTTTAAAAGGTTAGTACATCCAGCTAGAACACTACGCACTTGAGAGAATCCCAAGGATATCATTGCAGGACTTTTGAACTTGTGTTGATTGCTGTTCAAGGAGATTGGAATCAGCCTCAACATCAAATGCGACCTTTAGAATATGCATCAAATCCTGCTCTCGATTTAAGGAATCTTTGATTTTTACAAAATTTTCTTGATTTAGATATCCCAAATAAAAATAGCAATCAGAAAGCATTGAATTTTTTACAAAGAAATCATATTTTTGTTGAATAATTTGTGAATAGTTATTTTTTTCTACAATATCAGAGAACCCAATTGTTGATTTTAGCATTCTTTCAAGTAATGTTGGCGTAGCCCTCTCAATCCCAACTGTTTGCATTACAATTGAGATATGCTCATTGATTGTGTTTTTCTTTAATTTTCGAAGTGAATCAAGCATGTGTGATGGACTAGGACGTAGATTGTTAATTGATGAGATGGCTTTTGCCAAATAGTAAGTTGCACATTTTTGCCAGCAAGGTGCAAACACGTCTAAGGATTGAATTGATTCCATTGCTTTTTGAGAACAAAACTGTGATTCAATAAGGCAGTTTTTTGCAAAATCAGAATATAATGAGGTGTGTTTTTCCTCAATCTTTGAGAGGAACATTCGAAGATCCCAAGACTCGTCTTGTAGAATTTCTAGTTTATGATATTGGAGAAGTTTTTCAGAATTTGTCTCAGACAAAGATGTATGATGAATGGTTACAAAGTCATCTCCTGCTTTGACTATTTTTGCAGGTTCTGATTTTCCATCAAAGATGAAAAGATCATAATCGCATGAATCAAAAGATAATTCAGAGATTCTACACCCGCCAAGACCGATTGGACCGCCAGATAATTGATTCTCTTTGATGAATTTTTGAATCTCCATAGAATTTCATATCTTTGATTTTTCTATAAAGGAATCAACTCACAAAGTTTTACAAATTCATTCAAAGTCAAAACATTTCCTTTAAATTATGATTTGATTTGTTTTTTAACAAGCTCCTATAGTGTAGTCCGGTTAAGCATTTTGGCTTCTCAAGCCAAAGACTCGGGTTCAAATCCCGATGGGAGCACGCTTATTTCTATCTAAAATTAGATACCAGAACAAAAAAGACAATTTTCTTCAATAATGTTAAATTTTAAAATTGAATTATTTGGCTAAATCAGACTAGTCTTTCTTATCTTTCTTGTCGTCATTGTCATTCTCTTCTTCTTCATCGTCTTCATCATCACCGTGCTTCATTGCTTTTTGAGCATGATTCCATGCTTTTTCAAATCTATCAATGGCCTTTTCAGGTTTATCCTTGTCTAATTCTTCTTGGGCTTTTACCATCTCCTTGTTTGCCTTGTCTATTTCTTTGTCAGATTTTTTATCTCCGCCAAATTCATCAATTGCTTTGTCAATTGCATGCTGTGCCAATATTCTATCAATATCAACTAAATTATCAATGAATTTCTGAATTTGGTTTTGGAATTCAAGAGTTTCTTTTGATTTTTTCTTTTTATCGTCATTGTTATCTCCTAGAATCTTTAGCAGTCTCTGTATAGCATCACCTTCTTCTTTGAAGACTTTGTCACCCTTCTTTGGGTCTAAGTTAATCTGATCAATCCATAGTTGGGATTCAAGACTATTTTGAATATCTTTGATTGCTTTGTCTATCTCCTTTGGAGTGTTCTTTTCATTTGCTTGTATTTTTAGTAATTCTAATTCAGAGATAATATCTTGTTTACCTTGTTGTGGTCCATTGATTGTGACGAGCTGTGTTTGAATTACAGAATTTCCTGTAAAGTCAGTAGCAGTCCATGTAACTGTTGTATCCCCAATTGGAAATCCATCAACAGGAGAGTCATTTGTAATTAATGGGTTTGAATCTACTGCATCAATAGCAAAAGCAGTTCCAATATCAACTAGTGTAAGAAGTCCATCAAGTGGAACTTTGACATCATCTGGAATAGTAAGAACAGGTGCTGTAGTATCAACTAAAGTTACCAATTGAATATCTTCACCGACATTATCTGAAAAGTCAGTTGCAGTCCAAAGTATGGATGTTAGTCCCAATGGATAAGTTGCAGGCTCATTATTTGTGACAATAGGATCAGAGTCTACTGCATCAGATACACTTGGAATTCCCAATGTCACATCAGATGCAAGAGTATCAAATGCTGTTGCCTCTACAGTAACATCACCAGAACTAATTACAAATGGTGCAGTAGTATCAACTACAAATATTCTAAATGATTCTGAACTAGAATTACCTGATGCATCAGTTGCAGTACATTCTACTGTGTGTTCAGCCAAGCTAAACAATAATCCACTTTGTGGAATACAGATAGATGTAATTTGGCCATCTACAGCATCACCAGTTATTGGAGATGTAAATTCAACAGTGGCACCATCAGGACCTGTAGCTTCCTCTGTAATATCTTGAATTAGAGTTCCATCAAATTCTGGTGGAGTAGTATCAACAATAGTAATAGTTTGATCTGCACTTGCAGCATTTCCTGAATTGTCAGTTGCAGTCCATGTTCTAGTGATGGTATCTAATCCAGGAATGGTACCAGAAATAATCACATCAGTAGAAGATATTGTTGGTGCAGGATCTACAGTATCTATTGCAGTAGCAGTACCTGTAGATGTAGTAGAAGTGTCATCACCGAACTCAACTGTCACATCAGATGGAATAGTAAGTGTAGGTGGATTAGTATCAATGTCTTCTCCGTTACAATCTTGATCAATTCCATCATTTGGAATTTCAGTAGCTCCTGGGAAAATGGTACTATCACCATCATTGCAATCTAAAGTTGAAGGAAAACCATCACCATCTGCATCAAGAATTGTTTGACCCACAGGAATATCAATAGGATTGCCATTAACAATAATTACAACCTGAGATGCACCATTGTTTGTAAACTCAAATAATGTTCCATCAAATGTCAAGTCATCACCTGAATTGAGTGTAGTAGTTCCAACCACATTATTTACATCAGTAAATGTAACATCAATTGACCCTGAAACTACTTGGATATTTGCACTATCACATGTGATGATAACTTCCTCTTCAGCATCAAGTATGAATACAGCACTTGCTGAACATGCAGTTACAGTAGCAGGGATTGTTCCTCCTGATGCAAGAATTCTAACACCTCTAGGATCTTCAACATCTGAAACTCGGATAGTTTGGTCTCCTGCAAATACCATTCCTTCAGTTATTGGAGCAGGATCATTATCTGCAAATCCGCCACTTTGTAAAAATGGATTGGTATCTAGATCATCTGGAATACCATCATTATCATCGTCTGAATCACAAACATCACCTAATACATCACCGTCAAAATTTTCTTGAGTCGGATTAAAGTCATCAGGGCAATTATCGGAAGAATCAGGTACACCGTCACCATCTGAATCTACTGGACCAGTAGTATCACATGCATCACCTATCCCATCACCATCAGAATCAGTTTGTGAAGCATTTGGAGTTGAAGGGCAGTTATCTACAGAGTCAGACACTCCATCTCCGTCTGAATCAGTTGGTGGTGGTGGAGAAAAATCACATTTCATATTTTTAACTCTATCCCAACATTCAGTAACTGGAGTTCCTGGTTTTCCATCAAGACCAATTGGAGTATACGTTGCCTCTATTTTGTTGAAAATTAATGAAAATTCTTCATCAGGTCTGTCATCAGAATTTGCAGAAGTTTGCCAATCTTTGATAAAAGAATTATGAAGAATGTATTCAAGATACACGTGTGGTTTGTCAGATGTAGTAGTTAGAAAACTAATTTTTACATCACCAACATTATTTCCTGAAACAGAACTTTTAAAAATTCCACTTGATGCTAAATCTAAATTTTTACTCATTGCTATTTCTGAAATTTCCCCAACTCCAATATTGATATCAGCAGTACCGTCCTTTCCACTTTCAGCTAGAGTTCTATCAATTTCAAAATTAAGCGAGTCTACAATTATTTGATTTTCAAAATCTTTGATTTTGGATTCTCCAGGAATACTAGGAATTTCAACCAGAATTGCAGCATAGGCTCCTTGTACTGTAAAAACAGTTGCAAAAAGTACCAGAATAACTAAAAGATTAAAAAATTTCATTTTTCATCCCTGCCAATAATACATGGGGCAGAGCACAGCAAATCACATCACCGAGAGAATTAATTAATTTCCACAATCCCATTGATTGTGTGCTTTATTCTGTACCAAATCCCATCCAACTGGATCTTGGGTCGTGAAGGTTTGACCATCAATTGTACTAGAATATCTAAATGCTATCTTATTATAATAAAATGAAACTTCCTCAGTTGGCCTGTCATCAGCATCACCACTAGTTGACCAAGATTTAACAAAAGTATTTCCAAGACAATAATCCAAAAATACTATAGGTTGTCCGTGAGTACCAGAAGATTGGACAAATGAGATTTGTGAATTTCCATGAGAATTTCCAGCAACACTAGCTATGAAAAGTTTAGAGGTTGCACTGTCTAGACTTTTTGAAATAGAAACTTCTTGCAGTTCACCAACACCAATGTTAATATCTGCAGTGCCACCCTTTTCACCACTTTCTTTAAGTTCACGTTCTACACCAAAACTAAAAGAATCTGCAACAAACCATTCTTTTTTATCATATCCTTCTGTCGTTACATCGCCAGGAATTCCAGGAATTTTAACATAGATTGCACCATATGCATCAGATGCAGACATTGCAATAAGTGATAATCCTAAAAGAGCAGCAAAGAAAATAGTAAATTTCATAAAATCACTAATTTATTCTACATTATAAATCTGATCTAATGTCAAAAAATATTATTACAAATATAATTTTAAAAATTGGTTTAAAGGAAAATTAATATTTTAAATTAAAAGTTGGTAAAAAATTATTTTATTAAAGTGGACGATTAGTCGTCTTCGTCGTCATCTTCGTCTTCATCTTCGTCTTCATCATCCTCTTCTTCACTATCATCGTCGTCATTTTCTTGAGCTTTCTCTAATGCTTTTTGTGCATGTTTCCATGCTTTCTTGTATTGATCTATTGCTTTGTCTGGTTTGTCTTTGTTTAGTTGCTCTAGGGCCTTATCCATTTCTTTGTTAGCCTTGTCTAGTTCTTTGTCTACTTTCTTATCACCTGCAAATACTCCTGCTTCATTAATTGCATTTTGTGCTAATTGTGCATCTACTTCAACTAGAGTGGCAATTATTCCTGAAACATCAATTGAAGAGTCACTCTTTGCAGCCTTTAGTAGACTCTTTACTGCCTTCTTTTCTTCATCAAAGACTTTGTGTCCGTGTTTTTCAGTTAGTGTAGTAGAGTCTTCCCATAGTTTATCTGCAACACTTTTGTTAATTGATTTGATTGCTTTAGCTATTTCCTTTGTAGCCTTTTTATCATCAGTGTTTATATTTTCTAAATCAGTTACAGTAGATCCCTTTAGTTCTCTTAGAGCATCTCCGCTAACTGGACATGCATCAACTCTATCCAAGATTAAATCTAATTCAAGTTCTGGTGGTGGAATTGGTACTTCAGGACTATCTTGTGTGATAAATCCAGGTGCACTAACGGATACTTTGTAAACTCCTGGAACTGTATCCCAACCATATCTACCATCTGATCCAGTTGTCTGAACTGAACCGGTATCTTGAATATAATCAGATTCTGCTGCAATTACAAATAGTCCTGTACCTGGTGGGAATTCTTTGAGTAATGTAACTTCTGCACCTGCAAGTGGTTCATCAGTACAGACATCAGTTATTTGGCCACTTGGGTCAATGTAGACACTTCCACCTTGTTGGAATTCTATTGTACCATCAGGACAGAATACATCAAAGTTCAAGTTCAAAACACCATGTCTTGGGAAAAATGGTTCCAATGCAGGAACAGTAGTGAATACATCTGGATTAGTTGGATCTTGCACAAGGATTACTGGAATAGTTTCAGTTGTTTCAGTAAATTCAAGTTGTAATGTAACAGCGGTTGGACTAATGCCTACACCACAATGATCAAATCCAAAGGATGTATCTTTAGAAACTGTAATGTTATTTTGCCAATAAACTGATGGCAATCCGCCAGAGCCCCATGAGTTTAGTGGGCCAACTGTAACTTCAGGATTTGCTGGAACAGGAGCAGTATTTCCAAATGGTGGGACTATTGCGATTTCATCAGAAATAACGTCAACCTGAACAATTAGAGGGGTTGTGTTTACACTACCAAATGGCAATATTTCATTTACAGAGTATTGACCTGCTGGAATATTGTTAAAGAAAAAGTCACCATTAAAGTTAGTTTGAGTACATGTGTTTGATGGAGTTAAACAAAATGTTATACCAGAAATTCCAGATTCACCCAAATCTTTAAGTCCATTTCCATTTGCATCTTGGAATTTAGAACCTTGAATGTCACCAGGTGGGATATCTTGATTTACAAAGTTCAAGTTTTCAACTAAATCACCGCTTGCAACTGTTACAAAGTATGGCTCTCCATTAGGTGGAAGTATTTGTGATGTTCCAAATGGTGCACGTTCTTCAACTCTATAGTCACCAGGTAGAACATTAAGCCAAAACATTCCTGTTTCATCAACAGGAGTATTTGGATCATCTTGCATTGTATAAGTTCTAAAAGTATTTGGATCATTAAAGTCAGTTGAACATTCTAAATTAGTTGGAGTAATTTTACATGCTTTAATCTCAACAAATGCTCTTGGTTGATCACCTACTCCATCACCAGTAGTATCAGTTAATTTTTGACCATGTAATGAGGCTGCAAGGATATTTCCAAAATTAACATCATTTTGAATTGGTTCCTCAACTAAATCAACACAGTGTGCAGTAGATCCAAATACTTCAAAAGTTGGAACTTCACCAAATACAAAACATTCTTCAGTGTTTGGGAATGTTTGAACTAGATTATCAGGTAAAGTTTCTGCAACATAATAAAATGCTGGAAGTAAATCAGTAAACCAATATTCGCCATCAACATTAGTGAGAATACAATCTATTGGATCAAAACCAAAGCCTTCTCCTGCAAATGCTGTTTGGATACCAAACATGTCAGTACCAACTACACCATCGATACCAAAGTCTCCTCCCCCAAATCTATCATTATCTGAATATAGACATACTTCAATTCCAGATACAACAGGTTCATCTATGTCTTGAAGACCGTTTGCATTAAGATCATTCCATTTGAATCCATGAACTTCACCAAATACAAAACATTCTTCAGTAATTACTCCACCATTGATTGGCCCAATTTCAGTTCCAGAACAACTAAAGATTGTTCCTTGGAAATTATTAAAAAATCCATTTTGAACAGTAATTGTTCCCTCATTGTTGACGACTCTATCGTTATAAAATGACCCATCAACTAGGATATCTGCACCTGCTCGATTATGAATTAACCAAAAATTATCAATTACGCCGTTGCCAAATCCTCCCCCTGTTTGATAAATTGGTGGGAAACTAAATCCATTAAATGACTGTGGAATTGCACCACCAATAGTAGATAATGTACCGCTGTTATCAACAATTCCACCTACTTCATTTACAAAGAAATTCTCATTTAGAATTGAAGCCCCAACATTGTTTTCAATTAATCCAAAATTAATTAATTCGCCAAAACCACCACCGCATTCTTCAGGTGGACAAGCTATACCAACTTGAGTTATCTCAGGAAAACCAAATTCATTAAATGATACATAGCCTCCAAATCCAGTTATAGAAATTATTCCATTATTTTGAATTGTTCCATAATTTTCAACAAATCCTTCAATGGTTAATGTTACTCCAGGAACAACAACTAAAGTTCCACCTTGCTCTATTGTTAAATCAAAAATAGTTTCATTAATTGTGACAGTATGAGTCTCTCCACTTGCAATTACATCTAGGATTGGATGCTCTGCAAAGGCAGATTGTACACCCATAGTACTAAAAAGAACAGTTAAAGCAAAAATTGCAATTAAATTTTTCAACATTGTCTGCAATTCATTTTTCTATATATGCTTTAGCTATAGATTTCATAGTGCTAACAAGTTAAACTGTATAGAATAGACATTTTGATCGTAGTAAAAAATAATTATACTTAAACAATCAATTAGCATTTACAAATTGTGATAAAGTCAAATTATGTTATTACAATATTATTTGCATCACTAATAATTTTATTTTCACAAACAAATTCTGCATATTCAGAATTGTTCTACGATGTTAACACTGTAAATTTTTCTGGAAAGCCAGCTTCAGCAGTTGTAAATGAAAATGCAAATGTCATTTATGTTACAGATTTTTTTGCAGGAAAACTAGTTGAAATTGATGGAAATACTGAGAAAATATCAGGATACATCAATACTACAAAAACCCCCTTTGGTGTGGGGTACAATCCTGGAACTGATTTGATCTATGTTGGAGGGGAATTTGCAAATGTCGTCAAAGTCATAAATGCAGGCACAAAAGAGGTAGAAAAAACCATTCAAATGAACAGTCCATATGATATTGCAGTCAATTCAGAAAATAATTTAATTTACATTACAAGTGATAGGACCAATTCAGTTTTTGTAATTGATGGAATTACAAATGAAATAATTTCTAAATTAAATGTAAACAAGCCATGCGGTATTGCAGTTAATGAAAAAACGGGAAATGTGTATGTCACAAGTGAAACAGATGATACAGTTCATGTCTTTGATGAGAAAAATAATCTAATTGATGTAATCCAAGTCGAATCAAGTCCACGCGGTGTTGCAGTAAATGAAATTACAAATATAATTTATGTTACAAACCAAGAGACAAACACTGTTTCAGTAATTGACGGTGTAGAAAATACAGTGATAAAATCAATTCCAGTTGGAGAAATACCAAGAAGGATTGCAATACAACATGATGCTAATCTAATATATGTTACAAATCATGCTTCAAATAACATTTCAGTGATAGATGGGGAAACCAATTCTATTGTAAAAACAATTCCAGTAAATGCTCCATTTGAAATTGTAATTAATGAAAAAACAAACAAACTATATTCAATGTATTATGGGAATCAAGCAGTATCAGTTATACAAAATACAAACCAAATACAAGATAATTTTAATTCAGTTACAACATCTAATTTATCAAATGATGAAAAGAAAAGTATCATTCCAATTATAGACACACAAGAATTTCCAGAATCAAACATCAAAGTAGAAACAATTGCAGATAACTTGAAGATACCATGGGAGATTGATTTTGCAACAGATGGAAGAATTTTCTTTACAGAAAGAGTTGGCAATCTAAGAGTAATTGAAAACGGAGTTATTTCAGAACCAATTATTTCACTTAAAGTGTCTGGAACAGAAGGGGGATTGCTTGGATTAGCCTTGGATCCGGATTTTGAGGAAAACCATTATCTGTATTTGTATTATAGCTATAATGATTTTCTTGACATTTTCAATAGAGTAGTTCGCTATACAGAATCTGAAAACACATTATCTGATGAAACCATATTACTTGATAGAATTCCAGGAAGTAATTGGCATGATGGTGGAAGAATAAAGTTTGGACCAGACCAAAAACTCTACATTACAACTGGAGATGCTTCAAGCTACAATCTAGCACAAGATTTGAATTCACTTGCAGGGAAAATTCTAAGAATAAATTCAGATGGAACAATACCTAAAGACAATCCATTTACAGACTCTGCCATTTTTTCATATGGACACAGAAACCCACAGGGAATTGATTGGCATCCAGATAGCGGAATTCTAGTTGCAAGCGAGCATGGTCCTTCAGGTGAACGAGGACGTGCACATGATGAAATCAACGTAATATTTTCTGGTAAAAACTATGGATGGCCAGAAATTATAGGCGATGAAACAAGTGAAGGATTAGAGAATCCAATTATACATACAGGCGATGATACATGGGCACCATCTGGTGCCAGTTTTTATGATTCAGATAAAATTTCTGACTGGTATGGAAAATACTTTGTTGCAACACTACGTGGAAATCATTTAAGAATGCTTGATTTGGATTTGGAAAACAATCTAGTGGTTGGAAGTGAGGCAATACTTGCAGGAGAATACGGAAGACTACGTAATGCCAACATGGGTCCTGATGGTCACTTGTACATTCTAACTAGCAATCAAGACGGCAGAGGAGATCCAGCATACAATGATGATAGAATTTTGCGAATTACTCCATTAGAAAATAACATAGAAAAAGAAATCAATCCGCTTGCACCTCTAAAACAATTTACTTTAGGAATTCATCCAAGTGATGTCACATGCAAAGAGGGATTGGATTTAATTTTCAAAAACACGTCACTGGAACCTGCATGTGTAAAACCACCTACTGCTCAAAAACTCATACAATATGGCTGGGCAGTCAATACCATAAATAAATAAGAATAAAAAAATTAGAATTCAAACTAACAACTATTGAGTTGTCGATGCTCTTTTCAATGCTTTTTGATAGTTTGTTTTCTTTGTTTTAGCAGATTTTTCTGCAGTTTTTAGAGCCTTCTTTACAGCTTTGATCTTGTTGTTTGCTTGTAGAAGTTCTCTTTTTCTTTTGTTTGCTACTAGTGTTGCTCGTCTCTTTGCCTTGCTAACTGTACCTTTTGATTTTCTTACAGTTTTTCTTGCTTTTGTGACAGTTCTCTTTGCTTTACTAGCAGTTTTTCTTACAGCTCTCTTTATTTTCCTTACAGGTTTTCGTTTAGCTGCACGTTTTTTTGTTGCCATGAGTGATCACGATAAAACATGAAGTAAATAACATGCACGTCAGAATTTTTTTATATAAACTCAAATAATTTTACTACGAATTTTACAAACTATCAAAAAAATAATTATCAAATGCGTTGTACATTAGACTCTGATCGATGTTTGTTTGAACGAGTTGTATAACGAACTCTACTGTTACAACACGGACATCTTGGAAATTTTTCCTGGTAATAGTAATTACAATTTTGGCAAAAACATCCACCAGTAGTGAATGCTTCTTGTTTGGATGATTTTTCAAACACTATACATTGATTTTTACAGTTACCTAATCCCATAATTTCTCAATTCCAATTATCATATAGTGATTACAGGTTTTGATTGATTTTTGATCGCATTTACTGTATACAGTATGTTATCGCCTTCAGGCATAGGATTTGCACACTGTCCACATTCAGGTAAGATTACCTTTGCATCATATTCTATTTCACCTATGGATTTTCCACAATCCTTGCAGTAGATAGATTTTGTATCGTAGATATTCATTTTAATTTTCTGATAATCTAAAGATTGTTTTTCTAATTAAGGAAAATGATAGTTGATTTCATTTAGAATTAAATCAACTTGCCATTTGTTTAATTATTTTGCCGTGTTATGGGTTGCCCGAGGTGAAAGATATGCAAACTCACAAAACCAGCACACTAGATAAAATGGTCCATGCACCATTTAGAAAGGTCGTAAAATTTGATCTGTTCTGTATGGGCTTAGGTGTTGTAATGGGAATGGGTATTGGTGCCTTTATTGCTACCAATATTTAATTTCAATAGCACCTCAACGTGACAGAAGACATCTTCTGTCATTTTTTTATTTGTTTTACAAATCTAAATAATTTTAATTTAAAATATTAATTGTAATAGAAGGTTTTTCTTTCCGTGTGGGTTTTAGCCAACTAGGTTTTGCCTACAAACCTTGTAACGGCAAAATGGGGATAAGAGTTCCAAAATTTAAAGTTTATGTGTTACTCTAGGCTCAACGATATTTTGTAAACAATGCCTTTGCAGTATTTTCTGCTCTTGTAAATCGTAGTTCGACCTCTTCCCAATTAATTACATTCCACCAAGCTTCAATGTAAGCTGGTCTCTTGTTTTCATATTTTAGATAGTATGCATGCTCCCAAACATCCAATCCTAATAGTGGTACGAGTTCTTCAGTGATTGGACTGTCTTGATTTGCAGTTGTTTTGAATTGAATTTTTTTTGTAACTGGATTAAATATCAGCCATCCCCAACCACTGCCTTGTATTACTGCAGTCTCAGCTGAGAATTTTTCTTTAAACTTCTCAAAACTTCCAAATTCCTTATCTATTGCTTCTTTTAATTTCCCACCTGGTTCTCCACCGCCACCAGGTTTCATGCTCTTCCAAAACAATTCATGGTTATTGTAACCTCCACCATGGAAATTGATTCGCCCTCTGACTTCGGGTTTTAGTTGATCCAAATCCGATAATATAATTAGTAATCCTTTGTCTTGATTTTCTTTTGACATCTCATCCCATGCATCATTTAATCCGTTTGTGTATGCTTGATGGTGTTTTGAGTGATGTATCTCCATTGTTTGCGCATCGATATGTGGCTCTAGTGCATCATATGCATATGGTAAATCAGGTAATAGAAAATCGCCCATTATGGTTTAATGTGATTTTCATCATATAAACAGTTTTTCGGATTTTGGCGAGATTATTCATCAATAAAGAATCAGATTGTTCTGATTCCAAGTCTAGAATACTTTGAAGAGACAAGTATTATTCCACTTATGGCTACAACCATTACGATTAATGCCACTGAGCCAAATTCAGGAACTGCATTAGTTCCTACAACATCAATTTGGTGTATGCTGTGATGGTAGTTTAATTCCAACTTTGTAGTGGTTTCAGTATTTGCTGTAACAATCACATCCTCATCAGCCATTATTTTGCCATCTATCATTACTGACATTTGTCCACTGAGCAATGCCTTTGGAATACTGATTTGAGTAACTCCTTTAGTTCCAGATTCCCCCTCTACCATAAAGGAGACTTTCTTTTCAGGTTCTTTGAATTTCACTTCAGTTACTTTGGAATTACTTGCAACCTTAACCTCAAAATCATCATGACCTTCAACTTTAATTTTTACAGATGAAGGAGTAGATACTATTACCTTTGTACTAGTCTCCAAGTTTGCTCTAGTTTCTGCACTAAGAGTTCCAAGTACTGAAGAGTCTGAAATAATTTTTGATTTTATTGTGTATTCACCGTTAACAGAGTTTGATGGTAACAATACTTCAGCATCAAAGCCCCCACCACTTTTCATTTGGACAGTGCTTTCTTTAACCATCATTCCTTTGTTGTCAAATATTTGGACATTTACTGTGTTAGAAGCGCCAAGTTGTGTCATTAAACCAGAAAATAAAGAACCTTCAACTCTTATCATCTCACCTGGTTGATACAACTTTTGTTTTGATTGAACTGCAAATGAATTTTCAGAACTGGCTTTAACTTTAGGATAAGATGATTTGATTGCCAACTGTACTTGAGATTCAGCCTTTGCACTAGTCTCAGATGTTTCCTCTGATGATTTTTCTTCAGCCTTTGTCTCTGAAGATGTTTGGGCCTTTGCCTCTACTGATGTTTCTGTTTTTCCCTCTACGGATACATTTGATTCACCATCGTCGGATTTTTCACCAATCTTTACTTCGGTTTCAGTCTCAACACCTACATTCACTCCAGTTTGAGCAAATGCATTATCTGACATACCTACTGAAGCAATACCAAAGGATACTAAACTTAGAACAATTATTGAAAATAAAATTAACTTACTTTTCATCACATTCATCAATCTCAATTTGTCTTTATAGCTTTGCATGTAATTAAATCAGACTTGCTGCGGCTTGTACTATTTTTGAATTAATCTAGATTTAATGTAAATGAACGAGCAGATTGCTCAAACCCTAAATGTTCATAGAATTTATGAGATTCCTTGCGTTGATTTCCAGATTCCAATCTAATTCTATGACATTTTTTCTCTTTTGTAAGGGTAATGCAATAATTGATTAGTTTTTTGCCTGTTCCATTATTTTGATATTTTTCAAGAACAATTAACTCTGGAATATACATCTCCAATGTTGATTGATTTAATCTTGACAAATACACTACACTTACCATACCAATAATTCTCACACTATCAAGTTCGGCAACAAGGATTGTTTTGTCTGAATCTTTCACATATTTTGTAACTAGTTTACGAAATGTTTCAACCTCAGAGTCTTTTTGGGGTTTTGGACGCCCTAGTTCATACAACAATCCAAGGATCATCGGGATATCTTTTCCAGATGATGGTCTAACTACAACACTATCCATAGCAAGATAGAATCATCATGACTTTAATGATTTTTTCAGAATTTAACTAGTACATAGGTTAGAATTGGTTTTAGTACTAGAAGATATCAAGCATAGTATGGTATTTGATGAAAGTGTAAGGAAACTAAAATGTGATAAATGTGGATCACGGTTCAAGTATCCTGAAAGACTGAAAAAACATAAAGAGATTGCACATAACAAGAAAAAGGAAAAATGCAGAGCATGTGGTTCTGAATTTCACACTACGGATGATCTAAGAAAACACAAGAAAGATTGCAAGGAAAAAGTTTAAGATCTCTAATTTCACTCAAATGTCTTAGCAGTCTTTGTGATTCTATGACCACAATTTGCACAAAGATTAATTTTTCCATCAAATCTTAGTTCCCCACATTTGCCACATCTAGTAAAAGCCATAATACATTCAAAACAAACTAAGAATTAAGAATGATCTTTGTTACAGCTCGATAATGCATTTTGTGTTACATCTCTAGAGTCTTTTTTTCTTTTTCCAGGTATCATAATCTGAAATACATTTACTGCAAAGATAGGCGGGATCGCTGAGGAGATTAATGCTAGCTTGTAGATTATTTTTTGATTTACAGCTCATACAAAATTTTTCTTTTGTGATTTCCTTTTTCACCATCTAATTTAATCAATAAAAGTACCCAAATTAAGGATAAAAACGAACGTAGATAGTCGGAAAATAAGAAAAAAGGTCTTGTAAACTTAATCACAGACTTTGATTTCTGATGCTTCTGCTTTGAAACCAGATTTTGCATGTGAGCCATCACAATTTGGTTTGTTTTCAGATGCAGTACATCTGCATAATGCACATAATCTCTTTCCATCAGTTTCTACAATTAATGGACCGTTTTCTTTTGCACTGATTGTTACTTTTACCATATCACAGTGTGGCTTTTACCGTATATTACACTGTCTCAATGAACTTGCCTGCTAATTTGGAGATAAAATGGCTACAGAAATCTAGAATATTATAAAAATAGTATTTAGAAATAGTATAGATTACCTAAATTCATCAAGTAGGTCTTCGTCTTTTTTAAATATCCATGTAAGACCAACCATATCCATTGCAGTTATTCTAGATGAAATTGGAGTTTCAGATTCACGTTTAACCAGAGAAATGGACTGGTTTTGAACAGGTTCATGTTTGTATTGCATTAATGTTGACATGATTTAGTTATACAAAATTTACTTAAAAGATTAACGAACAAATGATCCTTAAAGATTTGAATTGCTTTTTGAGATAGTTTTGAATGTATAACTAAAAAATAATAAAAATTGAATCTTAAGACCAGCAACGATTAGTTGTTTGGTGACAGTTTCAATTGAATTTAGTATTCAAAAAAAGTATTTAGTTCGTACTGATGATTTGTACTGATAATTTCTACTAGTTTCTTTTATGTAGAATTCTCAAAGAAATGATGGTTTCCTACAAGAATTATCTACTAGTTTACCATCGTCCGAGGATTGGGCAATTTTGGCCCAATCTTTCATAATAATACTCCACTATGATTCATCCATCAAAATGGGATAAAATTAGACGTAGATAGGCATGAAAATGCTTATCTGAATTGAATTCATGAAATTCCATTATGGGTTTGTTGGATAGATTTAGTCGTACGTTTGACAAGTATGGGTATGACCTAGATGGGTACGACAAGGACGGGTATGACAAAAAGGGGTTTAACAAAAATGGGTATGACAAAAAAGGGTTTAACAAAAATGGGTACGACAAAAAAGGGTTTAACAAAAATGGGTATGACAAAAAAGGATACGACAAAAAAGGGTATGACAAAAAAGGATACAAAGACGGGTATGATGAAGATGGATTTGATTTCAAGGGTTACAATAAAGAGGGATTTAACAAAAATGGGTATGACAAAAAGGGATACGATAAAGACGGTTATGACAATCGAGGTTTTTCCATAGATGGGATTCACATAGATACAAAAATTGCTTTTAATGAAGACGGGTTTAACAAAAATGGGTACGACAAAAAAGGGTTTAACAAAAATGGGTATGACAAAAAAGGATACACCAAAGACGGGTTTAACAAAAATGGATTTAACAAGAATGGGTATGACCTAGACGGTTATGATAAGAAAGGATTCAACAAAGACGGGTTTAACAAAGACGGTTATGATGAGAATGGGTATGATAGTAACGGGTATGATGAAGATGAATACAATCAAGAAGGATACAATTTAGACGGGTATGATGAGAATGGGTATGATAGTAACGGGTATGACGGACTAGGATATGATCACCTAGGTTACGACAAAGAAGGATACAATCAAGAAGGATACAACAAATTCAATAAAAAGAAAAATGAAGTAGACAGTGATTAAAACAAATTTTTTGTCTAAATACATTCAGCAAAAATGTGCATCCTCACGGCACAGAAATGGACACAGATAGTAACTAGATTACCAAAATTCCATTTGAAATCATATATTGGATTCCTGCAATAAAGTCTGAATCTTCTAACAAGCCTTCAGACCACCATCCGGCATTATTTTTTACCCATGATGGGATTTCTTTATTGACAGTCTCAGCAGCTTCAGTTGGAGGAATTACGATAATGCCATTAGTAATCATATAATTTAACCCTGCAACAAAGTCTGAATCCTCTAGCAATCCACCAGACCACCATCCTGCATTATTTTTTACCCATGATGGAATTTCTACAGTAGTTGGAGTAGCAGATAATACACTAGTACCTAAAATTTCAATTTCTTGATCATTAGTGTAAAATGGAATTATCAAAGTTCTAGTGTTATCAGCTGAATTAATTTCAAGATAATCTGACTCTGTTCCATCAATTAATACAAAAAAGATATCATCCTCATCATCAAATGTTGCATCAATTAATCCTCGTGGAATATTAAGTTCTATAAAGCCATCATCAAAAGAAACAATTTCTATAATTAGAGAGGTGGAATCAACATCCAAATTCATTACAAGGATTTCGCCATTTTCAATATCATAACCTACATCATAATCTAAAATATCATACAAACTGGCCTCAGCATATACTAAATTAAAAGAAACAAGAAACAAAGCGGCAGTCAGAACAAATAATGGCTTGAATATCATGTAGAGTCTCCAACCATCTCCTGCTCCACTTCATTGCTCACTTCAGCACAAACTTCTGCCAAAAGATCTGCTTCCAGTTCAACTAGTTCTGAGTCAGACAATCCCTCCAAATCTGCATCAGTATAGAAATCAGCAAGTGTCATTTCATAGCAATCATCAATTGATTCCTCAACTACTTCATTTACTTCAGATAATTCCTCAACGTCTTCAAAGGCAGTAATTGGTACAGGATCATCAACTGAAAGTGAACCTACAAAGTCCAGAATCCATAGTGTTCCAGATTTACTCTTGCCATCTTTAGCAACAATATCAACTGATGCTCCTAATTCTGTAGGAAATATTCCATCCATCTTTATTTGCATTGCAAATGTATGTGGTTGGCCACTAGTATCGACTGTGTTTATTGTAACTTGCAATGAATCATTCTCAAAGTTGGCTCTACTTCGTCCAAATGCTACATCATGTACATTGTGTAATTCACCAGTAGTTGCATCCTCTATGACGATTTGTCCACCAATAATTTTCAGAGTTGCACCAGAATCACCCAATCTCACTAACTCCAGATTAACATCTCCTGAAACTGTTTTTACATCATTTTCATTTGAAGTGCTAAAAGCATCACCTTGGAAACTAAGAACATAATTTGTAATGTCTTCTTCAGGAAGTTCTACTATATCGCCATAGTAACTTCCATCTTCAACTTTATCAATCAAATCAGATGATCTTACTTTGTCTCTAATTGAATCAATTCTATCTTTAACTTCGGCACGAATTTTCTCTTTGTGCTCTAATACGATTTCTCTAAATTTGTCTTTACCAACTTCTTGGATTTTTGATTTGATTAAATCGGTTCTAAATTCTACTCTATCATGAATTTTATCTTTAATTGTATCTCGTACTTGTTGACTAACTTTATCTTGTACTCGGTCTTTAACAGCATCTTGAACTTTGTCTCTAATTTCTAATGCAACTCTATCTTTGACTTTGTCAGATATTCTATCTTTTACAGTATCACGAAATTCTTGAATGTTATCTCTTTTATCTTGAATTCGCTCCTTTACTTCAGCTCGTTTATCTTGAATTCGCTCCTTTACTTCAGCTCGTTTATCTTGTGCTTTGTCTTTTAGATTTGAAATAATTGCATCTTTTTTGTTTTGAAATTTCTCCCTTAGATCAGAGCGTTTATCTAAAATTTTGGATTGAATCTCATCTTTTCTATCAGAAAGATTATCTCGAATTTGATCTCTTTTTTCTGCAATTCTATCCTTTATTGCATCTTTTCTATCTTGAATATTATCATGAATTTGAGCTCTTTTTTGTTTGGCTTTTTCTTGTAATTCTGCACGTTTTTCTTCTATTTTTTCTCGGACTTGTTGTTTACGTTCTTCTAGATTTTCCCGAGCTTGTTGTTTACGCTTTTCTAGCTGGTCTTGTGCTTGTTGTCTGCGTTCTTCTAGTTTATCTCTGGCTTGCTGTTTTCGTTCTTCTAATTGGTCTCTAGCTTGTTGTTTACGTTCTTCTAGTTTTTCCCTAGCTAGTTCTTTACGCTTTTCTAGCTGGTCTTGTGCTTGTTGTCTGCGTTCTTCTAGTTGGTCTCTGGCTTGCTGTTTTCGTTCTTCAATTCTGTCTTGTTCTTGTTGTCTACGTTCTTCTAGTTGGTCTCTGGCTTGTTGTTTACGTTCTTCAATTCTGTCTTGTTCTTGTTGTCTACGTTCTTCTTCTTGTTGAGCCATCTTACGTTTTTCTTCAGCAGTCATCTGATCAGAAGAAATAGAATTAGCACTTTTAGAATCAAGATGATTATCGGCAAAGGCAACACTGTATGATGAGCTAGAAAAGCCTGTAACTAGAACTAAAAGCAAAAATATCGCATAGCCTGTTTTCATCATGAAGGATAAACGAATTTTGTGATTTAAAACACTTTTGTAACTATGTTAGGGAACAATGTTACCATACAATTCAACTAGCTTGGAGATATTCTATTCTAAAAAATATTCTTAATCATTCTTCAGCAGAATCATCAGATAGTTTCTTGTCAATATCTGCTTGTTTTGCTTTAAAGCGCTCATATTTTTTATCCCATTTCGATAAGACAAACCATTGCCTAACTCCTACACCCAACCAAACAAGGGAGATTGCAAAAATTATTAGCTGTGGAGGATTCAGAAACAAGTTAGTTCGTCCACGGTCTATTACTTTGGATTTAATATTTTCATATTCCTCCTCTGTAATGTCACCATTACTCAAATGAATTTGTAAACGCACATCTAATTTTTCATCAAATGGAGAGTCAAATACACTAGTCATTACAAGTAAGGCCAACGGAGGTAAAATCAAAGTTGTCAAAATCATTATCATAAAGATTTTTTTTGTATTTCCCATCTGGAACATGATTCCATCTAGAATTTCAAAGATATTTTCTCGTTTTTCAGAGCCGTTACCCGAATTACTCATGATTAAATCTCCCATTTTTCATTAAAAACGCTTGAGTAACAATGTTACTTGTCATTTTTTGTCCTCCCTTGGGAATAGTTCCTCATATGGATCCAAAACTTCTTTCATAATACGAATACCTTTTTCAGAAATCTTGTATTTTAAAATCACTTTATTTCCCCAAGGTTCTTTTTCTAAAGATAAAATCCCTTTTTCAATCATATCATCTAAGATTCCTTTGTGTTTTGCATTGTTTAATCCGCATATACTCATCAATTTGCTTTGATTTAGCTCACCGTACTCGTATAGCTTGAGCAAAATATCTTTTCGAATGTAAATTCTATCTCTATATTCACGCGCCAGATTAATCCCTCTCTTTTGAATTAGAATAGATTAGAACATTACTGTTCCCATATTCTCTTACTTCTCGGTTTTGTTCGAAGTCTAGTTGCACAGCAAGGACAGTTAATTTCTTCAGTATAAAAATAGCAATCACAGGTACCACATCTTTTCTGTCCAGATTTATATCGTAAATTATTTGGCATTGAAATTGCTTTTTTCTGGCCACATATGCCCTTACAAATCTGTGTCAATGAATCATTGAATTACTTTTCATCACATAAAGACAAAGTAACTTTGTTACGTTACAATTGTTAGCTAGCCTTTAAATTCAATTTCTCATCTAGTTGTCAATGAAAACAAAACAAACGTTACCCGCTATGATTGCACTAGTTGCAATAATGGCAGTTGCTTTCTCACCTATGGCATTAGCCATAGATGCAGACAGTAACGTTGCTACAACTACAAATGTAGCAGGAGTATCTGCAGATGCTAGCATTTCCACAAGTGTAGCAGCAGAACGTCCTGTAGACACTGTAGTTAGACCACAAGTTCAATTTGATGGAACTACAAGTGGCTGGGCAATTATAGCAGGTCAAGCACATGAAGCAAAAATTGCTATTGATGGAAAAGCAGTACGTAATGATAATGGCGTATGGAGAGTTTCATCTGATGCAGAGATTTCTGCAGCAGACCGCCATGCAAAATTAGAATTAAAAGGTAAAGCAATCAATGGTAAAATCAAACTTCATGGTACTGGCACATTAGATTCAGGTGAATCCTTTAGAATTATTCTAAGAGGACATTATACACCAGTATATGATGAGCAAGGAACATTTGTGATGGCCTTTACAGCAGCAAAAATTCATTCAGCACAAAACGGCATACACATGCCATTGATTCAGAGTGGATTAGTAAATGTTGAAGCAGTAGACCCATCAACAAATGATTATGAAAAGTTCGTAGATGAATTTACTGTACAGTAATTCATCTACATCTTTTTTCTTTTTTTATTAGTCAGGAATTACAAGTTATGATTCTAGATACACAGGGACATTCTACTCATAGGTTTGAGTTCATTGATGTTGAACCTATTTTGGAGAAAAATTCTCAAAGTTCATCAGAGAGATTTTTTATGTGAGAAGTACTATTTGCAAATGCTTCATCAATTGAGCGCTGCATTTCCTCCTCATATTGTTTCATCTCCATCTGATTTCTCTTAAGAATAATAATTTCTTTGATTGAAGGTAAATTTTTGAAATTGATGTACTGTGAATGTGTCACATAGCAAGTATATGATTTATCATCATCTTGGAATTTGTACATTATTTTAAAAACCACGATTTTGTTAATTTAATAGTAAATTAAAATTTTAGCCAATATCGTGATGATGTACACTGTACAAAAGCGCTCCAATGATATACTAATTTTAAAATTGTTTCTTTAAATAACAAAATTTTTAATTAAATTTATTGGGCCTAAGAGAAATTCAATTAAAAGAAGAATATCGTTCAGACAAAGACGATATTGTTTCAGAGTTCTTCCTTCCCTGTCTAAGTAATTGTATTGAATATGACAGATGTGTTGATTTTTTATCCATTCAGACATTATCAACATTCTCAGTAGCATTTGATAGATTTGCAGAAGGAAAAGCAAAATTGAGAATGATTACAGGACACAGATTTAGAACTAGTGATCTCAATTTATTTACAAAACTCTTTTCTGAAAAATATACAAAGTCATTTAATGGAAAATTAATCAAAGATGCAAAAATCCAAAAGCTTCAAGACATTGTAAATAACGGACAAGTTGAATTAAAAATCGCAATACCAAATTCAGAAAGCATAACAGATACATTTTCAGAAAGAATTGGGATTTTCAGAGATGATGAAGACCAAACAGTTGCATTTACAGGAACATCCAAAGAATCATTTTCTGCACAATCTAGAGATTTTGAATCAGTGGATGTCTTTACTTCATGGAATGATAAATCCAGAGTTGAAAGAAAAGTAAAAGACTTTGAAGACTTGTGGCAAAATAAAACAAAACATGTGGAAGTGTATGATTTTATGTATGCTGAAGAAAATAATCTTTTAAAATATTCTTCAGAATGGATTATGAAAGATTAGAGATCAAAGGGTTCTTCAAGTCTTGATTTGTTTTCTGCAAAATCCATTTTATTGATTTTATAGTAGATAACTTCACCACGGCGTTCTATTACTGCAATGATTGGTTCTTTTCCCATTTGAGTAATTTCTTCAATCTTTTTTTGTAGATTTCCCATCTTTTCTTGTTGACCCTCATTGAGTCCAAAGATTAGGAATTTTGCACCTTTTTCACCATAATGACCCCTCTCATACACTCGAAAATCAGAACCAAATCCAAATCCATCTTTTACAACATAGCCCCTATTCCTAAGATCACGATAAATCAAAAACTTTGTAAGAGTCTCAGAATCAGTTTTTTGACAAATATTCATGAAAATATCAAAATTAATTTGTTTTTTGTTCTTTTTTAGAATCAGTCTTTTTGCATACAACAAGTAAAGTGTTTCAAATGATTTTAGGAATAATTTTTTTTCTTCAATTTCTCCAAACCCCTTTAATTCTAATTCATGAATCATGTTCTTTTGTGTGATACATGTTTGATCTGAAACTAACTCTCCATGAACTAATGGGGTATCATCCATAATAAAGTGAAAATCAAAGGATTTCCATATAAGCATTGGAGAATATGAGAGATACCCTGCTAACCGTTAAAATATGGGCATTCTGGCTTGAAAATATCATGCATGGTGCTAATTATCGAGATGGAAAAGGTCAAGTCTTTACAAGAAAAGAATACATCAAAGGTAAACCACAAATCAAAATTGCAAAATTTCAAGGTGGCAAAAGAGGAACATACCAGTACTGTGTTCAATTATTGTTAAACGAAAAAATTCAGATTAGACATATGGCTATTGAATCTACAAGACTAGCTGCAAACAAAACACTAGAAAAAACAACTGGTGAATCAGGATATTATTCAAGATTAAGGATTTACCCACACAATCTTCTCAGAGAAAACAAACAAATTGCAACTGCAGGTGCAGATAGAGTTTCAGAAGGAATGCGAAGATCATGGGGAAAAGCAGTAAGTCTAGGGGCTAGGGTAAAACAAGGACAATGCATTATGGAATTATACGTAAATGGTGATGCTCATCTAACTGCTGCAAAAAAAGCACTACATGGTTCATGTGTAAAATTACCAGGAACACCACTAATCAAAGTAATTGATTGGAACAAACTATCACCATAAGTTATCTAAATCAGATTTCTTATTTTTAACAAATTCTAAAAATTCTTGAAATTCTTGTTTTGTTGGTTCTCTATTTAGAATTCTTTTAGATTGATAATAAAATGTGTTATAGATTCTTCCCACAACAATTCCCAAAGCAAAAGAGTTTGAATCATCAATTACAGATAGTGATTTGATCAATTGTTTAATTTCATCTTTATTTGATATAGAATCTTGAATTTTTTGCTCAATTTTCTTTAGAAGAGTTTCATCCATAAATGATCTTAATTGAAATAGTTAAAAACAGTTTAATATCCAAATTCAGCCTTGAGGTTTGTTGCAGTTATAGTACAGTCTGGTTAGTACTCGTGCTTGCCAAGTACGTGACCCGGGTTCAAATCCCGGTAACTGCACCACTTTATTTGTTCTTTGGAATCAATGCATTTTGTATAATTTCAAGTGCATCTTGAGCTTTTTCTGGACGTGGTAATTGAATCATAAACACCTTATCTTTTCCAAAATTAGATTTTGGTGAAGTGAGGGCAAGCATGGATGTTTTTGCAAGAGATTTGAAAAAAGCAAGGTGAGTTTTTGCATTCACCAGAAACGTTTCAGTGATATTTCCAGTTGAAAAAGTCAATTTTACTTCAACAAATGTATTACCCAATCCATCTTGCAAAATATTCAAATCAGTGTTAATTGACAATGGTTGTCCTGCAACCTTAGACAATATCTCATCATATCTTTTCTCCTCCAATTCAATACAAGGCGTCTCGTTTCCTTCAAAATCAAAAGTAGTGATTCCATTATGTACCCTATCTAAGAATTCTTTGAGTTCATCAGACATTTTCTTTTTTTTCCAATACAGGGATTATTTTGTCACCGGCCTTCATCAAAAATGGGGAGATGAAAGCAGTGATAATTGAAATTATACCAACTAACGGGAACAAGAATGCACTAACTGCCCCAATATCCACTCCAACTTTTACAATGACAATAGAGAATTCCCCTCGAGGTGCAGCCAAAGTGAATGCTGAACGAAGTGCCTTGCCACGTTTCTGTCTGAAAATGAAATTTCCAATCATATTGCCTCCAAATTTCATCCCGGTTGCAACTGCAATCAAAGCAATTGCAATAAAAATATAATTTTCTAGCTGTGAGACATCCATCAAGGCTCCAACTGAAATGAAAAAGATAGCAACAAACATGTCTTTGATTGGACTTGAAAGTAACTTTGCTACCTCAGCAGATTTAGATTCGGCCACTAAAACGCCTGCTAAAAATGCCCCAATTGCTACAGATAATCCTACAATATTTGCAAATAATGCATAACCAAAGCAAAGACCCAGTACACTTAACAGAAGAATCTCACGATGTTCTGCTGCTGCAACTCTATCAATTAGAGGTGGAATTACGCGAGTTCCAATAGTAAATGTACCGACAATAAGACCAGTTGCAACCAATACAACTACAATGATTGATTCTATAGATACAGTTCCAACCAATGCAATGGATTGCAAAGATGAAATTAAGATGACAGCTATCACGTCCTCTACAATCAAAATACCAAGAACCATAATGGATGATTCTTTTTTGATTTTTCCCATATCCTCTAACAACTTTACGATAATTGCAGTACTAGATATTGACAAGGCTGCAGAAATAAACAAAGCATCCATGAATCCCAATCCAAGGGCTGTAGCAGTATAGAACAGCACACCCAAGGTTGAAAACAATCCTATAGTTCCAACTCCAACAGCTACTCGTCCAATATTTTTAATTTTTGCATATGGAAACTCTATTCCAATTACAAAGAGAAGTAAGATGACTCCAATTTCAGCAAAAAGATTCAATGCAGAGATATCAGATAAAATCCCAACTCCGCCCAACACATCACCAGACGGACCTCCTTCAGGTAAGACCCAAGACCAAAACGGAGAAAGTGGACCAATCAACATTCCTGCAAAAAGATAGCCGATGATCAATGGTTGTTTGATTTTAAAAAAAGCCAGAGTTACAACAGCGCCAATAATCATAATGAATGCCAAATCAGTGACAAAACTTGTGTGAGGTAATTCAGGAGTTATTTGCTCAATTAAACTAGTTACAGTGTTGTTTAGGGTATTTTGAATTCCACCAGTAATCTGAAGTGGAATGTTTTGCATGTAATCAATAAACAAATTTGTTTAAAAAATGATTGCGAATTGCAATTTTGGAATGTTCCAGAGATAATGTTAGGCTCGGCAATTTTGAAAATCTTTAACCTCTTTATGCCCAAACAACATAATTCATGTGCAGAGTGATGATTAGGTCATCTGAATTAAATGAAGAGATATGACCTGGGGTATCTGACTGCATAATTGGTTATTTTGCAATCACCTTACTATTAATAGTACGGTACCATACCGTACTATATGATTCAATGCGAATATTGTCCAAGAGGGTTTATTGAAACAGTGAATGGATTGGCTGAAAAGACATTTCATGAATTACTTCATGAACCAGAAGTTGTAAACAAGTAACTCTTTACATTTTTATTTTTACACCCAACTTTTTTATCTTTAAATTTTAAATGATTTCATATGGCTACCAAAACTACAAAAAAGAAAACACCAGTCAAGGCAAAGAAAGAGCCTAATCCATCAGTGTTGTTAAAAAAGGTAGCATCAGTCTCAGATTCAAACAAAGCATTACAAAAAGAAATTAAAGTAATGTCAAAAATCTTTGGCGAAAATCAAAAAGTGCTAGTATCCATGAAAGGAATGATTGACACATTAACATCCACACTAGAACATATTCAAAAACAATCAAAACAAATTAACATAATAGAGGATGATACCCAAAAACTCTATGCAGGATTAAATCAAGTCAGATCACAATCAAATTTAGTTAATAAAATTAATGACCAGACTTCTAAATTAGAAAAAGAGATCAGTAAAATTTCAGAATTACAAAAATCATCAAAATCTCAAGACATATCAGAGCGAGTTGAAGAAAGCATGAACTCAATTAAAAATAATTCTCAAATGATAATCAAAATTGCACAAAGAATTGACGAAGTTAGAGATGATTTAAGAAAAGTTTCTGGAAAAACAGATTCATTCTTAGAGATTGGTTCTGAGATGGATAATCTAAAAAATACAATTGAAGAAATATCTGGAAAAACAGCAAAATTAGATACAGGTACTCAAATTATTGAAAGTCTCAAACTAGAATTAGGAAGAATTTCAGAAGGGGCAGCATCTAGTTCAAATCTAAATGCTGAGCTTGATGCCATTAAAATCACAATTGATGCAATATCATCAAAAGCATCAAAAATTGATTCTTTAGCAGGAGTAATTGATGGACTAAAACAACAGTTTGATTCCATTTCATCCAAAGCAAATTCCATAGATAATTTGAGCCTAGAATCAATAAAAGAACTAGGAGGTAAGATTGATAAAATTGAAACAGAGATTGGAGCACTAGCACAGAGGGCTGATTCCACAGCATTTGTAGGAGAAGGGCTAAAATCAGTTCAGGAGGAAGTTTCAAATTTCAAACAAAATGTATTTGATAAAACAAACAGTATTGAGCAAAAAATATCATCAGTGTCTGACACCCTAAAAAGACAAGACGAATCTACAATAGAATTTCATAAAAAATCTGAAAGACTATTTCAAGAGTTACAAACAGTCAAAGATGTCACCAACAAGGCATCTAGTGATTCATCTAAAGAGATGATGGCTTTGTTGAAGCTATCTGAATACCAATCAAACATTAGAATGAATGCCGAATCAAAATATGGAGTATCAAAAGACATAGAAAAAATGGCATCTCAAACCGCAGATATTGTAAATCTCTTTGATCGAATTTCAGTAGAGTCTGGAGAGAAAATTCCTCTACCTCATGAAGTTCGACAGTGGGCTGTTAGTAAAATATTAGATTGCGCAGACAAGTGGGAAGTAAGATTCAGTGATGTATATTCAATTTTAACAAACGCCATTGGCAGAGACATGTTAAAAGAATCAATAAGAATTCAACAAGTGCGAGACATTTATGGAATAAGAGCTGTTGATGAAATTAGAAAAGATCTAAATATTTCTTAATTATTCTTGATCAGTTTTATTGAGTTGTTCTTTCTTTCGTTTTAATGCTGCAAAAATTCCTATAATTGCAGCAATCCAAATACCACTAAGCATCATGTTTGCAGGACTGACATACATGTACGGAGTTGCATCCATGATGTTGATTTTTAGCAATGCTGCCCTTTCCTTGATATCCAACATACCTGTATGATATGCAGAATTATCTTTAGGAATATTGGATATTTCATTAACTCCTGTAAACATTGTATCTATGTTATTTTGAATTCTAAGAAAGTTAGTAGATTCTGTTCCAAATATCCAAACAGGATTTTTTGAAATTATGTTACCTTCAGTATCCCAGGTATCAGGTAAATTCACCATTACAATATCCAAATCTGCTTGGATTGCAACTAAATGATCACGAATCATTTGTGGATCTGATGAAGACACAATACCATCAAGATTTCCTCGTATTCTATCAAGAGGGTAAATATCAGAATTGTAACCAGAAATTGCCATATATCCTCCAAAAATAATTATTCCAAGTATTCCAATCATGGAAAGTTTGTAAACAGTATTTGCCATTTTTTCCTTCTTAGTTTTTGCTCGATTATCACTTGATTTATTTCTTTTAAATTTAGTATGAGACAAACTCAGGTATGCAATGAAAAAAAAGCCAATTGTTTGAAGAGCAATGATTGGTACAAACACAGGATTGTTTGAAAAAATTGCAATGAAAATTCCCATTACTCCATAAACTCCAAAGAATATTTCTAGCAGAGTTGTTTGTGTAAATGGTAAATTATAGGCCTTGTCTTTCCAATCATCTTTTTTTGTTACTAGTCCGTATTTTGGAGTTCTGTGAAATTCATTTTTCTTTCCTAGTACTGCATCAAATACTGCTACTGTGTTATTTACAGACATTCCAGCATTGTAAATTAGTAATGCCGGAAGTAGTTTTGCTTTAGATTTCCAGGTTTTACCATACATTCCCTGAATCACTAAAACATATGCGCCAGGTCCCATTGCAAGATATGTTGCAATTGTTAATGCCGGTAGAACACTTACAACATAAAGATTGACTTGGGCTGCAAGCAATACAGGTAATGATAAAAATTGTATCAACACTAGAGGATAAACAATATGACGAGTAAGTTGAATGAATGCCTGAAGTTTAGCTTCAATTGCAACATGACGTTTTAGAGCAACATCAGAAAGTAATTTAATTGCACATTGAATTGATCCCTTTGCCCAACGGAATTGTTGTCTTTTTGCCCCATTCATTTGTGCAGGCAATTCAGCATCAACTACAATATCAGGTAAAAACAAACACTTCCAACCTTTCATTTGTGCACGATAGCTTAGATCAAGATCCTCTACAAGTGTGGCAGTATGCCAACCTCCAGCATCTTCAATACAATCACGTCTCCAAATACCAGCAGTACCGTTAAAATTCATGAAGAGATGAGAATTGCTTTTTGCTTTCTGCTCTACAAGAAAATGAAAATCAATACTGAGGGCTTGCACTTGAGTAATGGTAGAGTAATTTTCATTGACATGGCCCCACCTGCATTGAACTAGACCAATTTTTGATGTTGCAAAATGCGGTATTGCTCGTTTAAGAAACCAAGTGGGAGGAATAAAATCAGCATCAAATATTGCAACAAGTTCGGTGTCAGTTGTTTTCATTGCATGTTTTAATGCACCAGCCTTGTAACCTACTCTTGTTCCACGTCGCACATGTTCAATTAGATACCCATCTTTTTTGTAACCATCAACTACATTTTTTAGTAATTCAACTGTATCATCATCTGAATCATCGCATACCATTATTCTCATTTTGTCTTTTGGATAATCCATATGACAAACTGCATCAACGAGTCGTTTTGCTACATACTTTTCATTGTAAATTGGTAATTGTATTGTAATAGTTGGAGTGCCCCAATCAATTGTAGGATGAGATTCTTTTCTTGTTCTTGAAAGAAATGCAAGATAGTAAAAATTAACTGTGTATGCAGTAATAATTATGGCAGATAAAATAAACAGATCAAATACAAATGAGGTGAAAGGATTGATTGTCATATCACTAAATTCAAGGAATTGCTAATCGCTATTTAAGTGGAAAGAAATTAAATTTATTTTTGCTCATAAATCTTGATTGCTTGTGGAGGACATACGCCTTCACATGCAAGACAGAAAATACAATCAGGTTCTTTTGACATTAACGGCTTTTTCTCAGATGCAGGATTGCCAGGAGTGTCAAACCATTCGTATACAGCGACAGGACATGCTTCAATGCATCCACCATCGGCTACACAAATATCATAGTCTACTGAAACAAATTCTCCCCATACACCCATGATACCATTACTTGTACCTCTTCTACCCCAAGTTTTGATTGTGTGTTCAGGGGCTTCGTATGGTGTAGTTGGTTTCATTTTTGATTTGTAATCAACATCAATTGGTCCAGGTTTTGCTCCATCTGGAATTTCAATAGCACTATCATCTTCTTCACCCTCTTCATCGTCTTTTGCCTCAACTGGTTTTGGTTTTGCACCAAGAACAATTTTTGCAAGAGGAGTTAGTTCTTCTAGTTTTTGAATAGCTGCAACTTCAGAAATTTTTTCAGTTTTTGCAAAATATGAAATCATTTTGTCAGCCAAAATAGTATTTCGTAAAATAGTATCAATTACCATTTTAGCAAAATGGTCAGCCTTTTTTCTATAATCTTTAACCCAATTAGGATCACCGAACTTTTCAATTGGGAAAATTTGATAAATAATATCTACAACTTCGCCACTTACAATTTCAACTGTAACTGACAAATCAACTTCTTGATATCCTTTAGCATCAGGATCATCCATGTTTTGTTCTTTCCAACGATATGTTGCGTAAATTCTATCAGCATACATGTCCATTTCAAATGCCTTTTTGAGACCATCATGAACAGATTTTAGTTCAACTGGATCTTCGAGTTTTATTGGTAATCGATACAAGCCAAGTTTGAATCCATGTAAAGGATAAACGCCACGTTTTGCAGTTGCGGCCTCCATTGACCAAACTCGATCTTTTAGGAGTAAAGACATCTGTGTCTATTCATTTTATTTTAGATAAAAAGGTTATCAGTCCTCATCATCAGGACATGTGAGTTCTCGAAGTTTGGTGTACTTTTCATCCATTGCTTCTGCGTGAACCAATACCTGAGATAGATCAAAGGAATCTTTTGCAAAATACCAACGAATTGGAACCCAGTGTCCAATTCCATCCATATCATGGATCATTCCTTTATCGGCTTTGACATTGATTTTTTCATCAATAGAGGTTTCTTTAATTTCAAGACCACGTTTAGTTTTGTCCTCTAAGATAATATCAGACTCGCCGTCTTTGATAAAATAGAAAGTACCTTTCTCAAGAACAGGAAGGTCTAAAAGCAATTTATTTTTCCACAGGATTTCCTATCATGTTTCCCCATTCAGTCCAAGAACCATCATAGTTTCTAACTTTTGGGTATCCAAGTAGATATTTCAATACAAACCAACTGTGTGAAGAACGCTCTCCAATTCTGCAATAACAAATTACATCTTTGTCAGGAGTGACTCCTTTTGGTTCATAATTTTGTTTTAATTCTTCAACTGCTTTGAAAGTACCATCAGCATCATTAACTGCAGTTGCCCAAGGAATATTATTTGCATCAGGAATATGGCCACCTCTTTGTGCATGCTCCATTGGATATTCTGGAGGTGCAGTAATTTGACCAGTAAATTCTGCAGGTGATCTTACATCCACCATTACAGTGTCTTCTTTTCCTAAAGCTCTACTAACATCAAATAGATATGCACGTAATCCCTCATCTGTAGGTTGTGCAACATAAGTTGTCGAAGCTATTTGAGGTTCGTCAGTAGTGTAATCTTTATTTTCCAATTCCCATTTTTTTCGTCCACCGTTCATGATCTTTAAATTTTCATGACCGTAAATTTTGAAAACCCAGAAAGCAAATGCTGCAAACCAGTTGTTAAAGTCACCATAAAGAATAACTTCAGTATCTGCAGTGATTCCGTTTTTAGCCATTAATGCTTCAAATTCTTTTTTACTAATGATATCTCGAGTTACTGGATCATTGATGTCTCGTTTCCACCAAATTAAACTGGCACCATTAATGTGGCCTTTTTGATATCCATTTACAGGATCATAATCAACTTCAACTAATTTTCTTTTTTCATTAGGAGGATTCTGTGATACCCATTCGGTATCGACTAAAACTTCAGGATGTGCGTAACTCATAATTTGTACGGATTTGTTTTCATACTTATTTGTTTTTCCAAAGGATAGGAAAAATATCATTTTTAAGTAAATACGATTCAGAAGAACTGCTTGAAATTAGAAAAAGTAGCAGTAGTTAGCAAGGTAGGGTCCAAAGATTCAGAGCAAGCTGCAAAAGACGTTACAAAAAAGCTATTAGCAAAAAAAATTACAGTATTTACTATTTCTCCAATTGAAGTTGAGGGCGCAAAACAGATAGAGGCCTTGGAGGAATTAAAAAAGGAAAGACTAGACCTGGTCATCACCTTAGGGGGAGATGGAACAACACTTCGTGTATTTAGAAACTTGGAAAATGAGACTCCAATTCTGACTATCAACGTAGGAGGAAATAGAGGGATTTTAGCAGAAATAACAATTGAAGAAATTGATGATGCAATTGAACAAATTGTAAAAGATAATTTCTTTTTAGATAAAAGAATTAGAGTTGTTGCATCTTGTGGAGGAAAAGAATTTCCACCAGCACTAAATGAAATTTACATCACTAGAACAAACTTGACTAAAACTGCAGAGATTACAATTAAATTTCAAGACGACACAGTAAAGCAAAAAATGGATGGAGTGATAATTGCAACACCAAGTGGTTCTACAGGTCATTCTTTTTCATTAGGAGGTCCAATTCTGCATGAAAGTTTAGATGTTTTAATCATAACACCTGTCGCACCAGTGTACAGATTAGCATCATTGATTGTTCCAGATGAAAAAATAGAAATTACATCTACTCATGATTGCCATATTGCAATGGATGCACAAGTAGTCAAATCGGCAGGATATGGAGAACCAATCACCATTAAAAGATACAAAAAACATGCAGTCTTTCTAAGATTAAAGAAGAGAGGACTAAGACAGATGAGCAAGCTTGGATTTTAGAATTTTAGACGCCAGTGCATTTTATGCAGGAGTACCGTTTAGATCATCAGATGATTGCTACACAACCTCACTAGTTTATGAAGAAATTAAACACATAAAGAAAAACCATGATGCATTAGGAACTTTACTTGAAACTAACAGATTAAAAATCAGAGAACCAGATTCTGAATCAATAAAAGCTGCAATCAAATCATCAAAAGATACAGGAGATTTTCCCCAGTTATCAAAACAAGATATCTCAATTATTGCATTAGGTATTGAAATGAAGGGTCAGATAATTAGTGATGATTTTGCAATTTCAAACGTTGCCAAGAATCTAGGTTTAGAAATTAGGCCTATCATGACTAAGGGTATCGCAGATGTTGGAAAATGGGTTCATTATTGCCCAGGATGTAGAACTAATCACACAACTGGAACAGAGTGTCCAATGTGTGGAACTCCATTAAAAAGAAAATTACTCAAACAAATCAGCTAAAACTATACAGTTAGAATTTGAAAATTAATTCAATCAAGTGTCGTGTAGTGTTTGTTGGTTTGATGTTTTTAGTAATTTACTTTTAGTAGCAAGTGTTTTTTTGATTTTTTTTGCACGAGCATCACCTAGACCTTCAACTTTTGCCAATTCTGCAGCAGTGGCACTGAAAACTTTCAGAGGAGTTCCAAACTTAGTTAGCATTCTAACTGCAAATTTTTCTCCTATTCCAGGTAAACTGCAAAGAACTGAAAGTTGTTGTTTTTCCAGATCAGATGATTTTTTTATCTTTTTTAGATATGGGCCTTTAGGAGTATCTTTTCTGGAGCACATTGAAACCAAAAGTTTAGCAGTATGTGCAGCACTAGGTGTTGGAATTACAGGGATGTTAAAATCTAAAACTACAGTTGAGAGAGCGCCATAAAAAATCAGAGGGTTTTCAGTAATCTCTTCAATTTCATCAACATTACCTTCCATGAGAACTACTGGGTGCTCAAAATGTTCTTTCAATCTTGAGCATTGATCAAACAATCTACCATCAAAAACAGAAGCCATAAGATCACGAATACTTTTTCTCTCAACTATTGTTTCAGGTGCAACAATGTAATCTCCAATCGGAAGTGTTTTCATTTCAATGTTTAATCCAATAGATTTTAACAAATCAGGAATTCCACTTTTCCGCTCCCGCTCATCTACTACAATTCTAAGATTTTCTAAATTCACAACATTGCTACAAAAGAATTGTTAATATCTTGTATGAAACTAGGAAATTATTTTCTAGGGTTGTCTTCTACAGGAGGTGAATTTGGAGGAGTACCGGCAGCACCACCTTTCATTTGTTCAGTAATTTTTGCTTCTTGCTCTTTTAGTGATTCTTTTAGACGTGTTTCTTGTTTTTCAAGAACTGTTGCACGTGTTTTAGTTAGTTCAATTCGTTCTTCTAATTCAGCAATCAACTCTTCTTTTTTTGATTTAATCAAAACAGTACCAGCTTGTTTGAACACTGCATCACCATCAGCAACTTTGCGTAATTCTTCAAGGGCTTTTTCTGTTTCTGCATTTTCAATTTCAAGATGTTGTTTTTGAGTCATTACTGATTGAAGACTCTGCTGTGCTTGTTGTAATTTCATAATTTGCTCTTGAAGCCATGGTGGCATTTGTCCTGCTGACATTATTTACCAAAAAATTTGTTTCATTATATCTTTACCGATTCTATTGAATCATAACTTGCTTGAATTAATCGAAGAGTAGAGTTCAAGTTTGCTCGAAGATGAGGTAATTGATCAGTTTCAACAGCAATGGTGATTTTTTTATCAAAAGTCATCTTTGTTTTTACAGGATTTTCAGGATAAAATTCATTGTCTGTATTTACAGATTCAAAAATTGCTTTTGTCTTGTCTTTTGCATCAACTGTGATTTTTGCACTAAAGTTTAATGTCATATGCAGTTCCGGCTACTTTATAGCTGCATTTTTTACAAGACCAAATTCCAACGGCATCACGTCCAAAGTTTTGTGAACCACACTCAGGGCAAGTTCGTTTTTCTTTTAATGTAAAATGAACTTTAGAATATTGTTTTCTAAGTTTAATTCCGTAACGAGCACCTAATCCTTTAAGGGCTTTTTTTGCTTTAGAGTGTTTAACCATTTTACTGACTATCCTTTTGAGCTGCTTTTATTTTTTCTCTTATCTGTGCACCTACACGTACAGAGATGTCACCACATTGATTAATTTCATCTTGTGTGAATCCATCACTGCCACCTTTTTGCAATGCGCAGATATTTCCATCAGAATCAGTTGTAATTGTAACACGAGCATCCATACTAGCCCATTCATCTCCATTTGGATCAACTAGGATATGTTTACCAATTTTTCCCATAGTTACAGATACTGGGATTGTAGTTATTGGCAAAGGAGTTTCTTCACCTTCAACTAGTGTTGGTTGTTCATCAGTCCAAGTCCATTTTGGAGTAGTTGATGTAAGTAAAGCGGCAGTTGCAGCATAAGAGCATGCATCAAAGAGATTGCCATCATAATCAACAACAACAATATCAGCAAATACACCAATTACGGATTTGTCTTTTTCAATAACTAATTGAGAAACATCAACCATGTGACTTTCTCTAATTCCTCTATCAGTAACTCTTGCTAATTCAATAACAGGTGGTTGTGGTGGACCAGTCTCTACAGTTGGATGAGATAATGGTAAGAGTTCAGCAGTACAAATGAAAAGGCCTCTATCTCCAGTGTCTGGGAATGGTCTATCAGGTTTAATTTTTACCCCACAGATTGTTTCAGTATCACCAAGATAGACTCGGGCTGATCCATTAGCGTGTGGAATTGCATTAATTTCAATTTTAAGTTCACGTGGTTCATCAAGTGCACGTCCATCAACACGTTTTCCTTGTTCTAATAATTCAAGAATTTGTGTTCTCTTTAGTTCATCAATAACAGAAACAGATGTCAATTTTAGTCTCCTCCATTTCCAAAGTATTTGTCTTTTAGTGCTTTCTTTTGTAGTTCGTAAACAACTTTGCAGCCCTTTACTCCAACATCAACACATTTTTTGTATTCTTCTGGAGTCAAAACTCCATCTAATTGTAATAGTGTAATTTTATCAAGACTTGGCATGTAACCAATTGGCATATCTGCTTGACCTGCTTGGTCTTCTTCATTGTTAACATCAAGGATTATTGTATCTGCAACTTTTCCTGCTGCAACTGCTGCAACCATATCTCGCATTGGGATTCCAGCATCAGCTAGTGCAACAGATGCTGCAGTAAGTGCAGCACATCTAGTTCCACCATCGGCTTGTAATACTTCGATAAATACATCAACTGCAGTTCTTGGGAAATTCTCCAACATTACTGCAGGCTCTAAAGCTTCTTTGATTACTTTGGATATTTCAATTTCTCTTCTTGAAGGTGCAGGATTTTTTCTATCACCAACAGAGAAGGGTTCCATGTGATATCTAACTCTTAAAATTCCAGTATCAGTGTTTGACATGTGTTTTGGATGTACATCTCTTGGACCGAAAACTCCGACCAAAATTTTGTTATCACCAAATTCAATGTAAGCAGAACCATCAGCGTTTTTTAGTCCACCGGCTCTAATCATTATTCGTCGTGTCTCGTCTACTTTACGACCATCACAGCGAATACCATTCTCGTCCAATAGGACCATTGTTGCGTCTCTTCCGCCCATTAAGTTTCATCATCCTTTATTTCTAACATTTCTTTAATTTGGTCAGTCAAATTAGCAACATGTGCCTTTTGATTAACCATTTCAATTGCTTTTTTAGCCTTTAATAATCCCTCGGGACTCTCACATGAAACTACAACCCAGCCGTTCTGACCAATTGTAACTGCAGCATTTGTTGCCATCTCTATCATCTGAATCATGCTACCTCTCTTTCCAATTAGGCGTGGAACCTTACTTGGTGAGATTTCTACCAATTCACCAGAGTCAATTGCACCCAAGTCTCTATCAGAGATTGTAACTAGAGGATCTCTTGTTCTATCAAAATTAGCAATTCTTGCTGCCACTAGATCTCCTGTTTTTAGTTTAGTAGAAAGTTCATCAGCATGAGCAGAAAAATCTCGTCCAAAAACATCTTGTGCAGGCAAAAATCCAACATAGCATGAATTGATGTCCAACTCCCAGGACAAGGAAGTGTGTGAATTTACTTTACCAATAACAAGATCATCGATTTTAGGGATATATTTTCCAGTTAATGTAATTACACGAACTGAATCTTCATAAATTTCAGAAATACCAATGGTTGTAGAAATTATCTTTTCGCCTTCAAGGATTACATTTTGCTCAGGTCTGAATGGACCAGTAGTTACAACATCGCCTGGAATAACATATTTTCGCTTATTATCCATTATTGAACTACCTCGACTGAAGCAGAGCCCTTGGTTATAGAACCTAATCTGTCTATCACGTTTGGCCTTGCTGCAGCGGGTATTTCAAGTATTGCTTTTAATGAACCATTATTTTGCCATTCTTCTGAACTTAGAGAACCTACAGATTTTAGAACTGCATATGATTGAGATGCATATTGTGCAGGGACGATAATCTCCAATTTGAGATTCTCAGACTTTAGAGCAATTATAGAACGTAGTTGTTCTACAAGATCTTTTACCTGCTCATCGACTGTTTTGTGAGGATCAATTGATACTCGTGCATCTTTCATTGCTTGCTCAATTCTAACTGGAGGATGTGGTAAGTGAGTTCTAGGATCAACGTAAGTTTTGGCAATAAATGTGACAATCTGTTTTTTCTTCTCTTCAATCATCTTTCGTCTTTGATCAGTTGTAAGATTCAGATCACCTTTCTTGAGAATAATTTCTGCAATTTCAGCTTGATCTTCGGTTTTGAAAGCATGGAGTAATTTTTCAGCAGCAGGTCTTGTACCCTTGCTGGCATCAGTGTAAATTTCATCAGAAACCAAGATTGAAGCAATATCCTTTTTCTTACCCAATCTGTAATCAAGTGCAGGATCAGGCTTTACCATAATTTCAAACTTTTCACCTTCAAAGGAATATCTAACCAACGTATAGTCTGCCATTTCTATTACATCTATGGTAATTTGGTATTTATCTATACGTAAAACCAGCTAGATTTTTATGTGGACTTTGAAGATTTTCTTCAAGATTTGTCATCCTTAGAAGTAATTAGCAAAGATAATGATAAGATAGCTGTAAAGCTAAAAGGCATACCATTACAGTATGCAAACGCCCTTAGACGAGTTTGTCTAAACGGAGTTCCAGTTTTTGCAATTGATACTGTAGATGTTATTGAAAATTCATCAGTATTACCAGATGAAGGACTAGCACACAGATTAGGGCTAATTCCAATTACTACAGATTTGAGCAGATTCAATGAACCATCAAAATGTGAGTGTCAAAGTGAGACAGGATGTTCAAACTGCAAAGTTATGTTAGTTTTAGACTCTGGTGATTCAGACGTTACAAGAACCGTTCTATCTAACGAGTTATCATCAGAAGATGATACAATTAAACCAGTTTCAGATAAAATTCCAATCGTTCATCTAGCACCAGGTCAAAGAATCAAAGTTGAGTGCTATGCAAGACTAGGACGTGGAACTGAACACGCAAAATGGAATTCTGCAAACATCTCAACACTTACAGATACTGACAAAGAAGATGTCAAAGTACTAACTGTAGAATCAACTGGAGCCCTCAAACCAGAGCAAATCATAGTTTCTGGAGTTGACGAGGTCACCAATAGAATTGGTCAATTTAAAGAAATGATTGACCAAGTTGAAGCGTAATTAAGCATAGACATTATATTTGGGTTTCAAACCGCATTATTCACATGACTAGTCAAGTCGTAATACACATGGCAAAAGATCTAAAGAAAGCATCAGCAAAAAATGATGCCGCAATTTGGGGAAAATTGGCAGAATATGCACTAAAACCATCCATTGCAAGAAGAGATCTCAATTTGAATAGAATCGATCAATTAACCAAAGAAAACGACATTGTAGTATTCCCAGGAAAGGTCCTCGGAACAGGAAATATTTCTCACAAAATCACATTATTCTCATTTTCAATTTCAAGTTCTGCAGCAGCAAAAATTGTTGAGAAAGGTGGCAAACTAATCACTCATTCAGACTTAATCGAACAAAACCCAACTGGAAAAGGAGTCGTTTTACTTGGCTAATGGAAGAATCAACAGACCAGCTGGAAGAAATTCAAACACTTCCAAACAAGAAGTTGTAATTCGAACTGATAGACCAATTGTAGTTGATGCAACTAATCACATTGCAGGAAGACTAGCATCAAATGTTGCAAAATTACTAATGCAAGGACACAGAGTTTCAGTTGTTAATTGTGAAAAAATCATGATGAGTGGAACAAGAAGTAATCAGATTAAAGAACAAAGAGAATTTTTAGAAATTAACAGTATCATCAATTACAAACACGGTCCTGTACACTATAGAAGACCAGATACCTTGATGGCAAAAATGATTCGTCAAATGTTACCATACGATAGAAAACCATCAGGTAAAGAAGCACATCAAAGACTTAGAACATACATTGGTTCCCCTCAAGAAATTAAATCACTAGAAAAAATTCAATTTGAAAAAGCATTGATTAGAAAAACTGCATCAAACTATACAGCACTAGGCGAACTATGTAGAATAATTGGGTGGACTGAATGACAACTCCAAAAACTGAAATTTATTTTGCAACTAGAAAAACAGCTAGTGCACATGTTTACATTACTAAAGGAAAAGGCAAAGTTAGAATTAACAACGTTCCAGTAGAGATGATTCCACAAGAGACTGCTCGTGAAGTTATTCTAGCACCATTAGAGATTACAGGAGATTTGAGAGACAAAATCGATATTTCTGTTAGAGTTAGAGGCGGTGGCTTTATGGGTCAAGCAAGTGCAATAGCAACTGGAATTTCAAGAGCACTAACAGGATGGACCAAATCTAAAAAAGAACCAAAAGATCATCCTTTCCCAAAATCAACTAGAGAAGACCTTAGAAAACGAATCACTGATTTTGATAAATACCTAGTCAGTGGAGATGCCAGAAGAAGAGAACCAAAGAAATTTGGCGGACCTGGTGCAAGAAGAAGAAAGCAGAAATCATACCGTTAGGCTGTGAAGGCTGTAATTCTTGCAGGCGGCAAGGGAACCAGAGGCAAACCATATACTGAATATTTTCCAAAAGCAATGACTCCAATCAATGGAAAGCCAATGATTGATTACATTGTAAGATATCTAAAATCATTTAGTTTTGTAAATGAGGTAATCATCATTTCAGATTTTAATGGATTGGGAGGGCAAATCAAAAACTATTACGGAAAACAAAAAAACATTTCATTTGTTCAAGACTCACAAAGCGGTACAGGGGGAGACCTGTTACACATTGCAGACAAACTCAAAAACGAATCAGAATTTGTATTATGGTTTGTAGATAACTTGTGTGCAATAGATCTTGGTAACATGAAAAAAGTTTTCAAAGAGAAAAAAAGTTCTGCGTGTGTTGCAACTAGAACTAAAAGAAAAGAAGAGACAGGGTTTGCAACAGTAGAGAATGGAATCATAAAAGAGTTTAAAGAAAAACCAGTAATGAAATTACAACTATCAGAGTGTCTTGGAGTTTACATGTTAGGAAATGATATTATTAAAAAAATTAAAGCAAAACAAAAACAAAAGGAAATCAATCTATCATTTGATATTTTACAAGACCTATCCAAAGAAGGAAAAATTAGCGCCTTTGATATTGGTGATAAAGAATGGATTGATGCTGAATCCCCAATGGTCTTAGAGAGAAACGAGAAAAGAGTAAAGAAGATTATAAAACAGATGGGATTTTAGACTGTTTTTCAAAAGCTGAAATTTTATCTTCATATTGATATGTAATTGCAATATCATCCAACCCTTCTAAAAGAATTTTTTTCTGGTAAGAGTCAATCTCAAAGGATATTTCATCTGTTGGAGTTTTGATAGTTTGGCCCTCTAAATCTACTTCAATTTTACCAGTCTCTTGTAGTAGTTTTTCCACAATGCTCTGATCCAAGATAATTGGTAAAACTCCGTTTTTGAAACAATTGCTAAAGAAAATATCTGCAAATGAAGGGGCAATGATTACTGCAAATCCATAGTCAAGTAAGGCCCAAACAGCATGTTCACGACTAGAACCGCAGCCAAAATTATCTCCTGCTACTAGAATCTGTGAATTTTCATATTTTGAATCATTCAAGACAAAATCAGATTTTTTATTTTTCTGCTCATCGTATCTCCAATCAAAAAATAAAAATTCTCCAAATCCTGATTTTTGAACTAGCTTTAAGAATTGTTTTGGAACAATCTGATCAGTATCCACATTTACTTTATCAAGTGGAGTAACAATGCTAGTTATTTTTTTAAAACAATCCATCTTAATTCAAATCCATCTTCCTTACATCTACAAAATGTCCATGAATTGCAGCAGCTGCTGCCATCACAGGACTAACCAAATGAGTTCGTCCCCCAGTTCCTTGTCTTCCTTCAAAATTTCTATTTGATGTACTTGCACATCGCTCTCCTGGAGATAAAATATCAGGGTTCATTCCAAGACACATACTGCAACCAGCTTCTCTCCATTCAAAATTAGCATCAATGAAAATTTTATCCAAGCCCATATCTTCTGCTTGTTTTTTTACCATTTGAGAACCAGGAACCACCATTGCTTGAACATTTGGAGAAATTTTTTGCCCCTTGATCACTTTGGATGCTTCAATCAAATCTTCCAATCGAGCATTAGTGCATGAGCCAATGAATACTCTATCTATTTTGATATCTTCAATCAAAGTTCCAGGTTTCAAATCCATATACTCTAGTGCTTTTTCAGCACCTCTCTTTTGATTTGAATCACCTTTAGAAAATTCATCAGGGGATGGAATAGAGTCAGATACATTGCATGTCATGCCAGGATTGGTTCCCCAACTTACTTGTGGAGCAATCTCATCAATGTGTAAGGTAAATTCTTTCTCAAACTGGGCATCACTATCAGTCTTCAAATGATCCTTCCAAGAATCAACGAGAGATTCATAGTTCTTTGGAGTGTACTCTCTATCTCGTAGATAATCAAAGGTTTTTTCATCAGGTGCTATCAAACCAGCACGAGCCCCTGCCTCAATAGACATGTTACAGATAGTCATTCGCTGCTCCATGGATAAATCAGTGATTCCCTCACCACGATACTCAATTACAGTGCCTGTTCCACCGCCTGTCCCTATATTTTTGATAATTGATAGAACGATATCTTTTGCAGTAACTGCATGAGAGTTTTTTCGTTTTCCTTCAACTCTAATTTCAAATGGTTTTGGTTTTTCGAGCCACATAGTTTGAGATGCCAAGACATGCTCCACATCACTGGTTCCAATTCCTAAAGCTAATGCTCCAAAAGCGCCATGTGTAGATGTATGACTATCACCGCAAACAATGGTAGAGCCAGGGAGTGTAATTCCTAGCTGAGGACCAATTACATGAACTATCCCTTGATTAGGACTGTTAATTCCAAATAATTTAATTCCAAAATCTTTACAATTTTTTTCCAGAGTTTTAATTTGAACAGAGGATATTTCATCTAACATTGGAAGAGAGCGGTCAGTTGTTGGAACATTGTGATCCATAGTAGCTATGGTAAGATCAGGTCGTCTGACTTTTCTGTTATTCATTCGCAAGCCTTCAAAGGCTTGTGGAGAAGTTACTTCATGGACTAGATGTCTGTCTATGTAGATTAATGATGGATTATTTTGTTTTTCAACAACAATGTGGGATTCCCAGATTTTTTCAAAAAGTGTTTTTCCCATTTTAATCCTGGTCTGGCTTGTACTTGAATAAACCACCTGCAGCAATTATCTTTCCAATAATTTCTGAGAATGGTTTCATTTTGTATGTTTGATTTTTTGTAATATTTTTAATTTCATTTTTAGTTACATCAATTTCAATCTCATCACTTTCTGAAATTCCTTCATATGCATCCTGTTCAATCTCAATTGGTAACAAAAATGCCCCATCAACTGCATTTCGATAAAAGATTCTTGCAAAGGATAATGCAAGCACTGCCTTTATTCCAGAATGGGCCAAAGCAATTGGAGCGTGTTCACGTGATGAGCCACAACCAAAATTCTTACCTGATAAAATAAAATCTCCTTCTTTTACTTTGGAATGAAAGTCAGGGTCTAATCCCTCCATTGCATGTGTTGCAAGTTCTGCATAATCGTGAATTTTGAGATATGTGCCAGGAATGATAACATCAGTGTCAATGTTGTCTCGTGCGTATTTTATGACGTTGCCTTTCATTTCAAATCCCTCGGATCTGTGATTTTTCCAGTTACTGCAGAAGCTGCTGCCACTAGAGGCGATGAGAGATATGTCTGAGACTCTACATGTCCCATTCTGCCAGGGAAATTTCTGTTGGTAGTACTGATACAAATTTCATCTTTTGCCAAAACTCCCATATGGGCACCACAGCAGGCACCACAAGTTGGTGGTCCAACTGTAACTCCGGCATCTAAGAATATTTTTAATAATCCATTCTCCATGGCTCTCTGATAAATTGAAATTGCTGCAGGTAAAATTTCTGTTCGAATCTTTACCTTTCTTCCTTTGAGTACACTGGCTGCTGCTACCAAGTCTTCGTATTTTGCACCAGTGCAAGAACCAATGTATGATTTATCTAATTCAACAGAAGGAGCTTCTCGCACTACACAAATGTTTTCAGGAGAAAATGGTTTTGCAACAGTTGGCTCCAACTCTGATGCTTCATACTCAAACGTTTTTGCATATTCAGAATCTGCATCACCTTTAACCAAATTCATGTTAGTTGCACCTCTTTGAGTAAGATAGTCTGCCACTTTTTGGTCTGCCTCTACAATACCATTCTTTGCGCCAGCCTCTGTTGTCATGTTGCATAATGTCAATCTGCTCTCAACTGACATTTCATCAATGCCACTTCCGCCAAACTGCATAGTTCTATAAGATCCTCCATCATTTCCAATATCTCCAATAATTTTTAGAATTACATCTTTGGCCATCACATGATCAGGTAATTTCCCATTTAGCTTAAAGTAATAAGTTTCAGGGACCTTGAACCAAATTTTTCCATTTAACAAAACATAAGCAATATCAGTGTGTCCTAGACCGCAAGCAAAAGCCCCCAAAGCACCTGTTGTGTTTGTGTGAGAGTCCCCACCAACATAAATTTCTCCGGGCAACACCATTGCCTCTTCATGAGAAATTGTATGGCAAATTCCATACTGACCCATTCCATATTTGAAATGCTTTTCAATTCCATATTGTTTGGTAAATTTTGATAATTTTACTATATTTTCAGCAGATACTTTTTCAGCAGATGGCACAAAATGGTCTTCGGCAACCCAAACTTTGGTAGGATCCCATAGTTTGTCTACTGAAAATCCTTGTTTCTTTAGCTTGTCAAATACCTTAATCACGCCTGGTCCGGACACATCATGCATCATTACCTTATCCACATTGGCAAAAACTACATCATCTGGGGAAACAGATGACTTTCCAGCACCACGTGCGAGGATCTTCTCTACAAGATTCATAATGAAAAAAGCTTGTTCTACAGATTAAAAGCTTTTCAGATGTCCGTATGTCAGATATTAAAACGGCAATATCTAAAACATTTGTTTTTTCAATATTTTCCAAAATTAGTCACAAATGGAAAAAGTTTGAATTTTTAATTAAAAGAAAAAAAGAAAAAATTAGGAAGTTCCTTCCTCAACTTTCCATGAGTATTCTACGTTGCCTTTCTTATCACCGTTAGAATCACGTTCGGTATATGTTACCTTGATTTCCTCAAAGTTTAATGAGAAACTCTCAGCTGGAACATCTTCTCCTTGACCTGAACCACTAATGTTATAGCTTGTTACTAGAACATTTGTTAGTTCATATGCATAGTAAGTAAGTCGACCTGCATCACCATACGTTGCGGTTAAATTAATCTCAACTTTTGGATATACTTTTCCTAAAGCTACAGATTCAGCAATTTTTGGACTAGCTTTGTCTAATTCTTTTACAATTACAACATCATCCATTACTACATCACCACGTGTACGTGTACTACCAGTTGCAGCTCCTCCAGGTTGATGTAATCCTTGGTCAAATGATAATAAATCACTCCAACCTTGGTGATCCTTATCTATTGCTTCACCATCAACACCATCAAATTTGATGTATGCTGAAGTAGAGGCAGATTCAGATGGAGGGTTAGTTACTAGTGCATCAATTTGATCTTGTTGATCATCAATCCGTAGATCAAGTGATACTATTTCAGTATCAATTCTTTCCACATCAGCATCATGTACTGAAATCTCTGTAAAGACATCAAAGAATGAATCAATACGATTTCCAGATGCATCTGTGAAGATGTCAAAGAAGCTATCAGGAGATTCATAAAATTCTATGAAAATATCAAAGAATGAATCTACAGATGCCTGTGACTCCTCTAGAGCACTTGCACGTGCTTGCAATTGTACCATTTCAGTATCAAATCCATCAGCTTGTCCTTTGAGAACTGTAATATGTCCAGAATTTTCATCAACTTGTTTTTGCAAATCACCTAATCCACCAGAATTTGTTTGGTGGCCAGGTTTATGTTCGGCATATACCGTTGTTCCTGTCATTATAGTACCTGCGACAAATGCTAAAGCCACAAGTCCTGCAATGATTGTTTTACTTGTCATTAGAAATTAAAAATTTAAAGTCGATTTAAACCAGATCATCTGTCAGCGATCAAATATTACAATTCCAAGGATTAGATATGAAAAAAGAATTATTCAAATTGTGAAACCCATTCTAAAAATAGAATTGAAATTAAGACACCAAAACCCAAGATAATTCCAAGTATTGCCAAAAGTCTAGTTTTCATCTTATCTAATACTGCCCCTCTACAGGGTTCTAAAAGACATCCATTCAGGAGCAATTGTATGTCCATCAAACATTGTTGTAAATCTATACGAATATTCAGTATCAGGTTTCAAATCCATGACCACAATTTTATGAACTTCATGAGGAAGGTTGGAATGATCTTTCTCAATGATATTTGTCGGTGAATCTTTTTCAAAATATTCTACATAACACTTGATTGGATAATCAGTCGTAGATTCAAAAATAGCACCAGTTTCGGTAATTTTTGATACTTTGACGTTGTTAAAAGTGAGATTAGTTATTCTAGGATCTTGAAACTCAAAGAAATACAATACAACTCCAGTTGAGATTATCACTAAAGATGATAGTACAATCAGAAAAACTTTAGATTTCATCAATATGCATCATTTATGAACATATTACTTATAATTGTAATTCCAATTCTCCAAAGAAATCAATATTTCAATTAAAACAACTCAGGATGCTAATTTTTTATTTTTAATTCCTTCTTTTAGTACGAGATTCACAACATATGAAAAAGAGATGTTCTCAGTCGCATTTCGAATAAGATCTGATTGAATTTTTCTAAGGCCATTAGATACATCTTGGTCCATCTTTATTGTTACAGTTACAGATTTCAAATTAGTTTTACGTTCTAATTCTGCAGAATGGTAAGTGTTACATTTTTTAGAACAAAAAATAGAATTTTTTGCATTAAAATTTTTACCGCAATATTTGCATTTCATAATAATCAGATACTCGTGTGCTAATCAGTCTGCAATATATTCATTTTTTATTTTAAACTTGTTTAATTCTTAATTTGTAATTCATTCCAGATGCATTAATGAAAATTCAATTATAAAAAAATTTAAAAAAAATACTAATTCTAGGTCTTTAGTTGTGATGTTCCTCTGTTTGTCCGGTATCCTCCGACAGAACTTGATATTGGAACTGACTCCAAATGTGCAGGATCAATTCCGGATTGCTCGGAACTCGTTCTCTTTGCCTTTCGGTCACTAATTACAAAGAATCCGACAGCTGCTGCAACCCCAAGTCCAGATATACCATACATTGCAACTACCTGCATGTCATCTTCTTTTACAATAACTGGTGCATCATCCTGAATTGCAAACACCTCAACTTTTCCTATTCTAGACTCATTGACATATCCTTCAATGACTATTGTTGCATCATCCTGGGACTCTATTGAGCGAATAGAATATTCTTCTCCGTCAATTGTAAATTCCTGATACATCTTTTTGTCTTCACAGAATCCAATGTATACAGTACAGATTCCCATTGAATAATTGGTGATTACTGTGCCTGAAAACTTGAAATCTACAGTCTCACTCATCTTGGCAGTAGGATCAAACATTGATTCCCATCTATGTAATGGAAATTCAGAAATTCCTGCAGCATCAATTAGAGGACTCTCTAGTATCTCCATTGCCTCACTACCAGATAAATATTCTAGCACCATACCATGAGATACTGCAAGAACACTACTTGGAGAGTTGATGTCATATTCTCCATATTCAGTATCTACAGGAATTACTCCCTCAATTGAGAATCCTCTCCACTGAGAATCCAAAGTACTTGAATCTCCAACATAGTGATTCTGAATTGTAGGGTTTAGGACTATCCTATACTCTATACCAATTGATTTTTCCTGCACAGATACAAGTGCAGAATATTTTCCAGAGACATCAGTAACCTTTGCAAAAGATTTTTTCTCCAGTTCTGCGTTTATCTGAGATATTATAGAGTCAGCATTTGATTTGTCAATATCAAATGATACCTTGATACCATCACCCACCAATCTTTGTAGTTCTGCATCACCATCATGGTTTATTGTAATAATTCTTGTAAACTGATAAGTTGGGATAAATTCATCTGAATCCTTGGCAATTGCAGCATCCAATTGTGCAGCAGATACATGATTAGCTGATGATATTGACACTATCAATACCAAAAGTAGGACAATCGCTTTGTACATGTCTCATTTAGGTTACAATCACATAAAACAACAATAAGAAATTATTTTAATTGAGAAAATGATCTGTGTCTTTTATCATACAGATGTAATTAACCTCTCATGCAAAAACAATCTGTTTTGTTTACAGGCATATCACTTGCATTGCTAGTTGTTATGATACAGCCAGCCTTTGCACAGTATGATATTTCTGAAAAAGGACTGTATGAAGGAATGAAAGACTCTAGAATCAAAGTAGAGATTGCAACACAAAAAGATGCAACAGGTTCTGGCACTCCTGTATTTGCAGCTGATGGAATAGTTGGAGCATCCATCTTGTCTGCTGGAGTATTTGGCGGAGTTGCAACAATGTTCTTCCTTCGAGGTAGAAAAGGCAAGTATGCCGCAATGGGAAGGGGCTAAACCCCTCTTTTTTAGGCACAAATTTTCTCTTCTATATAAGCAATAATCTTTTTTTCAAAAATAACAAAAAGTAGAATTTCTTAAGTAAGATTTTGACCTATATTATGGTACAATGCCAAACCAGTTTTCCCAGCTATTATGCATGGATACGATTCGAAATGCAAATGACAACTTAGAACCAGGTGAGAGAACAATGCTTGCATGTGAGAATAAACTTCCAAGACATGCAATAAAATCAGCTCTTGCAATAAGCAAGGATCATGACTATACCTTGTGGATTGAGCTGTACGAGCACAGTCTTGCAGAAAAAATTATAGACATCTACAGTGATTCTGTAAAGCGCAAGATTCTATTGCACATTGACAAACCAATTGCAAAAGATGAGCTGCTTGAAAAGTGTGGAGTTTCATTGTCTTCTGCATACCGCAAGTTCAACGAGTTGTTACATGACGGATTTATCTTGCCAGTTGGATATACAAAATCAGAAAAACGTGTTAGAGTGTTTGACAAAATAATTTCAAAGGCAGAGTTTAGTGTATCAACTAAAATCAGCCAGATAAGATTGCAGGTAAACCTATCACGTTTGCCCAAAGCAAGATTAGGAGTAGTCTACCCATGACTGCAATGGAGACTCTCCTTGCCACTCCTTTTGAGAAAACATTTACAGATTTTGTAGACAAAGACGACATTACAAAAATTAAAAACAATTTATTTGAACAGTATCAAATTACGCTTGCATCATCACTGAAAGACTTTGAAAAGTTTGAATGCATTACAGAGAAAATTATGGGCCATGATGGCTCATCTACAATCAGAAAGACATTAGATAAGATATGTCACATGGAGCCCCAATCAAAACACAAAATAGAAATCAAAGACGAATTGCTCAAAAATGCAATCTTAAACTCTTATGATGATCCACTCAAAAAACACATTATGGATATTGCATTTGATTATCCTCTGACACTGTGGGAGATTGCATCAAGGGCAAGATATGGTAGTTTTTCATTATCTGAGAACATATCATATCTAATATCTCACGGATTACTCACAACACTGGACTTGAAGGACACAGATGAGAACAAAAAATACTATTCAACAATTGATGATATCTCAGTGAAAATTGATGAGAGTGAATTTCGTGTCTATGTCACCATTAATGATATCTCAGAAGAGACTCCATAGGCTAGTTTTCATTTTTTGACTCGGCATATTCTTTACAGCCAAATTTTTTTATTTTTGATGCTAGATCCTCTTGAGGAAGCTCAATCTGATGAACTTTTTGATAATAGCAATGAAATTCGATATGGTCTAGAATATAATTTTCATCAAAATATAGATTCATCCTAGCAAGATAACCATCTTCACTTCCAGAAAAATATGACACGTGATCATTTCTTACTGATATCTGTGCATCTTCATATTGCATTTGAAATGCCTGTACTTCTGGAATATTTTTGAACAGTTCAATTACTTTAGGTGCAACATTTTCTTTTTCTTGTTCATTTAGACATTCATGCATTCTAGTAATCCATGCGTCTGCAACCTCCTCACTAGGAAAATCAGGATAAATATGACTAAGAGATTCGCAGTCCATTACTAAAAATTCTTGTGCAGACGGAATGGTTAGAGAAACATCATCTATCATCTCAATTTTTTCAGATTCTGAGACACTACCAATCAAACTCATAACACCATAAAATGCAAAGAGAATTAAAACTATAACACCAACATTTCTTGCAAACTTTTTCTTGTATTCAGGACCAACTGGAGTGAAAAAGTAATTAAAACTAGTTTTCATCTCTTCTCAATTAACTCCAATAATTCATCTGACAGACTACCATACTGTTTTTCATACTGCTTTATCATATCCTGTGTACGTTGCTCATCAAATTTACCGTGAATCATTGCTCCAACAATGTTTCTTAATTCTCCTTGCTTATTCATCTCTGAGAAAAACTTCCAATGTGATTCTTGATCAAAAGTATTCCCCATAGATTCTTGCTCTAACTGTCTTAGTTTTTCACGTAATGTTTGAGAGTAATCATAAAGAGATTGTCTCCACGGGTCTAAAATAATATTACAAAATTCTCCATTTGAATAACTGGAAATTATATCATCATAGGTGTGTGTGTTATATCGATAGCCAGTACTACCATCAAAACAATGCAAATACAACGGTTCCTTGTCAGTTATTTCATCAGTGCATGAACTCAGATGAAAGTAAGTTGATGCACTCTGATTTTTGTTATTTGTTGCAAACAATCCATAATGAATATTGGACTGCTGGCTTCTTTCATCCTGTATTGATAATTCAAGGTCGTGTGAGGCGTATTTTTTTGTAAATATTTTAAAATTTTCAGTTTGCATGAGTTTTTGCATATGCAGAGGTATCTTACGCTCAAAGTCACATACAGATGAAGGCTCTAAATCAAATCTTTCTGCCCAATGAGTACTGTTTTGAAATGGATAGTACCCTTCAAGTAATTCCACATGTGTGATTTTTAGACCCATATAGTCTAAGGAAATTTCTTTTAATTTTTCTTGCATCAGTCTTTTTGAATTTTCAAATTTCTGCTCATCATCAGTCAATTGATATTTTTTGGATAGTTGATTCATTGCAACTAGATCATCAGAATGTTTTTCAAATGATATGGATTTTGGAACGCCATCAGGATTTTGGTAAATCAGAACCAATGTAGAGGATGTTAAGAATATCATCACCAGAATAATTTTGTGTTCTGTTTTCATTTTCTATCCACATATCCTGTTCCATTACAGCGTTTACATGGAGGAATTGGTTTACTTGTATATGTGGGAATAAAACCCATACCTCTACAAGAAATACATGTTTCTTGATTAGAATTTGTTTTCTTACGATGATTTTTCACTGTAGATATTATTGCAATTAGCAGAACTATTCCTAAAATTACAACAATTGCAATATTATATTCTAACATAGTTTTGCTCCAATTTTATTAAAAATCTAATTTTCATTTTTTCTCCAATAGTTTATTGAGCTCACTTGCAATTTCTTTACTGTCTGCCAGCTCTAAAATTATTTTAGAATAAAAATTTGATTTCAATACCAACACAAGAAAATCATATTTTCTTTTCTTAGTATACCAAAATTGTTTTTGTTTATCTGCAAAATATGTTCCAAGTTCCAATATACGCGGAAGATTTGTTCCTGCAATTTTTAGTCCCGACTGAGAATGAGGAGATTCTGAAAAGACAGATACAATATCATCATATGGAATGTAAAATGAGCCTTTAGCAGCACCAATTTTTTCAAGTAGGTTCAAATTTACCCTCAGATGATCATCAAACAAAATTATTTTCATTTTTTAACTTTCAAAATCCTCTTGGAAATTTACGTAATAATACTTCATGGCAGTCAACTTTGTAAAGAGTTCCACAAGTAGCATAGATTCCAAGAAACGTAATTCCAAGTAATATTAGAAAAATTATAGACATTTTTTTGAAACTGATATTTTGTAATTTATTCCAGATATCCATAATATCGAGATTAATCTCTTAGAACTACATATGCAATGCCATCAGAATCTAGTTTTACCTCAATGTATGGATCTTGCTCATAAAGAGATACAAGATCATCCATGCTATCTTCAAATTTGGTTTCAAGTTCTTTCAAATCATCAATTTTTTCATCAAGGATAGAGTCTTGCTCAGTCTCATAATTTTCTCGAATCTCGGCAATCCTAATACTTAGTTCTTCTTTGGTAATATCAGAACTCTGATTATAGTCTAGTGTAGCATTTTTCTCATCAAGTTTTGACTGGAATAGCAAATCAGCATATACTTTATCGTAGAATTTTTTTAATTCTAATTGGCTATCTTCAAATTCACGCTCCATATCTTGAATTTGTATTGAAATTTCAGCAATTCTAAGGTCTACATCCTTTTTCTCTATACTAGTTTGGATATAGTTATCAGTAGTATGAATTTCAGCAATTCCTGACTCCACCCACTCTTGTGCAGTTTCATTTAACACACATGAATATTTTTCAGTATCAACATTGTAGATTACAATAAATCCATCATTGCATTTTGTTAGTGGTGTAATTGGTTCAGAAGCAAAACGATTTTGTACATCTCCTGTAATTTCACCCATTCCGTGTCTTATCCACATCTCAGCAGTAGATACGGATACACAAACATAATCCTCGGCATGGTATCGGTACACAACTATTTGTCCATCTCTGCATTCTGTATCAGGATTTGTTTTTCCAAGATCATCCCAAGATAAGGCATCATCAGGATTTGCCTGCAGATATGCAGGATTTGTTCTATAATCCTCATAGTATTGTCTTAATTGCTCTCCAGTTACTGGTGAATCTACAAATTTTCCATCCACATCAAATAGAATTTGCTGTGAATAGTATGCCAAGTTGTGTTTAACATTAAACTGTGAATTGGTTTCAATTAGTTCAATTCTTTTAGTTTCAGCAGCTGCAAGATATGCTTGGAATGCTGCACGTCTTGTCCCCCCATCAGCCAATACTTGTTTTAGCGCATCTCGTCCTGCCTTTACTTTTTGTTCTTTGAATTCAAACTGATCCCAAAACACATCTTGCACCTGAGAGTCAGGAATTTTATCTACAAAGCGCTCAAAAGAGTTGTATGGCGAATAATATTCCCACAAATTTTCCCAATCAGTAAGGTCTTGATTTAGTCTTTCAAGGGATTGAGCTCTTTTATCCTCCAACTCTTTTTGTTTTTCTAAATTCTCATAGTTTCGCTCCTCTAATTCTGCAATCCATTTTTTTGTCTGCTCTATTTTTCTCAAAATATCCTGAGCAACTGGATTATTCTCCAAGTCATCAGAAATTGTTGTCTGCTCTGTAGTCTGAGCATAACCTGTTTGAAATGCAGCCACAAATCCAATTAGTAGCAATACGGCAAATACAAAAATTCTAGGCATCAATAACGGTTGAAAATTTTTCCTCACTGATAAAGAATGCTATCCTTTAGTTTATTCTTCATCAATTATAGTCCAAGATAGACCAAGTAGTTGTTCCCAAGATTCAGATTTATCATTTGACATGACATAGATTAGCATAATTTGTTTAAAACCTTAATGAACAAATGATCCATGAAAATTATTTTCAGACTTAGATTTTTAATTTTCCAGTATCAAGACCGTGTTTAACTATAGAGATTAACTCCTCAACAGAACAATTTCTCAGAGATTCAGGCAAGGATTCAGCCTCAAATGATTGAAAACTGCCAAGCTTTTTTCTAACAATCATTTTTACAAGACTGGGAACATTTTCTGCCACTTTGGTGTTGATGTGTTCTAAAATTTCATCAATTTCGTTTTGTTCCATCTCTAATACCTACAATATTCTAATTATTCACAACAATAAAAAAGAAAAGGAACACTAGAAACATTGTGCAATTAACGGTTTTCCCACTATTAGCAGAAAGAATGGATTCAAAATTTGATGTTTTTGAAACATTGCTAAAAACATTAGAAAACAACAACGAGTCTTTACAAGATGGAGATGTTTTGGTAATATCTACAAAATACATCTCAAACTCACAAGGAAGAATCGTAGATTTGGAGAAAATTATCACATCAGAGGAAGGAAACAAAGTATCAAAGGAATATCAACTAAAACCAGAAATTGCAGAAATAATAATCAGAGAATCAGATAAAATTTTCGGCGGAATTGGAGGATTTGTGATTACATCAGCTGACAACATCATGGCACCAAATGCAGGAATTGACAAATCAAATGCAAAAAAAGGTCTTGCCATACTTTACCCAACTAACCCATATCAAACAGCAGAAGAAATTCGTAGAAAAATTTTCTTAAAATTTTTCATTCATGTAGGAGTTATTCTTGTAGATAGCAGACTAATGCCTGCAAGAATCGGCACATCAGGTGTTGCAATATCTTGTGCAGGTATTGAACCAGTTTTAGATATGAGAGCAAAAAAAGATCTTGATGGCAATCCATTAAAGGTTACATTTCAAGCAGTTGTAGATAATCTTGCAACAATTGCAAACCACAAGATGGGAGAAGGAGCAGAATCAAAACCATTTGCAATAGTTAGAAATTCTGAAGCTGTTCTCACAGATAGAAAAATCAGTCCATCAGAGATGGCAATTTCTCCTGATCAATGCGTTTACGTCAGAGGTCTGTCAAATCCTCCAAAGGTTTAACCTAAAATCCGGTTCTGCTTTAAATAGAGGAATCCGGTGAAAGACTCAATGGAATATCTCACCACATATCCCAAAACAGTGTCTTTCTTTGATGGAATAAAACACAAGATCGATGTTGATAGTAAAGACGGTGTAGAGCAACTCCACATTGTAGTAAAGAAAAGTTTTGAAGAGTTGACAAAAATATTTGCAGCTGAAGGATTTACCAAAGTAAAGCTAGAACACAAACAACCAGATCAAATTGGAAGTGGTTTGAATTTAAAATTAAAAAAACCTTGGGAGATGCATGTGCGAATGGTTGATTTGAAAAAAGGATTAATCGGCATTCATGCAGAAGTCGAAGTTTCAAGGGACTATCTGCAACATTTGTTTTCTCAAAGAACACCAGTAGTTTACGAAGTAGAAGAAATTTTAAAAAAATATCAAGTAGACTATAATATTTGGCATGATAAAATTAAGAAAAATGTAACTGCCATAGTTGATAATTATAAAGTAAAACTTGCAACACCGAGCATTCCAGTGTTTGCATGGAAACCAATGTTGTTTGTAATTGGCACTATAGCAGCATTTTATGGTTGGAAATACTTTAACACAATCTGGTAGGATTAAACGCCGAGAGTTTCAGCCTTACTTAGTTCTAAGAATACCTTATCACCAACTGAGAGACCCATCTCTTTGTACTCATGCATTTCAAGTTTCAATTGAGTAACTCCTGATTGCATTCCTGCTCCACCCATTCCAGACATCATCTTGTTCAAGTCTTTCATCATATCATTCATGTTTGAAAATCCCATTACTTTGGGTGCTCCAAATGGTGGTTGTTGAGTTGGAGTTCCTTCCTTTAGATCTTTTAGAGAAGATAGTGAAACTACAACATATGGTGCTCCGTCAGGTGCAGAATCAATGCTTTTTACTACAAATTCTTTCTTCATATCTACAATAGGGTGTTATTCAATATAATTTTAGTTTTAAGGTCAAATTGCACTAGATCAGGCAAGATTGAAGCTTTAATTACAATTTTTAGAATTTTAAATCATTGTCAGAAAATGTAAAGACGACATTACGATACTATGGTATCTCACCTTGGGAGATTGAAGTTCTATATGGATATCTAAATTCCCGCTTTACCATAATTCAAGATGAAATAGAGGCAGATGATGAAAATTTTGTTAGTTCCTTAGACATTGATATTCCACTGCAATTCAATGAAGAATTTTTCCAGTGGTTTGATTTCAAACGTTGGGAACAAATCAAAGCAGTGTTCAAGGAAATGAAGAGACGAAGAGGTACCGGAAATGCTTTAAAAATTGTAATTAATTTTTCCGGTTATCCAAAAATTATTTTCATAATAGATATCGAAGATAAACAATGGTTTGATAATGCATTAGAAAAAATTGATTTTGTTTTAGAACTACTTCCATATCACCTAGATCCAGAAAAAATCCCATCAGGTATCTCTAAAATAATTTACAGGTTTGATCCAGAGTCAATTAGATGGCGTCTTGATACTGCCTCATCTGAAAATAAAAAATACACATTCAGTGGAGATTCCTGGAAAGAGATTACTTGAGATCTTTTTGTAAAGGCTCTAATAATTCATGCAGTTCTTTATACTTTGACTCTAAAAACTCCAATGCATCAACAAGTTTTTTTGATTTTCCATATTTGAAGCGAATCAATTCCCTATGATGCCAAAATGTTTGCTTGTCATCAACAGACAACGTGGTAAAATAATCAGTACCCTTTAATGAATCAGGTAATTTTACATCATGAGGAAATAGCATATCTACAATAAACCATTCATCACCGTCCGGATAATCAGAACCAGTCTCCACATCAAAAAACACATGCAGTAAATCAGACTGCATAAGACCATCATCATTAATCACAGGATGTTTGATGGATGATTTTTGAAAATCTAAATTAACTAATTCAGGTTCAAAGAAACCCTTTATGATAGATTTTCGAAATATTTTATTTGCCTCGTTAATATTCAAATGCAAAATAATATTCTACGAAACTTGCCTATAACTTGTTAGGTTACTGAGTGAAATTTAGACTTCTAGTGAATCCAATATTTTTGAAATATCAGTATTAGGAGTACCATTTTCTGAAATTTTTTGTTTTGCAGGAGGATTTTCCAAATAATTTGGAATTTTATCTTTAATTCTTTGAGTGTATGGGGATGTCAGTTCATTTTTGTAAAATACACCAGTTGGGATTTTGTTTCCCCATTCAAGTGATTTAATCAAGGCCTGAGATAGTTTTTCATTTACTTCAACTTCAGAACCATAGTGGACTAGCGGGTCAAACTTTTGATCTTCTAGTTTGTAAATTCTAGAATGTCTTTTTTGAGCCTCATCCATTAAATCAGCACCAGCATACCAATCGCGAGTGTTAAGATCATTGTAAGTTGGACATGGTTGCAATACATCAAGAAATGACAGACCTTTGTGATTTACTGCCTGCACAATCAAATCTTTGAGATGTCTAACATCATAGGAATAACCACGAGCTACAAATGTAAAACCACTTGCAATTGCCAATCCGATTGGATTAACATTAGAATTTGTATTTGGTGAAGGTAATGATTTTGTTTTTTCTCCTAATTTCAAAGTTGGGGATGCTTGACCTTTGGTTAAACCGTAAACCCCGTTATCAAAAATAATGTAAGTCATATCCACATTTCGTCTACCGGCTGCAACAAAATGACCAGCACCAATTCCCAAACCATCACCATCTCCACCTACTGCAACAACAGTAAGATCAGGATTTGCAATTTTTGCGCCTTGTGCAAATGTCAAAACCCGTCCATGCAATGTGTGCACACCATATGTGTTAATGAAATGCGATGTCTTACCAGAGCAACCAATTCCAGAAAACATTACAGCTTTATCCCTTTCAACACCCATCTCAGCTAATGCCATCTGAATTGCATTGACTATACCAAAATCACCACATCCGGCACACCAATCATTGTGAACGTCTGTCTTGTAATCTGCTAGTTTAAGCGCCATGCATTAGAACCTCACGTTTGTCTGCTTTCTTTTCAATAATTTTCTTAAGTGAATCATAAACTTCAGTACTAGTCATTGCTCGTCCATTGTATTTTAAGATAAAGTAGTCAATATCACGGGATGTATTTTGTTTGAAAAGTTTTCCCATTTGACCTGAATGATTTGCCTCAATGTCAATGATCGTTTTTGCATCTTTCAATAAAGAATCAACATAATCACCTGGAAATGGATGTAATAATTTTAGTTGAACAAATCCTATGGATATTCCCTCTTTTTTGAGCATCTCTATTGCATCAAGAATTGGACCTTTTGCAGATCCCCAGGAAATTATTGTGTGCTCTTCAATGCCAAAAGACTTTACTTGCTCATCAACAGGTATCTCCTTTAGAATTAAATCCAATCTAGACATCCTCTTATCCATCATTTTTACACGTAAAATTGGATCCTCAGTAATGTGACCTATTTCATCAGACTCATCCCCAGTATTCCAAAAAATTCCATTATCTAATCCCAATTTAGAACGAGGGGATATCCCATCATCAGTAAATTCAAATCGTCTGTACCCATCATCTACTTTTTCCAATAGTTTTCCTCTATTGATTGTAATTTTTGCAGGATCAAATCTCTTGCAAGTAATTACAGAACTTGCCATGAATTTATCCATAAGATGGATTAATGGCACTTGGAAAATTTCTGCATAGTTGAAACAATTTCCAGTATCATAGAAACTCTCCTCAATATCACCTGAAGCATAAACAATTTTTGGAAAATCACCATGGCCTGCATGTACTGCAAAAAGTAAATCATCCTGGCCATGTCGTGTAGGTAGACCAGTTGATGGTCCGCTTCTTTGATAATTTGTAATTACAACGGGCACTTCATTAATTCCTGCCCAACCCAACATTTCAGCCATCAATGCAAATCCAGGTCCAGATGTACATGTAGCTGAGCGAGTTCCAGTTAGTGCTCCACCAATAGTCATTCCCATTGCAGAAATTTCATCTTCAGTTTGGATAACTGCAGTTGATCCAGGTCTATCACCTGAGATTTCTAAAATTTCATTTGATTCAAGAAATACAGATTCATCAGATGCAGGAGTAATTGGATAGTACGGTTGGAATCTGCATCCGCATGCCATTTTTCCTAGTGCAGTTCCCTGAAAACCTTGAGCCAAAATAGTTCCAGGTTCTTTCTCTGTTCCAGACAAGACATGTTCAAAGTTTTCATATTTTGCAGTAACATAATTGTAAGAATAGTTTGCAGCTTGTTGATTTATTTTTGCAATTTCAGGTTTTGAAGAAAAGATTTCTCCAACTGCATTTATCAGTGAACCAGTAGGCATCTTGACTAATCCTAAAGACAAAGAAACTCCAATTACATTATACATTCTAATCAATCCTTTCAATCGAGGATTCTCAGTCTCTTCAGCTAATGATTCAAGAATTGATTTAAAAGATACAGGGAATAGTTTAACACCATTTTCTTTTGCAATCTCTAAAACCCCTGCAATTGTTAACGGTTTATTTTTAGATTCAAGCTCCTTGTGTAATCTTTCTTTAAATGGAGCATCAAGTGTATGAACAGAGTCTGTTTTAATCACATCTAAATCAGAATCATAAATTATTCCTCCACCAGATACTACCTCATCATAATGACGAAAGATTGTTTCAGCGTCAAAGGACGCCATTAAATTTACATCATTAACATTTGAATTGATTTTTTTATCAGTTACTCTAACTGCAAAGTAACTGTGTTCACCCTTAATGTTAGAGTAGAATTCACGTTTTCCAAATATTTGATAGCCCATTTCAGCACATACTTTGGAGAAAATATTGGCACCTGATTCAACACCGCTGCCTTGAGGGCCTCCAATTAGCCAAGTAAAATCAACTGAACTCACAACGATTCACACATTTCCTGAATTTTAATAGTAAGATGGTTCATTTCTTCTAACCTCCAGTGGCTGCATCAAACAATGCACATTCACATTTATCACGTTCACCACAATAAGGACATACACAAATACATTTTTCAATCGAATTTCCACATTCAACACAAATAGCAAATTCTTCCTCTTCAACGTTAGAAGCCACTACTAAAAGTACAAGGAAATCGTATAAATGGTTTGAGATGAATGTCAAGACTGATGAAAAAGAAAGTTTTCCTTACAAGGACTTTACATGATTTTGCACTAAAAGAGTTGAGAAAAAAATATCAAATTGAAATTCATTCAGGTCAAATCCCAATTCCACAAACTAAGCTACGATCAAAGATTAAAGATATTGACGGATTGATTTGTTTTCCATATGATAAAATCAACAAAGAGATGATTGATGAGGGTAAAAATCTCAAAGTTATCAGTACATACAGTGTAGGTTTTGATCATATAGATACTCTATACGCTAAAGAAAAGAAAATCCGCATAGGGTACACCCCAGAAGTTTTAACAGATGCGACAGCAGATTTAGCTTTTTCATTATTGCTTGATATTGCTAGAAGAACAACTGAAGGAGATAGAATCATCAGAGATGGCAGATGGAGAGAAATCTACGGTGCATATGATTATGTTGGTGTAGACCTTCAAGGAAAAACAATTGGGATTTTAGGTTTAGGTAGAATCGGCAGTACACTTGCAAAGCGAGCAAAGGCATTTGATATGAAAATAATATATCACAACAGAAAACATGCTTCAAAATCTAAAGAAAAATCCCTTGGTGCAAAATATGTCTCATTTGAAAAGCTAATCGCTGAGAGTGATTTTCTTTCAATACATGTGCCTCACACAAAAGAGACAGACAGATTGTTTGACATGAAAATTTTAAAAAAAATGAAAAAAACATCATTTCTAATCAACACATCAAGGGGAAAAGTAGTAAATGAGAAAGATCTTGCCACAGCATTAAAGAAAAAAATCATTTCAGGTGCAGGCTTGGATGTTTTTGAAAACGAACCAATCAAGAAAAACCACCCATTTGTAAAATTACCAAACATCATACTTGCCCCACACATAGGAAGCTCTACAAAAGAGACAAGGATGAAAATGGCTGAAATTACAGTAAAGAATTTGAATCTAGGAATTAATGGAAAAAAACCAATCTATTCAGTAGGATATTGATTTTCACGCATGAGTTGGCACCGAGTATAATGCGCAGTTTTTATATCTAAATTGCAATCTAAAATCAGAATGAAAAAATTCAAACATACGAATGAAGAATTAGAATTAGCAAAGGTTCAATCTGAAAAAGAAAAGAAAAGAAAAGAATCTGAAGAATAACATTTTTCCTCCTTGTCTTTTTCAGACAAGGGTTTTTTTTAAAATTTAATACTAGAAGAAAATTTTTGGTTTAGTTGATCATAGAGTTTTTTTCTTTCAGCAACCAATTGTTTTGAATCATCATACATCTTTGTAAAAAATGCTGCAAGAATACGTTCACCGCCTTCATCAAAGAATCTGACACTGAAACTAATTTTGTCAGGTTTCTGTTCTTGAATAAATTCTGCGGATTTTACTACCTCAGAGTTTAGATGCATGTGTGCTGGTCCGTCATTATCTCCAATAGTAATCCATTTGTCCTTTTGTCTAATACTAAGAGAATCACTTCGAATCTCACTTGTGGCGCCATTATTTTTTATGATAAGTAAAATATCATCAATTTTTATCAAATCAGATAATAATTCTAAAAGCATTACTAGTTCTATGAAAGTAAATTATTTCAATTTTTGGAACGATTCATGTCAATTTGGACAAAATCATCAGTATCACCATGAACACAATCAGTTCCAATTGCTTTTACTGGTTCAAAACTAATTTTTCCATCATGCATCTTACCTTCTTTTTGTAAAATGCCTATTTTACCAGATACAATGTGCTTGTGTTTTTGGCAAGTTACTCCAACCATATACTCATCAGAACTAGAAACAATCGATACGATAAAGTGAGGAGGATTAACGCATTGTTTTCCTTCTTCTGTTACTGAGCACTTGTCAGGTAGCATGGTTTGATTTAGAATTTTATTGGTTATTAATCTTGATTGTCATAGATTCAATTTATTATCAACTTGATCAAATTATAATTGAAAGTTATTGGCACATAGTTTTGATGTTATTATTATCGGAGGGGGAATTCTTGGAACTTCGATATCGTATTTTTTATCATCTCTAAATAAATCAAAAAAAATAGCAGTTATTGAACAAGCTCACAAGGTTGCTTTTCATACAAGTGGAAGAAATACTGGAAAAGTTCATGCTCCATATCTATACAATCCAATAAAGAAAAAATTATTTGCAAAATCAGCATTTCATGGTTATGAGATGTGGGAAACATATGCAAAACTAAAAAAATTACCATTCAAAAAAGATGGAGTAATCGAAGTTGCATTAGATGATAAAGGAATCAAGGTTCTTGAAAAATATCTAAAGTGGGGAAAAGAAAATGGTTTAGAAGATAGCGACATCGAACTATTAAACAAAGAAGAAATAAAAAAAACAGAGCCGGAAATTAAATGTGAATCTGCATTATGTGTTTACAAAGATGCATCTACAGATTATTCTTTATTTACAAATTCAATAATGAAAGACAGTGAAAAAAATGGTACAACACTTTTGCTTGATACGAGAGTTACAAAGATAAGAAAAGGAAAAGATAGATGGACAATTACAATAGATGGTGAACATGAAATTCATACAAAATTTCTAATCAATGCTGCAGGAGGAGAAGCAGTAGACATTGCACACAGTATGGGAGTTGCAAAAAAAGTTACAGATGTACATTTCAGAGGTGAGTATTGGAAAGTTCCCAAAGCATACAACAACCTTACAAAATCTAGCGTGTATTCAGTACCTGAATTTCCAGATTATCCATTCTTAGATCCACATTGGATTCTCAGAGTAGATGGCAGTTGTGAGATTGGTCCCAATGCAGTACCTGTATTCAGCCCATACGGATACGATAAGGTAGAAAACATCAAAGAATTCTTTCCAAAGATGCTAGAGATGTTAGGCTCTGGTGCAAGAAAAGCAATTTTTGATAAACAATTTCAAGAACTTGCAGTAAATGAAATACAATCATCCATGTCAAAAAGTGCAATGGTCAATAGAGTAAAAAAATTCTTGCCGAAAATAGATGCTGACAAAATAACTGAAAAAGGTACAGCAGGAATAAGATCTTCAATCATCGATGAGGGAGGGAAATTTGTGCCAGATGTAATTCAGATTGATGATGAAGCATCATTTCATATTTTAAATTATAATTCACCAGGGGCAACAGGTGCTTTGCCATTTGCTGCACACATTGTAAATCATCTACATGAGGAAGGATTCTTTCAATGTGAAGACACTGAAGCGCAATGCGGTCCTTGGAAGTTCAATGAAATAATCCAAAAAATACACTAGATTAATGAATTTTATTTTATTCTATATCTGAGAATTGCCAAAACAGAATTATCAATCTCTAATTTTTTAATGACATTTGGAGATACTGCAAATTCTATTTTGCAAGAAGTATTTTTTGCAAGTTCAAGCATTTTTACAATATTTTTGAATTGAGAATTGGTGTGATAATTGGCTGAAACTATCAAGATATCAACTGCTCCCTTTTCCAGTGCTTTGTAAATGACAGCATTTCTTTTTGCAGTTAGCCCATCCTTGACTAGAGTTTCATATTTTGCAAGCAACTCAACTACATGTTTTCTCCTATGCTGGTATAGATGATGGATAATTTTCTCATGGATTTCTTTAGACGGAGTTGAAAAAGACAGGTTTTCTACAAATCTGCATTTTTTCATTAATTCTGAATCAAGTTCATCGAAAAATTCTGTTTTTGCAGGACCAGAACCACCCAACAAAAGTAATTCTGAATTAGAATCCATTGTTTTAATTTTATTTGCAACTTTCTTAAAGAAAACATGAATTTTTGTTTGCCTTGCCCTCAAAAATCTCCCCTGACTTTGTCCTCCTTTTTTATGCCTACCCTGTAAATCAATTTTGAGTTTTGCTTCTTGTAAAATCTGACTGCCATGAAATTTTTGTATTCTTGCAGTCTTTTGATCAAGGGTTACTAACAAAACATCATAATTTGTTTTTAGAACATCATTGAATGGCTTGATGTATGGTTTTTTACTTTTCATGTAGATGTAAGGAAGTTTTTTTGATGTTCCAATCTCTTTAATTATTATTTTATCATTATTTACCCAACCAAAAATACAAAGAGTTTCTGCAAATTTTCCAAGTAATGATGGGTCCTTTTTTAATTCTAGAATTCTTTTCTCTATTTTAGATTCAATTCTCTCAACAGTTTCACTACGTTTGTTTTCTGTTAGTAAAGAAATTATTTCAGATCCCTTACCGTATGGATAATAGACAGACACACATGTAGAGTTGATTGATTTTATCTCATGAATAAACTGATTGATAGATATCCATTCAGTTGATGAGATTTCAGAAGATTCCAGAGTATTCAATGATTATTCGTAAAGGTGTTCATATAAAATTCAAATTAAAAATGGCGCCGGGAGGGAGATTTGAACTCCCGTTCCCTTGCGAGAACGCGCTTTATGGTTAATTATTTCCAGGCGCGCGCCCTACCAGGCTAGGCGACCCCGGCACTAGTCTTGCGACATTGATGTTCTGTAATTTGTGATTATAAATTATGTTACTGAGAAACTATTTCCAAATCGTAATAGTTGTGGATTTCTCTACATTATTTCCTTGATCGTCGATTCCTTTTGTGGATATTTTGTAAAGACCTTCCAAAGCTGTATCTCCATCATTTTTTATTTGATTCCATGAAAAAGAAACTTCATCACCAGGTTCTAAATTTGACATTCCTTGTTTCTCTGAAACTGCAGGTGAAAACATCAGAATTCCAGACAATCCAGTTATTCGAAGTCCATATGATGAATCAGAAAATAATAGTGGAACTGTTCCAGAGTTTACAATTCGAATAAGTATTGTCTCACCTTTTTTAAAATCAGATTTTTCAGTAACTATTGAAACTGAAGGCCCTTCAACAAAAACTAAATGACTTGTACTTTTAAAATCAACTAGATATATTCCAAAACCAAGACCTGCAACCACGCCAATTCCAATAAAGAGTACAAGGCTTTTTGCTAACAATTTCTTTTAAAATAATTCTTGATTTTTTAATCCTTTGGAGGTGTTGGTTTTGTTCTCCATTTTTTAGGATAAGTTTTAGGTGCCATGATAATTCTTTTTGTTTCAAATGCATATCCTTTAGTAGCATCTTTGATTTCCTCCTCAGACATTGTAGCTTCGGCCAAAGCTACGGCTTCACCTTTTTGTGTATAAACTCCAACGATATCGCCTTTTTTGAGATTTTGAGAGATTTGTAAAATTCCAGGAATTGCCAGTTGCGCACCATGACACATTGCATCAACTGCAGAATCTCTAACTACTACAGATTTTAATTCACTAAGAGCATATTCAACGGGTTTAATCATCTTCAAGAGTTTAGTATCGTCTTTTTTCTCCTCCCAGATTGCAAATGCATCTGCAAGTTCATGCAAAGTTACCAAACCATCACGCTCAGAGAATTGATCAACTCGAGTTCTTCTAAGCTCAACCATAGTTGCACCAGGGCCCAAAATTTCTCCGATATCATAGTATAGTTTTCTAATGTAAGTTCCAGCTTCGCATAAAATTCTAGTTAACAGTAATCTCTCTTTTTGTTCAATTATCTCAAATTCATAGATGGTTCTGGTTCTTGTTTGTCTCAATACTGCAGAACGTTGTGGAGGCTTTTGGAAAATCTCTCCTCTAAACATTTCAACAATTTCATTTAATTTTTCTTTTGATGGAAGAGAATGAACTCGTCCTAGTGCATGATACTCTTTAGGACCATACAGTAAAACTCCCAGTGCTTTTGTTGCCTCACCTAAACCTAAAGGTAAAACTCCAGAAACTTGAGGATCAAGTGTACCACTGTGACCAATCTTTGGAAGTTTTAAGAGTCGTTTTGTCCATGCAACAGTCTCATGACTTGTAGGACCAGGAGGTTTATCCAAAAGAATAATTCCGTAATTTAGTAATTGCTCAATTGATCTTTTATCATAATATGTTCCGTATGCATCATCAGTGATGTCTTGATCAATTTCTACAAGGTTTTGTAATTGTTTTAGCGTCATAGTAATTTTCTCACAGTTTCTTTAGTTACATCAATAACTTGTTTTGCTGTTAAATTATCCGTATTTATAATTAAATCAAATACTGATTTGTCTTCTCCGAAATCAAAATCATATAATTTCTTGTACAATGCTTTATTCCTATCAAATCTTTTTTTTGTAATCTCATATGCATCTTCTGGGCTCATACTATCCCTTGACTGCATTCTCTTAGTGCTGCTTTCATGAGAACCCTCAAGCCAAATTCTTATTCCATCTTTAATCAGCCAAGGCAAAGTGTAACTGGTAATTACCATTCCACCCTTGTCAAAAAAATCAATTAATTTTTCATCTAGTTTTTTATCAAATTCAGAATTTTCTTCGCGTTGTTTGAGAAACTTCATTCCCTCTTCTGTATCCCACCAATCATCACCTTTAGAATCAAATCCGTGTTCTTCTGCCATTTCTTTTAGGACATCGCCACCACTAAGATATTTTAATTGAAATTCTTCTGCTAATCCTTTAGCAACAGTTGTTTTGCCTACTGCGGGAGGACCAGAAATAACTATAGATTTGGTCAACTGAGATCCATAGATGTTTTGGTGAGTCTCATTATAATTCCACTAAATGCAATAGATGAAAGGAAATACCAAGCCCACAGATACAAAGCATTTTCTTTACCAAAACAATGATGTCCTTCTTCAAGTGCTTGTTCTGCAGTACATGTCAATTGGAACATGTCTCCAGGAATTACATTTAGAGGGATTGGGGAGAAAGCTACAGTGTATGAAAATAGTTGTGGCAATACTAGATAGAAGATCAAAATTAAAGGAACAAATGTAATCATCATTGGTCTCATATTCATCTGCATCATCTCCATTGACATTTTGTTCATGTATGATGATTTTTTTCCAAGTTCTGCAATCTTTGCTTGGTCTTTTGCCCTCATTGCAGCCATTCTTTCTTTTTGCCATCCACGAGTCTCTTTCATAATTCGTTTTAGTTTTACTTGGTCTACCATTTTCTTTCTGACTGCTGCATTGAAGATGTTCAATAAGATACCAAATCCAGATACTGCAAACATTGAGAGAATCACTCCTTTGATAATAGGATCATCACTGCCCAAAGCTCCTCTTTCACCGCCGAGGAAGTCTGGCATCTGGAGATGTATTACATCGATAAAGAGTAGAATAAAGTTGAAATCCATTTTTACAGTCCTATTGCATTAATGATTTTATCAGCCGCCTCATCAACCTTTCCCTCACCATTTAGAATATGCTTAACAGGTGAGCCTGAAATTACTGAGCAGGCTGAAATCATACCTGATTGAGCATCTAACTCCTTCTTAATGTTGGCCAAAGTGATTTTATCCCTATTTCGAGTATCATCTTTCATTCGTCTATTGTAAATTTCTTCAGGTTTTGCAGAAACTGAGACAAAGTTTGTAGGTTTTATAATTTTGAGAACGTGTTCAGGTAAACCAGGATAGTATCCTTCTGAAGAACTGATGAATGCATGTGTATCAATAATTACGACATCTTCATCATGTAAGGCAATTTTTTCTGCTGCAAGTTTTTGTAGTTTTTGTTGTTCAGATACAGATAGTTTTCGTAACTCATCTCTATCTTTAATGCCATTTTCTTTTGCAAGCTCAAACATCAAAGTTCCAAAACTAATAACGCAGACACTTTTTTTATGATTTTTTATTATTTTCTCCATGTTAGTTAGCAATGTGGTTTTCCCAACACCCGGGATTCCTACCATTACAACTTTTTTATTTTCTGCCAAGTAAAGCACCCAAACGCGGCATGACGACTTCAACTTGTTCTCGGACTAACTGTGTGTAATAGTTGATGAGAATATCGACCATAAGTAAAATACCGATTCCAGAACCAAAGACGCCAAGGACATCTGATACTCCGGCTAATCCACCCAAAATTGCAGAACCAATGATGGTAACTGATGGGATGTATTTGTTTAGTAATGCTTCAACTGGTGCATTTGATCTTCTAAATCCAGGAATTTGCACATCTGCATCAAGTAAGTTTTGAGCCGCACTCTTTGGTGACAAACCACCAAGCTCGACCCACAATCTACCGAACACAATTACAATTCCAATCATAAACAGAACATAACCTACTGCACGCATTGGATCTAATGCTGCAACATCCAAACCTCTTGGCGGAGTGATGTAGTAAATGATACCTCCAACTGGAGTGTTAGGACTAGTAGGATCAAATTGTGCGACAAAGTTCATGAAGAAATTATTGTTACGCGGGTTCATGTTTGCCCACAGCATCTGGAAGATGAAAACTGCGTTTGCAGTAAGTGCTGATGCTAAAATTACTGGAATGTTTGAAACGTACATTAACTTGATAGGATAAACTGCTGAAAATCCTCTGTATTTTGTAGAGACAATTGGAATTTCAATTTTGATTCCTTGAGTAAATACAAGCACTAGCAATACTCCTGCGGTAAGGAACAATCCAAAGATACTCGGCAATTGATTTGAACGGAAGAAGACATTTTCAATATTTCCACTGCCAGTCAAAGATTCGATAAGATATGGAATAATACCAATCATTCCTCCATCTCCAGCAGGCAACGGACTGAACATACTCCAAAGAATTTGCTGAGCTACACCTGCCATAATGAACAGACTGATTCCACTTCCTAATCCCCATCCTTTCTGAATTAGTTCATCGAGGAACATGATGATAATCGACGCTGCCATCAGCTGCCCTATCAGGACATACATGACATATGGCTCTGTAACTCCAGGACCGTATACTGCAATAGCGTATACAATTGATTCAGCAACAATTACGACATATGTTACAAGTTTAGTTGCAGTCTGAAAGATTCCTCTCTCTTCTGGTTTTTTGAAATCAAATTTTAGAATGTCTGAACCTCTCAACAATTGCATCAAGAGTCCAGCTGTAACTATCGGCCCTATACCCAGTTCAACTAGGGTTCCTTGTTGTGATGCAAAAATAACTCTAGCAAAGGCTAGGAAATCAAATTGAGGTGCAGTTGCTCCAAATAGTGGAGTCTGACCCATTATCATGTAGATAAGTAATGCAATTCCACACCAGAGTAGCCTTACCTGTAGTGGAATTTTCTTTTTAGGTTTTGGAACTTGTGGTAAATATGGTTCTGCTTTGAAAACGATTTTTCGAATAGTTGCAGTGAGTGTACCCTCAGCCATTTTCAGTTAACACTTCTCCCCCAACAGCTTTTAGTTTTTCTTCAGCAGATGCAGTAAATTGTTCAACTTTGACGGAATAAGCATTTGTTATCTTTCCGCCACCGAGGAGTTTTTTGTACCCTGCATTTGCAAGGTCTACAATTTTTTTGCCTCCTTCTTCTTTACCGAATTTTATGAACAGGTCATCTAGATCTCTAAGACTTGCCCAGTTTTTGATAATATTTGGGTGAGGTGTTTTAGGTATATCATGGCCATAATGATCTTGGTCTTCTTTAATCATAGTACTTCTATGATGTTTTTTCATACCAGTAATTCCAAGACCACCTTTGTGACCACTTGCACGGTGTTGACCTACTTGTCCCCATCCCATGTGTCGTCCGCCTCTAAGTCGTCTTGTTTTTCTTAATCTAGTTGCCATGTTAAATCATTCTCCTTACTATAGTGTCAAGTTCTTTATTTTGTCCAAGAACACCTTTTTGTCCATAAAGTTTCTTTGTACTTTTTTTGAATCCGTGAACAGGTGGTGCTAAAGCAAACCAAGGTTTGAGTGGTTTTAATTTTGATAATGTTGCTTTACCTTCAGCCAATGCTGCTCCAAGTTCTTTAGTACTTGCAAATCCTAATTCTTTCAAATCTTCATCAGTTACTTTTTGATAACCACCTTTTCTTGCTTTCTTGTCTAGCAACTCAGTTGCTAAAGATGCATCAATTTCAACCCAAGAAACATAGTGTTGTACTTTTCTAAGCATTCCCAAAGTATTGTCTTTGGCAGGAAGAATAGTTGCACGATATTTTTTGTCTAATTTCAACAAAGTCATAGTGGTGGTTGCCCAGTATGGACAATCTGCTTGACCTTTTATTCTAACAACAAGATATGCATTTACCATAATTTATCAACCCTGACTAAATGTCTGTCTTAGACAATCCAATACGGCTTTAGAAGTTGAGTTCATAGTTGGAGTAGAACCTTTAGCAGTGGTCCATGCATCTTTGAGACCGGCTAATTCCAATAATCGTTTAATTTTACCTCCTGCGACAAGACCTAATCCTCTAGGTGCAGGAATAATTTCTATAGTAACACTTCCACCTTTACCCTTTACTTTGAATGGTACAGAATGTTTTTGATCACATCTGCATTCCCAACTGCCACATCCCATTTTGATTGGTTGTATGTTTAGGAAAGCTTGACTGGTTGCTTTTTCAATTGCAATTCTCATTTGTTTTGATTTACCTTGACCAATTCCCAAATATCCATTCTCATTACCTGTTGCAACAATTGCTTTGAATCTAGTTGATTGACCGTTTGAAGTCATTTTTTGAATGATACCTACATCTACTACTTCACTTTTCAAGTCAGGTAATAGTTTCTTGATAATTCCAGATTCTTGAATACGTAATCCAGATTCAATAATTTCTTCTAATGATGATATTTCTCCAGATGAAACTTTTTGTCCCAAAATAGTTTTTGGTACCCAAACTTCTTCTTCTGGTTCTCTTCTTGGTCTTCTTGGACGGTCTCCACCTTTAGCTCCACCTGGTGGTCCTCTACCATAAACTGGTGGACCTCTACCTCGTCCTCCTTGTCCTGGTTTTTGTCCTGGTTTAGTTTGTGATGCTTGACTCATTTCTATTTGACCTCGCTATCAATTGCGGATTTTATTTTTGAAACTTCATTTTTTACTGTCAAGTGATCACCATTAATTCTCTCCTCAGTTGGAAATCTTGCAGGATCTGCTGGGACTTCAAGGCCTGCATCAATTATTCCTTTAAGGGATGCTGCCATTCTTTGAGTAAATCTTCTAGTTCCAGTATACATGATTGCACCCTTTGCACCTTTTCCTAATGCTTTCTTTCCTGCCAAATATCCAGTTAGATATGCTGCAGGAATACTTTTTCTAGAACCTTTCCAACCTTTTTCAATTAGATATCTAGAATGAGCAGAGGCGACAACTTTGTCACCAGTCATGCCAGGTGTTAGAATTTGGACTTGGGTATTTTCATTAGTAATATTTACAGTGATAAAATCTCGTTTTCCCATCAACATGGTTCCACGTTTTTTATAATTGGTCTTTTCCTCTCTTAAACGTCTCAATATTTTCGAATAAGCCATCTATAGAGACCGAGTTTGAATCTGCTCTTATATACGTTAAGCGTGAATTAGAGCAGCTAGCAAAGATTTCTGTGTATGTAAACGATTTTCTGCCTCATCCCAAACAACTGATTGCGGACCGTCAATTACAGATGCAGTAACTTCTTGTCCCCTCTTTGCTGGAAGACAATGTAAAAAGATCGCATCTTTTTTTGCAGACTTCATTAGTTTGTCATTGACTTGATACTTTGGTAAGAATTTTTGTAATCTTTTTTTATCTAGATTATGAATCGATGAAAAAGTATCTGCAACTATAACATCTGCATTTTTAGATGCAGTGTAGGGATCAGTTGTTAGCTCAACGGTAGTTGATTTTTTTGCTTGAGTCACTACAGTTTTGTTTGGTTCAAACCCTTTCGGAGTTGCAATAGATATTTTTGCACCAGCTAGTGCTGCACCGTAAATCATAGAGTTGCATACATTGTTTCCATCACCAATCCAGGCAATTTTTAATCCCTTTAGTTTTTTCTTTTTCTCTTTAATCGTCATAAAGTCTGCCAAGATTTGGCAAGGATGAAAAGTATCAGAGAGACCGTTAATCACAGGTACACTTGCATGTTCAGATAATGTTTCAAGTAATTTATGATCATATACACGTGCCATAATACAGTTTGAGTAACGTGAAAGAGTTTTTGCAGTGTCTTCAATTGATTCTCCACGAGAGAGTTGCATTTCATTAGATGATAGATTAACTGCATGTCCGCCCAACTGATACATTCCTATCTCAAAACTAACACGTGTACGTGTAGATGGCTTTTGGAAGATCATTGTCAGTGTTTTATTTTTTAGAACAGGTTTGTTTCCACCTTTCTTGAGTTCTTTTTTTAGTTTGATTGATTCATCAATTAGTCCTACAAATTCCTTTGAGGATAGTTCCGCTAAAGTGAGTAAATTTTTTGTTTTTAATTTCATTTCTTAAAGAACCCGAACCTACCTTTCTTCTTTTTAGGTTCTTCCTTATCATGTTTTTGTATCTCTTCTTCATCTGTTGTGTCATGTTGATCATCTTTTGTTGCTCCAGGTTCAGGTCTGCCATCTTTAATCCATTTACGAATCTTGTTTCCTAAACTGATTGCGTCGTTGTCATTTTCAGGTGGAGGGATATCAAATAGATCAGAATATGTTGCAATGTCTTCGTCTTTGATTCCATCAAATGGATCATCAGAGTTTGATTGTACTTCTGGTGTTGGTTCTGGTGTTGGTTCTGGTGTTGGTTCTGGTGTTGGTTCTGGTGTTGGTTCTGGTGTTGGTTCTGGTGTTGGTTCTGGTGTTGGTTCTGGTGTTGGTTCTGGTGTTGGTTCTGGTGTTGGTTCTGGTGTTGGTTCTGGTGTTGGTTCTGGTGTTGGTTCTGGTGTTGGTTCTGGTTCAGATTCTTTCTTCAAATCAACATTTTCTAATGAACCAAAAACAGTTTCTAGAAAAGTTTCCTTATCAAATGGTTTTAGATCAGAATATTCTTGACCAACTCCCACATAGAGAACTGGGGTAGTAGTTACTTTTACAATAGATAGCGCAGCGCCACCTCGTGCATCTGCATCACTCTTTGTTAAAATTGAACCATCAAAATGAACATGTTCAAAGAATTCACGTGCTTGGTTTACTGTATCATTTCCAGCCAATGAATCACCTACAAAAATTTTCATGTCAGGATTTACTACTTTGGTAATTTTTTCAATCTGTTGCATCAAGTTTTCACTTGTTTGCATTCGTCCTGCAGTATCAATTAGCACAACATCTGTCTTGTGAGATTTTGCATACAGTACTGCATCACGTGCTACAGCTGCAGGATCTGAATTGTAATTTTGTGCAACAAGTTTCAAGTTTAGACGATTTGCATGTTCACGTAATTGTTCAATTGCACCTGCTCTAAATGTGTCAGCTGCTGCAATCACTACAGAATATTTTGCTTCTTTTAGCAAGTATGCAAGTTTTGCAAGTGAAGTGGTTTTACCAGTACCGTTAATTCCTACAAATAGAATCAAGAAAGGCTCTCCCTTACTCTTTTTTTCATTTATTTTTTCAAAAATATCATACTCTCCAGCAGCATCAAAGAGCGTAGAGATACTTGAAATCAAACTATCTTTGACAAATTTTTCTATTTCATGTTTATCAACTTTGGATCCAATTAGTTTTTCTTTAAGATCAGCTTTGATTGAATCAATAACTTCAGTTGCAACATCAGATTCTAAAAGAGATATTTCTAATTCAAATAAAATATCTTCAATATCTTTTTCATTAAGTTCTTTTTCCCCTAAGCTTTTTGCAGCATTAGAGAATGCACTTCGGAGTTTATCAAACATAGTTTATCCAGAAGTTGGAGGTTGTTGCATTGCCTGCATCATTTGATTCATTTGGGCTTTGCCTTGTTCTAATCTAGCAGAAGCATCTTGTTTTTTTGCTGCAGTATCTTGTATTGCAACTTCAACTTCTTTGATTCTTGCTTCTAGGTAGTTAATTGCAGAAGGAAAATCTTTTTCAACTGCAACTCCTGCACCGATATTCAAAACAATTTTAGAACTAGATGAAATTTTTGTGGGAACATATGTGCCCATTCCTATTGGAACTAGAGTTTCAGATTCAGGATTTTTACCAAGTGATTGAATAGATTGAATCGAAGCTGTTGCTTCTCTTAAAATATTCATAAAAGTTGCTTCTCTTTGAGATAAATCAGAAAAATACTGTTCAAGCATTTGCATTTGTTGCATTAATTGCTCTGCCTGTTCTTCACTCATGTACAACCAACATCTTCCAGATGGTTATAAATTCATTCATGGATTTTGAAAAATCTAATTAAAAATAGATTAAGAAATATAAAAAAAATAAAGATTTAACTTTATTTTGCTTTAGAGAATCTTGATTCTACTTCATCCCAATTAACAACATTCCACCATGCCTCAATATATGCAGGTCTTTTGTTTTGGTAGTTGAGATAGTATGCATGTTCCCATACATCACAGCCTAGTAATGGCACTAATCCAACAGTTCGTGGACTAGTTTGGTTTGGCATTGATTTGTACTCAACCTTACTTGAAGTAGGATTGTATACTAACCATCCCCAACCGCTGCCTTGAATTACAGCTGTAGTAGATGAAAATTTCTCTTTGAAGTCAGCAAAGCTTCCAAAGGATTCTTTGATTGCATCTGCAATAGATCCTCCAGGTTCACCGCCTCCGTTTGCTTTCATGTTATTCCAAAATAACCTATGGTTGTCAAAACCACCACCGTTGAAATTAACTGCACCTCTTTGAGCTTCTGGTACTGAATTAATATCAGACAAGATGTCAAGGATATCTTTTTCTTGGATATCAGCAGGACATGCTTCAAGAGCTGCATTTAGTTTGTCAGTGTATGCTTGATGATGTTTTGTGTGATGAATCTCCATTGTTTTTGCATCAATGTGAGGTTCCAATGCATCATATGCATATGGCATTTCAGGAAGAGTGTATTTTCCCATATAGGACTAGGATGATTTATTCAATTTATTGCTTTAGCAAGCAATTCATTTTTACTTGTTAAATGGATTACAAAACTTGTGAAAATATTAGTAATTTTCTCAGTATCAATAGCACTATTAGGAATTTTTATTTTATCGCAACCACTAGACTCTGAAAATGAATTTAGAACTTATCTGCAAAGAAGCGTTCCATTTGTTGGAACAGACATCCCTAGAATGGATGGGATAGACGGTTCTGGAATTAAGATTGCAGTGATAGATACGGGAGTTGATTTTAACCATCCAGATCTTTTGGGGTGGGGACCTGATGGCAAGGTAATTGGAGGATTTAATTTTATACAAGAAGGCAAACCACCACTTGATACAAACGGCCATGGGACTCAAGTTGCTGGAGTAATTGCAGCAGATGGGCAAATTACCGGCATTGCACCAAAGGCCAAAATTTTAGCTTACAAAGTTTCTGAAGACGGCGAAGGCGTTTCATCGGACTTGATAATTAGAGCAATAGAGAAAGCAATTGAGGATGAGGCAGACATTATCAATATCAGTTTAGGTGTAAACAAGACTAATTCAAAAATTGACCGTGCAGTAAATGCAGCATTAGAGAAAGAGATCTTTGTAGTTACTGCAGCAGGAAATGATGGACCTGGATTAGAATCAATTGGCAGTCCAGGAAGAAATTTTGGATCAGTAACAGTTGGTGCAACGTATAACAATCTAACTTCAAGCTTGGTTGCAACTTTTGAAATTGATGAAAAACCATACACTGTAATTCCAATGGTTGGTTCTTCAAAATTAGATAATGCAATTACGGGAAAAATAGTTTATGCCGGATTTGGAAAGGCTGAAGATTTTGAAAACATTGATGTAGAAAATGCAATAGTAATTGTTGAGCGAGGAAGTGATGTAGAAGGTGAGTTGTTATATTTTTCAATTAAAGAAAAAAATGCTGCAAATGCAGGAGCTAAAGCATTAATTGTTTACAATGACAAGTCAGGAATTTTCTTGGGTGAATTAATTCACGAGTTTATTGAAGAAGGATATTCACCGCAGATTCCAGTAGTGTCAATTGACAGAGAAGAAGGATTAGAAATTGTCAAATCAATAAAAAACAACAGTGAAGGAACACTACATCTGTTTTACAATCCAGACTTTGTAGCACATTTTAGTTCCAGAGGACCAGTATCTCCATTTTATATCAAACCAGAAATTGTAGCACCAGGTGCATACATCAACACCACACAAAATAATGCAGGATACAACTTTACCAGTGGCACAAGCTATGCTGCCCCTCATGTCAGTGGTGCAGCGGCTCTACTATTGCAGAAAAATCCAGAATTGCACCATCATGAGATCAAATCCATACTATTGACTACTGTCAAGGAGGTATCTGATGCCTACGGACAGGTGTTTTCAATCCATGATGCAGGAGCAGGGAGATTAGATATCGGAAATGCCTACAATGCAAAATTGATCATAGAGCCACCAAACTTTGTTGCCATGGCATCATCTGATGATAAAATTGTGGAAAGACAATTCCAGCTAAAATCAATTGATGGCTCATGGGACGGATTTGAGGTAAATTTTGACGGACCCGAATTCATTGCATTTAGTGGAGAACTTGTAGATGGAAATATTTTAGAAATAAAAATGAAGATGCTAGAAGATAATTTCGGAGAACATGAAGGACTAATTATGATAAGTCATGATGGTATCCAATACAGAGTTCCATTTCTGCTACACTATACCCAGGGTTCAGTTTCTGTAACTCAGCAAGAACAGGATCTTTTCTTTGAGATTAATCATCCAGAAGAATGGAGTTTTGCTAAAATTTCTGTAATTAATAGTAAAGATGGAAGAACTACAACAACTACAACAACTCCTGAGAAAAAAGCATCAATTGAGATTTATGAAAACTCACTGTATTGGATTGATACTAAAATTCAAGTAAATGGCAACACATCAAATGCATTTAACACAATTGAGATTAACTCACTAGATGAAAATATCAATAGACCAGATATACTAGACATTCCAGAAAAACAAATCGGCATAATAGCTATAATTTTAATTGGAATTGGAATGTTTGGAATTTTAAAAAGAAGATAAATCTATTTTAGATTTTTAGGACCAGCATTAATAATTTCAGGTGAAACGTCTTCAAACTTTGCAAAGTTTTCAACAAACATTTGTGCTAATTTTTTTGCAGAAAGATCATACGAGTCTTTGTCAACCCAAGTATTTTTTGGATCCAAAATTTCATCTGGGACACCTTCCACCTGAGTTGGAATATCCAAATTAAACAAATCATCATGTCTATACTTTACAATGTCAAGTGCACCTGAAAGTGCAGCAGTTACCATTGCCCTACTATACTTGATCTTTATTCTTTTTCCAACTCCATATGGACCGCCAGACCATCCAGTGTTGACGAGGTAAACTACGGTATTATGCTGATTAATTTTTTCTCCGAGTAGTTTTGCATAAACTGAGGCTGGTCTAGGCATGAATGGGGCTCCAAAACACTGAGAAAATACAGATTTTGGCTCTTTAATTCCTCGCTCAGTTCCTGCCAATTTACTGGTATATCCGGACATGAAATGATACATTGCCCCTTCTTTTGTAAGTCGGGAAACTGGAGGTAAAACCCCTAATGCATCTGCAGTCAAAAATATAATCACTCGAGGATTGCCACCAACACTTGGAATTACAGCACCTGGGATGAAATCAAGTGGATAGCCAACACGAGTATTTTCAGTTAATGTATTATCGTCATAGTCTGGAACATTGTCATTTAGTACAACATTTTCTAAAAGAGCTCCTGGTTTGATTGCATTCCAAATTTCAGGTTCTGCCTCTTGACTTAGGTCAATGCACTTTGCATAACATCCACCTTCAAAATTAAAAGTACCATTATCAGACCATCCATGTTCATCGTCTCCAATTAATTTTCTATTAGGGTCTGCTGAAAGTGTAGTTTTACCAGTACCAGATAAACCAAAGAACAAGGCAGTGTCACCTTTCTCTCCAATATTTGCAGAGCAGTGCATTGGGAAAATACCACGTCCAGGTAAAAGGAAGTTCATAACACCAAACATTGATTTTTTCATCTCGCCTGCATATTCAGTTCCACCAATCAAAACAATTTTTCTAGTCAAGTCAATTAGGATAAAGACATCAGTTCTAGTTCCATCAATTTCAGGATCTGCAACAAAGTCATTGATACAAAGAATTGTAAATTCAGGTTCGTGTTTTTCTAATTCATCTTTAGTTGGTCTAATGAATAAATTACTTGAAAACATACTCTGCCAAACATGATCATTGATTACTCTGATTGGTAAGCGGGTTTCAGGATCAGCCCCTACAAATCCATCAAAAACAAAGAGTTCCTTGTTATCAACAAAGTCTTTCATTTTTTCAAATAGTTTTTCAAACTTGCCACTTGGGAATTGATGGTTAATTGGACCCCAGTCAATTGTGTCATGAGTTTTATCATCATATACGATAAATCGGTCATCAGGGGATCTGCCGGTATATTTGCCAGTATTGACTGAAAGTGAGCCTGTAGAGTTGACTACTCCCTCCTTTCGCTCAACTGCCAATTTTACCATCTCATCTACGCTAAGATTTCTGTGGACTTTGGATGGTTTAATTCCAAATTGAGTTAATTGTGATGAAAATTTCTCAGTTGCTGCAGTACCTAGTACTAGTGTCAGAGGAGTATGCCTCCAGAAATACAGTGATCAATCCCAGCCTGAGTCATGAGATATTCGATCCGACCTAGGTTTCCTTATTATCTTTTTCTTAAAGAAAATTTTCTATGATCTAGGAACGTATTTATTCCAAAATTCAAGACTCAATTTCATGACGATCAACAAAGAATTGCTTGCAAAGAGACAAGAGGTCAAAGAAAACAAGCCAGACTTTGTAAGACCAGAAAGTTGGCGTTATGTTAGACTTCAAACCAATTGGAGAAAACCAAAAGGTATTGATCATCACCAAAGAAAACAAAAAAGCAGAGGCCGTCCAGGTCTTGTCAAAATTGGATATGGTGGACCAAAAGAAGCACGAGGATTACATCCATCAGGATTTACAGATAACCTAGTTTACAACTTGAACGATTTAGAAAAATTAGACCCAAAGAAAGATGGAGTTCGATTTGCCCACGGTGTCGGTACCAGAAAAAGAAAAGAAATCATAGTTAAAGCAATTGAGCAAAAATTCAAAATTTTCAATGCGAGAGTGAGTGCAAGTGGTAGTAAATCTTAGAGCTAAGAAAAGACTTGCAGCCAGAGTTACTGGTGTTGGAGTTCATAGAATTAGATTCGATACAGACCATCTAGATGATATTGCAGATGCAATTACAAGAGAAAATATCCGTAGTCTTATCACCGCAAACACAATTAAAATTAAATCATTTACCGGTACTTCAAGAGGAAGAGCACACGACAAGAAAGCTCAGAAAAACAAAAGAGGTACAACTCAAGGTTCCAAACAAGGACGAAAAGGTGCAAGAGTTGGTAAGAAAGAAGTCTATGTTGCAAAAGTTAGAGCACTAAGACGATTATTGAAGATTGCAAAAGACAGAAAAGATTTGACTAATCCAGAGTTCTGGGCTCTTTACAAGAAAGTAGGTGGAAACACAGTTAGAAACAAAGCTCACCTCAGACTACTCATGGAAGAGATTAAAGAAAAACGCAAAAATTAGAATCGATAAAGTTTATTTTCCAATTCTAAAATTTTACCATTTTCAATTTTAACTCCTTCATCACTTAGCATCTTTGTTTTGACATGTTCTCCATATGCATATCCACCAATTTTTCCAGTAGACATTACAACTCTGTGGCAAGGAATGATCACAGGGTATGGATTTTTGTTCATTATTTTTCCTATTGCACGCTGACCATTTTTTAATCCAACAGCTTTTGCCAATTCTCCATATGTGGTAATCTGCCCCTTTGGAACTTGTAGTAATTTTTTGTAAACTTTTTGCTGCAGATTCAAAGTCTAATGACCTCAAGGTCTGTGGATTTTAAAAGTTCAAGAACTTTTTGTTTGTTTGTTCCCAATCCACGCCAATCAAGTAAAGCAAATTTTGCCATATTGTTTTGAGTGATAATGTGAGAAAATAATTCCTCATCAAGATCATCTAATGCATGTTTAGGAATTACAGTACCTAATGCATATTTTCCATCTAATAGTTCACTAGTAAATTTTGAAGGATAGTGAGTGCCACCAAAACAAATCGCTACTGGATGTTCTTTGATCGGTTCACTCAATACTTTGTGAACTAGTTTTGCAACTGAATGACACAGAGACTCATCAGTCCATTGTTTTTCAGTAGTGCCAATCTCTACAAATATTGAGGGTTTTTTCAGTGCAGTAGGTCCATGGTGAGTAGCCTCTATAGTAATTTGGAATTCTGAGAATTTTGATTGGTTTTTCATTAAAGTTTGAAGATATGTTTTTTGAAAATCAGGTTTTGGGATTGCCACTTGTCTATCGTTTCCACCAAACTTTGCATCTGAAAAATTCCCAGTACTGTGACATGTCAAAGCTAAAACTCCAGACTCTGCTGCATGTTTTGAGAGAAAAATAAATCCGTCATAATCATATTTTTCCTCCAACCAATCAGCAGAAATTGCAGGGGTTGGAATGATTAAAAGATCATAAAATTTTCCGCGAAAGACATCACCGTCTTTTGTCATTTCTTTTGAAAGAAACTTTGCCATATTGTGACCTGCCGGGTCATCTTGATACGCAACTAGTAGCTCCATGAGATAAGAGATATAAGGACACCTTATTAATTTCCAGCAATGAACCCTAGGCAAACTTTGAAGAACATGGCCAACACTATGAAAATGGCCAAAAAGCCAGACAAAGATGAGTATTCACAACACCTTAGACTCGTTTTGTTAGGAATAGCAGGTGTAGGAGCTATTGGTTTTACAATTCAGTTTGTCTTTTCTGTAATTACGTTTGGTAGATAACAATGTCTGAAGAAATAAAATCACACTTGTTTGCAATTAGAACTACTGGAGGACAGGAAAAAGTCGTCATGAGATTATTAGAAGCAAAAGCCAATGCAAATCAAATTAACATTCAGTCAGTATTTTGGGTAAGTGACTTGAAAGGATATGTCGTAATTGAAGCAGTCAATCCAAGTGATGCATATCTTGCAGTAGAAGGAGTCAGACATATCCGAGGTCAATTAAGAGGAGAATTAGAATTCAAAGATATTGAAGGATATCTAATCAAGAAATCAACAGTTTCACAATTAACAGTAGATAATGTAGTAGAAATTACAGGTGGACCATTCAAAGGAATGAAGGCAACAATTACTAGAATTGATGTCGACAAAGAAGAGGCAACTGTAGTTTTGTTAGATGCATCATACCAATTACCAGTCACAGTGGACGCTAACTACCTAAAGCTGTCTACTGAGGGTTAGGAAGGATTAAATTTTCAATTTGAGTTTGATTTAACATGGGAGAACAAAAAGTATCATCACTTGTAACAGGCGGAGGAGCATCAGCAGGTCCACCATTAGGTCCAGCACTAGGTCCGCTTGGAGTCAACATCATGGAAGTTATCAATTCTATTAATGAGAAAACCAAAGACTTTGAGGGAATGAAAGTTCCAGTTACAGTAATCGTTGATACAGATACAAAAAAATATGAAATTGAAATCGGCATCCCATCAGCTGCTGCTTTAATCATGAAAGAGGCCGGAATCTCAAAAGGTTCTGGAGCATCAGGAACTGAATGGGCAGGGGATGTAACAATGGAGTCAATTGTCAGAGTAGCAAATACAAAACTTGACAAATCTTATGCTTCTTCACTAAAATCAGTTGCAAAAACCATCATTGGTACATGTGTAGCATTAGGAGTTAAAGTAGAAGGTAAAACTCCTAAAGAAATTACTGCCGAGATCAATGAAGGCAAATGGGACGCAAAATTTCAATAATTATTGAATAAGATATACCGGATCTTTATCGGTTTTTTGTAATTCTACAAAGGTTTCAGTATTTTGAATACCTTCTATTTTTCCGATTTTTTCAATTACTATACTGTGTAAAGCTTCAAGATTCTTTGCATACACCTGAATCATAATGTCAAATCTTCCTGTAATTTCAGAAATGGATACAACCTCAGCAGTTGCCATGAATTGTTTGTGAATTGTATCCTTGAATTTTGGATCTCGGTTTATACCGACTGAGGCCTTTACTCCAATCCCTAATAATGAATCATCAATCTCAATTGTGAACTTTTTGATGAGTTTCTTCTTCATCAGTCTCTTAATTCGACTGTAAAGAACAGAGGCATTGATTCCTAATTTTTTTGATAAAGTAGGGACAGAAATGGAACCATCATTGGTCAATTCATAAAGTAATTTCATATCTAATTCGTCAAATCTATGCAACGTAATCGAAAAACATGATTATGATTTAATATATGTAGGTTTTCAGCATGATTTTCACCTTAATTATAAAAAATTTAGTGAAAAAATGTAATTTTTTAAAATAATTGAGCGACAAAAGACATCAATCTCTAAACGATTTTAAGTAGGTTTTCTAGAAATTGTTTCGTAATGATTACAGATGCTCAGATTACTGAATTGATTAAAAGAGCAAGAGGAGCTACAAAAGAGCGTAAATTTAAACAATCTTTAGAATTAATCGTCACTTTCAAAGATATTGATGTAAAAAAAGGATTTGCAATTAACGAAGTTGTTCAACTTCCAAAGACTAGTTCTCCAGCAACTGTTTGCATTATTGCAACAGGTGAAATGAATCAAAAAGCAAAAGCTGCAAAAGCAGATTCTGTAATTGGAACAGAAGAACTAAGTAAATTTGGTGCAAACAAAAGAGAATCTAGAAAATTCATTAACAAATATGATTTCTTCTTGGCAGATACCAAAGTCATGCCAGAAGTTGGTAAAACTTTGGGTCAACTATTAGGTCCAAGAGGAAAGATGCCAACACCAGTTCCATTTGATGCATCCATTGAAGCATTCTTGCAAAGATTTAGATCTTGCATCAAAGTAAGAACAAGAGCATCATTGTCAATCTCATCTAAAATTGGAGATTTGTCTATGGATGATGCAGATTTAACAATTAACGCACATACAGTCCTAGCTGCAATTGAAAAGAAATTACCAAACGGAGAGAAGAACATAAAGAAAATTTTAATTAAAACTACAATGGGCAAACCGGTAAAACAAATACAAGAGGTCAAGAAGAAATATGCATGAAAATAGAACTTCTTATCCTAAAAGAAAATCCCAAATGTATCAACAATTACAAGAGCTTCCAAAAAAATACAAAGTTCTAGCTGTAATTAAAATGAGAAAAGTTCGTTCTACACAAATTCTTCCATTAAGAAAAACTCTTGCAGGACAAGTAGAATTTTTCAGCATTAAAGATAAAATTGCAAAAAAAGCATTTGAGAAATTAGATGTCCCAGGAATCAAAGACATTGCAGACCATCTAACTGGACAATGCATGTTCTTGTTTACTGACATGTCACCATTCAAGCTAAACGTACTTCTTGCCAAAAACAAAGTAATGATGGCAGCAAGAGGTGGAGACCTTGCAAGTTTTGATATTGTAGTTCCTGCCAAGAACACAGGAATCGCACCAGGACCAATGCTTACAGAATTCAAAGAAGCTGGCATTCCAACTAAGATTGATCAAGGAACAATCTGGATTGCAAAGGATAGTACCCCAGTGAAAAAGGGCGAGGCAATCAATGAGAAATTAGCATCCATTTTAGGTAAATTAGATATCAAACCAGTAGAAGCAGGAATTTCACTAGTCACTGCACTAGAGGATGGAACTGTATATGCTGAAGAAGAGATGGTAATTGATGTTGAAAAAGTCAGAAATGCATTTGCTCAATTCCACCAAGAAGCAGTTACACTATCAATTGAAGCAGGATATATCACAGCAGACAACGTTATGCAAATTCTCAGCAAGGCAGCACAATCTGCACGTTCTGTATCTGTTGAATCAGGATTTATGACTGATGAGACAAAGGAACAAATTCTACAAAAAGCAGACTCTCAAGCAAAAGCAGTTGCAGGCCAAGCAAAAGATTACACTCCTGCTTAAATCTCAGAAATATCATTTATCATTGTGAATCGAAATCTGATCTTAATCATATTAGGGATAATTGGATTTGGAATTTTTGAAGTTTTAATGTATTCAGGTTTGCTTAATTTTCTAGCAATCTAGTCCAAAGATTCTCGAACCTTTGGAAGATTCCAATTAAACTTCATTGCAAGTAATCTAATTCCAGTTCCTGTAACTATTCCAACTACTGATGCAATCTGTACATCAACACCAGCTGATAAAATTCCATAGAACACTACAATTCCGATAATACTTGCAATTGCATATACTTCTTTTACAAATACAATTGGAATTTCTCGAACAAAGACATCTCGTAATATTCCACCACCAATTGCTGTAATCATTCCACCAAAGAGCATTGGGAGAAACTCCAATCCAACTACTTGGTATGCAATTGATGCACCTAAAATTGAAAACACTCCCAACCCTACTGCATCAAAGACTAGCCATATGCTCATCTGTTTTTTGAATTTTGTATACAAGAAGAACATTACAACACCAACTGTAACAGTAATTGCTACATAGATAGGATCTGAAAACGCTGTAGGGAATCGTCCAAAGATTACATCTCGAGTTACACCACCACCTACTCCAACTACAGAGGCCAAAACTATAATTCCAAAAATATCTGCCTTGTGTGATATTGCTTTTGAAGCTCCAGTTACCGCAAATGCAATCGTCCCCAAATAATCTAAAATGCTAATGAATCCATCAATTGGAAACGAAAAATCAACCATCTATTGCAAATTGTGAGCTATTGCTAATTAAGATTTGAAAAATAAAGATCAAAAGTAAATTTGATAGAAATAAAGTTGCTTAGCCAAATAAGGAAGACAATCCTTCCATGGCTGCTTCTTCGTTTTTAGGTTCTTCTTTCTTCTTTTCTTCTGCTGCCGGTGCTGCTGCGTCTGCTGCCGGTGCTGCGGCTGCTGCAACTGCTACTGGGGCGGCTTTAACTGCCTCATCGATGTTAACATCGGCTAAGGCTGCAACTAGTGATTTAACTTGGGCTTCATTAACGTCAGCACCAGATGCTTTAACAACTGATGTGAGGTTTGCCTCGTTAACTTCTTTGTCTAGTTTGTGAAGAAGTAAAGCAGCGTAAACATATTCCATTGTATCGAGATTTTCTTAGGGCATAATATAAAACTATGGAGAAGTTACGCCTAGAAATTGGAAATCTAGTTGAGAATTTTCAGACTTCTGCAAACAGCATAAAGTGTTCTCTTTAGAGTTGGATCAGTCAAAGTTTCCATTCTGTGCTTTAAGACTCGTTTTGCCTCATCTCTTTCAGAACCTTCAGGTAATGATAGAACAGTATTGATAAATTCTGGAATTGATTCTCGAATCCAACCATCAAGCATTGCATAAATTTTTGGAGGAAGAATATCGCATTTATCAACATCAAGATCTAGCACTTCGGCATAATTCTCATGTTCAACTCTATACACCAAAGCTAAAACAACATTATCTGGAGTTGGATGTTCAAGAATTTCCCTTGAGCGCTCTCCAGTCTTTCCTTGAGCAATCTTATTTTTTAATCCAATTGCATTTACTAGTACTCCGTTAACTCCGACTTTACGTCCATCAACACCAGTAACTATTCCAAAAATAAAGTCATTAAATTCACCATTTTTTTTAACTGAGAAAACTGCAGTTCCTTCTTTGAGAGCAGGTTTCTTTCCAAACATGAATAGATTACATTGTGTTCTGTATTTAATGTATCATTAATCGACAATTCTTAATATTGGAATATAGCAGTCTCAGCGTTGGATAAAAAAGAGATTCTAAAAGAATTTTCAGCAGATCCTGAGAAATACTATAACGTCAAACTTTTCCAAGAGCAAGGATTTACAAGAAAATCTTGCACTAAATGTGGCAGATTCTTTTGGACTCTAAATGCCGATAGAAACTTGTGTCCAGATGATGGATTGGATACGTATTCGTTCATCGGTGAGCCTCCAACTAGCAAGAGATTTGATTATACACAAGCTTGGAAACAAGTTGAGGAATTTTTTGTAAAAAATAATCACACATCAGTATCAAGATATCCTGTTGTGTGCAGATGGCGAGATGATCTGTTTTTTACAATTGCATCAGTTGTTGATTTTCAAAGAATAATGGGAAGCAAAGTTGTTTTTGAATTTCCTGCAAACCCACTAGTAGTTCCACAAACTTGTTTGCGTTTCAAAGATTTAGAAAATGTAGGAGTTACCGGCAGACACTTTTCTAGCTTCTGCATGATTGGACAACACAGTGTTCCAGATTTAGGAGGATACTGGAAAGATGAATGCGTTGATTTGGATTTTAGATTATTGACTGATCAGTTTGGAATTAAAAAAGAAGAAGTCGTTTTTGTAGAGGACGTATGGGCTGGCGGCGGCTCTTTTGGACCGTCACTAGAATACTTTGTTCGAGGGCTAGAGCTTGGAAATGCAGTATTTACTGAATTCCAGGGGGAGCTAGGGAATCACACTACACTTGACCAGAGAGTTATAGACATGGGTGCAGGGCTTGAGAGATTTGCATGGATTACAATGGGTACACCTACTGCATACGACTGTTGTTTTGGTCCAATTAACGGGAAGTTATTTGAAAAGATTGGAGTTGATTCAGACTCTGAAGTTTTAAAAAAATACTTTACAGAAATTGCAAAAGAGATTGATCACTACGATGACTTGAATGAGGTAAGACGCATTGCAGTAAAGAATGCAGGAATTACAGATACTCAGCTAGATAAAATGATAACACCACTAGAAGGAGTGTATCAAATTGCAGATCATCTGAGAACTCTAATCTTTGCAATTTCAGATGGTGCATTGCCAAGTAATGTTGGTGGTGGATATAATCTCAGAATGATGTTGCGACGAATCAATGGAACAATTACCAGATTAAATTTGAAATTAGATATGGATGATTTGATAGATACTCACATTGACTATCTCAAAGATACCTATCCTGAGCTTGATGAGAAGAGAGAAGATGTCAAGGCAATTCTCAAGCTAGAATCTGCAAGATATGAGGACTCCAAAGTACACATGAAGAAAAAAGCAGAAAAGATTCGTGAAAAAGGTGTGCCAACAGTCGATGAATTAATCACTTTATACGAATCAGATGGAATTACACCTGAATATCTCAAAGAAGTCGATGCAATTAGTGAGATTCCATCACAATTTTACTCTAAACTATCTGATTTGCACCAGTCTGAAAAGAAAAAGGCAATCACAGAACTTCCACTAGAAGAGTTACCTGAAACTGAAACTCTATTTTACAAAGACGACCCAATGCAGTTTGATGCCAAAGTAATCAAAGTCTTTGATGATCAAGTGGTATTAGATAGAACTTCATTTTATGCAAGAGGTGGAGGACAAGAACCGGACTTGGGAACCATTGCAGGATTCAAAGTTGTAAACGTGGACAAACACGCAAACATTATTGTTCACAAGCTAGAAGGTGGCGTTCCAAAAGAAGGAGAAACTGTACAGTGCAAAGTTGATGAGACAAGACGTGCAAACATAACCAAAAACCATACCAGTACTCACATCATCAATGCATCATCAAGAGGTGTTTTGGGTTCATGGATTTGGCAGCACTCTGCATTCAAAGACGATGATCATGCAAGATTAGACATTACACATCATTCCTCATTAACGGATGAGCAAGTAAAACAGATTGAAGATGCAGCAAACCAAATGGTAAAGGAGAACTATCCAGTGAATATAGATTACTACGATAGAGGAACTGCAGAGCAAAAGTATGGATTTAGAATTTATCAAGGCGGTGTAGTTCCAGTAAAGTCAGTTAGAATTGTATCAATTGAAGATAAAGACATTGAAGCTTGTGGTGGAACACATGTCAAAAAGACTGGAGATATAGAACTGATCAAAATTACAAAGACTAAACGAATTCAAGACGGTGTAGTTAGAATAGAGTTTGTCTCAGGTCCAACTGCATTCCAATATGTAAAAGACCAAGAAGAGGAATCTAAAAAGCAAGCTGAAGAAAACATTGCAAAAGAAAAATTAGAAAAACAACGAGAAGAGAATAAAGAAAAAGCAAGAGAGCAGATTCCAATACTACTAGAGAAGATAATTTCAGGAGAATCAGTAGAGACAGATGGAATTAGTGTGAAGGGGAAATTGTGTTTTACATCCAGTGAGAATTATGATGATTATTTTTATCAAAACTTTGGCAAGAAACTAGTTGCAAAAGATGATACTGCTGCATTTTGTGGAATTTTTGAAGCTGGTCCAACTGTGCGAGTAATGGTCTTTGCAGGAGAGCAATCAGGCGTAAATTCAGGCGAGATTGCCAAGGAGATAGCCTCAATTTTAGGAGGTTCTGGTGGTGGTGATGCTAAATTTGCTCAAGGTGGAGGAAAGGACACATCTAAAAAAGAGCAGGCAATAGCCAAAGCAAAATCAATGATTTTAGGATAATACTATGATAAACTGGAATGAACTAGAAACTAAATGGCGAAACAAGTGGGCAGAATCAAAAGACTTTGAGACAAACCCAAATGATAAACCAAAAAAATTCATTACAGTTGCATATCCGTATCCAAACTCTCCGCAACATATCGGACATGGCAGAACATACACACTAGCTGATGTTCATGCAAGGTTCTATAGAATGCAAGGATACAACGTATTGTTTCCAATGGGATTCCACTATACTGGAACTCCAGTATTAGGCATGGCCAAAAGAATTGAGAAGGGAGAGAAAGAAATTCTTGATGGATTACGAAATGTGTATCATGTTCCTGAAGAGGCAATCAAGACATTTGTTGAACCAATAAAGATTGCAGATTATTTCCATGAAGAGATAAAATCTGGAATGATCGAGATGGGTTATTCAATTGATTGGAGACGAGAGTTTACTACTATAGTTCCAGGTTATCAGAAATTTATCGAGTGGCAGATTACTATACTCAAAGAAAGAGGTAGAATTATTCAAGGTAGTCATCCAGTTGGTTGGTGTCCAAAAGACCAGAATCCTGTATCACAGCACGATACAATGGGGGACGTTGAACCCAAAATTGATGAGAAGAATTTCTTGATTAAATTCAAGCTAGGTGAATTTATTTTCCCAGTGACAACACTGCGACCTGAAACAATTTTTGGAATTACGAATCTTTGGGTCAATCCAAATACTATATACAAAAAGGTAACAGTTGATGATGAAACATGGATAATTTCTGAAGAGTGTGCACATAAAATAGAATTCTTTGAAAAACAAGTAAAAATAATTGGCGATATTCCAGGTAGTGAAATTATTGGAAAATATGCAACTAACCACGATGGACGAGAGATTCCAGTATTACCTGCAGATTTTGTAGAGCCCGGAATGGGTACGGGTGTAGTAATGTCAGTGCCAGCTCACGCACCAAAGGATTACCAAGCTTTGATGGATTTGAAGGCTAAAAATCACGAATTAGCGTCCAAAATTGAGCCTATTCCCATCATAGTTACAGAAGGATATGGAGAGTATCCTGCAAAACAGATTTGTGAGAAATTAGGAGTTTCAGACCAAACAGATTCCAAGCTAGAAGAGGCTACAAAGGAATTGTACCTCAAAGAGTTTACAGATGGAAAATTAAATGAAAAATGTTTACATTTCAATAACGAAAAGGTGCAGTTTGGTCGCGATAAAATCAGAACATGGCTCCAAGAGAACAACACACTAGAAAAATTCCCAGTGCTTGAAAACTCTCCGGTACATTGCAGATGCGGAGCTGAATGTGTTGTAAAAATATTGAACAACCAATGGTTTCTCAATTACGGAGATGAAGAGTGGAAGGAGCTTGCTCGTAATTGTTTTGATGAAATGAACATTCTACCTAGTAACATTAGAACAGAATTCAAAGAAGTGATAGAGTGGTTACACGAGCGAGCTTGTGCAAGACAACAGGGGTTGGGAACTAAACTCCCATGGGACAAGGATTGGATTGTAGAGTCATTATCAGATAGTGTAATTTACATGGCATACTATACCATTTCACGATTCCTAAATGATGGAACAGTATCTCCTGAGAATTTAACTCGCGAGTTTTTCGATTATGTTTTGCTTGACAAAGGAGATGTGGCACTAGCTGCTAGCACTTCTAAACTTTCTGAGGATATTATCAATACAATGAAAAAAGAATTCCAATATTTCTATCCAGTTGACTCTAGACATTCAGGACGAGATTTAGTTCAGAATCATTTGTCATTTTTTGTATTAAATCATGTAGCAATATTTGAGAAAAAACTATGGCCACAAGAAATTGTAGTCAATGGAAGTGTAATGATGGATGGTGCTAAGATGTCAAAGAGTATGGGAAATATCATTCCGTTACGTACTGCAATCAGAGACCATGGTGCAGATCCAATTAGATTGGCTATCATTTCATCAGCAGAATTGTTACAGGATGCAGATTTTAACATGGAATCAGTTTCAGGAATTCAAAGCAAGCTTACATCTCTACTTGAAGAGTGCTCTAGGCTCAAAAATGAGCCTATTTCAGAGTTGCAAGCTGAAGATAAATGGATTTTATCTAAAACCCAAAGTTTGATTGGAGATGTTACAGAAGCAGTTGAAAAAATGAGATTGCGTGAGGCATTACATGATATTTTGTTTTCATTTGAATCTGATTTGAGTTGGTATGCAAAACGTGTAGAAGCTAAAGGACGAAAAGACGTTTCAGGAATTTTGTACAAGATAAATTCTGCACGAGTTGCAATGTTGTCTCCATTTGCACCACACATAGCTGAGGAAATGTGGGAGAAGCTTGGAAATGAAACCCAAGTGTCAAAATCAGCATGGCCTACACATTCCAAAGATGATGTTGATGTTACTGCCATTCAAGCTGAAGTGTTGCTTAAAGGAACCATAGATGACATTGCAAATATTCTCAAAGTTACAAAAATAACTCCAAAGAAAATTGTTCTTTATGTAAATTCAGATGAAACAAAAACCAAAATCTATCGTAAGATGTTAGGCATAATGGTAGGCGGTCAAAACAACATGGGAGTTGTAATGAAAGAACTCATTGCAGATCCGCAAACTACAGATGCTAAAAAGATGCCAGACTTTGTACAAAAGACAATCAAGGATTTGCATTCAGAATCTGAAGAAATTAAATCAATGAAGCATGAATCTTCAAGCTTTGATGAGAAGGAATTCTTATCATCTGAACTATCAAGTATCGGTAAAAAGGAATTTGGAGTAGACATTACAGTATATTCAGAATCAGATAATGACATTTATGATCCAAAAGGTAAAGCAAGACACGCAAGACCATTCAAGCCTGCAATATTGATTGAATAATTTTTTGTTTAATTATCTGAAGGTGACTTGACAAATTAGTTCAAAGCCATTAATTCAGGTATGAATCCACGGGGATTCAGCCACCATTTTGTGGATAAAAATGGACGCAGATAGGAATAGAAAAAACAGGTTTTGTAAGAACAATACATGATTATCGTATGTATTAGCTTCAACAGATATAATTTATCAAGCAAGTTCTGAAAATCTATTTCCAACATAATCCCAATTAACAACATTCCACCATGCATTAACATAATCAGGTCTTTTGTTTTGATATTTCAAATAATATGCATGTTCCCAAACATCCAAACCAAGTAACGGGAATTTTCCTAGAGTCCAAGGACTAGTTTGATTTTCAGTGGTGATGATTTCAATTTTATGATAAGTTGAATTAAAAACTAACCAACACCAACCACTACCCTGAATATTGATGGCGGTTTCAGAAAAAACTTTTTTGAAATTATCAAAATTATCAAAATAAACATCAATTTGATCCTCCAATTGACCAGTTGGTTTTCCATCACTATTTGGGGTCATGGTTTCCCAAAACAAACGATGATTTTCAAATCCACCACCAAAAAAGTTAATCGCACTTCTTCCAGATTCTGGAATAGATTTTAGATCAGATAGTACAGATGAAATGTATTGCGGATGAGATGCACTTCCTACATCTGCAAGAGATTTGTTCAACCCATCAACATATGCCTGATGATGTTTCTGATGATGAATTTTCATTGTTTCTGTATCAAGAAATGGTTCCAGTTCATCATATCCATAAGGCAATCTTGGAAGTTCGTATTGAACCATAAGTCAATCCAATATAATCCACATATATTTTTGAATTTTTAAATCAGAATACTCATTTCCTCTTATTTAGAACATCAAATCAATATCACTAGGATTCTCTTGATAAATTATTTATCATTAAAAAATCCAGTTTCAGTGTTTTTTGACTAATATCATGCCTGACATGAAATACAATTAAAAAAATATTATCCAAGGTTCAGGTCTAGCTGGACTTACACGCATTATGGGCATAGTTAAGATCCTTTTTAGAGTATTAAAAAAATAGATTATAGATTTGACAAATGTAAATCCTGAAACAAAACATCATGAAGAAGAGATTGAAAAATTTCTAACAAAATTGGGATTTACACAAATATTATCTAATGAAATAATTTTAGATAAAGAAATGCAGATAGGGGAAATTGATTCTCTTTTTGAATACAAAGATTATCTATTCATAATTGAGGTAAGTACAAAGAAAAAGCTAGATAATCAGAAAAAGAATTTCTTTTTTTCTAAATGGTCAGATGGCTACAACCTTAGAAAACTCAGAAAGCAATGCAATCTTACCGTAAAGAAAACTTTCAGAGTTTATTTTGATAGAGTTACAAATACACCTGAAAATCATGCAGGATTAGATCATATTACATTAAGACGAAAAGGAAACAAAGTTATCTATGCTGAAAAGTATGAAGAAATTAAGAAAGACTTGAAGAAAAGTGTACCATTAGCACGAAGATATTTTCTAAAGTTGATAGAAACATCATAGACAAATACACTTGCGAGCCAAATTTGCAAGTCTTGGTAAAAATATTATACAGCCATTACGAGACCAATGGATGTTTATCGATGTTGAGAAGATTGGAAGAAATAGATGGATAACAATTGCTCAAGAAGGAATAGATGCATCAGAATTTCTAACCTAGGATGTGGTTGCCTTGAAATCACAAATATCATTGTAATTACAATTCCTACATGGTTGGCCAGGTGTAGCATCAAACTCTTCATTTAGAATTGACTTCGTATTTTCTTCTAATTGTTTTTTGACTTGTGTAACTTTGGATTGTTCCACATCATATGGAATTACTTTTTGATTTCGAATATAGTATAGAGATGTTCTCTCAGGTAATTCATTGTATAATTTCTCAACTCCTAACGAATACAGATTCATTTGAAGATCTTCAGAAATATTTTTCATTATTCCGCTTGGAATGCTCTTGCCTGTCTTAAAATCAACAATATGGTATTTTCCTTCAGGAGTTTTCTCTATTCTGTCAATGTTTCCAGTTACCTTAACTCCCTCAAACTCTAGTTGGAATTCTTTTTCCACATCAACTACGGTATTTGGATTTGATTCTAACCATGAAATGTATGTCTGGAGCATATTTTCTACTAGTTGACGGTCTTCAGCCTCCTTTTTCTTTGGCTTTTTCAGATATGAATTCGAATTCCAGGTTTTCTCAAGCGTGTTTAGTGCCTCCTCATAAGTTGGTGTTCTGCCTTGTTTTTCAATTCCTGCAAGGATTTCAACTACCTTGTGAAATGCATTACCCATGTACTGTGCAGTTCCTTTAGACGTAGGTACACGTAGAATATGTGAGAATTTGTATTCCAATGGACATTCTTGATACACTGAGAACTTTGATTTTGATAATTGTAATTTTTCTTTGTTAATCAAAGGAATTTTGTTTTCAAACAACTGATTTTCAAGTTCTATATTGTCTTCTGATTGTAAAATAGACTCAAATGAAAAGCCATCAAGTGTTTTGTTTTTCTCAAAGTAATCTATTTTTGCAAGATCAATTATTCTATTAATTGCACTTTGAAATTGCATCTGATTAAGATGTGTAATTGCCTGTCCAGCATATTCGTTTTTCAAAATACCAAGCCGTTCTTGTTCTTGAAGCATCGACTCTTGTGTTTTACCATTAAATTCGACAAGTTCGATTAAATTATTTTCTTCATATTTTAGTTCCTCTAAGAATTGAGATGGTTTGTTTGGTCTTTTGTTGCGGGTATATTTAATTGGAAATATCATGAATAGTTGGTTGCTGGCTCTAGTCATTGCAACGTATAACAATCTTCTTTCTTCTTTGATATAACTTTCTTTACCAGTATCATGTATCATCAGTCCTTTTGATAGTTCATCAGGAACATAGAATGTTTTTGGGTTATACTTTAGCGGCATCTTTCTTTGTGCAACATCAACTACAAACACAAATGGAAATTCCTTTCCTTTACTTTGGTGAATTGTCGATACCTGTACAGTATTATCAGATTCCAGCCCCTCTTCAGTTTCAATATCAAATTTATCTAAAGATTCTAAATATCCTAAGAAATCATTAATTGTCTCATCAGGATTTAAATTTTCAAACTGTTGTGCAATTTTAAATATTTCTTTAAGGACTGATTGTTGGTTTCTACTCTCCAGAGTATCATCTCTTGTTAAATTCTTGTACAAATCAGTCTCTTTCATCATTACTTGGAGAATTGATTCGCTAACACTCTGCATAGTTTCTAGTTTAGTTATTCTTGAGAATAATTCAGATAGTTCCCGAAGTTCTGATTTCTGCGTAATTCCTGCAATCTCATCATTTAGAGAATCATAGACAAAATCATTGTCAGTGTCGGATTTTCTTGCCTTTCTTGATGATTCATACATGATTTTTGAGATATTTTGCTCTGAAATCCCATGCAATCTCAAAACTCGGTAGATGTGCCTTCCTGAAGTAGTTGGATTTGCCATAATTTTCAGGTAGGATAGCATATTCTTGCCTGTGGAGGAAGTGAAAATTTTGGTATCTCCAACATAATTTGCAGGAATGTTAAAAGCATTCAAGGATTGTGCAAATTTCTTACCGTCTGCTCTTTTTCTAGATAATACTGCAAAGTCTTTGAAAGAATACTCAGGACTTGCATTTAGAATTTCTTTGATTTGATTCACAACATATTCTACCTCACCCATTTCATTGTTACAACGAACTACGATTGTTTTTGATTGGTCATCCTTGTTTGAGAATAATTTTTTTGGCTCTCTGCCAATGACTGGTTCTAGTAATTTTCCTGCGAGTTCAACTAGATTTTTTGGGCTACGATAATTTTCAGGAAGAATTACTTCAGTTGCTTTAGGATATGCCTCTTTGAAATGCTGGAAAATTCTATCATATGCACCTTGGAATTTGTAAATACTTTGATCTGAATCTCCCACCACTGTAAGATTTCCTTCTGGTGTGAGTTGTCTCACAAGTTGGAATTGTGCAAAGTTATTATCCTGAAATTCATCAACTAGAACGTATTTGAATTTATTTTGATAATTTTTTAACATGTTTGGCTTTTCTTGTAGTTTTTCATTAGTTAGTACGATCATGTCATCAAAATCAATAAGTTTAGCACTCCTCAAGAATTCTACATGTTTAACATAGACTTTGTACATGTCATCAAGTTTGTACAGGTAATCTCTTTCTTCAGGGTGGATGTCTTCTTGACTTAGTTTTTTATCTAGATATGCTCTTAGTTCTTCTGCATCAACTAGTTCATCTTTGAATGTACTGATACCATCAATTAGTGATTCAATTACTTCTGCAGCATTATTTCCAATTTCAATATGTTCAAATTTAAAATCATCAATGTTTTTCAGACCCCATACTAACAAACTTGCTCTGTCAATTACATCTGTAATTCCAATCCCTGTTTCCAGTACATTATCTCCTAGGATATCATGACAAAATGAGTGAAATGTACTGATATGCATTTCTGAAACATCTCCAAAAATTTCCTCCAGTCTGTCTGACATTACCTGTGCTGCCTTTTCAGAAAATGTCAAACATAGAATTTCGGATTTTTTTGCATGGCCGTTTTCTACAAGAAACCTTATTCTTTCAACAATCACGCGTGTTTTTCCACTTCCAGGTCCTGCAGAGACCAAAAGTGGCCCGTCCAGATGTTCTGCTGCCTGTTTTTGTGAAGGATTAAGAATCAAATATCTCATTAAGAAACTAGAAGTTATTAAATTATGAATTATGATTTCACATTTCAAAAATTGTTGTTAAAGATATTTTTGATAGATAAATGCACTACTTACTGGCAATACTAATTTCAAAGTCTGGAACAAGTCCTTTCTCTTTTGCCATTTCAAATAATCTTCTGATGGATTCCTCCCCTGAATCCCCCATGTTTACAGTTACTTTGTTTACATACATTTTTACAAATTTTTCAATTAGACTTTGTTCTTTACCTCTAGCATACTGCATTGCATATTTTATTGCATCATCAAAATGCTCTATTCCGAATTCTATGGATGCCTGAAGATATCTGTCAAACTTTACTATTGTCTCCATGCCTAGGTCTGTTCTCATAACATTGATTCCTAGAGGCACTGGTAGGCCGTTTGTAGTTTTATCCCACCATTCGCCAACATCTAAAATTTTGACATTTCCTTCTTGTTCATATGATAGTTGAGTCTCATGAATTACCAATCCGACATCAACTTTGCCTGACTTTACAGCTTCTGGAATATCGCTGAAGTTCATTTCAACATAATCGAACTTTCCAATCATTAATTGTAGTAACAAAAATGCAGATGTCATTTTTCCAGGGATGGCGATTTTACATTTTTTAATTTCATCAATTGTCATTTGTTTTTTAGCCGTAACAATTGGGCCGTAGTTTATCCCAAAACTTCCACCGCTTCTCAATATTGTATATCCTGGGATAAACGCACATGCATGAACTGAAACTGCAGTTACATCTAGTTCCGGATCTGTTGCTTTACGATTTAATTTCTCAATATCTTCAATAACATGATTTACCTTAAAATCTGGAGATGGAACTTTACCTGTGAACATCCCATAAAACATGAATGCGTCATCTGAATCAGGAGTATGACCTACAGAAATTTCCATATATCATTTCGAGACTGTCGTTATAAAAATTAAAACATGATAATTTTGATTTTATTTCTAATCAAATATCAGGATTTAATTTTTTCTAGTAAAATTTCTACAGATTCATCACCAGGATCTTGTGAGACTAGTTTTCCCTCAAAGGCCTGTTTTAAAATAGAACTTTTAAACGCAGAAATTAATTTAATAGATTGTTCAATTGTATTTTCATTTTTTTCAATTAATGAAATTTCTTCATCAACAATTTCAGTAATTAATTTTTGTTCAATTAAGGGAGCAAGAGGAAGAAACAATTCTTTAATCTTTGATTTTGAAATTTCTTTGAATGTTGTTCCTTTTGCAGTATCTTGAAGCAGTTTACGATTTGCAAATAACCAATATGCAAGGTATCTATTATCAATTATTTTAGAACAAACAAATGATGCAAATCCCTGATTTGTAGTCACATCTGCAGTAGATATTGCAATATTACCTATTGTAGCACGAGATGTCAATAATACAGAATTTTTAGGAATGATTTTGGCAGAACTTTTTTTCAAACCTAGTTCAGTAATTGTTTCTTTTGAGGAATTTACAAATGTGATTTTATCTCGTGGGATTTCAGTGGGAGTTAACCAAGTTATTTTCCCACCAAAATATTCAAGATTTTTTCTTGATGGGGTACCACCACCGACAAGTTCTGCAATATCATCAATTTTTACATATTCCCAAGTATTTGGAATTTTTTTAGAATTTTCTAGAATCTTTTTTGTCAATTTTTCCCATGTAGGATTAATCTGTTTTAATAAAATAGAGATAGATTCAGTTTTTGAATTTCTTTCTCTCCATTTTTTAGTTAATAATCCATTAAATGCAGAATTTAATAAAGATTTACGATTAAACATTAATTGTGATTTTATATCATAAAGAAGTTTGAGTATAGATTCAGTTTTTAAATAAAGTTCTTCAATTTTTTTTACAATTCTTTTTTGTTCATTTAATGGAGGTAAAAGCATTTGAGACTTATACACATCATCACGTCTAAGAGAAGGAACGGCAGTAGAAGTGTTTAGGCGATTTAATTTCATATGTTTTAATAAAAAATAAAGAAACTTTAGATCATACATAGGATATTCACTTAGAAAATATGCAGTATCAATTGCCCAAGAAGGATTTTCTTCATAGTAGATTTCACCAACATTACCCTTACGTCCTATTATCAAAGAAGAGTTAGAAACTAAAGGTTCATCATGGTATCCAATCATCCCACTAGAACCATAAACTGGAATTTTTCCATGACTATTTCTAGTTCTTTTGGTTAATCCTTTGCCATAATGTAATGTCAGGTATTCATCGTATCGGAAACTAGTCCATCCCTCAGGAAGTTTATTTTTTTCCAAGATTATCAATTAATTCATTTATTGAATCAAGTGCAGATTCTAAATTCTCTTTAATTTCATCAGCAATTATTTCAGGTGCAGGTAAATTCTCAATGTCTTCTAGTGAATCATCTTTTAGCCAGAAAATATCCCAGGATACCTTGTCTCTTTTGATGATTTCATCATAAGCATAGGCATGAAATTTGTCAGTTTCCTTTCTTTTTAAGATATTTTTAGAATTATAGCATTTTACAAAGTCATCAAGATGGTCCCTACTCAATGTATTTTCTTTTAGTGTAAAGTGTTGATTTGTTCTAAAATCATAAATCCACATTTTTTCAGTCCATGCTTTACCGTCTGTTCTTGCTGGTTTTTTATCAAAGAATAATACATTAGCTTTAACACCACCCGCATAAAATATTCCAGTAGGTAATCTGAGTAATGTATGACAGTTCATTTGTTCTAACATTTTTCTTCTCACAGTTTCACCTGCCCCTCCCTCAAAGAGAACATTATCAGGAACTACTATACTACACCTACCATTTACTTTGAGAATTGTCTTTACATGTTGTAAGAAATTTAATTGCTTGTTTGATGTAGTTGCCCAAAAGTCATCTCGCTCATAAGATAATGTTTCGCGTTCTGCTTTGCCCGATTCAGAAAATATCATAGTGCTTGATTTTTTTCCAAATGGGGGATTAGTCATTATAATATCAAATCTATCACCAGAATCAGAAATTAACGAGTCAGCTGATGTAATTTGACTTTCTTTATCTCCAATTCCATGCAAGAACATACTCATTGCACACAGTCTTACAACTTCAGTTACAATATCCCAGCCCTTGAATGTTTTTTCTTTAAGAAATTTTTTCTCATCAGGATCTAAATTGTAATTTTCTGTAAGATACTTGTGAGCAGATAAGAAAAATCCACCAGTTCCACATGCAGGATCACCAATTGTCTCTTTTGGTTTTGGGTGTATTATATCAACCATTGCAGAAATTAGGGCTCTAGGTGTAAAGTATTGTCCTGCACCGGACTTTACATCTTCTGCGTTTTTCTCCAGTAGTCCTTCATATATTTCACCTTTAACATCAATGTCCATTCCAGTCCAAAGAATTCTATCTTTGTCTTTAGTATCGCCATCAATTAGTTTGATTAGTCGTTCTAGTTTTGCAGGGTCTTGGATTTTGTTCTGAGATTTTCGAAATATTACGCCTAGTAATCCCTTTTCTTGGGATAAATTTTCTAAAACATGTCGGTAATGTTTTTCTAAATCATCACCGTTTTTGGAGTTTAACGTAGTCCAATCATATTTTTTTGGAATAAATGATTTTTTCTTAAAGGGTGGCTTTGTTTGTTCGTCTGCCATTTTCAAAAATAGTAAATTAGTTAATTGTTGTACATAATCACCATAAGAAACTCCATCATCTCTTAGTACGTTACAAAAATTCCATAGTTTTGCTACAATTGCTGATGCTTCATTTGACATTTTTCTTCTTCCTTGATGCTTTTTGTTTTTGTATTAACTGTTGTTTTTCTTGTTTGATTTTTGCTTCATATTTTTCTTTCTCTTGTTTTATTTTTTGTAGTAAAATTTCTGGATGTTCATCATTTGGATCTTGGGGAATTAGTTTTCCTTCAAATGCTTGTTTTAATATTGTATTTTTTATTAATGGGATTTTTAACAATAATAGATTGATAGAATTTTCAGTGTTGTGAACAAGTAAAAATTCCTCTTCAATTTTTTGGATAATTATTTTTTGTTCTTTTAATGAAGGTACTGGGATTGAAAACGACATTAATTTGGACTTGTTGATAAATGGGATATCAATACCTTGTAGAGAAGATTCTAATTGTTTGATAAACATAGAAAATTGTAAAAAATAAAAAAGAAATTTTGAATTGATATTATCATTTAAAATGAATTTACCTACACGTTGATAAAGAATTGAGGGTACATCACATGGATTGAGCATTCCAACTTTGATTTGTCTATTTATAATTGGGCGATTTAACGCCATGATCACATCTCCTTCTTTTAATTCTAATTCAGGGTATTTTTTTAAATACTCATACGGGAGATATGCAATATCATTCCAAATAATTTTGCCAAAGGAAACATTTGCTATTTGAAATAGTCTAACGCCTTTTGTTGAATATTCACTTTTTTTAAATGCCCTTCCAGATAATAAATCACAAACATCATTTAATTGTAATATTTCATAATCAGAATCAAAATAAAATTTTAAAATTGATTGGTAATGAAATTTTAATTGTTTTTTTGTTTGAATTAAAATTTGTTCAATAGAATCAACTAAAGAAAATAACTCTTCAATTTTATCTATAATTCTTTTTTGTTCATTTAATGAAGGAATTGGAACATCTATGTCTTTTACAATTGCAATGTTTAAATTTACTTGTGTTACTCCCTGTTGATTTTCTTGACGAATTTTTGCTCGAATTTTTTCAAACCAATAGTATGCATAATCAATATTCATATTTTTAGGAATATCTGGGAAAGTTAGAAATCCATCATGAATACAACCATCAACTTTTAAAATTTTTGGAACACATACAGTTCCACTATTTGACAAAATCAAAGAGCCTTTTTTTAATAATCGGCTTTTTTTAGCACCCTCTTCAGTAACTGTATCTTTAGTTTTTGTAAGAAATTTACCTTTTTCTTTACTAATATCTCGAATCATTATCCACGGAATGGTTCCACCAAAATATCTAGGATCTCCTTTAGGTCTTGGAGAACCTCCACGAATTACATCAGTAACATCTTGAATTTTAACCCATATCCAGCCCTTTGGAAGTTCACTAATATTTTCTAAAATAATTTTACTCATGAATTAATCAACACCTCATGTAATTCGTCTAATATTTTTTCATAATCGTCTCCAAATAATTTGTAAAACTTTACTCTACCACCTTTTTGATTAAATGGAACATCATCTAATGCGTCAATTCCAATTGAAACAGAACTTGCAATAGTATCTTTGATCATTACTAGCCATTCTTTTTGCTCTGGTGTGAATGTTCTATCCGAAGACTCTTGTGTTTGCAACCACTTTTCAAACTTCTCAGTAACTAGTTCTGAAAATGGCAAAAGTAAGTCTTGTTTACCTGCAGAATATCTTATAATAGATATCAAATCAGTCAGCATTTTAGCAGGGTTGCTCTTTACCTTTGATTTATCCAGTCTTTGGTAGGCACTCCAGAGCATTTCAGGTGTTAAATTGTATGGGGGTTTCTTTATGGTATTTGCCAAATTTTTGATATCTGCAAAGGTAATCTCCCTCATTCTATATGGTTTGGAATAGATAATGTCAAGTGCAGTAATCTGATCTTTATTTTTCTCTACAAATTCTGTCCAGTTTTCAATTGTTTTATTATCATAACTTTGTACTTTATCTGTAAATCCTGTCTCTAACAGTTCATCAATGGATACATCATCAATGATTTGCTCATTTTTAGATTTTATATCAAGAATTGTTTTACGTAATTTTGCAGAATCAAATACTTTGCATGCCTCATCAATCATTTGCTTTGATACAGTTCTAATTTGTTCATTTGTTGGTTCTTTAGTTTTAAATTGCTCTTTTGCTATTTCCATTTTTTTATCAGCGTTAATTCCATCAAGTAAAGTTCTTTCAATATCAACAAGTGTTTTTCCATCATTTACACTAGCTATCTCATCTTTGTCGTCTTGACTTAATTTTTTGTTTATTCTTGATAAACGATAAATCAAACTTTCAACATCATCTGTATTGGCATTTTTATCAGTTGCCTTGTCCAATAACACCTTAAATGATACATTTGGGTTTTTAGATAGAGAGTGTGTATCCCCCATAGTATGCTCACATACACCAACTGCATCAACTATTACAAAGTGAGTTTTTGATTTTGCATCAGGCGTTACTGCAATCAAATCATCATCTTTAATTGTTCTAGTTCCACGACCTTTCATTTGATCAAAGTAATTTTTGGTTCTTACATCACGCATAAAGATTATACATTCTAGTGGCTTGATGTCAGTTCCAGTTGCAATCATATCTACTGATACGGCAATTCGGGGCATGGGTGAATTTCTAAAACTAGAAATCAATTCTTCAGGCTTTTCTTTAGTGCGGTATGTAATTTTTTTACAAAACTCATTTCCTAAACCAAACTCTTCCTTTACAATTTCTGTAATGTCTTCTGCATGTGAATCATCTTTTGCAAAAATCAGAGTTTTTGGAACATTAGTTCTGTTTGGAAATATTTCAGGTAGTCTTTCTTTGAATGTTCGAATGATTAGCCTTATTCTGTCCTTTGATACTACTGATCTATCTAGTTCATTTTGTGCGTAAATTAGGTCTTGATCTAGCTGTTCTGCCTCTTGTTTACGTGTAAGTCTATCTCGTTTTTCAACAAATTGTCCTGCATCTACAGAACTACCTTCCTCAGTGATTTTTGTACGAATTTTGTATACGTGATATCCTACGTTTACCTCATCTACTACTGCACGCTCATGAGTATACCTCATTACCTGATTGTTATGGAAAAATCCAATCGTATCATTTGAAGGAGTTGCAGTTAATCCTATCAAAAAGGAATCAAAGTAATCAAGCACCTGCTTCCATTTATTGTAAATTGATCTATGACATTCATCAATAACTATGAAATCAAATTCGCCTATCGGAATATTTGCATTATATTTTACATCAACAGGAGTTTCATCTATACCTCCTTCAAATGCTGAAAACTCGTCATTTTCTTCTTCATATTCTTTCTCACCCTTTAGAACGGAGAACATTCTTTGAATTGTAGATATTACAACTTTGGGAACAGGATCTATTGTGTGAGATTGTAATAGTTGCACATTATACAAGTCTGTAAATTTTCTACCATCATCAGGAGTTGTATATTGTTGAAATTCACGTAATGCTTGTCGTCCTAAATTAGATCTATCCACTAAAAATAAAATCTTTTTTGCCTTTGCGAATTTGATCAGTCTATAAATTGCGGTGACTGCTGCGAATGTTTTACCAGAACCTGTTGCCATTTGAATTAGTGCACGTGGTTTGTTTTGTGAAAATGAATCCTCAAGATTTGTAATTGCTTCTGATTGACAATCCCGAAGTTTATCAAAATTTAATTTTGGGATAGCTTTTAGTCTTGCACGTAATGTTGTTTCTTCATTAAGCCATGTTTGCAATAATTCGGGTCTATGAAATGTAAAGACATGACGAGAACGATGATTAGGATCACGTCTATCTGCAAATGTGGTTTCAATTCCAGTTGTTTCATATGAAAATGGTGGTCGCATATCAGTGGAAGTGAATTTTTCATGTAACCCATCAAGATATTTTTCTGATTGTTCGACAACTCCACTAAGTGTATGACCATATTTTTTTGCCTCCACTACCCCTACAGGTTGGGAATCAATGAATAATGCATAATCTGCATTGTCTTTACTTAAAGGATATTCTCTAACTGCCACTCCCAAGGATTCGCTAAGATTTCGATCATCATAATCTTGAATAATCCAGCCTGAATCAGTCAACATTTTGTCAATATCTTGACGTGCTTGGTCTTCAGGATTCATAAGGTAATCATTTCATTTCATGTATTTATTCAGATTGTAAAGTATTTCATTTAATTTTACATTATTCAGATGACAGATGGACAGTAATTGAACAGATGTCGTCTATTTCCTGAATCATCTTATTTTTAATTTCATAAATCTTATTATATTGTTTAGCAAGTTCTTTTTGTTTTTTAATATCAAATTTGCCCGATTTATCAACAGGGATATTTATCGATATAGTTTCTAAATTAGTCGCTCCAAGTTTTTGGGTAAATGTAAATCCAAGTTTTTTTACTTCATTTTCAAGCAAATATTTCATAAATGGCGCATGGATTTTTTTTCCATATCCTCGTTTTAATTTTAAAACTCGATGATCCTCGTTTGTACAAAAAACTCCTTTTCTGACAAAAAACTTCCCCACAGAACCGTTTCTATTCCATGTTAGTGCATCTTTGAAATATTTTACATTTTTTACATCTTTTTTAATATGTCCCAATACTTCAGTTTCAGAATACGAACAACCATAAACAGGGATAGTACCTTTATGAGAATTACAAAGTTCTTTCGTCATTTTAGATTGTGTTTTTTCAAATTCATAAATTTCTGAAATAGTTTTTGAAATTGTCTTACCATCAGTAGGTATTTCTATAGATATTTCATCTAATTCTTTTCTTTCAGATTCTAAGTTTTCTTTCATTTTTTTTAAAAACACATATTTTTTTGATAATTCTTTTTGTTTATCGATATCAAAAGTTCCGTCTTCTTTTTCTGGAATTTCAATTGTAATAGTACCCATATTACCCAAGTTTGCTCGTAAGGTTCTACCAAATCCCAATTCAGATTTTTTTATTTCTAATTGATGTATAAGATATTCAGGAAAAATAGCATCATCAAGAATTTCTATCCTTCCACAATGATCAGTATTTCCAAAAATTTGCTTTGCAGGTATAAAATTCAAATCAAAATAACTGTCTATTCCATACAAGACACTTGGATAATCAAAATTTTTAAGATTTGATTCTTTTAAAAAATATCTTGGTTTGAATACATTTGCACTGTAAATTGGAATATTTCCTTTCTTTTCACGTTCATCTTTATCTGTAACTCTAACACCCTGATCATACCGAAAATATTTTGTGTCTGTAAGTTGAATTATTTTGGTCATGAAAACTTCGCCAATTCCGTCTTGTAATTTTCCATAGATGTAATCAAATCATTAATTTTTTCATTAAATTCAGGCATATCCATGACAACTTCTTCTTTTTCAATTCCCAGAGAAATTTTTTCTTCATTCGTCCACCACCTATCTACAGGCCATTTTCCAAATGGCTCAGAAGAAAATTTTTCAAAGGGTTGAATTTTACATCGTTCAGAATCAGGTTCTTTCATTGTTTTATTATTTTTGAATGAATTAAACAAAGAAACCATTTCATTCAAATCATTCTTCTCAGATTCAGAAAATCTGTTTTTATCTAATGACTCACCTATTTCACTTACTAGATATGTAAATACAGGATCTGTTTGGGGATGGCTTTTCCTATCAGAAGCTTTCTTCCAAGGTTTTTTGGTAATTGCTAAAATGAAAGTTTTCTTAGGAGTATTATAAAATGTACCAACAGGTAATGAGATAATTGCATCAATATAGCATTCATCAGTAATTAATTCACGTATAGAATTATCATTTCGGTAGAGCAATCCATCCGGGATAACAACAAATGCTTTCTTTCCATTTTTGAGACTGTTAATTATCCATTCAATAAACAAACTTTCTATTCCCAAACCACCTGTTTTGTAATATTTTTTTAGTGTGGCATTATGACTAATTGTTTTTTTCAGATTTGAACTACCACTTACAATGTAAGGAGGATTTGTTAAAATTAAATCATATTTTTCATATTCAGATTTTGATAGAGTTCCAAGAGTGGTGTTTGTAATTAATTTAAAAGTAGAATGGAAAAGATTTGCAAATTTAAGATGCATCAAAGTATTTTTCTTTAGTAAATCACTCAGAAAAATTAGCATATTAGATTTAGCAAGAGTGATGATTAATTTTGAATCATCAGATGTTGGCACTCCTCTATCAAATCCAGAAAAGACAAATCTAGGATTTATTTCGTTTCCAGAAATTTCATAATAGAAATCTACACCATCTTTACAAAGTTTCATAGGCTCTAAAATGAAACCACCCACACCACATGCAGGATCACAGATTTGAGAGCCAGAGTCCAATTCTTCAATATTTGACATGTGTATCATCGAATCAATGATATTTCTAGGAGTGAAGTGCTTCCCAGAATTTTTTTGAGTTCCACTTTTTTTCATAAATTCTTCAAATATTTTTGATTTGAACCCAGGATCAATATTTTTAATTTCTCCAAATTTTTTGAATCTTTTTAGAATTGTCATAAAATGTTGTCCATGATCAGAAACATCGCTACTTAGAATGAATCCGTTGATGATAGAAGTATCATCTTCAGTTGAGAGAGGGAACATTTTCTTTAGATGTGGTCGAACATTTTGATGATAATTTTTCAGTGCTGTCAATGTACCTAATTTGAAAATATGATCAAAATTTATTGTGTTACCATTTTCATCATCAATTAAAATTTCTAAATCGCTTAGATGTTTGAAAATTAATAATTCCATGAATGTTGCCAAACATTTCTCAGGAGTCTCACTACTAATCGAATAAAGATCTTGCCATATTTGTCTGGCCAAACTTGTAGGATCTTGAGTCACCGGACTCACAAGTATTGAACTAGTAATACTAATACTTTGTTCAACATGTTCTATATTTTGTACAGATGTCTTGGTTATTGCATCACAATTATCAAGAATAGTTTCATCATTTTTTTGAGATATTGTAAATTCCTTTACAAATGGCTTTTTGTTTTCATCAAAAATTATGGAATATGAACGATCTTTTCCTTTTGAATCAGTGTAATCATTTTCAGAATCAGAATGTTTAGGATTAAACCATATGAATTTAGATCCATCTGTTGCAATACCCATATTTGCATTTAATTCCTGAGCAAGATCATTGCATTGTTCAACTGTATCTTTTTTTAATTTTTTAGTTTTAAATTTTGTAGGGATTTTACGTTCTATAACACAATGAACTTTAATTACATCACCATTTTTTTCTATGATTAATCCATCAGGTTTTCGTTCAGAATAATCACCATAATCTTTGTTAGGAATAGCTTTTGCAGATACTAGTTGATTTAATGTAGTACTCCCAATATCCCAATATTCATATTTACCAATCTTTACCACTCTATTATTCTGTAATTCTTCACTCACAATAATTTTATTTTTTCTAATGTCTTAATTGTTACGAATTTAATGAAAAAACTAAATTATTCACTCATTATTCAACAGAGATTTTTGAAAGTGTATAGTACCCCCATCCTAGACATCCTAAAACTGTCCCAACAATTCCTGATATTTCTTAATGCCTTCAAATCTATCAAATTTCAGTCGGGGGTCCCGATTGTACTTGACATCTGGATCATGATTAACAGAATAGTATTCATTCTTCATTTGTTCCCATAAGACAAATTTTTCAGGAAAATATTTTCCTATAATATCTGCAGGGAATTTCAGACGATACATTTTGCCTGATCCATATCTACCCAATGTCTTTGTAGATGATTCTAAAATTCCTGCCTGAGCCAATTCGTTTAGTAAGTCAGATACACGACGATAGCCCAGATTTTTTTTGTCTTCAGGTAGAACATTAGAATACACTTTCTCTATTGCCGAGGTATAGTGCCACTGTTTACCAGATACAAAGGTACTCTGACCAATTACATAGCAGATTACTTTCATGTGATATGGTGCAGTTTTTAGGAATTGTAAAACAAAATCAGAGTCCAATAAATCATTGGCTTGGGCAACATGGTCTTTTGATATGGGTTGATTTTCCTTTATTGCCAGTTTTGCTGCAGAATGGAGTAAATCAATGGCCCGCCTTGCATCGCCATGAATAGACGAGCTAAGATGAGCACATTGTTGTAAAATAGGCAGATCTACTTTTTCATGAAGTGCTTTATCAGAAATTTCTTTTAAAATATCAACAATTTCATCTTTAGAATACGGATCAAATAAGATATGATTATTCCCAATTCTTGATTTTACTCTATCATCAAGATTGTATTGATCAAAGAGATTGTTCGATATGGTAATAATTGAGACCAGATAATTTTGTTTTTTTAGATCCTCAATTATCGTGAGCAATTTGTAGAAAAAGTCTGACGGATTACCTCGTTTGTCATTTAAAATGGAATCTGCCTCGTCTAAAAGTATGAAGAGAGTGTTTTTCTTTTCATGTTCTAGTTTCTGTACAATTGCAGATTCAACATTCTCTATTGCCTTGTTTAGTCCGTTAGAATTCGTAATAGTTTTGCCTTGTAATTCCTCTAAAATCAGATTTGATGCTCCAAAAATTGTCTTGCTTTTCCTCAAATTCACTATACATGTAGATATGTCAGGAAGGTTATCCAGTACAAATTTTACCAGTGTGGATTTTCCAGAACCGCTTCTTCCATATACTGACACGAGTGGCGGGACAAAATTCTTTTTGTATCCTACTATCATGCCAAGAAGTTCTTGAATTTTATCCTCTCTTCCTAAAATTTTCTTTGGGGCAGAAAGAGTATCAAAATAAGACTGATCTTTAAATGCAGTCATCCGATCAATTTCTTTTTTTAATAATTTCTGGAATTTTCGTTTGTGCATTTGTTCTACTAGAAACACAAAACAATTTCAAAATAGCGAATAAAAAAAATTGGCACAAAAATTGCTTTGTAGAATTGCAAACACTGAAATTACCCCAATGTTATTTTGCAAAAAAACAAGTTGGATAATAACCAAAAACAAGTTGGATAATAACCAAAAACAAGTTGGATAATAACCAAAAACAAGATTATAACAATAATGATTCCAGTTTAGAATCTAATTGATTGCACATACTCAAATTCAATCATTTATACAATTACCAGAACAAATCTCACCCTCTTGAGTGCAAAACGTGATTATTATGAAGTTCTAGGCGTCACAAAATCATCAACTAATCAAGAAGTAAAAGCACAGTATAGAAAATTAGCATTAAAGTTTCATCCAGACAGAAACCAGTACAAAGATTCTGAAGAGCATTTCAAAGAAATCTCTGAAGCATATTCTGTTATCTCAAATCCAGAAAAGAAACTAGTCTATGACAGATACGGACATGCAGGAGTAAACCAAAGATACACCAGTGAAGATATTTTTCGCAGTAACGGTGCAGGATTTGATCCTAATGATGTATGGGGATGGCGCAACAAAGGTGGTACTTTGTATTCTCAGGGCAGATACGATGAGGCAATAGAATGCTATGACAAAGCAATAGAGGTTGATCCTAACAGTACAGTAGTATGGTACAACAAAGGATTGGCACTAAATTCATTGGGCAAATACAAAGAAGCTATAGCATGTTACGACAAAGTAATAGAAATTGATCCACAAGATGCTGATGCGTGGAACAACAAAGGATTAGCGTTAACTGCACTTGGTAAAACTGAAGAGGCAAAGAGATGCTATGAGAAATCTATAGAGTTAGACGTATAACAAAATCGTATAATCTAAATTTTAAAAAATGTAAACAAACCCGGAATAATCCCCACTGCCTTTGTCCCCCTTCATTCCTTTGGCAAGAAAATACTCTTCAATCTCTAGTCCGTCTTTCTCACCAACAGACCAGTCCTTCCAGTACTGGACATTTTTACCGTCATTTGCATGCTTGTCTTTTTTTGTTTTGGGTTTGTCAGTAATGCCTATAGTACATCCAGTGTAATCAGAATTTTTTGATTTACTTACTCTGTATTCTATTTCAGAGATAATGTCTGACTTGTTCATACAAACAACAGATGTATCTCTTACTTAGTTTTTGCCAAAGTATGCCTTGACATGTGGTCTGAACAAATAATACAAAATCACCACATCAATTATCAAACCAATGATGTTGAAGGATGGTAAATCAAAGATTAAACTGATTATTGTCAAAATCAAAGTAATAGTCCATGCCCACGGTTTCCCCTTTAGCAATCCCCATGCCATAACAAATGATATTGCACCAAGTGCTACCATGATGCCACCAATTGCAGCCATCGCACCTGCTCCAATATCCATCATTCCCATTCCGGAAACTCCCCACAGCACACTAAGTGAAATGCCAAAACCAATTGCAAGTGCACCTGAAATTATCTCAAGTATTGCAAGAATTGTAACACCAGTTGGTCTTACTGCAGTTGACATGTCATTTACAGAAAATACTTTGTAATAAATAGTTCATAAAATCATAAGTTAGATCTAGTCTTTATCGTCTGGATTAATCTCATCATCTTCAATGGTTTGATTTTTTTTCTTTTTCAAAAATGCAAATTTGAATGCAAACACCATTGTCTGATAACTGAGACTTTAATTGACTTAAGCGTATTGGATGGAGTTATTTCCCAAATCCAAATCTAGTGAATAGGCTTTTCTTCTCAGAAATACCAGAATCCTCAGGATTTTGAAACATTTCAATAAATTCATCATAGTCTTTTGGAGGCGTCCCTCTATCCATTACACTCATAGATTTTGGAGTAAGTGAGGCTACTCTTTGATTAATGGTATCTTCAATAAAATCAGATTCGGCATATTTCAAACTAGCTAGATACATCACATCAACTTTGACATCTTTGTAATCCCTATGGATAATTCGACATAGTTCGTTGAGATACATGGGTTTTTCTTTGTTAGAGTGTAGTGTTTGAATTATTTCAAATAGATTGATTCCAATAATTTTAGGATGATTTACAGTCAATGAATGATGTTGTAATTTTGTCAATATAGGAATATTGGAGTTTAGAGTCGAGTCTAGTCTACTAAGATTATTCCTTGCTGAATCAAGTACTGTATCCCGAGAACAAATGTCTCATCATTAATCTCACCTGCTGCCCACCATCTGGCATTGTCCTTAATCCATGATGGAATCCCTGTACTATCATGAATGGTTTCAGTTGCAGGAATGACTAGAATATCCTGTGTTATCAAATATTTTATCCCTACAACAAATGTCTCATCATTAATCTCACCAGTAGACCACCACAATGCATTGCTTCGAATCCAATCAGGAATGGGTTGTATAACATCTGGAGTTAACTCTATAATTTCAGGTTCTGATACTGGTTCTTGAGAATAAAATCCATTAGGATACATCTCAATGACATTTTTTACATCTCCAGTGGTAATTTTTCCCTTGTAGCTGATCAACTCAAAAGTTGGATGCATCAGTGATGTGTTGATATCAACGTGGGGCAACCCAAGTGCATGTCCGAACTCGTGGCGAAATATTGAACCAAACTCTACAGTAGTGGCAAGATCAATTGGGTCTCTACAAATCCCATAGTAGATGTACTGAGAGTCTCTACCAGTCTCACAAGAGTAGGGAGTAAAATAATACATGTTAATTATTCCAATGCCTCCAGCATTTTGAAAAGTTCCCAGAGTTAGCTTTTTGTTTTCATTTTCTGGTTTGTCTTTAAACTTTACAATGACATCACACTTTATAGAATCAGAATAATTCACCACATCAATATCCCATTTCCAATTTTCTGCCCTTGGGAATGTGGACTGTTCCTTTAGCATGTTTTGCCATTCAGTAATTCCTGCCTTGATCTCTTTGATGTAGAGTTCCTTTTTTGTTTTAGATAAACTGGAATCGGCTGGAAACTCCTCAAGACATACTTGAGGTGCTGCAGCATATGCTGGAATTAAATAAAGTGCAAACAATACCACAACTCCAATTATTACTAGAGGAAATTTACTTGAAGATACACCACTGAACTTCATAAATTTTTTGAAATAATTATAGACTTAAGCCTATTGGAGTTTAGATATTTTTCTAAAATGTAAATGTGGACTTGACAGGTAAGTAGTACCCATCTAGCCCACAAACAACAATACTGCTAAAGAGATAAAAATCAATGTAGGAATTTAGAATCTAGTCATCAAACTCGTAAAAGACCCAGGACAAACCGCGCATCTCTTCCCATGAATTCTCTTCCATGAAATACAATATACAAAATAACAATAAAACAAAACGAAGCATTACTACGAAAGATCTTTAAAGTAAAAACCAAACTTTCATCATGCTAGATTTCAGAAAGTATCTAAACTGTCCAGATTGTAAAAACTCCCCGCCCTACTGCACCACCCACAAAAAAGAAGTAAAGGCAATACTTGCAGAAGAATAACTCACAATCATACATTTTACAAAATACCGGAAAAAACAAAGGCAGTAATCAGAACTGATCCATTGATCAACACCATCGACTCTTTCATTCGATGTTACTTTGATGGATTACTGCCTTGATCATACTAGTCATAATAAAATAAAAAGGACTCTGCAGCAAACATGAAAATCTGTTTGATTTTTCCATTATTTTTTGACATTACAATTAATTCACAACTCTTTGTTTTTCTGATCATTTCTATACAAAAACCAAACAAATGTTTAGAATTGTCATGACACTACTCTTGTATTAGTTTCACGTAATTGTATCATGGTATATTCAAACGCATTATACTTTGCATCACAGTTTGACAAGTTGACAGAAGAAGTACTATCCACATTTAGTGAAAAACAAAAATTGCAAAAAAAGATCAAACTAGAAAAAATCCCATTTGCAAAAACTTTACTTGCACTACGCAAAAAAGGAGATACTAAAACTTGACTAGAACATATAGAAGAAGAGATACAAAATACCCAACAAGGGATGGGAACAGTAATCCTGTTTGCAGAGACCCCCACTGCAAAGATTGCAACTAGATGAGTTTTTCAAGGAACTCTAAATTGTTAATTTTTGTAGGCATATTGGTAGCAATAGGTGTGCTAGTTTTAGTTTTCAAATAGTCTCAGTTTATGAAAGTTTTAATCAACGGTATAATCAGATGGTAATATGGCTGATCTTAAAACATATGAAAAAATAAATGAAGACATTAGATTTACAGAAGAGGAAACAATAGAACTACTAAAGCTAACAGAGAAGGAAATTCTAGTTCTCATTCTATCTGAATTAAAAAAGATAACTGCAAATACTGAAAAATAACTTAGAGAAAAAACCTATTTCTCTTTCTTTAAAAGATCAATAACTTCGGTATTACTCTTCATCCAAGTTTTCAAATACGCATAAAACAGATTCTCCAAGTCATCTACCAATCCTTCCAATCTAGGGTCAGCGCGGATATCAGCTAGCTGCTCATCTAAATTCCCTAAAATTACCTCTAATCCCTGGTTAGATACCTCTAGCTTCTTGATGGCCTCATCTATGCCCATGTAAAGTATTAGGGAATCATAGATAATAAATGCAGATCATTTTACAATGTTACATCTTTTCAAAAGTGGTTCTCAAAGAATACCTCATTCACAGACAACTGCCCACCTCTTGGTGCAGCATCCTCTGCACGTTTGCCAACTACTACCATCATGACTATCATGTGGTTTTCAGGCAATTTGATTATCTCTGCTAGTTCATCATACTCAAAGCCGACCATAGGACAAGAGTCAAGACCCATCTGTCGAGCAGCAAGCATTATGGTCTGAGCTGCAAATCCGCAAGAGCGCATTGCCTCATCACGACGGTTCTCAGGATGATCTTCATATTTTCGAGCTAGTGCATTTTTTACCATCTCTTGTTTTTCTGGAGTGTTATTTTTCCAGTAACGTAGTGGATCTTCTTTCCATGCATCAAGATTTCCACAAAGAACAATTACCAGAGAGCCATCTTTTGGCTGGGCCTGATCACGAGCTGCCTTTGATATTTTCTCTTTGACAGATTGATCAGTAACGTAGACGAATCTCCAGTTTTGTTGGTTGTAACTAGTTGGAGAAAGTATTGTCAACTCTTGTATTAGTTTAACATCTTCAGAGGACATTTTGTGTGAGCTATCAAATTTCTTTATAGCTCGGCGAGTCTTTATCGCATCAAAAGTATCCATGATAAAAGAGAAATTTTTCCCAAATTTAATTGAAATGAAAAGGTAATTGAGCTTAAGATCAGCATCCAAAAGATGCAGATGACAGCTCACCACTTAAGATCAGAAACTAGTGTTTTCTGATGACAGTGACTTGTCTTAAGGTCTGAAACGATTGTACTCAGACGAGCGACTCACCTTTTCTGATTGTATTATGAGAATTTCTTATTTAACCCGCACTATCTTTTGATACTATTGGGGTTTTAATCAAAACAAATTCCGATAGTCTATTTATTACACCTCTAGTTCATTGAAATCATCTTGAAGATAGCAGTAATGGGAATGGGTGTAGCAGGCTCTTATCTTATGGCCAGACTAAAGGACTCTGACCACGAAGTTGTCGGATATGAAAGAATGGTTGAAGAAAGACATGATTCCATTTGCGCATGGGGTACGATAAAGCCAACTTTGGCAGAATTTTGCAAAAAAACAGGCAGAGATTTTAATGATTTTCTAATTCATGACGGCAAAAAGATGCATGTCAAAATGAACGACGATGTAAAATTTGATATCGGCCTCAAAGGACTATGTACCTATAACAAACTAGCACTAATCAAAGATTTCATCAAAGATTCTAAAATTATCTACGGCCCACCACCAAGTATCGAAGAGTTAGAAAAAGAGTATGACATGATAGTTGACTGTACAGGATTTCACAGAGTATACTTGCCAAAATTAAAACAAGATTTCTTTTTACCAACATATGAATACAAAGTAGAGTATCCAGACAAGGTTCCATATGATGACTTTTACATTGAACCATTTCCTGGAATGTCAGGATACTTTTGGTATTTCCCACTAGGGGAGAGATGGGCACACATTGGTGCAGGTGATTACAATAAACAACACATGAAGGCAACAGATGATTTCCTAAAGAAACACGGAGGAAAGGTTTTACAAACAAAGGGTCGCCCAATCAGACTTGCAACACCGGATAGATGCAAGCCATACTATTCAGGTAAGGTAGTCGGAGTTGGCGAATCAATTGGAACAGTTTATGCATTGTTAGGGGAGGGAATCATTCCATCAATGCAATGCGTTGAGATATTTTTAGAGAACATGAATGATTTCAAAGCGTATGAGAAAGCAGTAGAGAAACATTTCAAAGTCTATGCAAAGGTGTTTAATTTTGTGCATGCAAAGATTCAGAAGAACTTTAGTTTCCTCAAAGCACTGCCAGATTTTATTTCAATATTTCTTTACATGAAAAAGAACGAAGACAGATTTGGAATGAATATCAAAGTTGCAGATCTGATGAAAGTTGCAAAAGCCTAACTAAAACTTACAGAACCAAACCCTTCTCGATTTGTTCTATTTGATGCCATGTTATAGTCATAGATTGTAGTAGAGTATGCTTTGAGTTCGTCTTTCATTTGGTCTAGATTGTCAGCCAAGTAAAATCCAGGGCAATCACCGGTAAATTGGTACGTTGCATGAACTCGTGCCTTGCCTTTCTCATTTTCAAGCCAGCTTGCAAATGGATACAAGTAACAGACTCCGGGACGGTCTGGATGCATGCTGCATCCTCCCTTGTCATCTAAGAACCTACATGAGATGTGAGTTCCATCCTCTTCTGCAGTCTCGTCATTTTTTCTTTTCAGATTAATTGTAGTCATTGTAGTCATTTGCCCTGCAGGACCCGGTTCCTGATACGTAACAGTAAGAGTTTCTTTTTTGATAAACTCTGATGTGCTTTTGTATTTCAAACCCTTTCCAATTGTAATCAAATCATCAGAGGTTAGTGGCAGTCTTCCTTGTCTGTCACAACAATTGTGACAATCAGGCCAGAAACATTTCCACAAGATGTATTTTTTTTCTGAATTCAAATAAGGAACATGAAACACCACATCTTTTACTTTAATGGCATAGTCTGATACATCTGTAATTTTACCTAACACAAATTTTCTAATAACTGGATCAACATCCCAGTCTTTTTCTAATAAATCAAGGGACTCTTCAATTTCCTTTTGAGACAATCAAGTTATAACATCTTTTGCAGATGTTATTAATGTTTGAGTGAAAAAGGAAAATATGCCTCAGCCACAGAAAATAGAAGATGGGTATGGAGTGAAATAATTTGGCCCTTAATTTTACAAATTAATGATGTAGCATTTACATTAAAACAATTTCAAGAAAAACGAGAAAAAGTATGCATTGAAAAAAATATTTCAATCAACATTCCATCAAGGGGTCTAGTATCTCTAATGCAAAAAGGAATTATCAGAAAAGAAGGGAAACTATACTCTATTCATTATAGATTAATCCCATACATGCGGTTAAAAGCTGATTGCAATTATGCAACTGCAATTCATGAAGTCAGACTAAAATAATTACAACAAATGAATATATTCTAAACCATCAAAATTTCTTTCAGTAGCCCGATAGTCTAGTGGTCAAGGATTCTGCCCTCTGGATCTCAAGAGTGGATAGGCGGGGACGGCAGTTCGAATCTGCCTCGGGCTACCTAAAATTTCTAAAATAAACTTACTATCTTGATGCTTGAGCGATACGTTCCAACTCATGTCTCTTCTTTACAGAAGGAGCATTGGAATCATTTGCTGCTGCAAGCATTAGTTGCTCTGCCATGTGTTCCTCAATTGGTTTTGGATTTGAGAAAGTTGCCTCTTTTACAGCATCTGCGATAAACTTCAAAGCCAAATCAACTCGTCTAATTGGTGCAACATCAACTGATACATGGTATGTAGTACCACCGTAAACAATTCTTGTAGTATCTTCAGTTGGAGCAGAATATTCTATTGCTCTAACTAGTACTTCGACAGGATTTTGTCCGGTTTTTAATGCAATAATATCAAAAGCTACTTTTACAGTATTGAGAAGTTTTGTTTTTTTACCAGTCATTCTACCAGTGTTCTTTGCATATTTTTTTCCAAAGTGCATTGATTTGTTGATTAATCTCTCAACAATGTTAACATCTGCTTTGTTGAATCGCTTTAATGCAGAGCGACCATAAGTGTAAGGTAAGATTTGTTTCCTCAAAGAGATGGCAGTCTTTAATCCAGGATCTTTAATCTCAATATCAGATAAATCCCATTTTCTAAATAATAGTAAATTTTTAGTTTGTGCCATATCTATCTCCTTGGTTTCTCCTTCTTTCCAATTACTAATTCATGCAATGATGTACCGTTAACTTTAGAAACTTTGAATCTAACTCCAGGAATATCTCCCATTGCACCACCTTGTGTTGCACCCATTCCTTCAATTGTAACCTCATCGTGTTCATCAATGAAGTTCATTGCACCATCTCTTGGCAAAAATGCAGTTACGGATTTACCATTTCTAATTAATTGAACTCTAACACATTTTCTAATAGCAGAGTTTGGCTGTTTTGCAGCAATACCTACTTTTTCTAAAACAATACCACGTCCTTGTGGTGCTCCTCCAAGAGGATCAGCCTTTTTATCAATACCTAATTTTCTTCTTTTGAAAGTGGAGATTGCCCATCGTTGTTTCTTCTTTTTAGTTGTAAGAACTCTGCCAGCAAATAATCCAAGTGGTGATTTTCTCATCTTCTACATCTCCAAAGTTGCCCGTTCAGGACTATTAATCAACACACTGCTAATATCAAAATATCGTTTTGCAAGTAGTCTTGCCTTTTCAGCATTTCTACCGTCTCTTCCAACTACAATTCCTTTCTTTCTTGGATCTACCATAACTATTGCCTGTTTCGTTCCATCAGCTCGTTTATTTATTTTTACTTCAGAAACTAGTTTAGAATTAAGCAAACTAGACAAGAATTTGGCCGGATCTTCATCAAATTCAACCAATTCAACATTTCTCTTTACAATATTTTGTAATGATTTGATATGGATACCACCCTTACCAATTGCTAGTCCCATTTTTCCAGTATTAACTACAAAAATTACTCTGTCTTGTTTTTCATCTTCTATACAATCACGTGCTGTTGCACCAGTAACATTTTGGAAAAGCGACATCAATCGCATTTGATCAGTTGTGAGTTTAATTGATTGTGCCATAAGAATTCCTTTTTATCTCCGAACCCAAAAAGTCTCATTTAAACTTAGGTTAAAGAAACTACGATGATTCATTTTTATCCTCAACTTCTGTGTCTTTTAAAATTGATTTGATGCTAGCATCGTCTATTGAAGTAAATGAAATTGTCGAGATTCTAAATTGTAAGCCACATAGTCTACCTAATGCGACTGATGTTCCTTGAAAGTTGACCAAAGGTATTTTTTCTTTTTTTGCATCTAATTCAATTTGCTCAACCATTTCTTTTTTTATTGATTGAGACAACACAATAAGTTTCGAATTTTTTATAGAGCTTAAAACTTGCTTTGTGCCCATTGTTAATTTATCTTCTTTACGAGCATCCCGTAATGATTTCTCAAGTATCTTACTCATGTTTTACCTTATGACGATCGTCTTGACAGGGCTTTATAGGTTTATTGAAAAATTAAGCGTAGAGTATAAGAGAATTAGTTTAGAAAACCAAAGAGAGACCCCAAAGTGGAAAATGCAATACCCACTTCATCAAAGAAATTAGGAGATGTTTGCTTTTCAGACTCGGTCATTAAGATAGTTTTAGATGATGAATTTTCATCATAATTATTTTCATCAGTAGAGATATCAACAGTTTCAGATGAAACTATATTTGCAGCTAAAGCAATTTGAAGATTTTTCTGAGCTGTGTAATAATTTGGATTTTGTTTTAAAACTTCAATATACAAAAGAATTGCATCATCTAAATTTCCCATATTAGCAAGAGCATTTGCCTTATTGTTTTTTGCAGGAAGGAAACTTGGGTCCAGTCTAATTGCATGATCGTAGAATATCAAAGCCTCAGAATAATAGCCCAATTTACCTAAGGTTGAGCCCTTATTGACAAGGATTTCAACGTCATTTGGATTGTTGATTAAAGATTCATTGAAAAAATCCAATGAACTATCAAAATTACACAATCGATACAGTGCAGGTCCCATTCCATCATAATAAGAAATTGTATCATCATAAGTACTAGAATCACATTCCAATTTAATTTCATTAAGTAATTTTCCTAATTCAATATCTTCCACTGTAAGATTATTTTCTTTGTGAACTTTAGTATCTTTAGTTGGTTTATCATTTGTTTTTTTAATTGGTTTGCTTTCTAAAACAGTATTTGTAATTTCTTTATTATTTTTTTCAGGACTCTTTGTTTGAGTTGGTGTAGGGTTTACTACAGGGTTAGATGGTTGTTCAGAAGTGGTTTCATCTGTTGAATTAGTTTCGGGTGTTGCATCATCTGCAATATCAATTGTTGAATCAATTTCAGTTGTAGTGTCAGTTGTTGTATCAATAGTTGAATCAATTTCAGTTGTAGTGTCATCTATTTGATCATCCGGAAAAGTTTCTTCAGTTTCTGGCAATACACCATAATAATCAAAATAAGATGTTACTTCAGAATCGGCATAGTGTGCTTTGACAGAGTATGTTCCATCCACTCTAAAATTCACACCATCTTTTGCAAGAAAGCTTGTACTAAATTCCATATTCGAATCAATGGAACCAAAATAAAATCCAGCAGGCATTCCAAACGGATCATAAATTCCAATTAGTGCAGTTGGAGAATCAACTGAGGATACAAGACCAACAATTTCAATAATTTCATTGTCAGTGTATTGATTTTTTTCTGTGTATAGTAGAATAATTTCAGGTTCTTCTTCTATGATAATTTCAGGAGCAGATAACTCCCCATCCATTAGAAAATAATGATTCTCAGAAATTTGGCCATAATCTAATTTTACCAAATATTCACCAGGTTTCTCATAAAACGGAGAATCAAGGCTAATTGTTTTAGAAAAAGTGCTCTCAGAGGATATTTCTAAATTATTTGCAGATAAGACCTTCCCATCAGGATCATAAATGCTCATGGCAATTACAGGCATTCCAACTTCTAAAATTTCGCCAGATATAGTTAGAGAGTCACCTAGTTCGTAAAGTGGTTTATCAAAGTCTACAATTATTGAATCAGCAAAAACATCAAGGAAAACCACAGGAGAAAATACGGCTAACACTAAGGTTATTCCTAAAACATATCCTAACACAACAAAAAAAACGTATTTTTCTATTTAACACTCACGTAGAAATTCTACTTTTCATTTCACAGTAATCAAAGTAGACATTGTTGGAGAAAGAGCAGTTGATTCACTAATTGAATTCCAAACAAATGTTTCAATTTCATATGTTCCAGATTCATTTGGAATCCAAGATTGAGAAACATCTAGTATTTGCTGAGATGAAATTTCGCCTTGAATCCAGGATAGAGATTCTACAAAGTTTTTGTCATTTTTTATCTGAAAAAAATACACAAATTTTTGTTTCAGATCATGATCATTTGAAATGGTCCCAACTATTTGCAATTGGGAATTTTCAGTAAAGGATTGGATTGGATTCCCTAGTCCATCAGAAAAAGTGATGGCAGAATTTTGGATTCTTTCAATTGATGGAATCGATGAATCAACTTTAGCAAAAGTTTTGATCTCCAAGTTATCATTTACGGAATAGGGTTTAGGCAAGGTATAGTCATCGTATTTTGCAAAAATTTCATCTCCTGCCACAGCATAAAGCCTATTTCCACTTGAAGGGGAGTTTTGGGATAATGGAATTGTTGCAACAAACATACCAGAACTCTCAGATGTTTCAACAGCATTTACTGTAACACCTGCAACATCAGAATCTGAAAATATCTGAATTGGTAAGTTATCCAAGGCCTCAGGATTCAGATTCATATCTAGATCAACTACCCTAACCACTACAGCATCTTTTAGAAAGAAAACATCCTGCACAAAATCAATTGTACCAATATTCCACCTTACAGGAACGGATTCAACTAGCACTACCCCATCTGCAAACTCAAAAGAAATGGTGATTGCCGAATCCCTATCAACTTCTAAAAATCCACTAGTAGGACCACTCCCAGATGTTCTTGGAGTTGTGTCAGAATTTCCATCCCCATCAGCATCATGAGCAAATCCAGTAAGAATTACTTCTGCAGTAAAAATTCCAGAATTAACATCTGTCTCAGTGAATCGATATGATTCAAGTGAATTCTCAGAAGTTGTAATTTTAATTGGATGATCATCAGTACCTCCAATTGAGTCAATCAAATGTCTATCAGAATTCCAGCTAGGAGAGATTATTGTTATCTTCATTTTATCAGTCCACGAATAAACAGGCTTGTCAGTAAAAATTGGAGAGTATGGATTATTGTAATCAGGAGCAGATTCTCCAAATGCAGGAAACAAAAACAGTGTCAGTAAAAGAAATTCAAACATGATAAAAATTTACAATTATTGAATTTATTGTTTGATGAGTAATTTTCTATTTGTCTTCTTCAGGCAATGAAACTGCCAAGATGTTATCTCCTCGGAGTAAGATTTTTCCAAGTTTTTGATGTTTTTCTTCTGTAACATCTTCAGCATCCTCCAATGTGAGATTCATATGAATATCAAAGTCTTGTAAAAGCCCCTGTATAGTTTGAGTATTTCTCAATCGAAGTAAAACGACTTTACCTTTACTGTTACTCATTAATGTAGAAATTTCATCGGCCATAATTATTACTCAGTTTTCTTGTTTTTCTTGCTTACTTGCATGTACAAGTCAACAGTACCACTTCCAATTGGAATATTACTTCCAACAATAACGTTTTCTGTAATACCTTTGAGTTGTTCAACTTCACCCTGTAGTGCAGCATGTGCAATTGTTGGGACTGTAATTTCGAATGCGGCCCTTGCAAGAACACTATCTTTAGTACCTGCAATTCCATGTCTACCAATTTGTTGCATGTAACCTCTAGAACACATCAAGTCAGATACCAACATGATGTATCGATTATCAACTTCTAATCCCTGGTCACCCAAAGTATGGTTAAGTTCATTGATTAATGAATTTCTGGCAGCCTCAATTCCCAAGGTTCCTGCAATTTCAAAGACATTGTTTGTTCTAACATTTCTTTTGTCAATGCCTTTTACTGCAAGTACTTTAGCAATGTTTGAACCAGTTGTCTGAATAATCCATTCATCATTCTTTTGAACAAGTGTAACTCGCTCAACATCTGGAACTCCTTTAACAATAGTCTTGAGAACTTTATTTCTAATTGCAATTGCAGATGCAGTATCTGCCTCATCTACCAAATTCAAAGTGATTAATTCGCCTGTAACTTCCATCTTGAATTTCTTATTAGATGAAAGTGCGGCTTCTACTTCGGCCATCGAACATCCTCTCTCTTTTAGTCTGTTAGGACTCATGATTAATTTGATATTTGTAGAGTAATCAGTTTCAGTATTAGCAATCAATGCACTGACGTTAGTTTGCAATACGTTTCGTGCAACTTCGATTGCTTTTTCTCGAGAATTCTTTGATTCCTTGTCAAGATAGATATCCATAGTTGGAGTAACTGGTTTCTTTCTAGCATCAACTAATTCAATTAATCTTGGAAGACCCAAAGTTACGTTTCTTTCTTTAATTCCTGCAAAGTGGAATGTTCTCAAAGTCATCTGAGTACCAGGTTCACCAATAGATTGTGCCGTGACAATTCCTACTGCTTGACCAGGTTCAACTTGTGCATTTTTGTAAAGGGAAAGTCCTTTCTTACATACTGCTTCAACACCTTCTTTACTCAAGTTAGATTTCTGTAAAGCATCAGTTACAAGTTGAGTTAATCTTGGATTGAATATCTTTGTGTATTTTTTAGCCAATGTATCAATTTCATCTTTGGTTGCTTTCTTTCCAGAATCAATAATGGTTTGAGATTCTGCCAATCTACTTGCATTAAATGCCTCACCATGATCACTTTTCTGCACATCAATTCCATCTTCACCATAAAGGAATTGAACGATGTGTCCGTGTGGGTCTCTTACGGTTCCATCATATTCTAATCTAATGTGCTCTAATGCGTTAATCAATCTACGCTGCATGTAACCACTTTGTTGGGTTCTAACTGCAGTATCTACTAATCCTTCACGCCCACCCATTGCGTGGAAGAAGAATTCTAAAGCTGTAAGACCTGTTCTGTAATTTGATTTTACAAATCCATGTGCATCAGGATTACTATCATTTTCTAAATAATGTGTTAATGCACGATTACTATAACCAAAACTCATTCTATTTCCTCGTCTTGATTGTTGGCCTAATGCACCTGCCATCTGACCTACGTTAAGTGCTGAACCTCTGGCACCAGTTGTGGCCATGATTTTTCCAGCGTTATTATCATCTAGAGAATCATTTGCAGTAGCTCCTGCTTTCTCTCTTGCTTTACCTAGCTCATTGACGATGTATGCCTCTAAGGCCTCTTCAGCCTTCATACCTCTTGTTAGCTTTAGAGTTCCTTTGTTATATTGATCAGTTAGGTCAGCTACAGTATCATAAGTTTCTTTGATTTCATCTAAGATTTGTTGCACATTCTTTTCTGGTACTTCAAGATCACCATAACCATAACTGAATCCATAGTGTGTGATGAATTGTTTTACCATAATTAGAATAGAGTTTAAGAAAGTCTTACCAGCTGCATTTCCATAGTCTTTTGTAATTCTGTGTAAGACACTTTCAGGTTCTTCTGCACCGATTGATGTTTTGTCAATTACACCGCTGATTAATTCACCGTTTTTAATTACAACATCTTTTTCTGGACCTTTTGTTCCCTTTGACCATTTTGAAGTAAGAACATAGTTGAAGTCTTTTGGAAGGAATAATGAGAATAGTTGTTTACCAGTATATGCAGGACCATCTTTTGTTTTGGTACCAGGTTTTGGAAGTGCATCAGTATAACCACCAAGCATTGCATAGTTTGAAAATTCTTGAACGGATAATGTAGTATCGTCTTTAGTTAGAAGATATGCACCAGTTACAAAGTCTCTTAGTGCCCCAATAATTGGACCACCATATCTTGGAGAGATTAATTGATCTTGAACTCTCATCAAAAGAATTGCTTCTGCTCTTGCTTCCTCACTTTGAGGTACGTGAAGGTTCATCTCATCACCATCAAAGTCTGCGTTGTATGGCGGACATACAGATGGGTGTAATCTGAATGTTTTACCTGGAAGTACTCTCACATAGTGAGCCATAATTGACATCTGGTGGAGTGATGGTTGTCTGTTAAACATGACAATATCACCGTCTGCAAGATGTCTTTCAATCAAATATCCAATCTCAAGGGTTTCAGCAATAGTAGAGCGGTCTTCTACGAAATCTAATCTAATCTTTACACCGTCTGGTCTTACAATATAGTTTACACCAGGGAATTGTTCAGGTCCGTTAATTACTAATTTTCTCATTCTTTCAATATTCCATTCAGTGACAATTTCAGGAATAGTAAGTTTCATTGCAACTTGTTCAGGAACTCCAACTTCAGACAAATCCAAGTTAGGATCAGGTGAAATTACAGTTCTACTAGAAAAATCGACTCTCTTTCCAGACAGTGATCCTCTAAATCTTCCCTCTTTACCCTTTAGTCTTTGAGTTAAAGTTTTGAGTGGACGTCCAGAACGATGATGAGCTTGTGGAATTCCAGAGACCTCATTATCAAAGTATGTTGTAGAGTGATATTGTAACAGGTCAACTAAATCTTGAACAATTAACGGAGGAGTACCTGCTTCTTTACTTTCCTTTAGTCTTTGATTAACTCTGATGATATCTACCATTTTGTGTGTCAAGTCATCTTCAGAACGAATTCCAGTTTCAAGAATAATTGAAGGTCTAACAGTTACTGGAGGAACAGGTAATGCTTGAAGAATAAACCATTCTGGTCTTGCAGTGATTGGATCATAATTTAGTAATGTTAAATCTTCATCAAGAATTTGTGTAAATCTTTCTCTAATTGTAATTGGTAATAATCTGTGTTCACCAATTTCAGTTTTTTCTACAAAGATTGTTGGTTTTGTAAAGACTAGCTCGTATTGGGTTTTTCCACAATGAGGGCACTCTTTTGCTTTCTTTGCTTTTTCAATAATTTGTTCTGGAATACGTTTTTGTGAAACTACAGTGTATGCTGCGTGTTTATCTTTAATTTTCTGGAATGCATTTAGATCATCTTGAGGGACTTTGAGTCTTGCACAAGAACGACATGTGGATTGTAATAATTTGTAAATATTATCAATAAAGGCAATGTGTAAAATTGGTTCTGCAAGTTCAATGTGTCCAAAGTGTCCAGGACATCTTGCTGCAGTATTTCCACATGTAAGACATTTTTGTCCAGGCTCAAGTGTTCCTAATCGTCCATCCATAAGACCCCCTTGTACTGGCATTCCATCTTCATCGTATGTTTCAGGGGCAGTGATTTCAGCTACTGAATATTTTCTAATTTCAGTTGGAGACCATACTGAAAATCGAATTCCGTCAATTGCTTTAATTGCTTGAACAGACATCCTAGATTTTCTCCTTGATTAACAATCTTGGTGCAACGTTAAGACTTTGCATTTCTTGTAATAATAGTTTGAATGCATATGCAACAGATACAGAAGATACTTTGGCTTTATCTCCACATACTCTGCAAACATATTTTCTTTGTTTAACATCATGATAAGCAACTAGACCACATCTCTCACATACAAAGATATCAGATTTGTCAGACTCGTCAAGCAATCTATCTTTAAGAATCATTGAAGCACCATAAGCAATCAAACAATCTCTCTCCATTTCACCAAATCTTAATCCACCACCTCTTGCTCTTCCTTCAGTTGGTTGTTTAGTTAACATCTGAACTTGTCCACGAGCTCTTGCATGGATTTTGTCTGCAACCATGTGGTGTAATTTTTGATAATATACAACTCCAATAAAGACATCTACTGGGAAAGATTTTCCAGTTCTTCCATCATACATTGTTTCTTTACCAGAATATTCAAAACCGTGTGCATCCATTACTTCTTTAACTTCAGGCATCTTCTCACCAACAAATGCAGAACCATCAAATCTTTTTCCACGTAATGCAGCTGCTTTACCACAGATAGATTCCATCATCATTCCAACTGTCATTCTTGAAGGGAATGCATGTGGGTTAATCAAAACATCAGGAGACATTCCACTTGCAGTGTATGGTAAATCTTCTGCTTTAGCTAAAATTCCAAGTACACCTTTTTGTCCATGTCTTGATGCAAATTTATCACCAATTTCAGGAACTCTCATGTCTCTTGCTCTAATTTTATACATTTTTCCGCCTTCATTTGATTGAGTCATAACTACAGTGTCAATTACTCCAGTTTCAGATGGTCTTACACCAATTGAGGTATCTCGTCTGTATGGACCAGAAGATTCGAATTCTCTATACTCTTCCATGAATCTTGGAGGGCTAGTTTTTCCAATCAAAATATCTCCACCTTTTACTGGAGATTCTGATGCAACTACACCATCGTCTTCAAGTAATCTGTATGCACGTTCTCCTTTGTAACCTCTAATGTTATCCTCAGCATTTGGAATTTCAAAGCTATCACGCATTCCACCAGGGTACTGTTTTGCTTCAGCATCATAAATTCTAAAGAAGAATGTTCTACCAAGACCTCGGTCAACAGATGATTGACTCAATACGATAGCGTCTTCAATGTTGTAACCATCAAATGGTAATACTGCAACAACACAATTTTGTCCTGCTGGTCTGTCTTCTAATCCTAAAAGTTTCATTGCTTTTGTATTGACAATTGGAACTTGAGGATATAGCATAAAGTGTTGTCTAACATATGTACTAGTATTCATCATAGGTGTTGAAAATCCTAAACTCTGTTTTGCCATTGCAGATTCGTATGTATTTCTTGGAGATTGGTTATGTTCAGGATATGGAATAATAGAAGCTCCTGCACCTAGAATTGATGGTGGGAAAACTTCCAAGTGAGTATGTTTCTTGGCATCTTTTTCATCCAAAGTAACATAACAGTTCTCTTCTTCATTTGCATCAATCATTTCCAAGACACCCATTCGCAAAAGATCAGTCCAAGAAAGTAATTTCTTTGAAATTTTATCTAATAATTCTGTAGTTAGTAGTGGTTTGTTATCTTTGATAATAATTAACGGACGAAGAACTCTACCGGCATTGCAATTGACATACAGTCTTTTTGTTGATCCTTCGATTTCAGATTTGTGGAATGATACTCCAACGTGTGGATGAATCTTTGAGTTTCTTCTTAGTTCTCTGAGTGATTCTGCTAGTTCTCCACCATCTTTGTAATATCCAATTAATTTACCATCTACAAATATTCTAGCTCCGTCTTTCTTCAAATCTTCTTTTGCATCAAAGAAATGAACAGTTCCTAAATCATAGAGTTTTTCTACAATTTCCTCATTTGGTACGTTTACTGAAATGATTCCAGATAATGCCAAGTTCTTAACCAAACCACAGTTTGAGCCTTCAGGAGTTTCACTAGGACAGATTCTTCCAAAGTGTGTTGCATGCAAATCTCTTGCTTCGAAATTTGGCTGAGTTCTACTTAGGGGTGATTGAATTCTTCTAAGATGACTGATTGTTGAAAGATAATTTGTTCTATCAAGTAATTGAGTGACACCGACACGACCTCGTCCCCAGTTTCCAGTTGCAATTGCATTGTTTAATTTATCAGTAATAATTCCCGGACGTATTGCTGCAGCAACTGCATTAATTCCACGTTTTTGACCAGAGCGTTCGAGTTGATATTTCATATCTCTAACCAAATTTCTAAATGCAGTTCTGAATAAATCTGCTAACATTTGTCCTGCAAATTTGATTACTTTATTTCCATAATGATCTTTATCATCAGGAGTAATCCATCCAAGTTTTAATTCTAATAATTTACAAGCTGCTTCACCTAAGAACTGGGCTTTTTCTTTTCTGTTTTCTGGATGTTTACCCAAGTGTGGTAAGAGTCCCCAATCAAGTAATGTTTCAGCACGTTTAATCTGGAACTCCTCTAACATTCCAGGTGCAATTCTTTTACTGATATAGACAATGGCATCTTTTGATGTTGGAACATCTCCTGCCTTTTCAAAAGAGCCTTCTAATTCATCTTGGATATCATCAACTAGTGAAACTACAGATGCAATTTCTCTATCAGATTCTAATCCAAGTGCTCTCATTAATGTGACAACTGGGATATCAACAGGGGAACCAGGGATTCGGGCTACAATCAAACCATCATTTTTCATGACAAGTTCTAGTTTTGCACGATAGCCAACAATTGAAGAATATACTTTAGCTTTGAAAACAATATTGCCACCAACAGTTTCTCTATCAACAATTATTTTGTTGTAGGAAAGATCTTCCAATCCAACAATTACACGTTCTGAACCATTGATGATAAAGTAACCACCTGGGTCTTGTGGATCTTCACCATGTTCAATTAATTTTTGAGAAGAGAAATTATGTAAAATGCATGCATTGGATTTTGCCATTACTGGTACGTCTCCAATATGAACAAATCTAGATTCTAATATTTTTCCATCTTCTACAACACTGGCCTCCATCATCACTGGTGCAGAATAAGAAACATTTCTCAATCTTGCTTCAGCTGGAGTAATGTGAGTGATTGAACCGTCAAGTTCCATCATTCTTGGTTGTTGAAGTTTTACTTTTCCTAGTTGAATTTTGTAAGGGTACTCTGCATTTTCAATATCAATTTGTCCAACTTCATTTATGATACTTTGTAGTCCTCGTTCTAAAAATTCATCAAATGAGTTTAGATGTTGACGTGCAATTCCTTCACGTTTTAAGATGTCTTGAATTACGGGCCATCTTTTAGTTGAAGGATCTGCCATCTAGATTTCCACCACATATCGATAATAGAGACTTTCACCGGCAGTTGGACTTTTTCTTGTAATTTTTATCATATCCCCTGGTTTTACACCAAGTCCTAAAATTGCAGGATCGTTTACAAAGATTAATGGTAATTCAGTTGGTTTACAATTGTATTTTTTTAAAACTTCTTCAGCTTCTTGTTTTGTAATGATCTCATGTTTTGGAACATAGACATGATCTGGTACTAGTACTTGATTTTTCTTAGCAGCCATTTAGAATTCCTCCAAATCGAACATTAAATGTAACAGTAATCAAAACACACAAACTGTCAAAAATTCACGCTCGGGTTAATATATATGTAATTTGAAACTAGACCGTAAACGGTCTTTTTTCTATTTTGTCAATAAATTTTATCACAACCTTAAATAGTCCAAATCTGGGCGTAAAATTGATGAAAGCTCATCTATCGGTGTTTGCCATATCTGCAATTTTAATTGCAAGTATTGGTGTAGCACCAGCATTTGGACAAATACAAAGCTCGATTACTGTTACTACAGATATGTCATCATATTCAGAAGGTGATACAATTCTAGTAACAGGAACAGTAAAAGATCTGTATGGCGTTCCAGTGAGTGTAATAGTTAAAGCTCCTAATGGGAACTTGGTATCAATAGCACAAGTGACAGTTAGTCCTGATAAAACATTCAGTACTGAAGTTACTGCAGGTGGTTCATTGATGAAAGCAACTGGTACATACACAGTTACAGTTCAATATGGAACAGAGAATAGAACAGCAACAGCATCATTTGAATTTAGTGGATCTACAACAACTCCACCAACCCCTTCCAAAGTTACTGACAAAACAGTATCAATTGAAGGTTCAAGTGATTTAATAGGATATGAAATTACAGGTGGAAAACTACTAAGTATCTTACCTGACGTGGATGCAAATTCACTCATAGTCTCTATTTCTGCTACAAGCGATGGTTCATTGACTCTTACAATTCCTAGATCGGTATTAGATGCAACAATCGGTGGTGAAGATGATGACTTTTTCGTCTTAATTGATGGAGAAGAAGTAGACTTTGATGAAACAACATCATCAACAAATAGAATACTTACAATAGCATTCCCAGTTGGAGCAGAAGAGATCGAAATAATCGGTACATTTGTAGTCCCAGAATTTGGTACAATAGCAGCTATGATTCTAGCAGTAGCAATTATTTCAATAATTGCAGTTTCTGCAAAATCAAGACTTAGTATTATACCAAGATACTAAATCTCATCTTTTTTCTATTTTTAGGAATTCATCTGATCGGTGCCGATTAGATGACAAAATCCTATTTTTAAATATACATAAATAGCAATAATGCTGGATGAAAATAAGATGAATGTAAAACGTTCTACAACATCAATGGCAATAGCCCTTCTGGCACTGTCATTAGTTTCAATGACCTCTATTCAGCAAGATGCTTTTGCTCAAACTCTTGGAATGTCCATTACAGCTACAGCCGATAAAGGCTCAGATACAATTACTCTAACAGGTAAAACAGTTTCAAAGCTTAATGACGTTACATTTACTGTAACATCTCCAAGTGGAAGTAATGTGGTCGCAATTGACCAAGTATCTCCAGACGCTGAAGGGATTTTTGCAAAAACATTCAAAGTCGGACCAACATGGACTGAGAATGGATTTTACAAGATTAAAGCAATGCAAGGTGCAGGAGCAAATTCATTGTATACTTTGAATGTGTTTGTTGAAGTAGCAGACGGTATGACTAAAAGAACTTCTGAAACTCAATCTAATCTAGAGACAGGAATTTTCACACCAAATACAACAAATGTTTCAAAAGACGCAGGAATCATGCTTGATGCAATAATTGTCGAAAATGGTTCTACAATGTTTGAAGTTACTGGAAAAACAGACAGAGTTAGTCAAGATATTACTCTGAAAGTAATCGCACCAAATGGAAATGTGGTAAAAGTAGCTCAGATAACACCAATGCTCGATGGAGAATTTGCAACTAAAGTTACAGTAGGAGGACCGCTATGGAAACAAGATGGACTTTACACTGTAATGGTAAAACAATTCGATGATCCAAAATATTCTGCTTCAGCACAAGTAGATATCATGGACGGAGTTGTAGTCCCAGAGTTTGGTACAATAGCAGCTATGATTCTAGCAGTAGCAATTATCTCAATAATTGCAGTTTCTGCAAAATCAAGACTCAGCATTGTTCCAAGATACTAAGTTCACAACTTTTTTTCTATTTTTAAGTATACATAAATAGAGACAGGTGCAAATCGCAATAAGATGAACAACCGAACGTCGTTCGCGCTACTAGCCTTTATGACTGCAGTCGGTACTTTAACTATGTCATCAGCATATGCTGCTGGAGAAATTCCAGAAGCATGTGTAGGATGTTCTATGGAAGATGCTAAAGCAACAGCAAACAGAATGCTGCAAAAAGCCCTTCCAGTATCTGTTTGGACAGACAAAGCAGATTATGGACATAATGACATGATTAAGGTAACAGGCCAAGTAGCAAATGTAGCCTCTGGATATCCAGTTACAGTAACTGTTGTTAGTCCCTTGAACTCCATTGTTACAATTGATCAAGTCAGTGTAACACAAGATGGAACTTTTGAGACGACACTAAATACAGCAGGTGCTATGTGGAAATACGATGGTACCTACACCATTAAAGTAAACTATGGTAGTACTGAAAAAAGTAACAGTGCCAAAGTTGAACTAACTGGTGGAGAAGCATATTCACCAAATTACAACACACCAACCAAAACAAAACAATGTGGCGGTAATGAATTCTCTGCAAATGGTCAATGTATACCATTTACAATTTCAGGTGGAATGGTAACTGGTGCAAGTCTCAATACTAATGACAACTCAATTGTCATTATGATCAACGCTAAAAATGATGGAACACTAACAGTAACCCCAACAAAAACAACCATTGACGGTATCTTCATGGTACTAGTTGACGGACAAGAATGGGATGATGTTGAAATTGTTGCAAACAAAGTAACAGTCAAGTTCCTAGCAGGCGCTGAGAAAATTGAAATCATCGGTACCCATGTGATTCCAGAATTTGGTACAATAGCAGCTATGATTCTTGCAGTAGCAATTATCTCAATAATTGCAGTTTCTGCAAAATCAAGACTGAGTATTGTTCCAAGATACTAAAAGTTACACAACTTTTTTCATTTTTTCATTTTTTAATAGTAAAGGAAATATACAAACGAGTACTCAAAAGTTTGTGAGCTTGAAAATATTTTATGGTCTCATATTATTATTGATAATTTCTACTGGAACAGCATTTGCTCAAGAATCTCTAATTTCAGTTCAAACAGATGATAATCACTATGATGAAGGAGATACCATAGTAATTTCAGGAACTGTAACTACTATAGTAGGTAGTACACCAGCAACATTGCAACTCTTTTCAGATGGAAATCTAGTAGATATTGCACAAATTACAATAGCACAAGATGGAAGTTATTCTCATACAGTTATTGCAGAAGGTCCATTGTGGAAAAAAAGTGGAGAATATACAGTTAGAGCCTCATATGGAGAAGGGAACATTGCAGAATCTGAATTTAGTTATTCACCCAAATCAGAAATAATTTCAACTTCAACAAACTACGAAGTAGACGCTGGTAGTCATGGAACATTTGATGTAGAATATACCATTAATGGCGGTACAATTACAAATATCGTAGTAGATTCAAACATCTTTGCAATAATAGTTCAAATTGATGCTTTTGATGAAGGGTCAATTACGTTAGATTTACCTAGAGAATTCATAGGGGCTGAAAAACAAGATGGTAAAGACGACACATTCATTATTTTAATAGATGGAATAGAGGTTGAATATCAAGAATCAGTAGTACTTGCAGATTCTAGAGTAATTACCATTAATTTTGAGCAAGGTGATTCAGATATTGAAATAATTGGAACTTATGTGATTCCGGAATTTGGAAGTATTGTCATGATAATATTGATGATTGGAATAATGACTACCATACTTATTTCAAGAAATAGATTAGCAATTAGAACTTAATTTTTAGACGAAAAAGAATATTTTTCTTTAAAGGGCGAAACAGATCTTAGTTCTTCAACAATTTTTTTAAGCGAATTTACAGTTTCTTCAATTTCTTTTTCATTATTAAAAATTCCAAGAGTCAATCTCAAAGAACCAGTAATCTGTTCATGAGAAAACCCCATTGCCTGTAAAACATGTGAGGCCCTTTGAGTATTTACAGAACATGCTGAACCCGTAGATGCAGCAATTCCATATTCATCTAGTTTGATAATTAGATCCTCACCATTGACACCAAGAAATGTAAAATGAGCATTGTTAGGCAACCTAGATTTAGAATCTCCATTTAGAGTAACTTCAGGGATTTCATCTAAGACTTTATCAATTAAAAGATCACGAAGTTTTGTGACATATGCCAAATTCTCAGATAAATTATTTTTTGCAATTTCACATGCTTTACCAAACCCCACAATATTTGCCACATTTTCAGTACCTGAACGTAATCCACGTTCTTGACCACCTCCTAAAATCACAGGATCAATATGGATACCGTTTTTGATGTATAATGCACCTATACCCTTAGGACCATGAAGTTTATGAGAAGAAATAGAGAGTAAATCTATGCCTAATTCTTTAACATCGATAGGGATCTTACCAATAGCCTGAACTGCATCAGTATGGAAAGGGACTTTTTTTTCATGACAAATTTGAGATATTTCTGAAATTTTTTGAACAGTGCCAACTTCATTATTTCCAAACATTATTGAAACAAGACACGTGTTATCAGAGATATTGTTTTTGAGTTCAGTTGGATCTATCATTCCAGATTTATCAACAGGTAAATACTTAATTTCCAATCCATTTTGAGATAATTTTTTACAAGGTTCTAAAATTGCATCATGCTCGATTGAAGAAGTGACAATGTTACAGGGTATATTTTTCACAGGTATTCCACTCAATACAGTATTGTTTGACTCTGTACCGCCAGAAGTGAGTAAAATTTCTGAAGGTTCTGCATTAATTAAAAATGCAATTTGTTTTCTAGCTTTTTCAATTGCTTTACGAGACATCCTACCATATCTATGAATGGATGAGGCATTGCCATATTGTTCTTTAAGATAGGGTAGCATTGAAGTTAAAACATCTTCATGAATTTGAGTAGATGCTGCATTATCGAGATATATCAATCTGCAATCACATTGATTTTTCCAGGTTTATAGCCTTCCGGATCAACTTCAACAGAAGTAAAACCAATCATCTGTAATTTTTCAGTGATTTGTTTCAAAATTACTTTATCAAATTTAGATAACATTTGTTTCTCAACTTCAATTTTTGCTAAACCATCAATATCTCGAACTCTAACTTGTTTTACCTGTGTAAGTTGTTTTACTATATTCTCACCATATTCGATTCGAGTTAATTTCTCAGCAGTTACTCTTTGACCCCATGGAATTCGTGAAGCTAAACATGAATTTGATGGCTTGTCAAATACAGATAATCCAACTAATTTAGCAGATTCGCGGATTTGAGATTTTGAAAAATTAGTTTCTACAAGGGGGCTTCTAATTCCATTTTTTTTCAATGCCTCAATTCCAGGTCTGTAATCACCTAAATCATCAAGATTGGTCCCATCTACAATTATCCCCACATCGTAATCTTTTGCCAATTTGATCAAACGGTCTCCCAATTCCATCCTACAGTGAAAACACCTATCAGAATCATTTTTTACAAAATCTTCATTCTCAAGTTCATTATAATCCAAAAGTAGTTGCTTTATGCCAATTTCAGTACATACTTGTTTAGCAGTACCAAGTTCTTCAGCAGACAAAGTCTTGTAATCAGCAGTTACTGCAATAGCAGAAGATCCAAGTTTTTGAAATGCAGCATATGCAACAAGTGCACTATCAACTCCACCTGAAAGTGCAATCATCACTTTATTTTTACCCTCAAACCAATTTACAAGATCATCAAGTTTTGTCATTAATTAATCTCCAATTTTTCAATTTCTTTTCTCAATAAAACATCTGTTTCTTTAATTGATTTATCAACAATATTAGAAATTTTTTTCAGGTCATCAAATTCTATTTTGAAATCAGTTTTCCCTTTAAATGATGATTTTTTGTAATGGACTTTAAAAGATTGACCATTTAGATTAATTGAAACATCATGTTTTGTTCTAGGAACAATGAATCTATTAGAATCTGAAATTCTAATTCCCAAAGTTCCAGTTTCTAAAATTAGTGAATCAATTATTTCATCAACAGTGTCATCAGTACAAATTACAGATACAAGATTTGTCGGTCTACCTTTCTTTGTAATTCCATGATAAATTGAAACATCTTTTGCTCCTTTTTCCATAATTTTCTCAATTAAATTTCCTAAAATTTCACCTGAAATATCATCAACATTAGTTTCAAGTATTTTTACAGAATCCATTTCAAAATTATTCCCTGTTCCCCTTACAATTTTTAAAACATTTGAAAAAGTCTCAAAATCTTTTTGTCCTGCCCCATAACCAATAGATTCCAACTTTAGTTGAGGATAGTGTTTTACAGATTCATCGGCTAAATTTACCAAAATACAGGCTCCAGTGGGAGTTGTAAGTTCCTCATTAGCGTCATTTCCTTTAATTTCAAGATTTGAATTTTTAAAGATCTCAAGAATAGCGCTTGCAGGGTTAGACATTGTACCATGTGAAAAAGTCACAGAACCACCTCCAACGGCAATAGGCAAACAAACAATTTTTTCATCAAACAATCCCAAGTCTTCTAATGCAATGGTTATTCCTACAATATCCACCAAAGTATCTATACTTGATGCCTCGTGAAAATGAACAGATTCTTCAGGAACACCGTGTATTTTAGATTCTGAAGAAATTAGTGTATCAATACATGATTCTGCAAAAGATGTTGCTTTTGGAGACAAGTTAATTTCTTGAGCAGATTTAGAAATTGCATTTTTTATTTCAGAACCTTTTCTTTCATGAACATTCTCATTAATTTCCAAAACTAAACAAATAGAATCAATCCCATGTTTTTGGGTTTTTTCAAAATCAATTTTTTTTATAGAAGAATTAGAAAAGAATTTTTCAGATTTTCTAATTCCTGAAATGATCTTATCTTTATCAGCACCAAGATCTACTAAAGAGCAAAGAAGCATATCTCCAGATATACCAGCAATTTGAGGATCAATAACTAGAACCATGATTAAAAATTATCAAAAATGCTTATAAATTCGACTAATATTTCACGAATTTCACTAGATTTAATTATTCAAAATCAAGACCAATTTTCATGATTACAATAATCGGTTCAGGCAAAGTAGGCGGAGATGCAGCATTATTTTCAGCTTTAAAACGATTAGATGATCAAATTTTATTACTTGATGTTGCAGAAGGGCTCCCTCAAGGGGAAGCAATGGATATCAATCATATGCTATCTGAACAAGGAATTGATGTAGAAGTAAAAGGTTCAAACAATTTTGAAGATATGAGGGGATCAAACGTAGTTGTAGTAGTTGCAGGTTCTGGAAGAAAACCTGGAATGACAAGAATGGATCTATTGAAAATCAATGCAACAATTGTAAAAAGCGTTGTAGAGAATGTAAAAAAGTATGCAGATGATTCCATGATAATTCCAGTAACTAATCCGTTAGACCCTATGGCGTACATCACTTACAAAGTTTCAGGATTTGATAGAAGTAGAGTATTTGGCATGGGTGGAATGTTAGATTTATCAAGATTTAGACAATTTATTCACGAGGCAACTGGACATTCACGAGATTCCATTAGAGCATTAGTAATTGGCGAACACGGTGAAAACATGTTACCATTGCCAAGATTTTCGTCAGTATCTGGAATTCCTTTGTCATCTTTTCTTCCAAAAGAGAAATTAGATGAACTAGTTCTAAATACAAAACAAGTAGCAGCAAAAGTTATTGAATTGAAAGGCGCTACAGTTCACGCTCCAGGTAATGCAATTTCTGCAATTGTTGAAGCAGTAGTAAGAGATAGAAAACAAGTCATTCCAGTTGCAACTTATCTTGATGGAGAATACGGTCATTCAGATGTTACAATTGGAGTTCCCGCAATCATAGGAAAGAAAGGTGTAGAGAAAATTATTGAATTGGACCTAAATGAAGAAGAAAAACAAGTCTTTGACAAGGCAGTTGCAAGCGTAAAGAATGCCATCTCAGGTATTAAAATCTAAGCATTTTTTTAGAATAACAAATAAAATTTATCAATGGAAATTCATGAAATTTTACAATCATTAGAGAAAGGAAAAATATCAGCAAATAATGCAAAAAAGCTTTTGTCACTTTATTCAATTGAAGAGGTCGAAGGCTTTGCCAAAATTGATATTAACAGAAGAAACAGAAGAGGAATTCCAGAAGTAATTTTTGCAGAAACTAAAGAATTAGATGAAATTAAAAAAATTGTTAAAAAAACAATAGAGAAAACAAATTCAGTAATAATATCGAGAATTAAAAAAGAAGATTATGCAAAAATGTTATCTTTTTCTAAGAAATTAAAAGTGAAAATTAAAACTGGAAAAAATTCATCATCATTGTTATTGTTTAAAAAACCAATTAAATTCCATGGAGGGAAAGTTGGAATAATGACTGCAGGTACATCAGATATTGGAGTTGCAGAAGAATCTAGATTAATGTGTGAAGCAATGAATTGTAAGTGCATTACAAGTTATGACGTAGGAGTAGCTGGAATTCAAAGAGTGTTTCCAATTTTAAAAAAAATGATAAATGAAGATGTAGATTGTATCATAGTTGCAGCAGGAATGGAAGGGGCCTTGGCCACACTTGTTTCCACAATGGTAGATATTCCAATTATAGGAATTCCAACATCTGTAGGATATGGGTATGGAGGGAAAGGGATAGCAGCACTTGCATCAATGCTCCAAAGTTGTTCTCTTGGATTATCAGTTGTAAATATCGACAATGGGATAGCAGCTGGGGGTATAGCTGCCAATATCGCAAATAGAGCAATAAGAAAAAATCATTCTAGTTAGAATTTTAGACTACCATCTCGTAAATGATATATAACATACCTAAAAGAAGTTGGGTAATTGGCTGGCAAACGTGTTGTACTTACTGCTGATCGTAGTTTAATGACAAATTATAGAGGAAATTTTCTTTATGGATTTATTGCATGTGGACCATATGAGGTTCTACCAGAATGGGTTTTTGATAAAGTATTTTGTCCTTCAGTTGAAACAGACCCAATAACAGGAGAGGTAAAAGTTGCTCAAGTAGGATTAAGAAGAATTGAGAGTTCCTTGATTCAAGGCGGATACAAAAGAGAAGATGTATTCATGGCACACCCAGAAATGCTAAGTAAATCAATTGGACCAGATACCAAAGTTGTTGGAATTAACGTAATGGATCCATTAGGAATGGCACCAGTTACTACCACCATGTCTCCAGAAAAATTATCCTATGTTGCAATGAAATTTAAAAAAATGTGTGCAAGTATTATTCAATTAAAAAAGAAATATGATTTCAAAGTTGTAGTAGGAGGCAACGGGGCATGGGAATTAGCAAAGTCAGATAGAATGAAAATACATGGAATTGATACCGTTGTTGTTGGAGAAGCAGATGAGCTAGCAGTAGACTTGTTCCAAGATTTGGAAAAAAATGATGCCCCAGAACTAATGCATTGTTTTGTAAGAAATCTTGAAAACATCCCAGTTATTGAAGGTCCAACAATCAATTCATTGATTGAAGCAATGAGAGGTTGCGGAAGAGGATGTGACTTTTGTGATGTTAACAAAAGATCAAAGAAAGATCTTCCATTAGAGAGATTACAACATGAAGCTAAAACTAACTTAGATTACGGATTTGATTCTATTTGGTTGCATTCTGATGAAATGTTACTATATGGATGTGATAATAGAGACTTTGTTCCAAACAGAGATGCAATTGTTGATTTATGGAAAGGGCTCAAAGGATTAGGTGCAAACTTTATTGGAACCACACATATGACATTTTCAGCAGTTGCTGCAGATCCTATATTGATGCAGCAAATTTCCCATGTTAATGAACAAGATAAAACAGGCAGATGGCTTGCAACTAATCTTGGGATTGAGACAGTATCACCAGCAATGGTAAAAAAACACCTCGGAGTAAAAACGAAACCATTTGCTCCTGAAGAATGGGGAAGTGTTGTAAGAGAAGGAGCAAAAATTTTAAATGAAAATCACTGGTTCCCAGCTGCCACAATCATAATTGGCTGGCCTGACGAAACTCCAGATGATGTTCAATATACAATAGATATGATGAGTGACTTTAGAGAAATGGATTTCAGAGGATTAGTAGCACCATTACTTTACCAAGACTTTAGTGAAAAGAATTCAATGCACTTTGGAAATCTAAATGAAGCACAATTTACATTATTTTGGAAATGTTGGGAGAATAACTTACGAGTCATCAATGATATCATTCCTATTATTCTTAGAAACAAGACATATGGTCCACCAATGAAGGTATTCATGTATGGAATTCTCAAAGCAGGTACATGGGCAATTATGAGATATTTGCGAGGATTATGTAAAGATCTGTTCAATGGACGAACTCCAGATCAAATTATCGACAAATATGCAAGAAGTAGATCTGTATCTGCTCCTAAAATTCAGACAAAAAAACTATAGATTTTCAATAGCAATATCAGCTATAGTGTTTCTTATTGGTGTTAAAGAAATAAAGTAAACTTTGTCTGCTCGTTCTACTGCTTCAACTTTTTTAAATGACTTTGATGCTATATCAAATTCATAAATTCCAGGTTCAAGTGAACCCTTTGCATAAAGCATAAGATATGTTTCTCCAGTAGCAGGACTTAATGGAATAAAAGACATCACATATCCTTTGTAAGAATTAATTGGCAAGGTGTTTTTCATTGGCGGTGCAGCTGATGCCATATACATTAGAAAATCTTCAATGGATTCAAATTCTTCATACTCAATATGCATGAAATATCAAATGAGGTTTAAGTATAATAACCTAGAGTGAAATAAGATTATTTTCTAGATTTAATGATTTGATTAACTTTGAATCCAATTAATGCTGGTGCTGCAATATACATTCCCAAGTTCAAAGCAATTACAGAAATACCCAGTCCTAAAACTTCAACTTCTGAACCATCTTCAGCCAAAGTCATTATAGATAATGTTGAAACCATTGGAGTGATAAATGCTCTAACTGCTTCTTGGAACATTGGATTTTCTCTTTCCATGTCAGCAATTGTTGGTGAGAATGAATAGTATAATTGGTTAAATCCAGACATAAATGCTGATCCAGATGATGTACTCATTACAGTGTTATCCCTAATCTCTCTAAGGAATTGAACTTGTGGTGCTAATTCAGTTCCATATGCTGCTGTAGCAATTAAGCAACCACCACCTTTTGGTTCTTCAGTTTTTACAACTTGACAAATTCCATTTACTAATTGAGTTCCAGCCCCACATGTTGGTTCTGGCTCAGGCTCAGGTGTTGGTTCTGGCTCAGGTGTTGGTTCTGGCTCAGGTGTTGGTTCTGGTTTTGGTTCTGGTTTTGGTTCTGGTTTTGGTTCTGGTTCTGGTTGACCACTAACAACTTGCTCTCCACCAACATAATTTACAACAACTGTAGAATCATCTGCGCCATAATGAAATTCAAAATTATAATCACCATTCAGTTTCCAAAGTGGACCACCGGCAACAATACTTTTGGTAAATGAACCATCAGAACTAGGAGTCAATTGACCAATTCCTACTATATTATTATCAGGTGAAGTTATGATAAATGTAAGTCCTTTTCCAGATGAAGAATCATAATCTTTGATACTTCCAGTTATTGTTACAGTTGCACCATTTGAAGCAATGTCAATATTAGTAGATATAGGTAATGCAGGATTTGGATCACTTGCTGCAAATGCAACATCGCTAACACCATAAGATAGAATTGAAATAGATAATAAAGCAAATGCTAAGAATCCAGATAGCTTCATTTTCATTTTGATTCATGAATTGAGGTATTTATGTTTTCAATGAAAGAAATATTGACCATATTATATTCGAATAATACCTTTTTTGACCAAGAATTGAATTGATTTTACAAAGTCATCATCGGATATTTCCCCATCTGCCCACCATTTTGCATTGTTTTTGATCCAATCAGGAATCAACTGATCAGAAATAGAAAGTTTAGAATCAGTATTGACAATGATTAGACCTTTTTCAATAAGGTATTCAAGTCCGTCAATAAATTCTGAATCTGAAACAGAATCAGATGACCACCATTTTGCATTGTTTTTGATCCAATCAGGAATTGGTGGATTAGAAACTACAAACGACAGAGATTTTACAAGTGAATTATTATGAAACAAATTAATTTTATAAACACCAGATAAGGTATTTTCATTAATGGAAATTATAGATTTGAAACTTCCCGCACTAGATAAAGTTGCACCAAAATTTTGAGTTTGTCCATCAGGAGTTGTGATTATTACATCCAAAGGAATTCCTCTTCTAGAAGTATCAACTTTGCCTGAAAGAAGAATTTCTTCAATTTGTCCTGCAGTTGGTTTTACTATTTCATATGTGCTGAGTTGTGCGGAGGTAGGATATGATGTCGGAGGTGCTCGCAACAAACTAAAAACATTGGCATTTCCAAAATTATCTCGAGAATCGTAATATTTTGCATCAAGACTACCACCTGCTGAAGAAATTATGGCAGTTCCAGATTTATTACATATTTTTGAAGGCATTTTGAAGACCCCGTTAAAAATTCCAGTACTAGGTCCAGTTTCTACAAGAGTAAAACCAGTAGCGCCCAAACCGCCATAACTTACACCGTCTACAGTGCAACGTTTGTAACGAATATCTTTGATCAAAACTTCAAGTAAAGTAATTCCATTTTTCCCAACAGTGTCAACGTTTGGAGAATTGGGATCATCAATAACAAAATAGATATCAACTAAATCATTTTTCAAATTAAGATCAGGATCATTTAATGTCAACGTTACTGGCTGGCCAAATCTATAAGATTTAGAATCTGAAGAAATCATTCCGGCAGTAGTTTGTATATTAGATTGTGAAGAAGTTGTTGTGAAAACTCCAGTAGCATCAAGATCAGAATATGAAATAAAAATACCCTTGTCATTAATCAGTCTATCAGTAACAATGAATTTTATTTGATCATCTATTGGTTGAATAGTTTCAATAAAAACAGGATCAAAAATATTTAATTGGTTTGCTACAGAATACTCCATAGTTCCATCAAAAGTAGAGGAATTATCAGATGTTTCTTCCAATTCAAAACGATATATAGAATTATTCACATCTTTTGAATTTTTAATCCCAAATGAAAAGAAATCAAATACTATTGGTTGTTTATTTTCTTCACTAGAAATAGTCAAAGTATCACCAGACCCAGTTGAATCAAAATCAATTACAAGAAATACCATTCCACTTTCATTAGAAATATTTGCAATGTCAGAATCATCAATTTGAATAAAACCCTGGGATGATGAAATATCACCAGCATCAATTATGGCAATTGAAGACGTACCTAAAGTTCCAAAAGAAAGAGTGAAAGAGGTGTCACTAAAATCAGTGATCCCATAATCATTTTCAAAAGATCTTAAATCATAATTTATCCAATTAGTTCCATCTGTATTTGAATTTGAAACATCAAGTAAGATAGATGACAAAGAAGATGCCGAAACTCCTAGATTCATTGAAATCATTTCATATGTGCCATTTGCCACATTTGATGAATCTATAACGAGCCTGTCAGAATTAGTGTCAGGCACAGACGAATTGGAATCATCACCGCCTACAAGAATAGGTGAGGATGAATGAAATTGAACATCTTGAGCATTTTGAAAAGTTACAGGGTTTCCAATAGTTATTGATGGAATAATGGCAGTTGAACGAAAAACATCAAGATGATCACGAGCATCAGAATTGATATTTTGATCAGGATCTACTAAAATTACTGGAATTTTACTACCTGGATTTAATGATTGAGAATCAGTTTCAATAGTCAATGTAGGATTTTCCAAAGAGACAGAAGCTGATGAAGAACCTGTAAGAACTGAAATTGAATTTTTGTTATATGTAATAGAACCTGTTTGTCCTCTTGGGGCACTATCTAAAATTCCTAAAATAGATTGATCATTATTATCTGCAGTGTCAAAGATTCCAGAATTAGGACCATCTTCAACTAAAGTAATGATTTCCACATATGTTGTTGTTCCATCAGATACACTTGTAGTTGGTTGTTCATCATTTGATTGTAATTCAATTACAGAGTTTAGATTAACAGATAGTTTTCCATTATCTTCAAACCCAATCTTTGAAAGATTAGGGATTAAATCAACTAATCCAATCCACCCATTTGCAGCATTTTGTCCATTTTCATCAAATGCTTGATAGAATGTTGATGGTGTATTTCCAACATCAAAAGTCCATGAATCTTCATCGGTTGGATCTTGATTTAATTGAAAATCATTAATGGTTAAGAAAACCTCTGCGTTCTTTGGATAAAGAACTCTATCAATATTCATAGAAATGTTTTGACTTTCATCATATTCTAATGAAACCATTTGTGGTGAACCAGCAGGATTGTATTGGATGATAACTTCATTAAATGAATAAAGTTGAATTAAAGGCCAAGCGTTTGTATTTAATCCAATTTGTCCTGAGGGAACATTTGGATTTGTGTTTATTGACTTTGCATTACGAACTACATTGTTCAACACAGCTCCAGTTGGAGATGCAGTACAGTCAGAAAAGGAAGTGTTCCCATTAGTTGAACCAGTTGCAGCGCGAGGTATTGCAAAGCCATCTGTTTCAGATAAAGAAATTCCTACTATAGACGATAAAGTATTCCTACTACAAAATACTCCAAAATCTAATCCCTCTCCTGCAAGTCCTACAGTCGAATCTGCTTGTTTTGCCTTATCCACATTGGCAAAATATGCGTACCAGCTACCATCAGTTGCCTGAGTCATTCGTAATGATTTTCCATTAATTGTTACATCAGGTTCGCCTTTACCCTGGTCTGTATTAGACAGATTTGGATCAATTACTATTACTTCAACTACCATTGAACCAGAAAAAGAATTGTCAAATTGTGAATTCTCAGCAGAAACAAATAGATTTGGATTACTTGATGCTTCAGCATCAATTTGAGGAATAATCAGTAAAATTGAGAAAGTTGCCACTAAAGCAAAATATTTCAAGTCCAACACGATCCTACAAGCCAATTTTATCACAAATAACGTTGTCGTAGGAATGCTTCTTAGAAAACGGTAATACATGATTCAAAATATCAAAAATAAGGAAAATGTTTGTTCAAAGAACCAAAGTTTTACAGATTTCACTTTTAGCCATATTTTCAGCATTTGTAGTTGAATTAATTTTTGGACTAATTTCAAACAGTCTTGCCCTCATTACCGACAGCATTCATGCTTTACTAGATAGTGTGGTAACACTAGTTTTACTTTTAGCAGCAAGGTGGGCAATTAAACCTCCAGATGCTGAACATACGTATGGCCATGGAAAGATAGAATCACTTGGAGGATTAATTGGAGGAATAGCAATTTTTCTAATTGCATGTTTTTTCATTTACGAATCAATCAACAGATTACAGAGTCCACCTCCAAGTGTTTTACCAGGATTATTTGCAATAATTGGTGGCCTTTACACAATCGGAATTGACTTTTTCAGAATCATCATCTTAAGAAGATCTATTAAAAAAATTGGCGGCGCTACCTTGAAAGCAGATTTTTATCATGCATTCATGGATCTAGGTTCCACAGTAGTTGCAATTATAGGAATTATTTTAGTATCATATGGTTTGTACTTTGGAGATTTTGTTGCAGCATTAATCCTAGGGATTTTACTGGCAGTACTAAGTGTGAAATTAATATACAAAACAGCATTGGATTTGACGGATGTTATATCACCAGAACTTGTAAAAAAAGTCAAAGAAATTTCAATGTCAACTGATGGTGTAGTTGATACAGGATCAATCCTCATGAGAAGATCAGGAGATACAATTTTTGCAGATATAACAATCGCCCTAAGAGGAGATACCAGTTTTGATAAGGCTCATGAAATTAGTGACAGTGTTGAAAGGAATATAAAAAATAAAATCCCTAATGCATCACCTACGATTCATTTTGAACCAAATTGGAAAGATGTCCCACTAGATGCAAAAATCTCAGACATTGCAAAGAATGTAGATGGTGTTAAAGGGGTTCATAATGTTACCACCCATAAGACAAAGGGCAAAATATATTCAAATTTACACGTGATGGTAGAAAGAGGGATTGATTTATCCTCAGCTCATAAAATTTCAGAAATAATTGAACAAAAAATTCAAGAACAAATTTCAGAAATCGAACATGTTACAATCCATCTAGAGCCATTCATTACTGTTCCAGAAAATATCAATATCGAAGATGTTGAAACTGAAGAAAAAATTAAAACTATATTGGAAAAATATCCAGATATTAAGAAAATTGGTAGAATTGTATCTTTAAAATTTGAGAATATTCTCAAAATAGATATCGACTGTTCATTTAACAAAGATTTGTCAATTGAAAAAGTTCATGATTTGACAACAGAGATTGAACACATCATTAGAACAGAAATTGATAATTCAGTAATTACAATACATCCTGAACCAATTTAGACCAAGATACTAGTCAGATACATGATGACCATTCCAATTGCAAAACCAGAAGCAACTGCAGCGCTTGATAGATTTTTGTCTCCCTGTTCTCGAATCCACTTTAGAATTGTGAGAATGACTTGAAATATTGCCCCTGCTCCAATTGCCAAAAATACCACTGATGTAAATGGAGAATAAACAAATCCACCTATCCATGCACCAAAAATAGCAGGAGCTCCAGCAATTAATCCCATGGCAACGAGTTTTCCAATCACTTTTTTCTCTCTAGACAATGGTGCAGCTATTGCAATACCTTCAGTTGTATTATGCAGTGCAAAACCTATAATCAAAAATGTACTAAAGGCAATAGATCCAAGACCTACAGCAGCTCCTATTGCAAGCCCTTCACCAAAGTTATGAAGACCAATACCAATTGATATCATCAGTGCAATTGCAACAGGCTTTGTTATCCTAGATGATTTTGCTCTACTTACTAATTTTTCACCAGTATAATACAATCCAAGGAATGATAATATCAAAACAGTTGCAACAAGTAATACTCCGTTAAAGCTACCTGAAAGACTTTCATTTGAAACCTCTAATGCTTCTTCAATAGAATCAATTCCTAAAAATAATAATAGTCCAGCAGTTAGTGCCAAAAAGAAATGGTATTTTTGTCTGCTAATTCTTCTGATAAATGGCAACCAAAGCAAACCAATCATTACTGGAATTATTCCAACATAAGTTCCAATTATTGCAAAAAATCCTAAAAGCTCAAAGCTTGGTTCTAATGCAGGAGCTGCGGCTTCAATCTCTTTTTCAAATCTAGTTCCATCCTCAATTGTTAATCCAATCCTATAGGGTTCTGCCTCATTCCATTCAAAAGGAATTCGAACAAGAGCTGTCTCATATCGTTCTAAATATCTATCAGGTTCAACTGCTGCAGGTTGTATTCTATCATTGATGTCAGCCATTGCAATTTCAACAGGTATAGGACCAGTGTTTCTAACAGTAACTTGAATTTCAGAATTTAGGAAATCAACTTTTTCCATAGATATTTCAGGTAATGGAACACCCAAATCCAATAATTCAGATCCAGGTCCAAAAATGTATGCAACCAGGAGGATTAAAAACACAAATGGAATTACACCACTTGCAATCAGTTTCACTTTCGAGGACTTGTTACTAACTTCCATATCCTTCAGACTCTATACCTTCTTTGTTTTCATTTACCATGAATATTCCAACCCAGCCTTTTTCTGAAAACTCAACTTTGTGTGCATGAAACAAATATTTTCCCGGATACTTGTATTCAAATTCCATTATTCCTCGCTCTGTTTGAGACAAAGTAATCATATCAGTATAAAATGATGGTACAATGTCAGTTCCAGTTGGATAATATTTGTACAAATTTCCATGTAAGTGAAAATTATTTATTGGATCAAATTCTACCATGTTGACTACATAAATTCGAATTAATTCGTTAGTGTTAATCTGAATTGGATGGTGTTGATAATAAAATGGAATTGTATTTGCAGCATAGAAATTATTTTCAGTATCAAAATCAGTGTCCAAACCGTTTAGAACCATCACCATCTCATCAGCAGCAGGACGTTTTTCTTTTGGATCTACTATAAAGACACCATATAGGCCATGTACAATGTGTTCTTCTAAAGGCATCACATGGCAGTGATAAGGATGGACTCCAACAGGACCAGCTTCAAACTCATAAACAAATTGTCCGCCATTTCCACCTACAGGTTCAAAGACACCGTCCATTCCAGCAGGATGAATTCCATGAAAATGTATAGTGTGTTCTTTTTCTCCATGGTTAATGAACTTGATTCTTACAATATCACCTTCAGTTGCTCTAATTGTAGGTCCAGGAACTGTTCCATTATAGGACCATACATTATAAAATATTCCAGGAGATACCTCCATAATTTCATCATCTCGAGCAACAAGGGTATATTCTCTTAGTGTAGTACCATCAGCAAGTTGGGAGACTCGCCCATAGTTGAAATCCCGCAGATACTCCATCGGATCAAATTCTACAGTTGCACTGGTGTATAGAGGATCTAGTATTTCTCCTGTGGTTTTGACCACAGCACCACTATGGGTGACAAAGACCTTATCTTCCTGTTGAGCATTGATTCCTTCAGGAAGAGCAACAAATAGAGCAGATACTGCAATAATTACAAACATAGACATCATCATGATACCAGAACGAGATTTTATTTTCATTAACAAATTCATGATAAATAACAATAATATAAAGTTGCCCTAAGCTAACTTTTTTAGCCTGATCTAACTTTTTTATTTTAAGATAAATATTTGTGAAAAATTAGGTTTAAACTAAAGATAATCTGCCTTAATCTGTGCAAAAATCAGGATTAATTATTGTAATTTTTGGATTATTAATTGTAACAGGGCTAGTAGTATCAATAGTTGAAAATCAAACAACATTGGAAGGAATCAATCAAGGAAATGGGAAAGTGAGTTCAGTGGACACAGTTACAGTTTCAGTTGATCTAGACAAAGAAATTTCACCCGTAGGAATTTTTGCGGTTCAAATAATGGAATTCAAAGAAAATACAATTACTGCAATAATTTTAGACCCCTCAAATATAGAAATTATTTCTCAAAAAGTAAATGAAGAAACAATTGAAAAAGAATTTGATGTGCTTGAATCTGGAACTTATCAACTAATTATTCAAAGTTCTAATGAAGATGAAATTTATGTTACAGGTGCAATTGGCTCATTACCAGATGCAAATAAAAAATTCATCTTATCTGTAATTTCCTTAAGTATTCTCATCATAGGAATGGTAGGACTGGTCACTATGGGAATAATTGAGATAAAAAATAGAAAAAAATCAGTTTAGATAACTATCCATTTTTTCTAATCCGCTAATAGTTGCATCAAAGTTATCACCATCTTCAATAATACTTGTGAGTTTTTCCGAATTTGCAGTTAGCATACATTTTCCATAATCAGAATTTTTTAAAATAAATCCATGTTCAATCAAATATGAGAGTCTTTCAAGAACTTCAGTTTCAGAAACAGATGATTGTTCGGCCAAAAAAGAGCATTCTTTTGAGCCATCCTCAAGTTCAGCTAAAATTGTCGAAGTTGTTGGATCAAACATACATTCAACAATTTTTTCTCGATCAAATGTATCATTCATAATAAAATACAAAATTTTCAAAGTAATAACTTTTTGAATTGATTCTTCCAATAAGATAATTAAGAAATAAAATCTCAGAAAATCATGCAAAAACTCTGTAGTAAGGATCCCTCAGGGAAGGGAATTCACTGTTTTTGTGTAGATATTGACGCTCAAAGAGGAGTCAAAAAATGCTGTAAATGCAATTTGTGGAATGTCCAAGGCAGTGATTGGACTAGTGATGAGGATTTTAGATAATTAAATTCAAAATAGATATCAGTGTTAGGCACCATCTTAAAATCTCAATAAAGCCTTATTTGAAAAATCATGTAATTTGATGCCTAGCATGGTTTTTATCGGGGATTCTGTGAATTTTTGAATACTTGAGCGCACAAGAATACAGACACATTGTCAGAATTGTAGGAAACGATATCCGTGGAGAAAAGAAGATGGTTATCGGATTAACCCAAATTAAGGGTCTTGGCTTTATGTTTGCAACAGCTATTCTTGATACTCTAAAAATTAATCCAAATTCCAATATCGGTAATCTTACAGATGAAAATGTTCAAGCAATTGAAAAAGTAATTACAGATCCTATTGGAAGTAATATTCCAATCTGGTTCCTTAACAGAAGAAAAGATATTGAAACTGGTGCAGATTTACATTTGTTAACATCAGATATTCCATTTACATTAAGAAATGATATTGAAAGAGAAAGAATTGCTGCAAGTTGGAGAGGTTATCGTCATCTAAGTGGTCTAAAAGTTAGAGGACAGAGAACTAGAACTTCAGGTAGAAAAGGCGGAGCAGTTGGTGTCGCTAAAGGTGGATTGGCAGCTCCAGTCAAGAAAGGTGGTGCAGGAGCTCCAGCAGCTCCAACAGCAGAAGGTGCAGCAGCTCCAGCAGCAGAAGGTGCAGCAGCTCCAGCAGCAGAAACACCAGCAGCAGCTCCAGCAAAGGAGAAAAAAGAATAGGTGTTTTGAATGGGAGATCCTAAATATTCACGTAAAGTATGGAAAAAACCAAAACGACCTCTTAATTATGAATTAAAAATGGAGGAGCTAAAAACTCTTGGAACTTTTGGATTAAGAACTAAAAGAGAATTATGGAAAGCACATACAGAATTAGCACGTGTAAGAAAACAAGCTAGATCATTGCTTTCATTAAGACAAGAAGTAAGAGCAGAAAAAGAACCAATCTTAATGAATTCTCTCATAAGAATTGGACTTGTAAGTAGTGATTCATCATTAGATGATGTGCTTAACCTAAATGCAACAGATTTACTTTCACGAAGATTACAAACTATCGTTTCAAATAAACTTGGATTTAAAACACCATATCAAGCAAGACAAGCAGTAATTCATGGTCACATAATGATTGGTGAAAGAAAAGTCGATATTCCATCATACACGGTAACAGTTGAGGAAGAAGACAGTGTTCATTTTACACCAGAATCAAAGATTCCTGAAATGTTAGAAAAAACAAAGAAAGAAGAACCAAAAGTAGTAGCAACAGAAGAAGAAACAACTGAGGCTCCTGCAACTGAGGCTCCTGCAACTGAGGCTCCTGCAACTGAGGCTCCTGCAACTGAGGCTCCTGCAACTGAAGCCCCAAAAGATAAAAGTTCTTCAACTGAATAATCGAAAAAATAGGCTTATCAGTAAATAACCCCAATTATCAAAGAGAATCATAATGTGTTCAATTATCGGTTATTACGGAAAGGAGGGCGCAGCACCAATCATTGTCAAGGGATTAAAAAGAATGGAGTATCGCGGATACGACAGTGTAGGGGTAGCAACTGAATCAAATAACCAAATTGAATTAAAAAAAGGAGTTGGAAAAGTTAATGAAGTTAATTCAAAGATTCAGTTAGATTCACTTCCAGGAAAAATAGGCATTGGACATACCAGATGGGCAACTCACGGAAAAGTAACAGAGTTTAATGCACATCCACATCCAAGTAATTCAGGAAAAATTGCAATTGTGCATAATGGAATCATAGAGAATTTTGAAGAGCTAAAAAAACAATTAGAAGAGGAAGGATATAACTTCAAAAGTGAAACAGATAGTGAGATTATAGCAAACTTACTTCAGAAACACTATGAAGAAACAAACGATGTTAAAAAAACAATTTTGAAAACAGTTTCAGAAATTAAAGGTCATTATGCATTTGTTGCAATGTTTGAAAATGGTCAAATGGCTGCTGCACGATTTCATGAACCATTAATTATAGGAGTAGGACAAGATGATTTCTTTCTATCAAGTGATGTTCTAGGTTTTATTGAATTTACAGACGATGCGATTTATTTAGAAAATGGAAATTTTGTAATTTTGGAGGAAAACAAATTTCAAATTTTAGATTTTCAAGGAGAACATGCAAAATATGGAATTACTAAAGTATCTAAAGAATTTGGAGATGCATACAAAGGAGATTATGCACATTTCACATTAAAAGAAATTTACGAACAACACGAAACCATACTAAGAGCTGGAGAGAAAACAGAAGAAGCGATAGAAAAGGCAGCAGATCATATCAAACATGCAAAAAACATCTATGTTACAGGAAGCGGAACCAGCTATAATTCAGCACTAATTGCAAAGCAAATCTTTTCAAAATATGCCAAGATTAAAGCAGAGCCAATAATGTCAAGTGAACTCCAATTTGCACCTGAGACTATAGAAGAAAATGCCATCATCATCGCTATATCTCAAAGTGGAGAAAGTGCAGATGTTTTAGATGCAGTAAAAATTGGAAAGAAAGCAAATTGTAAAATCATCGCCATAGTAAATTTAATGACATCTTCACTTGCTCGAGAAGCAGATATAGTAATTGGAATGAATTGTGGACCTGAGATAGGAGTAGCTGCTACAAAAAGTTTCACATCTCAATTAGTGATACTCTACAAAATAGTACAAAAATTAACTGACAATAAAATAACAATTAATTTTGAAAAGTTTGCAGAATCAATTGTTAAAATATTAGAAAACCCAGTAAAGATTCAAAAAATTGCAAAAGTGATCAAAGATGTTTCAGACATCTATGTACTAGGAAGGGGAATTAATTATCCAATTGCAAAAGAGGCAGCTTTGAAATTAAAGGAATTGACATACATTCATGCTGAAGGGATTCCAGGTGGAGAATTAAAACATGGACCTCTTGCATTGATGGATTCAAGTGTATTTGTAATTATAATAAATCCAAATGATTCTACATATTCAGATACATTAACCAGTGCAAGAGAGATTAAAGCTCGCGGAGCAAAAATTATCGGAGTTTCAGATATCGAAAGTGATGTGTATGATTATTGGATTGAAATGCCAAAAATAGATCAAGTACTATATCCAATATCAGAAATTATTCCAATTCAATTTTTATCATATTACGCAGCACTTGAAAAAGATACAGATCCGGATTATCCTAGAAATCTTGCAAAATCAGTTACAGTGAAGTAAACAATCTATGATATTCTTTTTCTGCAATTTCTAAAAATTTTGTAGAATCATTTCCAGTTTTAATCATTGAAGAGATTATACTACCACCAGCACCCACACCTTCTTTTGCAAATCCTTCTGAAAATGCTTTCAAACCAGTATGTTTTGAATTTTCCAAACCGGGATTAACAGAGATTGCCGGAATATCAGCAATTTTAGATACAAGGCTAGTAAAATTTGCACTCTCATCACCAGTAATGTACGAAGTAGTTCCAATTGCAGTGTTTTCCTCATTAAAACCAATTTTTGCTGCAAATGCTAAAACTGCAGCCATCTGAGTTCCTCCTGCCAACATCACATTAGATACACTAGATGCAGAACTTAGCATTCCTGCAACAAATGGAATCATCGGATCACCCACTTTAGCTACAATACTGTATGGATGATCAGAATCTATTCTTTCAAGTGCAGATTTAACAATTTGATTTTTTAATTCAACTGGATTATCTGGAATACTGGAACTGACTTTAGCATCATAACCCAATGCTTTTAGAACAGCAAGAGCAGTAGTGGTTCCACCAGGAATACTTTCACCAATAATCAAACAATCAGTAAGTGATGCCATACTTCGTCCCACAATTCTGCCATAATCAACAGCATGAGACACTTGTGAATCAGTCATTGCATCCTCAGTTGAAATATTTTTTCCAAAAGGCATACCAGTGTCAATGAATGGAAGTTGTGGAGAAATTTTACTTCCAGCATTAATTGTCAAGTGAGGGATACTAGCTGACTCTAATGCAGTTTTAGTTAATAATCCAGGAGTAGGTTTTCCATCAGGAGTCATTGGGATTTTATCAATGGTTTTACAATACCCATAATGAAGATATTCAGCATCTGCAGGAGGAGTAAACTGAATTGAATCTTTGTCAGCACCTGCAAATGTAATCCCAGGAATTTCACAAGTTTCAGTATAAGAAATTACAAAAGAAAAAAGAAATCGTTTAGATTTCATTGATTCAATGAAATTTTTCCCTTGTTCTATATTTCCAAATAGTTCAAAATTTTCCATTTTAACTCCTAACCCATCATATCAAGAAACTGCTGTTCAGTTCTTTTTTGCATTACATGATTAGTGATTTTCTCTTGTCCCAAGGTTGAAATTTCAGAACCACCATAATTATGCCCAGAATACATGACTAGATTTTCATCTAATTTGTGCAATACATCAAATAGACTATGATAGAGATCTTTTGCACTACCTCCAGGTAAATCAATTCTACCACAATTTCCTACAAATAATGTATCACCAGAAAAAATTTTTCCATCACCCACAAGGCAAATACTATCTGGAGAATGACCTGGAGTGTGTAGTACTTTTAATTTGGAATTTCCAAATTCAATAAAATCTCCATCCTTTACAGTAATTTCATGTTTTAATTCTGAAGACTCATGTTGGATAATTGGTGCTTTGGTAGATTCAGCCATTGCTTCATTTCCCAACGTATGATCAAAATGATGATGGGTGTTTACAATGTATTTAATTTTCAGATTATTTTTTTTAATTACCATTTCTAATTCAATTAAATCCCATGAAGGATCAATTATGATTGCTTCACTAGTATCTTCATCTTCAACAATGTAGGAAAAATTCTGCATATTTCCGACTTGAATTTGGTGTACTTTCATAGAATTCCCACCTCAGCTTCAGGTGGAATTCCAATTTTTTCTGCATACAATTCACCAGTCAAATCTTTCCGTTTAGGAATTCCTTGTTTCATTTTATGAAAAGTAACTGTCATATCAGATTTTGCGTAAATATTTGCAGTTTCTCCAGTTTGAGGATCCAAACCAGATGGAACGTCAACTGCAAATTTGTAACAATTTGCTTCGTTGATAAAATTAATTGCTGAAGCATATGGCTCTCGAATATCTCCAGATATCCCAGTGCCCAAAATTCCATCAATTATTACATCAGGTTTAAAATTAAATTCAAAAGAATCACCTGACATTAATTTTACAGATGACATTTTCTGTAAAATTGACCAATTCCAATTACTCTCTTCAGTTTTAATTTTCTCAGGACTGCCCAGAAGCATTACTGTAACTTTGGCATTATATCCTGCAAGATGCCTTGCCATTACCAGACCATCTCCACCATTATTTCCCAATCCAGCAAAAATTAGAATATTTTTTGATTCAACATCTATTTTTTCAAGTAAACGTCTAACTGCTGCTGCTCCTGCATTTTCCATCATAAATTTTTTCAAAAATCCCATCTCATGTCCTTTATTTTCAATATTATACATTTGATCAACTGTAATTTCCATATCATTCATGAAATTATATCCAAAATAAGAGTTTAGCAAACGGCTTTATCCTAGTTTTAAAATATTTGTAAGCATGACATTAAAAAATGTAAAACCATCATTAAATAAAATTGCAAAAAATTTAGAAACAGTTCAAGATGCCAGAGAATTTTTACTAAAAAATACTAGAGAAATCATCATCCTATGCAGTAAATCAATTATCGCAGTCCATAAAGGAGATTTGGTTACAGGAAAAAATAACCTAAAACAAGCTGATACATTATTAAAAAAATATAAGAAAAAAGCAACTGGTGGATTAAGGAGATACCTCATAACTCCAGAGCAAGAATTTGTAGAGGCTGCATGTTTGATTGCAATTGTTGAAAAAAAAGAAATTCCTTCAGATAAAAAATTAGCAGTAATGCCAGAATCATATGTTTTAGGATTACTGGATTGTGTAGGAGAATTAAAAAGACAAGTTTTTGATAAAATTAGAATTGACGACATTGATGAGGCAACTAGGATTTTTGAAACAATGGAGAACTTGTATCTTCAGCTGTACACTTTTTCAATGTACGATAAAGTAGTAAAAGAAGCTAGAAGAAAAATTGATGTAAATAGAATTCTAGTAGATGACGTCAGATCAGTAATTACAGAAGAAAAAAGACGAACAGAATTAATCAAAATTTTAAAGAAACTAGAGAAATAATCAGAAACAAAGAGGTGCGGATGATGGGATTTGAACCCACGAACTCCTGAGAGACTAGCCCCTCAAGCTAGCGCCTTTGGCCAGGCTGGGCGACATCCGCAAAGGAATTTTCTTGCATGGTTTTTATAATCCTTGGTTACTTTTTCGTTCGTGTTAATTCCTGTTAGATGTTTAACGTGTGGAAAATTAATTGCTGATAAATTTGAAGATTATCAAAATAAAATTAAAGCAGGAGAAGATCCTACAAAAACTCTTGATTCTTTAGGCGTTGAAAGATATTGTTGTAGAAGAATGCTTTTGACCACTGTAGAAACAATACAACAAGTAATTCCATTTTATGAAGCAATTCAGAGAAGAAAACAAGAAGTTCAATCTGAGTTAGAATAACTTGGCTAAAATATCCTCAATTGAAGGACGTATTCTATACAATAGCAGAGGTAGTAAAACAATTGAAGTCGATGTTAAATCAGATAACAAATTTCTAGGAAGAGTATGCGCTCCATCAGGTGCCAGTGTAGGAAAATATGAAGCAGTTAGTTTTCCAAATGAAAACCCTGAGCAAAGTCTCAAAATACTTAGAGACAACTCTCAAAAATTTATTGGATTAGAATCATCAGATCTTAAAGCAATTCATGATGTTCTAAAAGGATTAGATGGAACTTCAAATTATTCAGTAATAGGAGGAGGGTTGGCGTTTGCAGTAACAATCGCTTCAATGGATTCAGCAGCAAAAGCATCTGGAGAACCATTGTTTAGAATTCTATCCCCAGAATCTTCATTCAAGTTTCCATTTCCATTAGGAAATATTTTGGGAGGAGGAGCACATGCAGGTCCTGGAACACCAGATATTCAAGAAATATTAATTTGTGCAACAGGCTCAAAAACCATTGAAAATGCAATTGAAACTAATTTATCAGTTCATAAAGAATTGCGTAAGGTATTAGAAAAAGAAGACTCTAGTTTTACAAACGGAAGAGGTGATGAAGGTGGTTGGGCACCAAAATTAGAAAATCAAAAAGCATTAGAAATTTCTGCTAAAGCATGTGAGAATTTAGGATTTACTTTAGGAAAAGAAGTATCTTTAGGAGTTGACTTTGCATCATCAACACAATGGAATGAAGAAAAAGGCAAGTATCTTTATGACAGAGCAGGATTTGAAAATTCAACTGGAGAGCAGATTGATTTTGCAGCAGATATTATTGAGAAATTTAAATTAATTTATGCTGAGGATGCAGTTCATGAAGAGGCATTCGAAGACATGTCAGAATTGACAAAAAAATTCCCCAACACACTAGTTACAGGAGATGACTTAACTGTGACAAACAAAGATATTCTAAAAAAAGCCATTGAGGTAAAATCATGTAATGCTGCAATTTTAAAAGTTAATCAAGCAGGAAGTCTTTTTGATGCATTGGAATTTGCTGATGAAGCTACTCAAAACAATATCAAATTAATCACATCACATAGATCTGGAGAATCTACAGATTCGCAAATATCCCACATTGGTCTTGCTACAAAGTCAAAAATGCTCAAAGTGGGCATTGTAGGAGGAGAAAGAGTAGCAAAACTCAATGAATTGTTACGACTATCAGAGCATGATTTAATACGCGGTATGGCAGAGATTTAAAATCGTCATGAGCCAACAAACTGAACCAACTGACATCAAAAAGAAGGTTTTAGCCACTGGAATTAGAGTAGGCACTCAAGTTAAGACCAAATTTATGAAACCATTCATCACAAAAGCAAGTCCTGAAGGCCTATACATGCTCGATTTAGACATCACACTAGAAAAAATTCAAACAGCAGCAAAATTCATCAATAGATTAGGTGCTGAAAATCTCATAGTATGCTCAGGTAGACAATATGCAGAAACACCAATTGAAAAATTTTGTGAAAGTTTAGGTGCTAAAAAATTACTAAATAGATTCATGCCAGGAACATTAACAAATCCATCATTACCATATTACATTGAACCAAAATTAGTTTTAATTTCAGATCCTCAAGTAGATGAACAAGCAATCATTGAAGCAACCAATGCAGGTATTCCAATTATCGGAATTGCAAACACAGACAACATCACATCTAATTTGGATGTAATTATTCCAGCAAACAACAGAGGAAGAAAAGCTCTAGCAACAGTTTACTGGTTATTGGTTCGTCAGGTCTTAATCGAAAGAGGAGAATTAAAAGAAAATGAACCAATGAAAGAAGATATCGACGATTTTGAAACAAAGATCACCGAAGAAGAAATCGACGATTTTTAGAATTTTAGAATGTTTAATTGAAATCCAAAGCTTCTGCTCCAGGAAAAGTAATTCTCTTTGGAGAACATTTTGTTGTGTATGGAGTTAAAGCAATTCTCTGTGCAATTAACAAAAGAATTACGGTAACTGCTGAAAAAATTGAAGGGAAAAAAATTTCCATTAAATCAAATATCGGAAATTTAGAATTAGAAACGGGAAAATTAATTTCTGAAATTAATTCACCATTAAAACCATTTTACTATTTGGCAGATAAAATGTTAAAGAATGAAAACACAGGAATTGAAATCATTGTTGAATCAGATATTCCATTAGGGGTTGGTCTAGGTTCATCATCTGCATGTTGTGTTGCAGGAGCCGCAGCAATTTCAAGATTATTTAGGAAAACATCAAAAGAAGAGATTCTCACACTAGCAATAGAAGCTGAAAAAACAATTTTTAAAAATACATCAGGAGCTGATTGTACAGTTTGTACATATGGTGGAATTATGAATTATGATAAGGAAAATGGATTTCATAAAATAGAATCTGAGCCTAATTTTCATCTAGTAATTGCTAATTCAAACATCGAACATTCCACAGAATCAATAGTGGAAGATGTAAGAGAATTTAAAGAAAATGACGAGGCGGGATTTTCTTCATTATGTAAAAAGGAATCAAAATTGGTAGAAGATGTTTTAGAATTATTAAAAGAAAATGACATCAAAAAATTAGGAACTAAAATTAAAGAAAATCAAGAATATTTAGAAACAATAGGAATTTCAAATGAGAAATTAAGAGAAATGATCCAAATAGGTCAAACTGAATCATTTGGTGCAAAAATTACTGGTGCAGGAGGAGGAGGATGCATCTATGCTCTTACAGATGAATCAAATCTCAAACAGACAATTAACCAATTCAAAGATAAGAATTATGATTGTTTTTCAGTAAAAATTGATTTTAAGGGTCTGGATACTTTTTAATTGATCAGATAATTCTGAAAAACATGATTCTAATAAAATTAGGTGGATCAATTATTACCAATAAAGAAAAACCATTATCTCCAAGGAAAAAAACAATTGAAAATCTATCTAAAAGTTTGAGAAAAATTGATGAGCCGATAATTATTGTTCATGGAGGAGGATCATACGGACATTATTGGTCTGTAAAATACGATATGCATACAAAAGAAAAAAAATACAATCCAAAAGGAGTAGCAATTGTTAAAAATTCAATGATTGAATTGAATAAAATAATTCTAGATTCATTAATAAAAAATAAATTAAATCCATACTGTTTACCTCCAACTGATTTTATGTCGGGAAACAAACCAATTACTAAAAAAATCAAAGAGATTGAAAAAATCGCAAAATCAGGCTTGATTCCAGTCACATATGGAGATGCACTATGGTTTGGTCAGAATAAAACATACATTTTATCTGGAGATAAAATTATGACTCATCTTGCAAAAATTCTAAAACCTAGACTATGCATTTTTGCACTAAATGAGGATGGATTGTATTCGGATTTAAAATCAAAGAAACTAATTTATGAATTACAAGGTGAACGTCCATCTATTTCTGAAAATAAAATGGATGTTACAGGTGGGATGACTAGAAAAGTTGAAGAAGCATCAAGAATTGCAAAGATGGGAATGAATGTTTTCTTTGTAAATGGTAACAAACCTGAAAGAATTGTGAAAGGGGTTAAAAATAAGACATTTGAAGGAACGCTGTTTAGAGGTAAAAGAAATGTCTGAAGAATTTGTAATTTTAGTTGATGAAAATGATAATCCAATAGGAAAAGAAGAAAAAGTAAAGTGCCATTTACCAAATGGAAAACTTCATCGAGCATTTACTGCATTATTGTTTGATGAAAATGGCAGACTAGTACTCACAAGAAGAGCCAAAGAGAAAATGTTATGGCCTAATGATTGGGATGGAACATTTGCAAGCCATCCAAGAGAATCAGAAACTTATGTTTCATCAGGAGAGAGAAGAATGCCTGAAGAATTAGGAATTGAAGGAGCATTAGATTATTTACATAAATTTGAATATCATGTTCCATACAAAGACGTAGGATCTGAAAATGAAATATGTGGAACATTAATTGGCATAATTGACAAGTCCATTGAATTAAAAGAAATTGAAGGGGAAATTGATGAGATAAAACGAATTTCTTCTAAAGAACTAATTGTAGAATTAAAAGAAAATCCACAAATCTATTGCCCATGGATGCTTATTGCATTAGAATTATTAGAAAAATCTGATAAATCCATGCTCGAAAAACATGCAAATATCTTATCTACATGGATGAACAGTGATGTGCATGATGAATTGCAAAAAGCAATTAAAATTCATCTACCAAATGACAAATGGAGATTAGTAAATGAATAAAACTAAACAAATGGAACAAAATGCAAAAATAGTAAACAAATATCTAAATTCAAAATTAAAAGGAAATCCTAAAAAACTCTATGATGCAGCAGGGCATCTAATTGTTAATGGTGGAAAAAGACTAAGGCCATATATGGTAATTAGGAGTTGTCAAATTTTAAAAGGTAAAGTTTCCACTGCAATGCCTGCTGCAAGTGCAGTGGAGATGGTACATAATTTTTCATTAGTTCATGATGATATTATGGATAATGATGAAATGCGTCATGGAGTTCCAACGGTTCATAAAAAATTTGGCATGCCAATTGCAATTCTTGCAGGGGATGTTTTATTTTCAAAAGCATTTCAAATCATTACTGATTCAAAATTATCTCCTATCGCTACAACACAACTAGTATCCAGACTTGCAAAAGCTTGTGTTGATATCTGTGAAGGACAATTACTAGATGTAAAAATGGCCGAAGAGAGAAAAATTCCTTCACAAGCAGAATACATTACAATGATTGGTAAGAAAACTGCAGCTTTGTTTGATGTATCTTGTGCAATGGGGGCTATTTGTGCTACAAATAAAGCAAAAGACATCTCAAATCTCTCATCATTTGGAAGAAATTTAGGAATTGCTTTTCAAATAACTGATGATCTTATCGGTGTTATGGGAGATCCTAAGATAACAAAAAAACCAGTAGGAAATGATTTGAGAGAAGGAAAGAAATCACTTCCAATTCTCATGGCAATAAAATTATCAAAAGGTAATGATAAAAAGATAATTCTAAAAGCATTTGGGAATTCAAAAGTATCAAAGAAAGATCTGAATAAAGCAGTAGAAGTCATTAGATCTTTGGGGATAGAGCAAAGTGTAAGGAAACAGGCTCTAAAATACGCTGAAATGGCAAAAAAATCACTAAAAAGTTATTCAGGATCTGCAAAAACTGAATTAATTTCATTGTTAGATTTCGTAGTAAAACGAAGTGTGTAGTTGTAAAGGTAAAAACCATCATGAATGAAGAATTAAAAAAAGAAATTAAAAAAATGGCACTTCAAAATGCTTTTGAGCATGGAGGAGAAACTAGAGATAAAATAATTTTAGGAAAAATTCTCGGAACAAAACCAGAATTTAGAAGTAAAGTAAAAGAAATTTCAGGGCATATTTCTGAAATAGTATCAACAGTGAATCAGTTATCTTTAGAAGAACAAGAAATTGAAATTAAAGAAAATTTTCCAGAAATTTTAATCCCAAAAGAAAAAATTGAAGAGAGAGAAGGTCTTCCAGAATTAAAAGATGCAGAGCAAGGAAAAGTGATCACAAGGTTTCCTCCAGAACCAAACGGATATCCACACATTGGACATGCAAAAGCAGCTATCATTAATTCAGAATATGCCAAAATGTATGGAGGAAAATTTATTCTAAGAATGGATGATACAAATCCAGAAGCTGAAAGAATGGAATATCATGCAGCTATCAAAGTAGGATTAGAATGGTTAGGGATTGAATTCGACAAAGTAAAAAATACATCAGACGACATGGAATTATTTTATGAAAAAGGAATTGAATTAATTAAATTAGGAAAAGCATACGTTTGTACTTGTAAAAGAGAAGATATCAGTAAAAACAGAAGAGAGAGAAAAGCATGCAAGTGTAGTAGAGAAGATATAGAAAAAAACAATAAAAATTGGAAAAAGATGAATAATAAATTCAAACCAGGAGATGCCATAGTTCGATTCCGTGGAAATATGGAAGCAGATAATGCAGTCATGCGAGATCCTGTCTTGTTTAGAATTATTGAAGGGAAACATTACACTTTAGGAGAAAAATATAGAATTTGGCCAAGTTACGATATGGCAGTTGCAATAGAAGATAGCATTGATGGTGTAACTCATGCCTATCGTTCGAAAGAATTTGAACTCAGAAAAGAGCTAATTGATGCAATTTTAGATGCACTAAACATGAGAAAACCAGCCCAAGGGTTTTTCTCAAGATTGGAATTCAAAGGAATGCCAATATCAAAAAGAATCATCAAACCGCTCATTGAAGAAGGGAAAGTTACATGGTATGATGATCCAAGGCTTCCAACCTTAGAAGGATTACGAAAAAGAGGAATCAAACCAGAAGCAATTAGGAAATTCATCATGTCATTAGGATTGACCAAGGCAAATACTCTTGCACCATTTGATGCACTAGAGGCATTTAACAGAAAATTTGTGGATCCAAATAGCATTAGACTATTCATGGTAAGTAATGCAAAAAAACTTTCAGTGAAAAATTTACCTATATCTTCTGTTGAAATTCCAAATCATCCAATAAATAATATGGGAAAAAGAACAATCGAGATAGATGGGAATTTTTACATTTCAGGAGAAGATGCGCAAACAATCAAAGAAGGATCACAAATCCGTTTATTGGGTTTAGGGAATATTCTCATTACAAAACAAGGAATAGAATTTGAAGGAGAATTTATTGAAAATGAAAATACAAAAGATGTACCAAAAATTCAATGGGTACCACAAAAAACTGGACATGAGATAAAGATGATAATTCCAAAAACATTGTTTAATGGTGATGAATTTAATGAAGACAGTTTAGAGGAATTAGATGTCTTTACAGAACCACATTATCTACAATTAAAAGAAGGAGAAGAAATACAATTTGTTAGATTTGGATATTGCAGAAAAGATTCTCAAAATCAAGCAATTTTTACCCACAAGTGATTTAATATGAAAATAGCACGATTATCATATCAAAATAATGAAACATATGGTTTTGTTAATGGAGATAAAGTATCCACGAAAGATGAGATCACCTATCTGACAGGCGTCCCAATTCCTCAAAATGTCAAAGATTTTCTTTTTGATGGATGGTATGATGAGATTAAAAATAAAATTAAAGATTTACCATATGGAGAAAATATTTCAAAATACAAATTATTACCGCCGATTCCTAATCCGAACAAGATAATTTGTTTAGCATTCAATTATGTAGATCATGCAAAAGAACAAGGACTACAAGCACCCGAAGATCCTGCACTTGTTATAAAACCTAGAACTGCATTAAATGGTACAAATTCAGATATTGTATGTCCAGACTTTGTTACACAATTAGATTATGAGGTTGAATTAGCTATGATTATTGGTAAAAATTGTAAAAATGTAAGCGTAGATGATGCATTTGATTCAATATTTGGATATATGGTTTTCAATGATGTTTCAGCAAGGGATATTCAATTCAAAGACAAGCAATTCACAAGAGGGAAAAGTTTTGATTCATTTGCACCTTGTGGACCATGGATTACAACAAAAGATGAAATCAAAGATCCTCAAAATCTAAAAATGACAACTAAAATTAACGGAGAATTGAGACAAAATTCCTCATCAAGTAATATGTTTATCAAAATCCCAGAAATTGTTTCAAAAATTTCCAAAGTTATGACATTAGAAAAAGGAGATATCATCTCCACTGGAACACCAGCTGGAGTTATGTTAAACAAACCAAATGCAGTGTTTCTAAAAGACGGAGATAAGGTTGAAATGGAGATAGAGAGTTTAGGGATTTTAAACAATACAATTAAAGTTGTTAAATCAAATTAAACTAAAGATTTCTTCATTAAATGAAAGGATATTTTAGATTCCAAGGTATCAAAAGATGGTAATTTTTCTCTAGTTAAAATTTGAATACGTTCATAGTTTTTTTCCCAACCAAAGTTTTGTAAAAATGAAAGAATTTCACAAGTAGATTCATCTGAATTTGAGAATAGAGTAACGATCAACGTTCTATCAAAATGCTCAGATTCAGTAATTATTGCAATGGAGTTTTTATCATCAATTGAAGAATTAACAATTCTATTTTGTTTATAAAATGATTCCAATATTTTATCATCAATTGGAAGCCACCTCCAAGATTTTACATAATGAGAATGTGATTTAGAATTGACAGATTTACCAAAAGTGACATTATGATTTGGGTTATTTTTTGGTTCAATAGTGTAAAAATTCCATGTTTGAAAAATTTTATAGTTTAGAGATTGAGCCATGGAAATGGATATTGGATTTTCTGTATCTATCAACATAAATGAAAAAGATAGATTTTTCTCTAAACCTGTGATTTCTGCATGTTTTACTAGTTCAGATGCAATATTTTGGCGTCGAGAATTCGGCTTAATTCTGATTCCTTCAATCCAAACTTGATCATCAGAATAAAAGGCATGACAAATTCCAACAGGATCTAGTTTTTCTGCTAAGAATAGATGACCTTCAGATATCCAATAATTCCAAACATACTCCACATAATCTCCCCATGAAAAAGTATTTTTACAAAATTTCAAAACATGTGTTTTATCTGAATCATTTGCTTCTCTAATTCTCAATTTTGTCATATACAAAAAATTATTAAGAATAATTAGATAAAAACTTCAATGGGAAAAATTATTGCCGGTAAAACATCAGATATACCACCTGGAAAAATGATCAAAGCATCTATTGATGGTAGAGATATCCTCGTTGCAAACATTGATGGAGAATATTGTGCTACAGATGACTCATGTACTCATTCAGGCTCTAGTCTATCTGAAGGGAAATTAGATGGTTGTACAATTACTTGTGGATGGCATGCAGCAGAATTTGATTGTAAAACTGGTAAATTAATGAAATTCCCAGCAAAAATTAGAGATTTAACATCATACAATGTTGTCGTAGAATCAGACAATGTCTTTGTAGAGATATAACTATATTCTTCTAATTTTTAACAATAGGTGTAAAAATGGCTGACGACTCTCAAAATAAAGAATCTATGAAAGGAGCAATTGAAACATTAGAACAAATTACTTCTAGCAACTCAACTCCAAAAACAATCAAGAAATCCATTACAGATTTAATAGTAGATTTGAAAAATCCTGAAAATTCACTATCTGTCAGGGCAGCAAATACTATCAGCCTATTAGATGATGTAACACAAGATCCTAACATGCCTTCATACGTTAGAACTCAATTATGGCAAGCAGTTTCAAAATTAGAAAGCATAAGAGAATAAATTCTCGTACATTGTATCAACCATAATGAAAATTGAAGAATATTTAGAAACTTTACCTGAAAATTTACTCAGTGGTGAGGATGTTCAATTACCAGAAAAATCATTTTGTGAAATTTTTAAATTTGTAAATTTAGGTAAAGACGATATTTTTTATCATTTAGGATGTGGGAATGAGAAAGGGATTGAACTTGCTGTAAATGAATTTGGTGTTAAAAAAGCAGTTGGTATTGATAATAACTCTGAGAAAATAAACCAAGCAAAAAAAAATCTTGCAGAAAAAAATATCAAAGCAGATTTAATTTGTCAAAACATAGAAGATTCAATTTTGTCTGATGCATCAGTGATTTTATTTTGGTTTTCAGATGAAAAAATCATTAATGAAATGATGAAGAAATTTGAAAATCTTAAAGAAAATACAAAAATAATTACAATTTGGGGGCCACTACCAGAATGCCTTCCAGATAAAGTAGATTTTCCATATATTATCAATAAAGCTCCTTTCAAAAAAGCAAAAAACATGCAAGAACAATTGTTATCAATTTTTGGGGTAAAATGCGTTGATTTTATCACAGCATGGGAATTTGCTGAACGATATACAAAATCAATAGGCTCTCCAGAAATTAAAAATGATCGATTTTTGACTATTATTCAAACATTAGTAATTTGGATTAATGCAAAAAAACTAGGAGTGGCATGTGGAGAAGAAATTCCAGAATCCATTCAAACATACATCAATATCATGAAAATGCATTTTGATATTGATTTTGAATATCTATTAAAAGAATAATCTGTGTAATCCTTTTATTTTGTTTTTACTTGAATATAACATGGAAGGAAGAATCAACATTAATGTTTCAGCAGTAGATTATGATAAAACTAGTAAAGCATTAACACACCAACTATCGCTTTTAGAAGAAATGGTTCATGGACAAGATGATTTTGTGATGACAGATTCAGAATTTGCATTCGGATGGCATTTTTTTGTATTAAGTATCAATAGAACATTAGTAGAAAAGCTAATAGAAATGATGGGCGCCGATTTTGATAAAATTAGGGGTAAGGGAAAAGAAAAGAAGTTTTTAACATGGTTAACAAAAAATGTCGAGAGTAAATCTCCTAGATTCAAACTAGCCATCAAAGAAGAGATGGAATCTAGCAAGTTCGGTATTTTTTAAAATAAAAAGGCCCTCGAGGGGAATCGAACTCCTGTCCGAGGATCCACAATCCTCTATACTAACCACTGTACTACGAGGGCCACAAAAAAAGAAACTTGTTCAACCAGTAATAATCTTTAAGATCATGTTGGAAATTAGGCTGTAGATTTATTATTGACTAGGTTAAATTCTATGTATGCGAAAATGGTGGATTGCAATGGCAATATCCATTGGACTTGTTTGGGTAGGTACAAATTATTTTCTCCCATGGGTACAATGAATATCTAAATTAGATTAGCCTCAAATTCAAAAATAATTTCAGTTCCATTTTAGCGATCGCTTTAAATTTGTAGTATCAGGGTATTTTTCGACATGAGAAAGGGTTTCATTACAAACAGGCTACGTTCAAACAAAAAATCAGTAGACACACCTATTGAAAATAAGATAGAAACCATCCAGGGAGAAAAATTCGTATGGATTGATTTACAAAATCCAGATAGAAACGATGTTGAAAAATTAGCTGAAAAATACAATTTCAACGCATTGAACGTAGAAGATTGTATGACTAAATTTGAGCTTCCAAAACTAGATAGTTATGACGATCATTTCTTTGTAATTCTTCATTTTCCACCATTAGCACAAAAAACAGGAATATCAAAAAATAGTCAATTGTCAATATTTGTAGGAAAAGATTTCCTGATAACAGTTCATCAAGGAGATCTTAAACCACTTGTAGAACTGGCAGATATTTGTAAAACAAATGTTGATCAACAAAGAAAAGATAGATTGTTAGGAAAATCATCAGGATTACTACTACACGAGATCTTAGATGTGTTAGTAGATGACCTTTTACACACATCAAGGAAAATTATTGCAAATCTAGATGATATTGAAGATAGAGTTTTTGATGAATCAAAACCAGTAGCTAGAAGCATAGCATTACTTAGAAGAGAAATTAATAGATTAAGAAGAATAGCAAATCCATTAAAGAGATTTGTACTTGAAATAGCAAAACAGGTTAAACGATTTCCAGATAGTCAAGATGATGAACTTACATTATTCTATGATGACGTAATAGATCACATTGACAAAGTTATCGAAACATTAGAAGAATCTAGAGAAACCATGGAAATTTACAAAGACACAGATTTTGTGTTAAGTAATGAAAAAACAAATAAGGTTCTTGCAGTATTAACAATAATTTTCACATTAGCAATTCCATCAACAGTGATTGGGACATTTTATGGAATGAATGTTGACTTGCCAGGTGGGATTGGAAGTAATTCAATGTTTTTAGGGCCATTTACAACTTTCATACTAGTAATTATTGCGTCAGCGGTACCTGCGATCATGATGTTCACATATTTCAAAAAATGGGGTTGGATTAGTAATTAAAATAAAAAATTAAGATCTACCCATACAAAATAAGCTTAGATAAATACAAGATAATTTAATCTAAATTATGGGGAAAATCAGAATTAGAACTGGTAGAGGCACAGGAACCATCGAAGTTGATGAAGATGCTTCAAAATGGTCTGGAGATGAATTCAGAAAGATCCAAGAAGCAAGAAAAAAAGCAACAGCAGGTAGAATGGTTCACACTGGTCGTGGAACTGGTTCAAGAAAACTAGGAGATATGCCTGATCCAAAAGCAAGACCTTCTACTGAAGGAATGACTAGAAGTACAGGTAGAGGAACTAGTTCTAGAAAAAGTACAAACAAAGGCTCAGATAAATCCTAAATTTTTAATTTTTATAACTTTATTTTTTAATGATACCTAAATTTTGATATCAGGATTTCCAGACTTTAGCTTGTCCCAATCTGCAAGAAAATTATCCAATCCAATTTTTGTTAATGGATGCAACATCATTTTATCTAATACAGCAGGAGGTAATGTGACAACATCTGCACCAATTTTTGCTGCATCAACTACATGTACTGGATGACGAACACTTGCAACAAGAATTTGAGTTCCAAAATTATAATTTGAGAAAATTTCTTTAATTTCTTGAATCAATTTCATTCCATCTTGACCAATGTCATCTAATCTTCCAATGAATGGACTAACATATTTTGCTCCAGCTTTTGCAGCCAGTAAAGCTTGATTTGCAGAAAAGATTAGCGTAACATTAACAGGAATTCCTTCAGATGAAAATGATTTACAAGCTTTTAGACCATCAGGAGTCATAGGAACTTTAACAACAACGTTGTCTCCATATTGACGAAGACGTTTACCTTCTTCCATCATTCCAGAATATTCAATACTGACAACTTCTAAACTAACATCACCTTTGATAATTTTTGTAATTTCCTCCATAGCATCTTTTGGATTACCACCTTCCTTGAACATGAGTGATGGATTAGTTGTTATTCCATCTAACAAACCCATGTCATTGAATTTTCTTATGGCTTCAAGATTAGCAGTATCAAGAAAAATTTTCATAATTTTTTACTCCTAATTTCTTTAACTTGTTTTGCCATATTAAAAGATGTTATTCCATGTTTCTCCAAGAGTAATGGAACTTCATTATCACGTGCAGATTCACCAAACATATCCTGGGCTCCAATTCTTTTGATAGGTACTGGATAAGATTCTGAAACAGATTCTGCTACTGCTGAACCCATTCCACCAATAATATTATGTTCTTCAGTTGTTACAATACATCCAGTTTCTCTTGCTGCTTTTTCTAAAAGTTCATGGTCAATTGGTTTGATCGAAAACATATCTAAAACTCTACAAGAGATTCCTTCTTGTTGTAATGATTCAGCAGTTTCTAAAGCCATCCTAACTGTAATACCGCATGCTGCGATAGTGCAATCAGAACCATCCCTTAACGTAATTCCTTTTCCAATTTGAAATTCTTGAGAATCAGAATGGACAAGAGGTGTTTTTGATCTTGCCATCCTCATGTAAAATGGACCATATTCTCTAGCCATTAATTGAGTTAGTTTTGAGACGGCTACAGTGTCAGCAGGAATAAAAACTCGGAAATTGGGGATAACTCTCATTATAGCAATGTCTTCAATAGTTTGATGTGAACCTCCATCAGGACCTACTGACAAACCACCATGGGATGTAACTAATTTTACATTAAGGCCTTTTTTTCCTGGAGGTGATGGATATGCAACATTATTTCTAATTTGATCAACTGCCCTACCAGGTAAAAATATCGCATAAGTACTTGCAAAAGAAATTTTTCCAGAAGCGGCTAATCCTGCAGACATTGTAACTAGATTAGCTTCAGCAATACCTACATTAAAAAATCGATTTGGAAATTCGTTACCAAACCCTGAAGTTTTTAATGAATCAGTTGTATCTGCACCTAAAACAACAACGTTAGGATTTTCTTTTCCTAATTGAATTAAAGATTTAGAATATTCTGAACGCATGTCAGTCATTATTGGTTCATTCAAATGAATCCGGCCTCCTGTGCAATTTTTTTAATTTGTTCTTGTTTTTCACCAATTACATGTAATCCAATCCATTTGTTTACCAAGTCACTTCCACCAAGTTCATTTGCTTTTGCAAGTAGTTCATATCTTCTTGATTTTAAAACTTCATTTCTAAAATCTCTAATTGCAGCTCGAACATCTCGTTGACCAATGATTGCACCACCTCCAACAAAAGCGCGTGCGCCATCAGAAAATACTGAGCCAATATTTTCAAGATTAACCCCCCCATCAGCCTCAATATAGCCTGAAAAATTATGTTGTTTTAAAATAGAATTCAATCTTGTCATTTTTTCATGGGTTTCTTCAATGTATTTTTGACCAGATTTCCCAGGGACTACAGACATCACTATTAGTTGATCAAGAGATTGCAAAAATTTGTAAGACCATTCAGGTAATTCTGTGTCAGGGTTTATTGATAAACCCACACCTACCTGATTTTGTCTTAATACATCATGAATTTCTCCAAAACTAGATTCATCAGTCACTTCAGCATGAACAGTGATAATATCACTACCAGCATCAACATAGTCTTTCACATATTTTACAGGTTCAGTAATCATCAAGTGAGTGTCAAATGGAATTACTGTAAGAGGCCTTAGTTCTTTTATTTTATTATGATCAAATGTTTTTGTTGGAACAAATTGGCCATCCATCACATCAAGATGAATGTAATCTGCTCTACCAGTAACACATCGCTTAATTTCATTTTCTAAATTTGTCATATCTCCAGCAATAATGGATGGTGCAATCATAAATTGTGAATCCAATTCAAGATTAATTATTGGAACAACATCAGAGTCTGGGGCTTTGCCATGCCATTGTGGATTATCTTCCATGTGTTCAATAGATTTTCCTTTAATTGTTCTTGAGATGATTATAGTGGGAACTCCTTTTGTAGCATTGGCTTTCATAATAGCAGCATCAATTTGTTCAACGCGATGTCCATCAATTTCAATTACATTCCAACCAAATGATCTCCATTTATCACCAGTTTTCCAACGTGATGCATCTTTCCACATTTCAGAAATTTCTGAACCTTCTAAATTTTCATCCAGTGGCATAATTTTTTCAGTGTATGAATCCTGTTGAATGAAATTTCTATCAAGAAATGCTGTGAGATTATCAACTTTATATTTTGAAGCAGTCATTGCAGCTTCCCAAACTTGTCCTTCATCAGACTCTCCATCTCCAATGATAGTATAGACATGATGGTTTTTGGAATCAATTTTTGCTGCAAGTGCAATTCCAATAGAATACGACAATCCTGTGCCTAGAGAACCTCCACAAAATTCTACTCCAGGACATTTTAGATCTGGATGTCCTTGCAGTTTACTACCAAATTTTCGAAGTGTGTCAATTTCAGATTCTGGGAAATACCCTGCAACTGCCATATTAGAAAACAATCCAGGAGCAGCATGTCCTTTTGACAAAACTAATCGATCTCTATCATCCCATTGAGGATTGTCAGGATCAAATTTCAAATGTTTGTTAAATAAACATCCTAAAATTTCGGCCATAGAAAATGAACCGCCAGGATGACCAGATCCTGCAGCATTAGTTCCTCTAATTACTAATTTACGAGCTCGAAGAATATTTTTCTTAATTTGGTAATAGTTAAGCCCCATCTGCAACATTATCCTGATAAATTGAATAAAAATCTACTTCTAAAGAAAACCACTCATCCCAAAACTTCAAAGAGATAGGGATCATAATACAATTAAGATGTCAAAGAGAGTTCTACTTTTTCTAACATAAATTTCAAAAATGCAGCTAATGACTTTTTTGTTCCATGCTTTACATTCCACTCCTTAACAATTTCATCATAGAACTTCCACTCAGATTCATCTTTTTTAAGATGACTTACCATCATTTTCTCAAATTCTGCAAGATCCCAATCTACAGGGCACATTATATTGCTCATTTGAATTAATTTTCCATTTTTCATTGAAAACGGATATGATTTGCACACTCCTGGCTTGAAATCATTTACTGTACATCTAAAGACATCTTTAGTTTCTTCAAGAAATTCACATCCGCCTTTGTTTTGTTTCAAGGCAAGATCAATTAGACCTTCTTCCACCTGAATTCCAAGAGAATAATCTTTTGCACCATAAATCTCTAAGAATTTTTTAGGAGCCATTCCCAATCCAGTTGATAGTCTGTAAACATCATGAGCATTTACAAATATCACATATTCTTTACAACAATCAGTATGGCATGATACACAAGGGAATTCCCCAGTTTTAGTACGACTAGAATCAGGATCATCTACAATTAATGTCATAATAATCAAAATAAAATTCAGGTATTAAGTTTGTAAAATTTTAATTTGATCGTTACTCTAGAATATCATGGAAATTAATGAAAATATTCCAATTGTATTATTTGATAATCAGTGTTATTTATGCATGAAATTTGCTAATGCAGTTAATTTTTTTGCCAGAGGTAAAATAACAATGGTAGGACATTATTCAGAATTTGGAGAAAAAATTAGGAAAAGTGTTTTGGATGAATCAGCATTAGAAATGTTTTGGTTTATCAATCAAAAACGAGCATATGGAGGAAGAGCAGGTTTACTTCCATTAATAAAATCAATTTTATCTAAAAAAACAAGAAAATCACCAATGTCTAAAATTAATGATGAATGCCAACAAGATTGTAAAACAGTTAAAGCTGTATTTGTAAGATCTGCAAGTCTGATTACCAGAAGTAAGATAATAGATCTATAGTAAATCTAAATAATACTTTAAAAAAGAGAATTTCAATATGAAGATTAAAACTGAAAGTTCCGCTAAAAAGAGAACGAGTCTTCTATGTGGATTTGTATTAGAAAATTCTAACAAAGTTTTAGGATTACCAAAATTTGACAGTAAAACTACATCGGCAATTAATCAATCTCTAAAAGATATGGAAGGAAAATTAGGAAAATTCAGTATCGTTCCAATACCTGGAAAACCCATACAAAGAATCCTACTTGCAGGTATAGGAAAAAAAGAGAATCTATCGAAAGATACCATTAGATTTGTCTCAGGAAAAATTGCTCAAAAAGCAAGAGAGTTGAAATTATCAGAATTTTCAATCATATCACCCCCAAGTTTTGTAACAGACCCAATTTCTGCAGTATCTCAAATCATCGAAGGTACAAAAATGGCTCTTTACAAATTTGAAAAATTCAAGACGGAAAAAATTGAAACTTCTCCAAATCTTACCATCATTGTTTCAAAATCAGATAAAATTACAAAAGCTGTCAAAATATCTGAGATTGTTGCAAACGGTGCGATATTTACCAAAAGTATTGCCAATTTACCTCCAAACGAATGTACCCCTACAACATTAGCAAACTTTGCAAAAATTATGTCAAAGAAAAATAAAATGAAATGTAATATCATTTCAGAACCTGAATTAAAGAAAAAAGGATTCGGTGGTATTTCAGCAGTAGGTCAAGGAAGTAACAATCAACCAAAATTAATTATTCTAGAACATAATCGTGGTAGAAAAAATGACAAACCAATTGTCCTTGTAGGAAAAGCAGTGACATTTGATACAGGCGGTATTTCATTAAAACCAGGAGCAGCAATGGATGAAATGAAATTCGACAAGTGTGGTGGATGTACAGTATTAGGAATCATGAAATCCATTTCAGAATTAAAACTACCAATCAATGTTGTAGGTATTATTCCATCAGTTGAAAATATGCCAGGTGGAGAGTCATACAGACCAGGAGACATTATAAAATTATACAGTGGAAAAACAGCTGAAATTCTAAATACAGATGCAGAAGGAAGATTAATTTTAGCTGATGCACTATCGTATGGAGAAAAACACTATTCTCCAAAGGCAATTATTGATTTTGCTACGCTTACAGGTGCATGTATTGTAGCACTTGGAACCAATGTCGCAGCAATTGTATCAAATGATGAAAAACTAACAAAGAAGATCAACGAGTCTTCTAAAAGAACAACTGAAGAAGTCTGGGAATTACCATTGAATCAAGACTATATGGATATGATAAAATCAGATGTTGCAGATATGAAAAATATTGGAATCGGAAGAGCAGCTGGAACTATTACAGCAGCTGCATTTTTAAAAAATGCAATTGAAAAAACCCCATGGACACATATTGACATTGCAGGAGTTGCATGGACACAAACAGCCACAAAAGAAAAATCATACAATCCAAAAGGTGCGACAGGTTTTGGAGTGAGATTAATTTTAGATTATTTACAAAACTTATAGAATTAGTATCCTCTACTGTTTCTATCAGGTGTGCCAACATTTGGATTTCTCCAGCCATGTTTCTCCATCATATGATTTAGCAATCTGATATCATTATCACATGTTTCTCCACAAACAGAACAATTTGGCATATTGAATTCACATCAACCCAATTAATTCAATATTAAAAGATTGATTGAAAAGTAGAAAATGCCAGCACTGTTGCTTCCCAAGAGCTCTCGCATCTTAGTAGCACAACAGCGACATTAGGTTTGACTTCCAAGTTCGGAACGGGATTGGGTCGCACCCTAACGCTATGGCCGGCTTGAAATTTGATGTCAAATTCTCATCTATTAACGTAACGCCAATTTTAAAAAATGCTCAAAATAGGTATAAAGCAAAGAAAATACCGGATTACAACATGACTCACAGAGTAGCGGTTTTAGATCAAGATCTTTGTCAGCCACAAAAATGCGGTTTAGAATGCATAAAATATTGTCCAGTCAATAAATCTGGCGCAGAATGTGTTACTATTAACGAAGAATCAAAAAAGGCTCAGATTGATGAGGACATTTGTAATGGATGCGGGATTTGTGTCAAAGTGTGTCCTTTTGATGCCATAACAATCGTCAACTTAGCAAGTGAACTAGCTACTGATAAAATTCATCAATACGGGATGAACTCATTTCGACTTTACAAATTACCTACTCCAAAAAAAGGTGAAGTTGTAGGACTTTTGGGAAGAAATGGAATGGGGAAAAGTACAGTAGTCAACATCCTATCAGGAAATCTTAAACCAAATTTAGGTAGATATGAAAATCCACCTGAATGGGATGAGGTTTTAAAACATTACAGCGGAACAGAACTTAAACAACATTTTGAAAAGATTGAACAAAAACAAATTCGAGCTTCTATTAAACCACAACAAGTCCATCACATTGCCGAAGCATTTGATGGAACAGGAAAAGAATTACTAGACAAATATGATGAACGGGGAGTATCAAGAGAACTAATCAAAACGTTAGGGTTAGAAAACTCAATGGAACAAAGTTTGAAAGAACTAAGTGGTGGTGAATTACAAAGAATTGCAGTTGCAACAGCAGCATCAAAAGATACAGAATTTTACTTTTTTGACGAACCATCTTCATACAACGATGTTTTCCAAAGAACTGGTGTAGCAAGAGTAATACAAAATTTAGCTAAAATTGGAAAAAGTGTAATGGTGGTAGAACATGATTTAACATTGTTAGATTTTCTAAGTGACTATATCGAAGTGTTATATGGAGAACCTACAGCATATGGAATTGTTTCAGGTATCTTATCTACCAAAGTTGGAATCAATGTTTTTCTTGATGGGTATCTACCAAATGAAAATGTGAGATTTAGAGATAAGAAATTTTCTTTTGATGTATCATCTTCATCAACAGATATTTTTCAAGAAGGAAGTGATATTCTCACATATCCAAAACTAGAGAAAAAATATCCATCATTTTCAGTAACGATTGAGCCTGGAAGAGTAAGAAAAGGAGAGGTTTTAGGAATAATGGGAGCGAATGCACTTGGTAAAACAACTCTAATGAAAATGATTGCAGGAGTTGAAAAACCAGATTCTGGTAGTATTAGCAAAAAAATCAAGATAGCATACAAGCCACAATATCTCCAAAATGATCTTGATGTAGAAGTTATGTCAGTATTAGATCAAGCAAACGGAGGTCAAGTTGAAGGAAGTATGGAAGAAGAACAAATTCTAGATCCATTAAAGATAAAAAAATTATACAATAAATCTATCCAAAAACTTTCTGGAGGAGAATTGCAAAAAGTGGCAGTTGCATCATGTCTACTGCAAAAAGTTGATTTGTATGCATTAGATGAACCTTCAGCATTTTTAGATGTAGAGGATAGAATCGCCGTAGCAAAATTTTTACAAAAATTTGTACGCTCGTTTGGCAAGTCTGCGATTATTATTGATCACGATTTACAATTAATGGATTTAGTTTCAGATTCAATGATAATATTTGAAGGAGAATCAGGCTCTTCAGGGATTGCAACATCACCAATGCCAAAGCCTGATGCAATGAATAGATTTCTCAAATCATTAGACATGTCATTTAGAAGAGACGAGAAAAGTCTAAGACCTCGTGTAAATAAATTAGAAAGTAGATTAGATAAAGATCAAAAAACAAGTGGAAATTTCTACTACAAGCATTGACTCGAATGTTAAAAAAAGCATTAGAAAATGTGCTTACAGAAAAAGAAAGTGATGAATTAATTTCTGCTTTTGATCAGATAGGTGAAATAATTATTGTTAGAATTCCAGATTCACTCCTCTCAAAAAAGAAGATCATTGGAAAGGCATTGTTAGATGATGTAAAAATTGTAAGAAGTGTATTCTATCAATCTTCTGCTGTGAGTGGAGATTTTCGAACAAGAGATTTAGAAATTCTTGCAGGAGAAGACAATACAGAAACAGAATACAAGGAGTTTGGATGTAGATTCACAGTAGATGTTGAAAAGGCATTTTTTTCTCCCAGATTGTCTACAGAAAGGGAGAGAATTGCTAATTTGATTCAAAATGGGGAGGTGGTGACTAACATGTTTGCAGGGATTGGGATGTTTTCAATAATGGCTGCAAAGAAGAAAAAGTGCACAGTGTATAGTCTCGATATCAACCCAATTGCTTCAAAATTATGTGAGACAAATATTGAGTTAAACAAGCTTTTAGGAAATGTAATTTCAATTAATGGTGATGCATCAGAAATCATCAAAGAGCAATCGATAGATAAATCAGATAGAACATTGATGTTGTTACCTGAAAGATCAGATGAATTTTTACAATCAGCAATTGATACAACCAAAGATGGAGGCATCATTCATTATTATTCACATATTCATGCAGATAAAAAAACAGATGCAGGAAAACTTTCAGAAGAACATTATCTCCAAGTCACTCCAGTAAAATCTGAAATACTACATTCAAAAATTGTCAGAGCTGTTGGTCCAAGATATTATCAAACAGTTGTGGATGTTAAAATTTCTAAATAACTTAATCTTCAGAAGTAATAGAAGCAGGTGAAGGTTTAGTTGTCGCCATCACATATCCAATCCAAGCAATTACTCCTAAAATTCCACCTGCAATCATTAAAACAGATAGTTGTAGTACAATAGGACTCCATTCAGAGAGCATTAACAAATATGCATAAAGGAAAAAACTACCAATACATAAAACAAAAATTGTAACACCCATTCCTTTTCGTTTGTCCATGGCGAAGAATTTTTTGTGAGTTATTTATTGGTTTGAACTAATTCAATTGCCATAAGGTACGCATCCTCGCCATCTCGATAATAGGCGTTTAATTGTTGTCTAATTGCAAATCCCATTTTTTCATATAACCTGACAGCATCAGTATTACTACATCTTACTTCTAAATAGAATTCATCACATTTTCTTAACTTTACACCATTGACAGATTCTTCGACTAGTGCTTTTCCTATTCCTTTTCTTCGATGTTCTTCAACTACTGCAATAGATACAACATGCCCTTTTTTAACAAAACCTAATTTCTTAAAATTTGAAAAACCAAATTCTGTTTTACACATTATGTATCCAACATGTTTTCCACCGATTTCAGCAATAATGAAAGCCTCAGGTAACTCAGCAAGTAAACTTTCATAGAAATAATCTGAATAATGTTCAGGTAGAGTTTTTAGATTAATTTCCATAACAGAAATTAGATCGCTTGGTCCAGCTCTCCTAATATTACAATCCCCTAACTGTCTTAGGATTACTTGCATGATGGGGTATAGTTTTATCAATATTTAATTTTAAACCAAAAGACCATTTAATGGAAAAATTCATGTTAATTAGATGGAGGATCCTTCACAAGAAGATATTATTTCATTAGTTAACTCCATATTTCAGGTCAGTGATTTCACTAAAACTGAATTTTCATTAGAATTTAAAATTGAAGATATGAATTTCAAGTCAAAATTTGAAGGATTAGCAAGGAAATTAGAAGATATGAGATACGTATGCAAATTAGAAAAAATGGAAGAGGGAGGACTATATGTTATCATTCAAAAATTCCCCCCAAAGAAACAGAGAAGATGGATGAGTACATCATGGACTCCAAGAATATTGTTTGTGATTGTTATTTCATTTGTAATGGTAGATGGATACTATAGGACATCAGGTACAAATTCTATAATAGAAATTGGAGATCCATTAGAAATGGCAGCAGTGTATACATTGTCATTGCTAGGGATTTTAGGAATTCATGAGCTTGGTCATATTATTGCTGCAAAAGCACACGGTCTAAAAACAACCTGGCCGTATTTCATTCCAGGACTCCCAATTATTGGAATTCCAACTTTTGGGGCATTTATTCAGTCAAAAGGATTAACAATTAATCGAGAAATTTTATTCGATGTTGCTATTGCAGGCCCAATTGCAGGATTGGTTATTGCCATAATAGTTTCAATTTATGGTGCATATACTGCTCCAGTTTTAGATCCTGAAATTGCTGCAGGCTTATTTGAAGAATCTAGATTGATTGAATGGAATCAAGGAGAGCCATTATTGATGACTGCTAGTTTAGCATTATTTGGTAAGGGAGGATCAGGACATGAAGTAATCATGACACCAGTAATGTTTGCAGCATGGATTGGTTTCTTAATTACATTTTTGAATTTATTACCAGCATGGCAATTAGACGGAGGGCATATGGCAAGAACATTACTTGGAGTTAAACTTCACAAATATGCAACATATGGAAGTATGGCAATTCTTGTTTTGTTAAATTATTGGTTAATGGCACTTTTAATTTTGTTCATGAGTTCAAGGAATCCTAGCGCATCCCCGTTAGATGATGTCTCACCTTTATCAAGAAATAGAAAACTTGCATATCTAGGAATTATCGTATTAGCAGTTTTATGCGCACCTCTTCCAACAGAATTTTTGTCAGGTTTGCTACCTTAACAACAATCTTGCACCGTCAGTAACTACTGCAACTTTTTGACGAGGTCCTTGAGTTTTCAAAATATAATCCATAGAATATTTTATTCCCTGCATAGAAATCAAATTTAATTTCTTGGCATAAAATTCAGGTAAAATTGAAACCAATCCAATTTGAAAATTCTTTTGTATTTCTGAAAGAAACAATAAATTTTCCATTCCATCAATGTATTTTGTAGGATTTCGAAGCTGCTCTATAGTCAATCTATCTTCAATGTATTGCTGAAGGGCATCATTACCTAAACCACCTTTACATTCAGCAACTAAAATAGCAAGACCATCTTTTTTAATTGCGTTAGAGCAATTCCAAAGTGAAGAAAATGAATTTCCAAGATTATCATTACTTGCATCTTTTCCAGTGCTGATCACCATTGTTTTATGTTGACCCACATCTTTGATAGAATTTGATTCCAAAATTTTTGTTGACGCAATAGTTTCTGAAGGATGTCCTATTGAGAAATCAACAATCCCTTCAGAATTTGCAACTATCTCTATTCCTTGAATTTCAAAATTGTCTGCAAATTTTTTGGCTTCAGTTAAACTTTCAGGATATTGTCCAGGTGTAGGAAGATTGCCTTGTCTTTTGGCATATGCAGAAAGCATCGATTCTTGACCAAACTTTTTGATAAGACGTGTGGAAATAGTCTCATATCCAAATAATCCATTGAATTCCATCTCACCCATGAATACTAGATTTGAATTTGAAATGCCCAGATCATCAAATTCATTAATTGAACTTCCTTCAGGCAATCCAGATTTTACTAAATTTAGAATTTTTTTATCAGTTAGTATTTTTGGAAACGGTTTAGATTTTTGCTCGCATAATGTAAACAACGCAGAGATTAATTTTAGAATAGATTTAGAATTATGCAGTACGACAAGTTCCATTGGTTTTGACAAATCAAGAGTGTTTAATTTTTCATTGATCACCGAATCATCTAAAATTTTCCCCTCAGAATCAATTTTTTGCTCCAGATTTTCTGCCTTTATATCTAAAACAACATCAGTAATTCCATAATTTAACCAAATTTCAGGCATAATTATCTCTAAATACAAAACAAAATAAATCAAGTGTAGTTAACTTTTGTATGGAATTTGTAAAAGAGTTTGCAACCTTTTTGCATCAAAATGGCATCATAAAATTTGGTGACTTTACATTAGCCAGTGGAAAAAAGAGTTCGTATTATGTAGATTTGAGATTAGTCCCAAGTTATCCTATTGAATTTAGAAAAATGGTGAAATATCTTGAAAATGAGATTGGGCAAGATATTGGATTAGATAATTTTGATTCAATTGTGTCAGTACCTACAGGAGGTCTAGTAATTGCATCAGCATTGGCAATTGAAACCGTAAAACCGTTAATCTATGTAAGAAGCAAGCCAAAAGATTATGGAACATCAAAATCAGTCGAAGGGAAAATTCACGATAACATGAAAGTTGTAATGATCGATGATGTTGCAACCACGGGGGGTTCAGTAGTTAATGCCATCAAGTCTTTGAAAGAAGTAAACATCACAGTAAAAGATGCATATGTGATTGTAAATCGGATGGAGGGGGCTGATGAAGCATTGTTAGAATTAGGAGTTAAAATACACTCAATTCTAAATATTTTACAAATTACAGAGGCTTTGTTTGATCAAAATCTAATTGATGCAAACATCTTAGAAAAGGTAAAAAAACAAATCAACAAATGAGTTTTGGCTGCTCAGTCAAATGCCTTCCAATCATCAATTCAGATATAACTCTGATTCTTCATTGCGGCCAGATAATTTTTAATTCGCTCATTTTAAAACTAATGGAAATAATGGGCCCGAAGGGCTTCGATCCCTTGGCTCACCGGTTATGAGCCGGTTACTCTACCAAGCTGAGTTACGGGCCCTAAGCAAAGGAATTTTTTCTCAGGTTTAAAATGTTATGAGATTAGCAGTATTCTTCGTAGCAGCTATCAAGCAACAAGTTTTGTGCTGAAATTGATTTATCTGCAATTTCAATCAAAACACTAGAATCAATTGAGGATCTCTCCAAAATATTTCTCCAAGATGCGGCATGTCTAACGTCAGCTTCGGTGTGAAGTTTGAAGTATTCTGTAGCTTCATTACTAGTCATCCCATAAAATTCAGACAATCCATCAAGTTTTGTCTGACTGATTTTTGGGATTTCTTTTTCAAAGGCATACATTGCACATGCTCCTCCATCAAAAGTATCCATAAGTTGATTCAAATCAGATACAGCTTTTTGTGTTTTGTCAGTTCCAGAATATGAAATTAATTCATCTTTGGATATTCCTAGTTCGCCAGCAAAGGCAATCCATGGTTTAATATGATCAGATTCTTCTTGCTGGTTTTCAACTAATTCGCCAACTACTGCTTCAGAAGATTTTTCAATTATCGGAGTCATAAAGGATGGGACTGCTTTTACAAGTTGGAAATATTCTTTAGAATAACCTGCCAAAGATTCCTGGGTTAATTTTCCATCAGACCACATTTGGTAAAATGGGTGTTTTAGTAAACTTCTTTCTTCAATCATTTCGTCAATTTTCTTAATTATGTTCATGATACATCTCCACGAGAGCCAATAAAAAAATCTTTGTTGTTTACAAAAGATTTTATGGTCATAAAAAATAATTTTCATGGGTTCCAGTGGTGTAGACCGGTCAAGCATTTTGCCCTTTCAAGGCAAAGATCCCGGGTTCAAATCCCGGCTGGAGCACCAAGATTTATTTACGTATGGTAAAGTTTTTTGATCAGGCCATCTTGGACAGGAAAAATATCGAGATAAATCCTCTACTTGAAACTTATGGAAAGTATATTCAGCGAATTAATCAGGCTTTAGAAAATGAATTAGGAATCTATTCCGAATCAGAGTTCATTGAGCCTCTAAAATATTCCCTAGAAGGAGGAAAACGAATTAGGCCCATAATTTTGAATTTAGCCGCAGAGAGTGTAGGTAAAATTGATGAAAATGTACTTTCAGCATCATGTGCTGTTGAATTTCTTCATATGGAATCCATTATCCATGATGATATTATCGATAATGAAACAATGAGAAGGCAAAAAGAGCCATTCCACATAAAATATGGGTATAACACAAGCGTACTAACTGGAGATTTTGTTTTAGGATTAATTCTTGCAATATCATCTAGATTAGACAATGCTAGAATTACAAAAGATTTGGCTACCACTGCCATGCTAATGAGTGAAGGAGAAATGATTGAAGGTAGATTAGAAACTAGTGAGGATGTTACATTTGATGATTATCTAAAAGTAATTGAATACAAAACTGCAGTTGCATTTCAAGTTGCAGCAAGAATTGGTGGAATTATTGCAAATGGAACTGAAGAACAAATTGAAGCATTAACTGAATATGGTAAAAATCTTGGAATTGCATATCAAATTAGAGATGATTTGTTAGATTGGAAAAATGAGGACAAGTTATTCAATTTGTTAATCAAAAAAAGTTCTGATCCAAGAGACGTCTTTAACAAAATGGAAGAAATGTTAAAAGAGTATTCAGAAAAAGCAAGAACCGCATTAAGAAAAATTCCAGATAGCGATGCTAAAATTAATTTAGATAATTTAATTAAATTTACTTCGTTTAAGGCATAAAACCTAAACTAATTACTGGAGTTGCAAACTCTACAAATTTAATTAATGGTTCTGGATATACACCAAATCCTACCAAGAAGATTGTTGAAAATATCATTACAGCAATAATGGATTTTGGTTCTGCAACTCTCTTTTCGGTTTCTCCTTCAAAGTACATCTTTCTTGTAATCCAACCATAGTAAGCAAGTGATAATGCACTGTTAAGGACACCTGCAATTGCAAGCCATGGTGCCCACCATATTACAGAACTAGCATCTAAAGCACTACCAAACAACATCAATTTACTCCAGAATCCTGAAAGTGGAGGAATTCCTGCTAAAGCAAATAATGCAATAACTAATCCTAGTGCAGTGATAGGCATTCGTCTTCCAAGTCCCTTCAATTTATCAATATGTGTGACTGCAAGTGTTGTAATAATACCTGTAACTGCAATAAATGCAGCACCTTTCATTACTGCATGATTCATAATTTGATACAAAGAACCTTGTAAACCAAGTGAACTATGAGGTGCTACAGCAAGTCCTATCAAAATGTATCCTGCATGTGCAATACTAGAATATGCCAACATTCTTGAAATGTTCTTTTGCATAATTGCAGCAACATTTCCAATAGTCATTGTCATCACTGCAATAATTCCAAGAGCTAAAGTCCAATCAAGATTCAAAACAACCATTCCAAGAACAACAATTCTAATCGTTGCAGCAAAGCCCGCTTTTTTGGTTGCAGCAGCTAAGAGTGCAGTAATAGTTGGTGGAGCACCCTCATAGGTATCTGGAAGCCATTGATGAAAAGGTACAAGTCCCATTTTGAATCCAAATCCTGCAATAAACATTCCAACTGAAAGTAATGCAAGTGGCAGCATGGAAGGATCAAGTGTAGAATAACCTTGAATTACTTCTCCAATATTTGTAGAACCAGTTAATCCATAAGAAATTGAAATTCCGTAAACTATGATTGCAGAGGACAGTGCACCAAAGAGGAAATATTTTAGAGCGGCTTCATTGGAACTTGGATTCTTTTTCATATATCCAACTAAGATGTATGTTGGAATACTCATCAGCTCCCATGCAACAAATAACATTATCAAATCAGTAGAATATGCAACTAGAACCATACCAATTGTTGCCAGTAAAATTAGTGAATAGTAAACTGCTGGTGAGTTATGCTTTCGCATATAATTGAAAGAACCAACAGTTGTGAAAATAGCAACAATAAGCATTGCAATTGCAAAGAATCCACCAAATGCATCATCAACAATTACATCTTCAGAAAATAGTGCAGATGATGCAATGTTTTCGGCATAAAATTGGTATCCAACATATCCCATAGATACAATTAATGCTGCAAATGCAATTACTGCATAAAATGAATTTGAGCCTTGTTCTTTTCTTGCAATGCTGATTATTGGCAAAAGAATTCCGACAGTTCCCAAAATTGCAATTAATACCAATGGAGTTGAAGTAATTTCTAACATTTCATCATCTCTCCTATATCAATAATATCAGGACTACGAATAGTAATCCTGCTCCAAATACGAATAGATATGATTGTGAGACACCAGTTTGCGTTCCTTGAACGACTTTAGCGCTCCATCCAACTGCTTTTTGGACTCCAGCATTCATACCGTAATCGATAGCTGTCTTTTCAAAGTATCGGAAAACTCCTCTTGCAAGCCATAGAGGGGCTACAACAAAGCACCAGTATACCATTGCGTTAAGATACCATCTGTTTAAGAAAAGTTTGTGAATTGCATAGAAGACAATATTTGAATTGACAAATTTCACAGGATCTACCCATCTTCCAATATAAAATATGTAACCTAGACCAATTCCTGTAGCAAACGCTACCAAGGATGAACCAAGTGCAACTGGATTAAGTCCTTGCAAGAATTCAGGTAAAATTGATGCTTCATTTGCTACATGTGCTGAGTGAATACCAAATGAGTGTTCCAAGTAATCAGTGAACAAGTGATGAAGTCCTTCTTCAGCAGATAATCCAATCAAACCAATTCCAATTGTGAGTACTGCAAGAATTCCATATGGAATCCACATTGACATTGGTGCTTCATGAATATGATGTCCTTCTTCCTCCATTTTTTCAATGTGTTTACTCTTCTTTCCAAAGAAGACTAGTCCAATCATTCTTGTTGTATAAAATGCAGTGATAACAGCAGTTAGAACAGCGATAATGTATAATGGCATTGCCCATTCATTTCCAGATGTATAGACTGCAGCAAAGATTGCATCCTTACTCCAGAAACCTGTTGTGATAAATGGTGCACCCATTAAACCAAGACCGGCAGCCCACATGAACACATAAGTTTTCTTCATTTGTTTTCTTAAACCACCCATATCGCTCATGAATCTAGAGCCAACAATATGTAACAAAGAACCGGCTGCCATGAACAATGAAGCCTTGAACATTGCATGAGAAATTAAATGGAAAAATCCTGCAGTATAACCATCAACATATTGATGAGACAATCCTGCAACACCTAATGCCATCATCATATAACCAATTTGAGAACCAGTAGAATATGCAAGAACTTTCTTTATTTCATTATTCACCATACCTTGTGTTGCAAGTAATAATGCAGTAATTGCACCAACCCAGGCAATTATCTCAAAGAATTGATCAGCCATAATTCCTGCAGCACCTAATGCAAAAACAAGTGGACCAATTCTTGCCACCAAGAAAACACCTGCTTTAACCATAGTTGCTGCGTGAATTAATGCAGAAACTGCAGTAGGACCAGTCATTGCTTCTAACAACCACTCGTTTAGTGGGAATTGAGCTGATTTTCCTATGGCACCTCCAAATAATAAAACAAATGCAGGGACTAATAGTCCCTGAGCAGCCATATTAGTTGCCCATTGAGTTTCACCCATTAATTCCTTAAAGCCAAAAGTGCCAGCAAACAAGAATATCAAAAGCATACCAGCAATCATCATTACATCACCAACTTTTGTCATGATGAATGCCTTCATTCCTGCATGAGTTGGAGCATAGTAATCTAACATACCAAGAACAGTTCTACCTTCAACACCGACATGATCCTTCTTTTTATCACGATACCAAAAGCTAATCAAAGCATATGATGCAAGTCCTACACCTTCCCATCCAAAGAATACTTGTAACAAGTTATCAGATAGTACAATTAACTGCATTGAACCAATAAAGAACAACATCCAAAACCAAAATCTTGTAATGTCTTTGTCACCTTTCATGTATCCGGTACTGTAAATCATAATGAGGAATGAAATCCAACTAACCACATTTGCCATTATTATTGAAAGTGGATCTGCCAAAACTCCAGCTTTGAGACCAATTGCCTCAATCCACATTATCTGATCATGGATTTCGTGTGCCTCCAAAGCCATTGGAAGAAGTGATGCTGCAGATAATGCACTCATCAAAGCAAATGCTACTGCAACATAACCAGTTGCATGTTTTGATAGTTTACCAACTCCCGGAATAATCATTGCTGCTACAAATGGTAAAATCCAAACTAACCAAGCACTTGCGGCTCCAACTTCAAATGGTAATCCTAAAGCTTCTGTTGCCATAATCTAAACTCCCAACACTCCATTCATGTATGGAATTATTGTCTTCAAGAAAATATCTGGATAAATTCCAACCACAATTGAAAATCCTGCCAACACCATCATTGGTGCTGTCATATACCAACTTCCTTCTTTAACATGTTCAAGATGTTCTGGAGTCTTTCCAAAGAATACGCGTTTTAGCATCCACAACATGTAAGACATTGTAAGAGCTGTTGCAACTAGTCCTAGACCAAATGTTACTGCTCTAAGTGTTGAACCCTCTTCAATGGCAGTCTCTAAAGCACCGAAAAATAGAATCCACTCTCCCATGAAACCGCTTGTTGGTGGAACACCCATAATTGTTAATGCACCAATAACTGCACATACTGCAGTGATTGGCATTTTTCCTGCTAATCCTCCAAGTTTAGAGATACTTCTAGTTCCAACTTTAACAATAATAATTCCAGCCATCATGAAGAGAATTCCTTTACCAATGGCGTGTGTTACATACATCATCTCAGCACCTGCAAGACCAAGTACAGATATTGAACCAATACCAAATAGGATGTAACCCATCTGACTAATACTAGAATATGCAAGCATGCGTTTCAAATCATCTTGCATCAGTGCCATGGCACCACCGTAAATCATTGTAACAAGACCCCAGATATGGAACCATATTGCAAGATCTGCAAATGTTGAAGGCAAAAATTCTACAATTAATCTGAAAATACCATAAGCACCAATTCCAATCATGGCAGGGGACAATAATGCACTGATTGGTGTAGGTGCAGAACCGTGAACATATGGAAGCCAGATATGGAACATAAAGACTGCCAGTTTTACACCAAGGCCTATTGAAATTGCAACTGCAGATAACATGAGAATATCTTCAGGGATTTCTGATTCATTGATATCTGCAAAATCAAAACTGCCAATGGAAAGACCAATCATCAAAAATCCTAATAGTAAAACTACTGCACCAGCATGAGTCCAAAATAAGAACATTAAACCAATCTTTCTTCTTGGTCCATCACCCCAAAGTGCAACTAAGAAGAAACCTGGAATTAACATAACCTCAAAGAATACATAAAATTCAATTAGATTAGTTGAAAGAACAGTTCCAAGCATACCCATTGCAAATACAAGATATAGTGCAAAGTAAAGTCCAGATTTAGCATTCACATAATTTGTAAGAGAAGATGATTCAATGATAGATGTTTGACCACCAGCAGATGAAACAATTTTCTTTTCTTCTTCAAATTGTTCGTGGAATTTATGAATCATGTATGGTTTTGAATAAATTGCCAATATTGTAGATAAAACATAAATCAGTATTGCAAATGGTGATGCCAATCCATCTAACAAGAAACCAAATTCTCCAAATTGTTCAGTCCATGGATAGTGTTCCTCTACTGTTCCAGAAAGTGCTGCATTGATTACAAGAATTGTAGTGTATAACAGAATTGCAAATGTAAACCACATTGCAGGGGTAGGTCCTACTTTTCTTCCAAGAATATATGCTACTGGAGATAAAAGTAACGGTAAGAAAACTGCCTGTAATAATGCGTATTCCATTATCCCTTCAAGCTCCTAAAGTCTGCAATATCGACATTTTGATACATACGATAAGCTACGATGATTAACGATAATCCCACTGCCACTTCTGCTGCAGCAATTGCAATTGAAAATAATGCCATAGTTTGACCACCACTATGTGGTAAGAATCTACCAAATGCAACAATGTTCAAGTTTGCGGCATTGATAATAATTTCAACTGCAAAAAGCATTCGAATAAAATTACGTTTTACTGCAAGACCATAGATTCCTATGCCAAGTAAGGCAACAGATACTAAAGTAAAATCAATTAGCTCGCTGGTCATTCTCCACATCCTCTCGTTTTGCTAAAACTAATGCACCAGTTACAGATCCTGCAAGAAGTAATCCCATCAAGATTAATGCTGGCCAGTAGTAAGTTACAAAGTCAATTCCAATATCTCTAAAGTCTGGAGCAGGTTCATCAGTAGTTATTGTTTTGATTCCAGAATCTAAGAACACCGCACCTAATGAAACCATAATTATTAGCATCAAACCAATTCCTGCAAATTTTCTTCTTTTATCCTCAATTTTTTTGAAGATTAATTCTCTTTTTACTAACATCACAGTAAATAAAATTAGAACAGCAATAGAGCCTACGTAAACTGCTATTTGGAATAATGCAACAAATGGTGCATCAAGTAAGAAAAAGAATCCTGCAATACCACCTAAAGTTCCCATCAAAGCAATGGAACCATAAATCAATGATCTCATTTCAAGTGCTGCAATGGCAGAACCAATTGTAATTACAGTTAATGCAAGAAATGCGGCATCAGCCATGTGTTGCACCTCTATCAGAAATTTGTATTTCACTGTCTTGTGCAACATATGGTTTGACTTGTAATTGAGCAGGAGTATAGATTAGACCTTCTTTTGAAAATGAAGATAATTCATAATCATTTGTCATGTAAAGTGCATAAAATGGACATGCATCAACACAAAGACCACAAAAAACACATTTTCCATAATCAATTTGTGGCATGATTGATTTTTTATTTTGTTTTTGTTCTTCTGGGACTTTTACCATTGCAATAGCTTCTGCAACACCTTCACATGCAATTGAACATAATTGACATCCAGTACAATGATCATGGAATAGCATATGACGTCCTTTGAGTCCTGCAATACCAACACCTGTAGATGGATCAAACTGATAACCGTCACCTACAAACTTTAGTTTTTCTTCAGGATAACGAAGAGTGAATCTCTTGGTTGCAATATGTTTAATTCCAGAATTTAATGCACGAATAATACCAGTTGCAGTTCCCATTATTGTAATCCTCCTGGTCCTAGCACTCCAGCGTAAAGCAATCCAAGTGCAATAAAGATGTTAACGAAAGCTAGCCCAATTAATTTGCTCCATCCAAGACTCAATAACATATCAACTCTAATTCTTGGGAAAACACCTCTTGGTAATAATATGAAAAAGATGACACCAACAGTTTTTAGAACAAACCAAAGTGTGCCATTAAGCATTTCTTGATCAAATAATGGCAATCCAGGGAATGGACCTACAGTGACAGGGCCCATTTCAATTCCGGTAAGAAGTTCTTCTGGGAATGGAGGTACCACCATTGGGCCATTCCAGCCACCAAGGAAAAGTACTACAAACAGACCTGCAAACGCATAAAGTTTCAGATATGTTCCTAATTGGACAAGTCCATACATCATTCCAGATAACTCAGTTAGCCATCCAGCGACGATTTCACTTTCAGCCTCTGGCAAATCAAATGGTATTCTTTCTAATTCTGCAAGCATTGTGATAAAGAATACGATAGCTCCAACTGGTAAAAATACAATCCATGGGAAACTAGATTGACTTGCAGCAATTTCAGAGAGATTAAGAGATCCAGTTAACATCACCACACCCAACAAAGATAGAATTAATGGAATTTCAAATGAGACCATTTGGAATAAAGCCCTGATACCACCAATGAATGGGAATTTACTATTTGCAGACCATGCAGAAAGAATTGTAATGATTGGGAAGAATCCAATAACGGCAAAAACACCAAGTAAGCCCATCTCTACATCAGCAACCACCCAACCAGGAGCTACAGGAATGAATGCGACAAATGCGGCAGCTGTAGCTACAAAGAGTACTGGTGCTGCCCAGAAAATTGGTTTGTCAGCTTTTGCTGGAATAATAATTTCTTTTGAGATTAATTTTAAACCATCACCCATTAATTGTAAGATACCTTCAAACTTTCCACAATAGAATGGACCAACTCTTAATTGTAATTTTGCAAGCATTTTTCTTTCAACAAAGATTGTAGCAGCAGCTAATAATGCTGCAAATCCAAATCCAGGAAATGCCATTACTCTAAAGATATCAGTTGACATGAATGCTTTAACAACAGGAAGTATACGTGTCGGATCCGCCATCCAAGTAAATGCAAGGAATGGAGTAAGTAACTCACCATCAATTACTGGCATCTCAATTACAAACAGGATCATCATAATTGCTGGAAGACCAACTAAGACAACAATTAGTATTATCCAAAATATATTATCAAGTAATGATTTTACAAACTCACTTAGTTTGAAATTTGGTGCAATAACTGACATTTATCGGTCTGCCTCCACTGGCCAATAATTTAGACTCCAATAAACTGATGGCATGTTACCTAGTTTTTCTCCTTTGAGAAGATTTGGTAATGCAATCAGATTTCTAAAAGATGGGACACTCAACTTTACTCTGTATGGTTCTGCTTTAGCATCAGATACAATATAGCAACCTAAAGAGCCTCTACCAGACTCTACACGCTTGTAAACAGATTCAAGTCCTTTGGTTTTTGGATTTGGTTTTAGTTTTACTCTAACTGAGCCTGACTTTGGCATTTTTTGTAATGCTTGTCTAATAATATTACAACTTTCTAACATGTCAAGCCATGGAATTTTAGATCTTGCATAAGAATCACCTTCTTTCATTACGTTGGTATGAACATCTAATTCATCATAGACATCATATGGTTCCTTTACTCTAAGATCATAATCAACACCACTGGCTCGAAGTACAGAGCCGGTTGTTCCATATCGAATTGCATCCTGTTTTGATAAAACACCAGTATCTCTAGTTCTTGCAATGAGAATAGGGTTATCATAAAAGATTGCTGCATATTCTTTGATACGTTTTTCAAAATAGTTTACTTGTCGTAAACAGACATCTTCAAAGTTTGGTGGTAAATCATTTCTAACTCCACCTGGAACAAAATGTGCATGTGTTACTCTAGCACCAGTCATTTTTTCCATAAGATCAATTAAGAGTTCACGATCTCCTGCGGGCCACATAAACATTGTAGAGTGACCCAAAAAGATTCCATAAATTGCAAGCCAGTACATGATGTAGATACATCGGTTTAATTCAGATGCAATTACTCTAACATATTTTGCCCGTTCTGGAACTTCGATTCCAAGTAATTCTTCTGCTCCCAAAACATATGGATAAAGTACATTACATGAATCATGAATTACAGGTCTTTCTAAGTGAGGAATATTTGTAATGTAGTTTCTATATTCAGCCATCTTTTCCTCACCACGATGTACATACCCTGGATCTGGATCACATCCAACAATGTAATCGCCATCAATTTGAACAATAATTCTCATGTGACCTGAACCTGGATGTTGTGGTCCAACATTGAGAGTCATTATTCTCTCGTCAACTTTTTGGAGTGCTAATCCAGGAGGTAAAATAAAAGTCATCTCTATCTACCTTTTATTGCAAAGTCCTTTCGAAGTGGAGGTAAGTCTGCCCAATCTTCTGGCAAAAGTAATCGTCTATTATCAGGATGTCCTTCAAAGAAAACTCCAAACATTTCAAAAACTTCTCTTTCATGAAATTCTACACTGTAAAATATATCTCTAAGAGTTGGAAGACGAGTTGCATCATTTCCAGGGATTGGGTTAGTTTCTCTAGGAGCCCTAGTAGCTAAGACTAGAATTTGTCTGGCTAAAGAAGAGTCAGTGTAAGAGCCAATATGATAAACTACTTCAATTTCATTATCTTGAGGGTAATCAACGCCTGAAACAGATTCAACGTGATCATAGTTTAGAGCATCACGAATGAATTCAGCAACATCATGAACATTTTCTTTTCCAACATTAATTCTCACTCTATCTTCTTTTACAAATCCAACTTCTATTTTATCTCCAAATTTTTCAACTATTTTATCTGAAATACTTTTTTCAAATGCTGGTAACTCTACAGGTGCTGCTTCGGGTTTCTTTGGTGCAGGTTTTGGTGGAGGTGATTTAACTTCAGGCTTAGCATCTGTAGGAGGATTTTCTGTTTCAGTACTCATTATACAAACTTCCTAGCCTTCATTCTCTTAATTTTTTCTTGCAATAACATACATCCTTGGATAAGAGTTTCAGGTCTAGGTGGGCAACCTGGAACATAGACATCAACTGGAATAACTCCATCAATTCCTGGAAGTACATTGTATGAATCAAAATACAAACCTCCAGTAATTGCACAAGCTCCCATAGCAATTACATACTTTGGTTCTGGCATTTGATCATAAACTAATCTGAGACGTGGTGCCATTTTTCTTGTAATGGTTCCTTGTACAACTACAAGATCACATTGTCTTAGTGAACCAAATGCTTCAATGATACCAAATCTTTCAACATCATATCGTGGACTTGATGCTGCACCAAATTCTACACTGCAACAAGCTGTTTCAATGTGAACAGGCCAGAGTGACCAAATTCTACCCCAGTTAATGGCATAGCCCAATGGTTTATCAATTGCTTTTTCTAAAATGTCTCCTAACTTTCCGATAAAGACATTTGCGTTTTCTGGTGTAACTAAATCTTTAAGCAATTTTATCCCTTATCCTCGTAAATACAATTTATATAAAAAACTACCATATTCTTCGTCTCCCAGATTGATACAAAGCAAATGCCATTGCTCCAAACATAATAGCTAAAAATCCCATCATCGGCAAAGTTGCCATCTTTGGAATTTCCAATAGTGCACTACCCCATGCATACAAGAAAATTGCCATCACATCAAATACTACAAACATCAGAATATACGGGTAATACTGCATCATGAAATGAGTTCTACCTTCACCTGTTGGAACTTGTCCACATTCCATTGGGAGGAATTTTACTGGATTACTTCTCTTTCGTGGAGAAATCATTCTTGAAATAATTAAAGCTGGAGCCATTGCTACTACGGCAAAGCCAAACATCAATACAACGGTACTATAATTGCCCGCTAATTCCCCGACCAATTTAGCTTTTCACTCCAATTTTTGTATAAAAAGGTATGTTTCGTTTTTGAGATCAATTTTTGAAAAAAATTATTTTTGAAAAGAACTTAATAGGATAACGTCAAATTGCGATCATGACATTAAATGTAGGAGACATCGCTCCAGGTTTTGAACTTGCAGACACCGAATTAAAAATGAGGAATTTGGATGAATTTAAAGGCGGAAAAATAGTATTATCATTCATAGTTGCAGCAAGTTCTCCTGTATGTGAAGTTGAACTTTGTTCATTTAGAGATTCTTGGAAAGAAATTTCAAATTTAGGAGCTAAAGTCATAGCAATTAGTAATGACGGTCCATTTGCAAACAAGGCTTTTGCAGAAAAAAACAACTTTAACTTTCCATTATTAGCAGATTATACCAGTAAAACAATTCGAGATTACGATATTTTGATGCCTGATTTACTTCACATTAAAGATTACAATGCTGCAAAGCGTTCAGTTTTCATTATCAATGAAGATGGAAAAATTGGTTACAAATGGGTTTCAGAAGATCCATTAAAAGAACCAAACTATGAAGAAATTAAAAATTTCTTAAAATAAAAAATCTATTCTATTTCTGCAACAACATCGCCTTTAGCAACAGTTGCAGCTTCTTTAACTTTAATTGCTTTTACAACTCCATCTTTGTGTGCTTTGACAGAAACTTGCATTTTCATTGATTCTAAAGTACAAACGACATCTCCCTTCTTTACAGAATCTCCTTCTGCAATTGCAATAGATACAACTTTGCCTGGAATTTGACTCTTCAAAGCCAATTGTTCATTACCTGCACCTGCACCACCAGAGTGTTTGTAAACTACTTCATCAAAGTGAGTGTGTCGATTAATTACAATTGGGATATTATCAACAACAATATTCATTTCGTTAGTTGATTGTTCTAAATATTTGGCCTTGTGATATTTTTGATCTAGAATGAATTCAATTCCAGATGAATTCATATTAATAATTTTTAATTTATGTTCATCATCATTAATTTTAATCACATAGTCATTATTACCAAGATTTTCAACAATCTTTCCTTCAAATGATTTTTCAATGTCTGTAATTTTATAATCCATTTATCATCAATCCAACTTGTATTTCCAGTTTGAACTAGAAGAAGAGTTTTTTTGTATTCTACTTTTAAAGAATTCAGAATGAACAATTGCTGCAGCAATAGCAGCTTCACTCTTCTCAACTTTTTCTTTCTTTAGATCTTCAGTTAATTTATCAATCATACCATAACGTTTCAAAAAGTCAGTAGATAGATCACCTTTTTTGTATTCTTCTGAATTCAAAATTGTCTTGTAAAGAGGGATAGATGTTTCTACACCTTGGATGTAAAAATCATTTAGAGCCGTAAGCATACGAGTTCTTGATTCATCAAAAGTTTGTCCCCATGTACAAAGTTTAGCCATAAGAGAGTCATAAAATGGAGATACTGTACATCCAGGATACAAATAAGTATCACATCTCACACTAGGTCCAGATGGAATTGTTACATCTGGGACTGGTCCTGTTGAAGGAGCAAAGTCCAAGAATGTGTCTTCAGCATTAATTCTACATTCAATTGCATAACCATTCATTTTGAGATCTTTTTGTTTGAATGGTAGTGGTTCACCATTTGCAATATCTATTTGAAGTTTAACAAAATCCAATCCAGAAACCATCTCAGAAATAGGATGTTCTACTTGCAACCTAGCATTAATTTCAATAAAGTAAAATTCGCCATTATCTGCTCTTAAGAATTCAGCAGTTCCTAAATTAGTATAATCAACTGCTTCTGAGGCTTTTACAACTAATTCACCTACTCTATCTCGTGTTTCTTGATCAACTACAGGAGAAGGTGTTTGTTCAATTAGTTTTTGGTTTCTTCTCTGAATTGAACACTCTCTTTCAAAAATATGAACAGCATTACCATGTTTGTCTCTACACATTTGATATTCAATGTGTCTTGTTTTTTCGAGGAATTTTTCAACAATTATAGCAGATTTTCCTACAGCAGAAATAGATTCACTTGTAACAGTTTCAAAACCTTCACGTAATTCGTTGTCATTTGTAACAATTCTAATTCCACGACCTCCACCACCATAAACTGATTTCAACATTACAGGATAATCAATATCATTTGCAATTTTCAATGCCTCTTCTACATCTTTTACAAGTCCTGGACTTCCAGGAACTGTTGGTACTTTGGCTTTAAGCATTGCAGCTTTGCATTGCATTTTATCACCACAAAGATCCATGGATTTTCCTGATGGTCCAATAAAGTTTATGTTATTTTTTTCACAAGTAGTTGCAAAATCAGAATTTTCAGAAAGAAATCCATATCCCGGATGAATTGCATCAGCTCCTGAAGACAAAATAACTTCAAGGATTTTTTCTTGATTGAGATAAGATTTTGCAGGAGATGCTTCTCCAATATGATAAGCCTCAGTTGCTTGTTTCACATGTAAAGAGTCATAATCTTCATCAGAATAAACTGCAACAGTCTTAATTCCCAGTCTCTTACATGTTCTAATTACACGTAAAGCTATTTCTCCTCTGTTTGCGATAAGTACTTTTTCAATCATATCTAATCACAAATTAATATTCCCATGTTTTCTTGGTAATTGTTTTACTCTTTTATTTTCTAACATTTCAAGTGCTTTAATCAACATAGGCCTTGTTTCAGCAGGATCAATTACATTATCTACAGTTCCATGAGATGCTGCAACATATGGATTTTCAAATTTTTCTGCAAATTCATCAATTAATTGTTTTTTTAGTGCCTCAGCATCTTCAGCCTCAGAAAGATCTTTTCTATACATTATTTTTACAGCAGCCTCTCCACCCAAAACAGCGCATCTAGCAGTAGGCCATGCATAATTAATGTCAGTTCTAAGATTTTTACTTCCCATTGCAATGTATGCACCACCATATGCCTTTCCAATAACTAAAGTAATTCTTGGAACAGTTGCTTCACAGTATGCATAAAGTAACTTGCTACCATGTCGGATGATACCATTATGTTCTTGATTAGAACCTGGCATGTATCCAGGAGTGTCCACTAAAGTAATGATTGGAACATTGAAGGAATCACAAAATCGAATGAAACGTGCTGCTTTATTTGATGAATCAATGTCAAGTGCACCTGCAAGAACAATAGGTTGATTTGCAACAATACCAACAGTCTTACCATTCATTCGTCCAAAACCAACTACAATATTTGCAGCAAATAATTCATGTACTTCAAAGAACTCATGATTGTCAACAATCGAGTTAATGATTTCTTTCATATCATATGGTTGTAAAGGATTTTCCGGAATGATATTGATCAAATTATGATCCATTCTATTTGGATCATCATCTGTTTCAATTTTTGGTGGTGCTTCAGTATTATTTTGAGGTAAATATGAAATTAGTTTTTTGATATAATCCATGCACTCGTATTCATTTTGTGCTACAAAATGTGCAACACCACTTTTTGAACCATGAGTCATTGCACCGCCAAGATCATCAAATGAAATTTCCTCACCTAATACAGTCTTGACAACATCTGGACCTGTAACAAACATTGTTCCTACTTTTTCAACCATAATTACAAAGTCAGTCATTGCTGGAGAATATACAGAACCACCTGCAGATGGACCAATACTTGCAGTAATTTGTGGAATTACTCCTGAAGCTAGTTGATTATGATAAAAGATATCTGCAAATCCATCAAGACTCATTATTCCTTCTTGAATTCTGGCTCCACCAGAATCCATAATACCAATTATTGGACAACCTGTTTGAACAGCATGATCCATTAGTTTACAGATTTTTTTAGCTCCCATCTGACTAAGTGTTCCACCAAGTACAGTGAAATCATATGCAAAAACAAAGATTTGTCTTCCATGTACATTTCCATAACCTCCAACAACACCATCAGTGAAGAATTTCTTTTTCTGCATATCATATTCGTGATAATGATGTGTGGTTAATGGATCAATTTCAGTAAAAGTACCTTCATCAAGTAAGAGATTAATTCTTTCACGAGCAGTTAATTTGCCCTTGTCATGTTGAGCCTTGATTCGATCTTGGCCTCCGCCTTGTGATGCTGCATTATTCTTTTTAGAGTATTCTTCAATCTTTTCAGAATGCACAGTATTCTAAAGCATGAAGGTTTCCTATATTAATTTAATTTGAGATAATTTAGATATAGAATTTTTACAAAAATTCAAAGATCATTGTTTTTTTTAGAGTTTCAGGAGTTTAGAAGTAAAAATTTCTTGTTTACCGATTTTTGATAAGAGCTAAAAGCATCTTTTTCTTCACTACATTTCTTACATATGCACAATTGAGAGACATTTGGTAAATCACAAATTTCTTGGAATTCACATTGAGAACAACCAGCTGGTCCCCCACATACTATACATTGTAATTCGTTAGTTTGGGCACATTTTTCATGTTTAACACCCAAGCCTTTTGCCCATAACCCAATTTCATTGACAGGGATTTTTTCATTACAAACGATACAAGTTCCAGGAAATTTCATGGGGATTTTTCTCCAACTCATTTTATTAGTTCAATCTCCTTTTCAATAATATCTCCAAATGTTTCTTCCAATTCCAATTCTAGAGTTTTATTTTTGATACAAAATAAAACATATGGCAAACATAAAGTTACAAAAGAACTAGAAGATAAATGTAATTTTCTTGCCATAACATTTGATAGTGACTTTATTTTTGCACCATCCCAACGAATTCTATTTAGTAAAGGCCACGATAAATTGTATTTAGAATATCTTATTCTATCATCATTTTGATATAATTTAATCAAAGTATCATTCAGATATCTAAGTAATCTCCAATTTTGAGTTTTCATTATTCTTCCAAAAAGCATATCTGCAGTAGATATTATTTCTAAATATTTTGCAAGAGTTTTGGAATCTAATTCACTAGTAATAATACTAGAATAGAATGCATTAATTTTTTCCCGTGGATCAATTTGCATAGAATAAAGAACACTACGAGCTTCTTCAATTGAATTTGCTTTAAAGAAAGCATTTACCCCATCTTCCACATTAACACTTTCAAAAGATTGATCAGTTTGAGGATTGAATCCAGTTACTAAAGACTGTGTAAGATTAATCATTGAACGAACATCACCTTTAGATTTATCAATCACTTTGATTAATGAACCAGGACTAAGTTTTGCACTTTGTTTTTTCAAAATATTTTCAAGATACACTCTCAATAATCGAGGAGGAATTTTTTTAAATTGAATTGTTTTTACAACTTTTTTGATACTTTTCATTTTATCAGAATCATCACTGTTTGCAGCAAGAACAATTGGGACCGTAGGTTCTTTTAAAATATCAACTAGTGCAGATGCTCCACCATAATCACTTCTACCATGAATACCATCTACTTCATCCACAAAAATCATCGGAGTTCCCAAAACACTCACATTTCCTAAAACAGGCATGAGAATTTCATTTATTCTTGATTTACTTCTAACATCACTGGCATTAAGTCCAATCATATCATAACCGAATTGTTTAGCAACAAGATATGCAATGGTAGTTTTTCCAATTCCAGGAGGACCAACTAAAAGTAATGGCTTTGTGCCTTTTTTCCATTTTACAAACCATTCAGTTATTGCTGCCCGGGCTTCTTCATTTCCAACCATATCAGAAATTATCTGAGGTCGGTATTTTTCAGACCACATCAATGTAATCACTTGGGAAGTTTAGATTGATACTCTGACCATTTGTTAGCCTTTTGTAATTTATTATACCAATATTGATTGTAGTGTTCAACTGTCAAAAATAAGAATTCTAAAAATTCTTTATGAGAGAAATTATCAGGTAGTAATTCAAGTGTAAGTCTTGCATCTTGTAAATACAGATTACTTTTTTCTAAAGTAACTTCAAATCCTTTCTTTACATCATTTGCCAATAATGAATAGTAAAGTGGCCATGAAGGTATTTTTACAAACCCATTCTTAATTGAATCTTCAATTTCATTTCCACATCCAACACCTTCAGCAGCTCTTGCCATACCTAAATAGAAAATTTCTCCCAGTGGTCTTTCTGCTAAAGCCATGTTTCTTCCAGCAGTTCCCATAACTGCACGATATTTTTTGTAAGATAGAGTCATCTCTTCTTCAGTAATTTCAGTCGGTTTTGATTTTAATTTTTCATCTAAATATTGTCCAATTCTTGCATCTTCAAAACCTGCCTCAAATTCTTTTAAAACTTGTTCACCACCTTTTGAAATTTTATCCCTAGCCAATTTCAAAATATATGGATTCATTAGTTTGTAATCATCAAGAAATTCTAAATCTTCATCTTTGTCTACGATTCTATCCATAGGTTCACTTAGATCAATTGCAAGAATATGCCCTTCAACCATATCTTGTTTTAATTTAGAATCTTCTCTTCCAGAATATTCTGCTGCTGCATCAAATAATCCATTAAAAACAGGGAAAGTCATTTTTACAAAATTTGAATTTAAAATTCGATTGACTCTATCTTGCATTACTTCAATACTATCTAATTTTGACTTAATAGGCTCAATTTCAGATGCATTTAGTATAATTTCAGTAGAACCTACTTCATTTCCAAATGCCTGTTGTGTGGCATTTGGATTTGTGTCAGATTGTATCTCATGTAATAATCCTTTAGCAAATCTTTCTGCAAAGTTTGGGAATTGATTTTCAGTTTCTTCTTTGTATTTGTTAAATAATTTGTAACCTTTAGACTTGAACAAAGCTTGTTTTATAATCTGCTTTCCAGGTTTAGTACTCATCAAAGATTCTTTACTAATTACAGATTGATCTTTGCCGCTCACAAACGTTAAGCTTTTTTATTGTTATTTATGCTTTCAAACTAAATTTTTTCTTCACTTAAATTACGAGCGACTAGATTGCCAACATGGAAGTATTAGAAATTCTTCGTGAAGCTTCAAACCGAATTTATAAAAATGTGAAAGATCTTGCAGGGACAAATGATGCTGCAGGGGATTTTGGTGTAGGAGCAGGTGGAGATATTTCAAGAAACATTGACATTGTTGCTGAAAAAACTGTTTTAGATTATCTAAAAGAAATTAACTTCGAGTGTATAGTATTAGGTGAAGAATGTGGACGAGTTGAATTATCTAAAAATCCAAAAGGATTTGTCATCATGGATGCAATAGATGGTTCTGCAAATGCAGTGAGAGGCGTTCCTTTTTTCTGTAGTTCATTAGCATTTGCAACAGAAAATAAGCTTAGTTCAATTACAGATGGTGTTATTACAAATCTTTCAAACGGTGAAATGTATTGGGCATCTAAAAATAAAGGTGCATTTTATAACAATAAACAAATTAAAGTTCATAAAAAAGATCCAATCTACAAAATAGTTGGAATTAACACATCAGGCTCATCAATTGAATTAATGAATAAATTACATCCAATTTTTGAAAATTATAATCATACTAGACATTTTGGTGCAAATGCACTTGAAATGGCAATGTTTGCAAGAGGACTAATGGATATTTTTATTGATTTAAGAAATAAAATTAGAATTCAAGATATTGCAGCAGGATATGTAATTGTTAAAGAGGCAGGAGGAATGTTACTAGATGCAAATTTGAATCCACTTGATACAGATCTAAGTTATGAAACAAGAGTTTCTTTCATTGCTGCTGCAAATCAAGAAATTCTTGATGAAATAATGTCACAAATCAATAGTTAAATTTTTAGAATAAAAAATTGAAAAATCATGAACAGTTTGATAAATTATTGACATTTCTGGGTTTCTAATAGATCTCACAAGTTAGATACTAAGAGAAATATATTTAACCAAAGTCAGGAAAAAACTTCTTGTATGGTAACTGAGATGAAAGCAAAAGTCGTCTATAGGGAGTTACTTAAAGAAGATCTGGTAATTATCAGATTAGTTCCAGAAAAAGGAATGCCAGAATACAAGACAGGTCAATTTTTGACGATAGGTCTTCCAATTCCTGCAGAAAAAAAAGTTGTCAGAAGAGCATATTCTATTGCATCACATGCAGAAAATAGAGATTATTTTGAATTTGTAATTAGATGGGTAAGAAAACCACTTCCAGGTCGTGTAACTACTGAATTATTTTATCTAAGTGTTGGTGATGAAGTATCTCTCGGAGATCCAACTGGAGCTGCATTGCAAATTAGTGACAAGTTACCTAACGGACAAAAAGATAACAGAAGAATAATTTGTGTAGGTGGAGGCACAGGTTTAGCACCATTCATTGCATTTGCAAAGCATTTTCACGATACCAATGATAAACGAGAAGTAGTTATTCTTCATGGGGCAAGTTATGTCGATGAGTTAAGCTACAAACGACTATTAACAGATTTAGAATTAGAAAGTGAGAAAAAAGGTAGGGATAAATGGAATTTTCGATATAGAGCAGCAATTAGTAGACCAAAAGAATTTTTCAATAGATCTTGGAATGGTCATGTAGGCAGAGTTGAATCATTCTTCAAGCCGGATAAAAAATCAGGATTATCACCTGTTGAAGAAATGGTAGGAGAAGAATTAACGCCAGATAATACCATCATCTACATTTGTGGGTATCAAGGAACAATTGATGGGGTAATTGAACACCTAGGTCCAAAAGGATTTGTTACTGAGCATGAAAAGAAACCAGATGGAAGCTTTGGTATCAAGTTCGAATCATACGGATAGAAATTCAATTAATTTTAGTCAATTTTTCTCTTAGAGATTTCTGATGTAACTCATTTCAAATAACTTACCTGTGGATTTTTATATTGATAATTTTTCACAAAGATATGACAAAACTCAAGTGTAATGATTATGGGTTTGAGTGTGATTTTGTATCTGAGGGAGAAACAGAGTCAGTTATTGACGAATTTAGAAAACACACAGATGAAGAGCATGGAATAGATTATTCTAAAGAAGCAGTTATGCAATTCCTCTTAAGAAAACAAGGAATATAGAAGATTTAAGCGTCCAATCTTTTCATTCTAGCAGATAAAACAGGTAGTTCTTTTTCTATGATTTTCTCTACTGCAGGAACAATACCCACTCTAGCTTTTACGCTTTCTTCATAAAGTTCTGCTATTTGATCTCGGAACAATAATTTGATTCCAGGTAGTGCTGTAATTCCCTCATCAACAGTTCGTGGTTCTGATAAATCTAAAATGAGCGTACCTTTTTTCTTTTCTTCCATAACTAATCGAATTCGATCATATGTAATTAAGAAATAATCACAAGTTGTTGCAACAAAAATAATGTCGTATTTATCAAATCCTATTAAAACATCATTGAAATCAACAGGGGTTCCTCCAAGAATTGTTGAAAATCCAGTAGCACGCTCTAAACTTCGACTTGCAACATCAAAAGGAATTTCTTTTTTACTCAAAGTTTTTGCAAGCATAGCTGCAGGCTCACCAGTACCAATTATCAACACTTTCTTTTTGGAATCAAGACCTGCTTTTTCATCAACAAGTTTTACTGCAACATCACCTAATGAGACAACATCTTTTGCAATACCAGTAGTATCTCTCATCCTAGTAGCTAATCTAATAACACTTTCAAATAATTTATTGAGAATATTACCTGAAACACCCGCATTCTTTGCATCCGTTAAGGCCTTTACAATATCATCAAAAACACTTTGCCATCCAACAACTAACGAATCCAATCCAGATGCGAGTCTTAATAGATTCAAATAAACATCATCTCCCTTGTAAACTTCAAGTGTTTGATCAAAGTGATCTATGTCAATTTGTTCTAATGATGACAGAGATACCCAAGTATCTTTAACTTGATTTAAAACAAGTGCTTTACCTTCTGCTCTTCTTGCATCAGGAGAATCATCAGTTTCAACATTACTTACTGTAAATATTTCTACTCTAGTTGCAGTTTGAATAATAATACATTCTTCAACACCAGGTATTTTTTTAAATTCTGCACATGCTGCAGGAACATCTTTGAAAGTAAATTTGGATATTGTATGAATTGGAACATTTTTGAAAGTTACTCGTGCATTTATTACATCAAAAGAGATTTGACTCAAATCATTCACCTATGCTTTAATCTTGTCCCGACCACCTTTGGCAGTTCTAAAAACATTCATCCCTAAATAGAAATTTTCATGTAAAGATTCCAAGTAAATAATTTGATTCTCTGTTTCTTTAATTTCTTTTTCGTCTGGATCAGGATTATTTTTTAATTGTTCAAGTTTCTGTTTCATTTCTTCTAGGAATGAACCAACTCCACGTTCATAATTTGAAACACCAGCAAATTCGGGACTAAGAACATGTTGAGGAACATATGCAGGAGTTTGATCCTGTGGAATTTCAGCTATTCTAGTAAGTGATTCCTGTTCATCTGCTGAAAGAATAGGTCTTGGGAAACGGTCTTTTTTATCTAACCAAAATTCAGGCTCACCCATATCTCGTCTAAAAATTTCTTCACCTTGTCTCTTGAATGTGTAATCTGATTTTGCAGCAGCATCTGCTTTTACTTCAGCTGCTATTGCTTTGTATTCTTCTTCAGCTGCTGCTTCGGCTTCTGCTTTTGCTGCATTTGCTTTAGCGAGGGCCTCTTTTACTGCCATTTCTGCTTCTTCAACTGCTTTAGCTGCAGCTTCAGCTTTTGATGTTGCTTCTTCTGCCACCTTAACTTGGGCAACTTTAACTTCATCAATAGCATCTTTTACAACAATTTCTGCTTCTTCAACTGCTACGTCTGCAACTTCAGTTTTGGATATTGCTTTTTCTGTTGCTTTAGATTCTAAACTTACAGTTTCATCTGTAGATGACTTTTTAGATGTTGAATCGTCAGTAGATTTTGCTTCAACTTTAGATTCTTTTTTCTCCTCAGACATCAAAATTTACTAAAATTGCCTGAATTTTAATATTCTTGTGAGATTCATCAGCAATCTATTCCTTATTCAACAATATTTTCTAGAAATTTTATTCTGATCGGTGTAAATGATATCAAAATGTATAAAATGAAAATAATGGCGCCCTCGGCGGGATTTGAACACGCGTCTCAGCCGTGACAGGGCCGAATTCTAGACCGGGCTATACTACAAGGGCACAAATTCTTAGAGTCAAAATGCCAGATTAAAAGTTTCTGTCACAACAAAATCTTTTGTAAAAGACTAAATTATACAATTAAGGCATTTTTTACGAGGGTCTATGGCGCAGCCAGGTAGCGCACCGGACTTTTAATCCGGTTGTCAAGGGTCCGAATCCCTTTAGACCCGCTCTCTATTCTTTATTCATCAAATGATTGCTTTAACTTGCTTTTTCAAATCATCAATACATGCATTAATTTTATTTTCTCTTTGCAATACATCAGATCTGTATTGATTAATTTTTAGAGTTCTATCAGATATCATTCTTTTCTGTTCATCATAGCCTGAAGAACCAAAAGATTTTCTGTCTTTAAGAGATGAAACAACAGTTGTAGAAGATATGATTTTTGAGACTATCTTTGGATCAACTTTTGTGTCAGCCACTGATTTTTTTATTTCAGACAAGCTTAATTTTGAAATAGGTTTTTTTAAATTATGAGCCAATTGAACTAATGCCCCGGAAATTTTATGGGTTACTCTAAATGGAATTCCTTCTTGAACTAATTTTTCAGCAATATCTAACGCAATTAGATTACTAGACTCTGTAACTTTTTTCATTTGTTTTTCATTTACTTTTAAAGTTAGAAGAATTGATTTTAAAATTAATAATGCACTGATAGAAATTTTTGATGTAGACCAAATAGATGATTTAATTTGTTGTAAATCTCGCCCATATCCTGATGCTAGTCCCTTTACAGTTGTTAAAATTGCAGTTAAATTCCCTATAACTTCTGCAGTTTTACCTCGTGTAAGTTCCAAAATATCTGGATTCTTTTTTTGAGGCATTACACTAGATGGAGATGTAAATTCATCTGATAGTTCAATAAATGAAAATTCAGAAGTAGACCAGATTACGAAATCTTCAGAAATTTTACTTAGGTTCGTCATTAAAATAGAAATCATTGCCACATATTCTGCCACAAAATCGCGTGTACTAGTTGCATCAATTGAATTTTCAACAAGACCATCAAAACCCAACATCTTTGCAGTACTATGTCTATCAATAGGGATACTTGTTCCTCCGACAGGGCCTGCTCCAAGTGGACTTTGGTTTATTCGTTCAAACGTTCCAAACAATCTTTCAAAATCTCGTGTCAAAGCATCAGCATGAGCTAAAAGATAATGAGAAAATAAACCAGCTTGTGCTTGTTGGAGATGAGTGTATAGTGGCATGATTGTTTTTTGGTGATTTTTAGCCACAGATACAAGGGCTTCAATGGTATCTAAAAGACAATTACAAATGATATTGATATCATCTCTTATTTTCATTCGAATATCTAAGACAACTTGATCGTTTCGAGATCTTGCAGTATGCATTTTTCCTCCACTGGCCATTCCAGCTTTTTTTATCACCAAAGTTTCAATAAGCTCATGAATATCTTCTGCACCAGATGAGGCATCAAATTTTTCATTTTTCAAATTCTCTAAAGCACTCAAAATTTTTTTTGCATCAGTATTTGTTATGATATTTTGTTGAAATAACATCAAGGCGTGAGCTTGACTTCCAAGAATATCATAAAGTGCAATTTCAGAATCATCATTAATTGATGAAACATAATCCAAAGTAATATCACTCAAATCAGTACCAAGACGTGAACGATACATTACCTAAGGTTCTATAATGGTTATATATAGCAACGATGGTTTTCACGACATGAGCCAAGATATCAAACTGATGCGAGTTAAAATATTTGATGAGCTATCAAAGATTGTAGATCCAGAAATTAACACATCAATTGTAGAATTAGAATTAATTGATGAAGTTGATATCAACGACAGTAATGTCAAAGTAGATTTACATCTTACAAGTCCATTCTGTCCAGCAGTATTTGGTTTTAAAATTTGCCAAGACGTACACGATAATCTTTTGAAAGTAGAGGGTGTAAAAGATGTTAAAGTTAATGTCTCAAATCATTTCATGGCAGAACAGATTAACAATCAAGTAAACAATAGCCCAAATCCAAAAAAACTAGGTTAACTTCTAAAACCTAGCATATATCCTCGAAGTAGTTGAATTCCCATAGCAGGATCAACTCCTTTTGGACATACTTGACTACAAGAGCCAGCAAAATGACATCGCCAAATACCATGAGAGTCATCAATCATTTTTAATCTAGAATCTTTACCCTTATCTCTACTATCTGCAACATATCGATATGCTTGGGCTAATGCTTGAGGTCCAACAAATGATGAATCAGTTGCCATTGTAGGACATGCAGAATTACACAAACCACATTTGATACAATTTGCAAATTGAATGTATTGTTCTACTTCTTCAGGAGTTTGTAAGAATTCTTTTTCGTCAGATACTAGTTCTGTATCATCTCTAATTAGATACGGTTTAATTTTTTGATGAGAATCAAATAATTTTTCAAACTTTACTGCTAAATCTCGAATTACAGGGAAATTATTCATGGGTTCAACGGTGACAACGTTAGAATCTAATTCACTAATTTTTGTAAAACATGCCAATCTTGGTTTTCCATTAATTATCATTCCACATGAACCACATGTAGCTTGTCTACAAGAATAACGTACTGCAACAGAATGATCAAAATGTTTTTTGACATCAAGGATTGCTTCTAGAACAGTTGTCCATTTTTCATATTTGACATTAAACTCCATAAATTGACTTGATTCATCATGTTCAGGATTGAATCTTGAAATTTTAAGAGTGATAGATTTTGCCGTTGATGATTGTTCATTTGAAATACTAGAAACTTGAGCCATTCCTATACCATCCCCATGTTTGTCATAATAATTGTTCTTGAGCCATATGCTATTAACCCAATCATTCCAACAAGGCAACCATAAGATACAGCTTTTTCATATAGTCTTCCTTGTTTTAATTCAAGTAAAATTACCCTTAATCCATTAAATCCATGAACAGCAAGTAGGACTAGAATTATTTCCAACATTATAGCATATGGAACAAATTTGTAATTTGCTAAAACATTTTCATATTCTAAAGATTCTGCATATCCCATTGTAAGACGCATCAAAATGTGAACTGCCACCAACGCTACGGCTGCCAAAGCAGTCCCATAGTGGATTTTCATTATTGTACTTTCTCTCATTTTATTCACCAAACATTACCGCTAAACCATACATCATTGCAACTGCTGCAAGAACTATTGCAGAATAAATTCCAATTTTATGTCTATAATTTTGTGATGCTGGATCATATGGATAATCAGGTCTTGCAGGTTTTCCTACACCTACTCCACCATGTCCCAACATTACTCTAACACCATTTACAGTATGAAATACACACATTGCAATTACAATTGACATTACGATATGACCTTCAGTACCAGAGATGAGTTCCATGAAATCATCCCAGCCAACCTGACCTCGTAAAATATTACTGGTTTCATAAATATGGCCTATAAAATATGCCAATAATCCCAATCCACTTAATCTCATTAGCAAATATGCTACTCGTTCAATTCCATATCTACGAGGATTGATCATACCTCCAATACCTTCTCTGTGTTCATCGTTTGCCATCTAGTATTTCCTCTCCACTGGCTGGTACTTAGTAATTGTGACTGGATGTGTTTTCATTATTGGTTCATTTGGATCATAGTAAGCAAGAGTATGATGTAAAAAGTTGACATCATCTCGTTTTGGATAATCAGTTCTTGAATGTGCTCCACGAGATTCTTTTCTATTAATTGCACCAAGTAAAACAATCTCAGCTACTCTAAACATAGAATCAAGTTCCATCACATTTGCAAAATTAGTGTTATACTCTTTTGCTTTATCATCGACGTGTTTCCAAGTCTGTTTCTTTAAATCTCGAATTATTTTAAGACCTTCAATTAGATTAGTTTCATTTTTGTAAACATATGCTTTATCATTCATTGTATCAGTTAGTTGTTGTCTAATTTCATAGGGATTGACATCACCATTTCCTCTAAAGATTCCATCATAGATTCTCTTTTCTTCAGCAGCTACAAGGTGATGAGGCCATGGATTCGTAGATTCATTCTTTTGAATATAGTCAATTGCCAATTCACCTGTAATTTTACCCCAAACAATACATTCAGACGTTGAATTTGCGCCTAAACGATTAGAACCATGAACACTATTACAAGCAGCCTCTCCGGCAGCCCAAACTCCTTGAATTTCAGTTGCACCATCAATGTCAGTATGTAGTCCACCCATCATGTAATGACATACAGGTCTGATGTCAAGCAAATCCTTTGCAGGATCTTGACCTGAAAATTTAATTGATATTTCTCTAATTCCACCTAATTTCTCTTTAATCTTCTCATCTCCAAGATGTCGTAAATCAAGTTTCATGCAATCTACGCCAGTTTCATGTTTGAATCCCCTACCCTCTTGAATTTCAGTCATTATTGATCTTGATACAATATCACGTGGAGCTAATTCCATTTTACCAGCTGCATATGTTTTCATAAATCGTTCACCTTTGTTGTTAAGAAGATATCCACCCTCACCTCTTGCACCTTCAGTAATTAGAATACCAGAAGGTAAAATTCCAGTCGGATGGAATTGAACAAACTCCATATCCTTGAGCGCCATACCAGCACGTAATCCCATATCCAAACCATCAGGAGTTGAAGAAAGGGCATAAGTAGAAAAGCTGTACAATCTTCCAGCACCTCCAGTTGCAATGATGAGAGCTTTTCCTTTGATAGTGTAAAATGTACCAGAACTTAATTCAATTGCAGTGACACCCATGAATCGTTTTCCATCATGAATAATTGATGTGACAAACCATTCGTTAAGATATTCAATATTTTCAAATTTTAGACATGTATCATACAAAGTTTGCATTTCAAAGAAACCAACTTTATCAGATGCATATGTAGCTCTAGGAAAACTATATCCACCAAAATTTCGTTGATCAATTCTACCATCATCTCGTCTTGACCATGGCATTCCCCAATGATCTAATTGATGAATTTCCTGTGGCATTTCAACACAAAGTCTTTCAGCAACATCTTGGTCTGCAAGAAAATCACTTCCTTTCACAGTATCATAAACATGAGATTCAATTGTATCACCTTCATCTTCAAAAAGAACTGCTGCAGTTCCACCTTCTGCTGAAACTGAATGTGAACGCATGACTTGAACTTTAGAAACAATTCCAATTTTGAGATGAGGTCCTTTTTTGGCTGCAGCAATTGCAGCTCGTAAACCGGCTAAACCAGAACCACAAATGATTAAGTCAAATTCTATGGAATCTACCATATTTCAGTCAAACTTGCTTTGTACAGGATAAATATGTAGTAATTGGCAGGCATGATCCAAGTTCTGCTACGGAGACGGCTGAAAAATTGTCGTGCTTCAATTCGACTGATACCTATTTTGAGGATCTGAGGAGGTGATTTAATGCAAAAACGTATTCCTAAACCCCGATCGCCAGCCTTATATCTTAGTACATTAGATGATGTATGTAGAGATGAAGTGTGTATGACATCAGAGAAACCAGAATTTGTAAGGAAGACCATCAGCGTAGCTCCTGAAATTAACAAGTGGATACAGATACTGCGTGGAAAAATGATGCAAGATGATCCTATGGAGGAGATAGATTACACAACAGCCGCAAATTATCTTATGGGGTGGGGCATTAATTTTATTCAAAAATATGAAGCAGACGATGAAGACAATGAAGAAATCAGTAAACTTGTAGGTGAAAGAATAGCTCTACAAGAACAAAGCTTGTCTGATGCTTACGAAAATCTATTTCGTGATGAAAATCAAGATAACCATATAGAAAAAATTAATGGTAAAAGGAAAAAAGATTCAGATGTTAAGAAATAATATAATTACAGCACAAGCTGTTTACCCAATTTTTAGTAATCATATCAAAGGAAAAAAGACAGTAGTCAGCCAACTTGATAATGTCGACCTGTGCTAACACGACGGGGTGTCAAGTTGATCCTGTCTTCCTTTGGTATGGTTACAGATATTTTCACAATCTAATATATTTTATCTCGCTTTTGTGACTATTAGCTTCTTACCTTCAACCTTGATTTTTAGGCTCTCATTAGGTGCAAATGGAAATAAACTATCTGTAACTAATGTACTAGGTAAATTCATACTATGTCGATTCCCAACCTTGTAAATTTTAACGTCAGCTTCACTAACCATACTTATTGGTATATACCATGGTATATTAAAATTTATATACATTAATGGTATGTACCATAGTATGTACCAACAGACAAAGCAAGAATTAGAAAGACAAGTTAGAGGCATGGAAATTGCATCTGTTAATCACCCTATCAAAAGAATCAACAAGTTAAATTACAAGATTCGTTCTCAATCTAATGAAGAAATATGGTACAACGTCACAAAAAAGTACGGAAGCAATTTAGGTTCTCGTCAAGACGGTCAATGGATTTGTACCTGTCCAGATTATCGATTCCGACAAATTCAATGCAAGCACATTTGTGCAATTTTATTTTCGAAAAAAATTCGAGGGAAAGTAATCTCCCAAGATGTTGCACCAATCATTATCGGGTCATCTGATAGCATAGAATGTCTAAAGTGTAAATCAGAAAAAATAGTAAAAGATGGCAATCGTCACAACAAGAAAGGATTATCTCAAAAGTATCTTTGTCGTGAATGTGGATATAGATTCGTAGTGAATACTGGGTTTGAAAATTCAAAGAAAGAACCCAAGCTAATTTGTGCCTGTATTGACCTGTATTTCAAAGGAATGTCATTAAGAAAAGTAGCTGATCATGTAAAGCAGTTCTATGGTGTAAGTATCTCAAATGTATCTGTATTAAGATGGGTGCAAAGATTTGCTGATGTAGTGTCTCCTTTTGTAAATTCTCTTTCTCCTCCTCATTTAGGAGGAGTATTTCAGGTAGATGAAATGGTAGTACACGTAAGACGAGAGGAAATAGGAAAAGGACACTATCAGTGGTTATGGAATTTTATGGATGATTCTACCCGTTTTTGGGTAAGTAGTATGGTAAGTCAACGTAGAGAAGTATCAGATGCAAGAAATGTATTTGCAGATGCAAAATCAAAGATAGGTACAACTCATGCAGTAATACATGATGGTCTACCATCATACAACGAAGCTTTCCAAAAGGAATTTTACACTATCAAAAATCCAAGAGTGAAAAATATTCGTTCTATTTCTGTAAGAAATGAGGGATTGAATTCTAGAGTAGAACGCCTTAACGGAACTATGAGAGATAGAGAAAAAGTAATGCGTGGAATGAATACTAGAGAATCTTCACAGAAGATAATTGAAGCCATGAGGATTCATTATAATTTCATAAGAGAACATTCAAGCTTGGGTAAAACTCCAGCTGAACAAGCTGGAATTAAATTAGAATTAGGTGAAAATAAAATTGAATCTTTGTTTAAGATTGCAACACAAAATTAATTTGAAGCTGACATCATATTTATTTCAGCATCAAAGATGGAATCAAAATAAATTTCACTGATGTCTAAATCATCTACCTTTCTTTCAATTAGAGAAGCAGGTAAAACAGGGTAGGACGTATCCAGAATAATTTCATTTCCAGATACGGTGTGAGTTAACAGTTGTATTCCATTCATTGTTTTCCAGTTACTATAACCTAAGCGATTAAAAACACTTAGCAATACGTCTACTCTGTACTCATTCCGTTTCATTGTACTGTCACATTTCAATGGTTTCAGTTTGTAGTTTGTCTTGGAATTCAGGATGTTTTTGCAAATACAACTCAATTGCATCTCTAATTTTTGGTGCAACCTCATCTCTAGTTTTTGCGTAAATACTGACGGGTTTCATCACTGGACAATATGCTATGAATCCATCTGATTTATCGTCATGCTCTACACGATATGTTATTTGCATAATGATAATTCTAGAATGTGGTTATATTAAACTATGATTTCTAATTTGCACTTTTGATAAAATTAGCTTGACTTAATTTTTCTTAATATATGAAATATATGTCATTTTAAAAAATGACGATCTGTTTACTCATATCAGCCGAATTGAAGCACGAGAAGAAATCAGCCATTTTCGTAGCAGAACTATGATCCAAAATATTAAAATATATCACTAGTGATATCACTAGTGATGATTTCTGAGTGGTTTCAAAGAGTAGGAAGCTCAGTCCCAAGAGGATTTTCAAGATATTTCATTTTAGAATTATTAAAAAAAACTCCGCATACTGGGAAAGAGATTATCGATTATGCCGTTGAACAAAGTAATGGAATTTGGAAACCATCACCTGGATTAATTTATCCTTTGTTGGGTAGATTACTAGATGAAGGATTAATTGAAGAAACAAAGGATGGGAAATATCAATTAACACAAAAAGGGAAAGATACGGCAGAAGATGTAGACAAAGTAAATGACATTGTTAAAAAACAACTTGAGGTTTTATTTCGATTAGGAAATGTTGGAAGATTTGTTGCTTTAGATCTACTAGAAAAGATTGCTGCAATGGGATCTATACTAAGTTCTAATTTTGCCAACATGACAGAGGATGAAACCAAAAAATACAAGCAATTTCTAGAATCAGAACTAAAAAAAGTTCAAGAGAAAGAAATAAAGAAAAAAAGTAAAAAGATTGAGATCGAATGATTTGATTCTACTTTATCATCAATTCAATTAAAATCATAAATAATTCAGAAAAAGAACACAATTATGAAAAATTTGAAAAGCATGTTAAAATCAAAAAAGCCACTTGTCATTCCAGGTGTCTATGATGCTTTAGGTGCTAAAATTGCTCAAAAAGTAGGATTTGATGCAATGTTTCAAACAGGGTATGGAACATCTGCCACATTATTTGGAATGCCAGATTATGGATTTATTGGTGCCACGGAAACTATAGATAATGCCAGAAGAATATGTAGAGCAGTACAGGTTCCTGTAATTGTTGATTCAGATACTGGATATGGAAATGCACTAAGCGTTTGGAAATTAGTAAAGGAATTAGAATTAGCAGGAGCATCAGGCATATTCTTAGAGGACCAACGATGGCCTAAACGATGTGGTCACATGCAAGGAAAAGAAGTAATTTCTCAAGAAGAATATACAGAAAAATTATCTGCTGCAATTGATGCAAGAGAAAATAAAAATTTCATCATTGTTGCCAGAACTGATGCAAGGGCAACTGAAGGATTAGATGAAGCAATTGAACGTGGAAAACAAAACAAGAAAACAGGTGCAGATGCTGTATTTGTTGAAGCACCAAGATCAATTGATGAAATGAAGAAGATCGGAAAAGAAATCAACGCCCCACTTGTTGCAAATATGATAGAAGGTGGAGCAACTCCATTAAGTTCAGCAGAATTATTAAGTAAAATGGGGTTTAACATTATTCTCTATCCATTATCTGTTTTGTATGCAAATACATTTGCAACAATGAATATCCTAACTGAATTAAAAAAGTCAGGTAATACTTCAAAGTATAAACAAAAAGTTGTCAATTTTAATCAGTTTAATGACTTGGTTGAACTTTCAAAGTTTGAAAAAATGGAAAATAAGTATAAAAGATCAAAGAAATAATAAAATAAAAAATTTCAAGTAAAGTACAACTAGCTTGTATTTCGCTTTACTTCAATTTCTATTGTTGAAACGTTTCTTGTTCTACCGTCTTGAGACTCTAATGATTCGGAGCCAATTTTAATTTCTCCGATAGTGTAGCCTGCATTTTCTGTCTTTCTAGCAATGATTTGAGCTACATCTACAGCACGACCTATGCTGAGTCCTCTAGCTTTGATGCTTACGGCAGGTAAGTTTGCCAATTGAATTAGCGTTGATGTTACATATGCCATCAATGGTTTCTTACCAATGAATACGGTGTCTCGGGTTTCATTTGACATGCAAAATTTGGTATTTTAGGATAATTTAAAGCTAAAAGGGGATTTTCAAAATAAATGAAAAAAAATTGAAAAATTTGAAGCATTATTAACTAGAAAGAAGGAATTTAGTCAGAACTTGGAAAATATTTTAAAAGTTTTAGAATTTGGAAACAGTAAAGAAAAAATCAAAATTTTAGAGACTCTAGATAATGAGGACAATCCCAATTTATTAGAAAAAATAATTTCAAAATTAGATGACGATGATCTTGCAGTTAGAGGGGAAGCATTTAGTTCACTATTATTAAATAAAAATAAAATTTCGAATTTTTTGATCAATAATTTGAGTACCGCAAATAAAAACATCAGAAGTTTTGTATCACTAGTACTAGCAAATAGAAATGAAACATCTGCAATACCTGAAATAATTAAACTTGTAAATGATGAACGTTCTATGGTCAGATCATGTGCTCTTGGAGCCTTAGGTCATCTAAAAGCCATTGAAGCTAAAGAGATTTTTCTTGAAGCATTATCAGATTCCAACATAGAAGTAAAGAAAAGTGCGCTCCAAGCAATAATTAACTTGAAAATTGCATTATCAGAAGAAAAAATCAATGATATTTTAAAAGAAAAAGATCCAGAAATTGAAAAAATGATTTTATCTGCAATTAAAAAATAAATGGACCGGAAGGGATTTGAACCCTCGATCCCATGCATGCCATGCACATATCCTACCGGACTAGACGACCGGCCCAATAATCAGAAATCTGATTGAAATAAGTTTTACAAATTGGTTATTAACGTTTAGCGGTCAATTAGGAAATCGTGTTATGAAATTAACACAATATATTTAACCGTGCAAATGCTGATTCAATCGTTATGGTCGTAGATAACAAAGCAACTGTCACTTATGTCCAATTATTAAAAGAAGATCTTGTAATTATTAGAATGGTTCCAAATGATGGACCTGTTCCAGAATATCAAGCAGGTCAATTCATCACTTTAGGATTACCAAATCCTGTGGAAAATGGAAAAATTGTTAGACGTGCATATTCAATTGCATCACATCCAGAAAATAGAGACTATATTGAATTAGTTATCAGATGGGTTAGAAAACCACTTCCAGGTAGATTAACTACTCAATTATTTAATGTAAAAGAAGGAGATGAAATTCTCTGGTTAAAACCAACAGGTAGAGCTTTACTAATTAATGAAGAATTGGCAAATGGGGAAAAAGATAACCGTAGAATTGTTTGTATTGGTGGAGGAACAGGTCTTGCACCATTTGTAAGTTTTGCACAACATCTTCATGATACTGGAGATAAACGTGAAATCATAGTTTTACATGGTGCCAGTTATGTTGATGAATTAAGTTACAAAGATTTGCTAACTAATCTTGAAAATGAAAGTATTGCTAAAGGAAAAGATCAATGGAATTTCAGGTACAGAGCTGCAATTAGTAGACCACAAGAATGGTTTAACAGATCATGGGCAGGTCAAGTTGGTAGAGTTGAGACATTCCTAAGACCAAGAGACAATGGAATTTCACCATTAGAAGAATTAATTGATGATAAAATAACTAAAGAAAATACAATTTTCTATGTTTGTGGATGGCAAGGAACCATTGATGGGGTAATGGATTTCTTGAATCCCAAAGGTTTTGTCACAGACCATGACAAACGTGAAGATGGAAGCTTTGAAGTTAAATACGAATCATACGGATAAAACTTTTTTAAATTCAATCATTGAAATATGAGAATTATTTACGTGATGTAATTGATTACGGCACTATATCTCGCACATCTAAATCCAGTAACGAATGCACATGTTGAAATTATTAAAGAATTAAAAAAACAAGCAGATGTAGTTAAAGTAATGCCAGTAGTCTTCAAAGATGAAGACAGAGAAATAAACAGTAAGAGTTTTCCGTTTGATTTTAAAACTAGGAAAAAAATGCTTGAATCTATTTTTGGAGATTCAATCAAAATAACTGATGATTACGCATTTCAAGCACCATTCAAAAAATATCTTCCGCCACTGGTAAGAAGGAAATCATGGAAACTAAGAAAACAAATTCTTGATGGAGTTGAAGGTGATTATTTTTCATATACCGGTGACAAGGCAGAAGGTTACATGTTGAAAATGTACAGATTAAGACCAAAAATTGGTGAACGTAAAGCACTCTCTGCAACATCAGTTAAAGAAAAATTGTATGATGTAGCATTAGGGAAAAAATCTGCTTGGAAAGAAGATGTTCCTGAAGAGATAGTCAAAATTATTGATGAAGAATGGAAGACTGTTGAAAAATTTGCAAAAGAAGAAGATCAAACTACACGGATTGTAGGAATGAAATTTCCTAAAGAAGGGTATTCAAAATAAGTAGAGATTAATACACTCGTGGTAGAATTTTTCCATGGCAATTCCTCTTTCAAAATATGTTTGGTTTGATGGAAAATATGTCCCTACAGAAAAAGCACAAGTTCCAATTACAACACATGCAATTCATTATGGGACATCAATATTTGAAGGAATTAGAGCATACTGGAATGGGAAAAATCTCAATGTTTTCAGATTAGATGAACATGTAAAGCGATTTAGAAGATCAGGACAATTTTATAATATTTCACTTAATTTTTCAGATGATGAAATTACTAATGCAATTATTGGGATTTGTAAAAAAAATAAAATAAAAAAATCATGTTACATAAGACCGTTTTACTTTGTAGGTGATTACGGAATTAATCTCCATGTTACTGAAAAAGCTCCAACAAATGTTGCAATCTTTACTTTTCCTTTTGGGGATTTGTTTAATAAAAATGGAATTACAGCAGGAGTCGTATCTTGGAGAAAATTCTCAGACATGTCAACCCCACCTCAAGCCAAAATGGGAGGAAATTATCTAAATTCTATCATTGCAACCCAAGAGGCAAAGCGAAATGGGTTTGATGAGGCAATTTTACTTGATCATAATGGAAATGTCAGTGAAGCCCCAGGTGAGAATATCTTCATTGTTAGAAATGGTCAATTGATCACTCCTTCGCTTGCATCATCAGCACTTGAAGGAATTACACGAGATGCAATTATCAAAATTGCAAAAGATTTGGATATAGATATGATTGAGCGAGAGATTACAAGAAGTGAATTGATAACATCAGAAGAAATTTTCCTAACTGGAACTGCAGCTGAAATTACACCAATCATTAAAATGGATTCAAAACAAATTGGAAATGGCAAACCTGGAGACATTACTAAAAAAATGATGGAAATGTATACAGAGATAGTAATGAACAAAAATGATGATTATACTCATTGGTTAACTGAGGTATATTAGATGAAAATTATTCAAATTGGAACAGGCGGATGGGGGAAAAACCATACAAGAATTTTATCACAATTAGGAGTACTAGTAGCTGTATGTGATTCAGATTCTCAAAAAAGTAAAGAATATGGAGAAAAGTATTCGGTTAATCATTATACATCATTAGATGAATTATTAGTTAAAGAGGAATTTGATGGTGCATTTGTAGTAACACCTACATCAACTCATACTGCAATTACACATAAGTTGTTAGATGCAAAAAAACATGTCTTTGTTGAAAAACCAATGACATACAAATCTGAAGATGGTCAAAACCTTGTTAAAATTGCAGAAAAAAATAAAGTTATTCTAACATGTGGATATATTGAAAGATTCAATCCTGCAGTTGACGTAGTTAAAAAAATGGTCAAAGAGAAAAAATACGGTGATTTAGTAATGCTTGAATTTCACAGAGAAAATAGAATGCCTCTGCACATCAAAGATGTGGGGATTATTTATGATACATCAGTTCATGATATCGATACTGCAAATTGGTTATTTGATGAAATGCCTCAGGTAGTATTTGCCAGAGCAGGGAAAATAAAACATGAACATGAAGACTTTACAAGTATCATGTTAGGATACAAAAATGATAAAGTTGCAATCATAACATCCAATTGGATAACCCCTAAAAAATTAAGGAAATTTAATGCAGTTTGTACAGATGCAATTATTTCATCTGATTTTATCACCCAAGAAATTGTCGTAGAAAAAGATGAAAATTCAGAAATTATACAAAATGAAAAACAAGAACCATTGTTATTAGAAATTCAAAGTTTTCTTGGGGCAATTGAAGGGAAAAACAACCAAGTGGTAAAATCTCAAGAGGCAGTAAATGTTACAAAAATTGCCGAAGCTGCACTTTTATCTAGTCAAAAGGGAATACCAATCTATCTGGATCTAAAATGAACAAAACTATGATGGATATTTTGGCTTGTCCGATTGACAAAACACATCCTTTAGAATTATTTGAAATAAAGGAAAAAGACAATGTTATTTCCGAAGGGGTTATTTTTTGCCCAAAATGTTCTAGATTTTACCCAATAATTGAAGAGATTCCAATAATGTTACCAGATGAACTTCGAGATAAGAAACAAGAAATAGAATTTCTGAAAAAATTTAAGGATAGATTACCTGAAAAAATTATTACAAAGGCAAACCCATGGCACTTGTGAGATAATGGTTACTAATTTTATTTCAGAGAAAGCAAAGATTGGTGAAAATGTTCAGATTTGGCATTTTTCATATGTAGGAGATAATGTAGAAATTGGAGATAATGTCAAAATTGGTTCTTTAGCACATGTTGATTATGATGTAAAGATTGGTGAAAATACCAAAATCGAAGGTCAAGCATACATACCACCACTTTCAAGAATTGGAAAAAATGTATTCATTGGACCTGCAGCAGTATTAACAAATGATCCTTATCCAATGTGTAATAAAATGATAGGAGTAACAATTGAAGATAATGCAATTATTGGTGCACGTGCAGTAATCAAAGCAGGTGTCACTGTAGGAAAAAATAGTGTTGTTGCAATGGGAGCAGTTGTGACAAAAGATGTTCCTGAAAATACAGTAGTGATAGGTTCTCCTGCTTCAATTAGATACAGTAGAGACGAATATGACAAGAAACAAAGACAGTGGAAAGAAAGTTAAAGTTTAATTTCGTTTCTAAATATCCAATTTTTCATCTTTGATAAAATTAAAACCCAAATTACAACTAGAACTATTGCAATAACAGCTTTTATGACAGATGCAATAAACCAATTAAGTTCACCAAATCCTGAAATTGAAATTGGTCCTAGAATCATAACTATAATTCCACCACCTACAATTATCAACCCCCACATTGCAAACAAGAAAATAAAAAGTCCAGATTTCAAAATGTTACTCCCATCATAAACGCAGTAATCACTGCTAAAATTCCTGAAAATATTGTTAGTTTAAAAATTGCCAATCCTACATTTTTTTCAGACATTGGTCCACCTGCAAGAATCAGTCTAACCAAAGTAACAGGGGCCTTTTTGTCATTAGTTGCCTTTAGTAGAAAGTCTTCAGTATGTTCTACAGGTTTTCCCTTGATTTGTCTATGTTCTACTACTCGTTTTACGCTTGATAGGAACAAAAATGAGTTGATCACTGCAGGCAAAAGTGCAATTGCTGCAATTATTTCAACACCACCTACAATTGCAATTGCACCATACATTGCACCTAAAGTTAATGCGCCAGAATCTCCTGGAAAAATTTTACTTGGGATTTTATGATATTTGTAAAATGCTAATGAAACAAATCCAAGCGGTAAACTTACAATTGCAATTTCATAGTTTTGTACAATGAATAAGCAAATTGACAATGAGAAACTAGCAATGACCATAAATCCACTTGCAACACCATTTAGAACATCAATCGAATTAATTGTATTTCCAGTAATTGGGATCATAAATATAATTAATGCAAGATACAAGGCAGGAATTTGTACTGTCCCAAATAATGGAAATGCAAGATCAGTATCATATGCACCAAGTGCAATGATTGGAATTGCAGCAATTGCTAATGTCAATGGCTTAAACCAACCACCCATTACTTTTCTATCATCAACATATCCGATAACACATGCAGCCGATGTTGTAATTAGTATAGCAAGAATTTCATTCATTTGTAAAAATGCATAAAGAACTAATTCAGATGCAATGATTCCTGCAAGAATTGCAGGGCCACCAGGTCTTACTACCATTACATCTTCTTTTTTATTCATATCCTTGACTGCAAAATTTCTTTTTTCTAAAATTTTAATTAAAGGAGGAGTCAAAAGAAATACTACAAAGAATGCCACAATACAAGAAATTATTGTCGGAATCAGTAAATCAATCAATTATCTAACCTTTCGTAACTCTGCCTTTATGTTATCCGCAATGGTTGAACCAATTTTATCAAATTCTGCTAATTTATTCACAGGAATTTTTCTCAAATCATCCAAATTCTTGACACCGTGTTTGAATAGAATTCTAGCTCTAACCCTTCCAATGCCCTTAACTCTGACTAAATCAAGCAGTTCCTCTCTAATTCCATAGACTATTCTATTTCTCAAATCACTCAATTCTTCAAGTAAATCTGCCCTCTCAACGTGCTTGGAAATTTCCCTAAGACAATAAGATAGCCAATTTGCATTCTCAGTCATCCTATGCATATCCCCAGACTCAATTCCGAGGCTATCTGAAAGAGATAATTCAGTAGATTCAGCAATCCAAGATTGTAATGCCAAAAGGCTTCTTGAACAATCATACTCTGATATTGGTTCTAAGAGTTGTGATGAATTGTTATCAATCATTAAACTTGCAGTTTCGTAATCTTTTTGACGTAAGGTGAACTTTGGGAAAAATTCTTCACAATTTGTGATCATGTGTAAAAATCCAAAAGTATGTTTTCTTTCTTGAGATACATTTTCAATTGAATCTCTAAAGTATGTTGCAGTTAATGGATCAATATACAACATTGATGTCTTTTTTCCAAATTCAGTAGCGGCATATCTTTCACCTTTTTTAATAATCAAAAACTTACTAGAAAGAAAACGTAATGAAATATCAATTGCAAATTTAATTGTAGGTTTTCTTGATTGTAGTCCACCCAATGTTTGTAAAAAGAATTCTAAAATCTCTTCTTTTTTAATTCCTGGATGTGTGACTATAACACTTAGAATATGAGTTCGTAGAGATTTATCATCTGTTATTTTAGATACGATTGCTTCAGGTTCTCCATTAATGTAATATTCTATTAGATCTTCTGCATTACCATTTCCAACAATAATTGATTCCCCATAATCATCGTATTGTGGTCTTCCAGCTCTGCCACAAAGTTGTTTGTATTCTAAAATACTAATTGGTCTATTAGCACCTACTTTGGCATTATACCTGTTAATGTTTGATATAACAACTCGTCTTGCTGGAAGATTGACACCAGCAGCTAAAGTTGGAGTAGATGATAAAAGTTTGATGGTGCCTTTACGAAATTCTGCCTCTATAGTTTCTCTGCATTTTTGATTTAGTCCTGCATGATGAAATGCAACTCCTTTTTTTACTAATAATGCCAATGTTTTGACTAATTCAGTATGCTCATTTTCTGATAGAAGTTTTTTTGATGTTTTTTCTAATTCTGTAATTTCTTTTTTTTCTAATATCTGAAAAATTGCATCTGCTGCTTTTGTTGCAAGAGATTTTGAGCGAGTTCTAGTCTCAGCAAAAACTAAGGATTGTCCTCCCTGATGTACTGATTGCACGCCTAAATCAATAGGTGTTCCCATTAAACTACGCTCAACTTCAAAGGTTTTACCATCACTCATTGTAACTTGACCTCCGTCACATACCCCTTCAGAAAGTGGAACAGGTCTCCAATCATTTTTTACTAATTTGCATTCAAGCCAGTCTGCAATCTCATCTGAATTTGTAATCGTTGCACTAAGACCTACAATCTGAGGTTTTGTTTCTAATAGTTTGAGTTGTGTAAGAATCATCTCAAGTGTCGGACCTCTATTCTCATCTCCAATCAAATGAACTTCATCAGAAATCACTAATCCAATTTCATCAACCCATTCAGCACCATGTCTAATTATAGAATCCATTTTTTCATTTGTTAAAATTAACACATTACTTTTTTCCAAGTTTTTTTCAATATTTTCAAAGTCACCTGTAGATATTGCAACTTTTACTTTGTTTCCTAGTGCAATTTTTTCCAATTTTTTAAATTCTGTAAACTTTTCAGCAGCTAATGCACGTAATGGACTAAGATAGATCACCTTCCCTTTATTTTTAGATAAATAACTCAACATCGCAAGCATTGCAATCAAAGTTTTTCCACTGGCAGTAGGAGCTGATACTAGAATGCTTTGACCATCTAGCAATCCAGACTTTACACTATCAGATTGTGGAGGATATAATTTTGTAAAACCTTGTGATTTTAAAAATTCAATTGCTGATTCTGAAAGTTTTAGCTTATCTATATTCATACTCGGTTATAGTGACCGGGTTTTGATTCATAAATAGATGCTTCTCTGAGCATTCTTCTAATGTAGTTTCTTGCCTCTTCTTCAGTGAATTTTTCACTCTTTTCAAGTTCTTTTACAAATGTCTTCTCTTCAACTGGAACTTTGTTATCACCTTCAAGACCCTTAAGAACATCCATGAATAGTTGCATCTTGGAAACCTCACTTCTTGGTTTTCCTTGTAACACACCAAGATCGACTTTACCAGTATTAACATCGACTCCTGCATCTTGAAGCATACTCTGAATTAGAAAGATTGCACGTTCAGCATCCTCTTCCTCGACCTGGTCTTTCATGAGTAATCTTGCCCTAGCAGTTGAAAGTCTGATAATTCCTTCTAATTGTCTAGGAGTAACTGTAATCATCTCTTCAGATTCTACATTTCTCATTTGAAGATAGTAATCAAGGATTTTAGCCTCAGCTTCAGGTGTTAATTCAGGTTCTCCACGTTTTGCATATGATAGATATTTTGTTAGTAAATCAACTTCAATGACAGATTTTTTGTCTGTTCCTTGTGAAGAATTTCTTTTAATAATGTGCTTTGCAATCATCATATCTCTTTCTTTAGTTGGAATATCTCGAACTACAAAGATCAAATCAAATCTTGTAAGCAGTGGAATTGGCAAGTTAACATTTTCTGTGATATTTTTGAAAGGATCATATTTTCCATACATAGGGTTTGCGGCAGCCAAGATTGAAGTTCTTGCATTTAGTGTAGCTACAATACCACCTTTTGCAATACTTGCAGACTGTTGTTCCATAACTTCGTGCAATGCACTTCTGTCTTCAGGTTTCATTTTATCAAATTCGTCTATACTTACTAAACCCTGATCACCTAGTACAACTGCACCAGCTTCCAACATCATGATTCCAGTTTTATCTCGAACTACAGCAGCCGTAAGACCTGCAGCTGTAGAACCTCTACCAGAAGTATACAAACCTCGGGGTGCAATTCTTGCACAAAACTTTAGCATTTCAGATTTTGCAGTACCTGGATCTCCAACTAAAAATACGTTAATGTCACCTCTAATCTTACTTCCATCACCAAGCAATCTTTGATTAGAACCAACAATTAGTAATAGAATAGCTTCTTTGATTAGTGCTTGACCTTGAATGTGTGGTGCAAATGAATCAATTAATCTTTGATAGACATCGGAGCTTTGACTAAGTGATTTGATTAATTTTTCTTCTTCAGGCGAAATTTCTTCTCTACCAATTTTTCTGTCAGTTTTAGAACCACGTCCACTTAAAAATTCAATATTATTACCTTCAATTCTTAATCTGTATAGCCCACTATGTCCTCTCTGAACTCCTGCCACAGATTCCTGCTCAACTCGTACTACACCAGTTAGAATAATTCTATCTCCAGGTCTTGAATTATCTACCAGATCCTGCCTAGTTGTGACATCAATATAGTGAGGTAATTGTCCAGGAGGTAAATCTTCAGGAAGTTCTTGTAATCTCAAAATTTGAAAATCGATAAACTTGCTAGATTCAGGCTTTAACTCAAAGTCTCTATGTTTGCAACTAGGATTATCACAAACAATCGGCATCTTAACATCCATGCCCTTTAGCTGAATTACTTTAGTTGGATGTTCATCAGGACATACAAAGACTAGTTCTTTTGCAAGAGGTTTTACTTCAGATGCCCTTACCACCATTCCTGAAACACTTGTAATCTTTCCAATAGTTTCAGCAGTAATTTGCCTTAGACTTCGCTCTAATGGGAAATTAATTAATCTAACACGAATTTCATCTTTAATTTTTTCTGCATATTCAGGAAATCTTGTTTGAAGTGCTTCTTTAATTGCCCTTCCAAATGCTTCAAACAATCTATCAGGGTTTTGAGAAAATATAATCTCAATTTGTGGTTCTACCACCAAATCATTGTAATCAACTATGATGAATTTTGCATTCTTTGGCATCATCTCGTCGATTGCATCTACATACTTGTAGTTGCCATCTCTATCCTTGAATCGAGTTAAGAATTCTTTTACTTTATCTGATAAAGCAGAATCTGTAAATGTGCTAGCTTGAGCCATGCTCATTTCGTTCTCCTCTTATCTGCTTTTCAAACTCTACACTGTTTTCATGAATTGTTTTGTAAAAGATACTCTCCTCAACAGTTAATTTGTTGTATAGTTCTGAATTAAGTTTCATAGAGTCTGCAATCTTTACTAGCTTACCCCTTCTCATTCTAAATAATTCCAACATCATACTTTCAACTTTATCAAAATCATCGTGGTTTAGTTCCTTCATTGATTCTTTCAGTTTTATGTAAAAGTGCGGATCAAGTGTAGAGATTTGATATTCACCAACCATTTTTTCTTTTGATAAAGCTTGTTTTAGTTGTGTGATCATATCTGGAGAATTTAATGTCCCTATTTTATTCTCTGAGAGAATTTTTCCTATCCATTGAGGCATGTTATTTGTATCGCCTTGAGTACCCTCAATTTTCATACCTGCAACATTATACTTGAAATCTTGATTAATCGTAACTTTAGCATCCTTTAGGCGATATCCAATTGAATGCACTTTTTCTACTTTATCTATTTCCATTTGAGATCACTTTTTCTGATTTAGATCCACAAGTACCGGATCGATCAATTCTGTTAACAATTTAGTGAGATCAATTGATCCTAATTAATTCCAGGCTGATCGCATACAATTATGCTAAATTTGATTTTAATATGATGCATATGACAATAACCAATTCGGATTTATTAATGGGATTTAGTCTTTGATACTCATGACTGCAACTGGAATGTGGGTAGAAAAATATCGACCAATGAAACTATCAGAGGTTGTAAATCAAACAGAAATTATTGGTAGTCTAGAAGCTTTAATCAAAGATCCAACAGACATGCCACACTTGATGTTTTCAGGTTCTGCAGGTGTCGGAAAGACAACAGTTGCATTATGTATTGCAAGACAAATTCTAGGAGATTATGCTAAAGACTACACACTAGAGCTTAATGCATCTGATGAGAGAGGAATAGGGATGGTCAGAGAGAAAGTAAAGAAATTCTCAAGATTTGCAGGAATGGCTGAAGTTCCATTCAAAATCATTATTTTGGATGAAGCTGATGAAATGACAAATGATGCACAAACAGCTCTAAGACGAATTATAGAAGATACTGCAAAAATATGCAGATTTATTTTCATTGCAAATAATATTTCAAAAATTATAGACCCCATTCAAAGTAGGTGTGCCACCTTCAAATTTACATCAATTCCTGAAGCAGATATAATCGGAAGACTAGAAGAGATTGCTAAAAAGGAGAAAGTAAAAACGGACAAAAAAGGTCTCAAAGCAATTTATGATTATTCTGAAGGAGATTTGAGGCATGCAATTAACTTAATGCAAGCAACAGCAAGTCTTGGCGGAATTACTGAAGAGAACGTAATTTCTTCAGCAGGTTTGACAAAAACTTCTGATGTTGATGAAGTTCTAAAAATTGCATTGTCTGGAAAAGTTCCAGAAGCTAGAGAAAAAATGATTGAGTTAATCAAAGTTTATGGAATGTCAGAATCGGATTTTCTAAAATACATCAACTCTGCAGTATTCAAATCAAAACATGAAAAATTGGCAGACATTTTAGAGATAATTGCAAAGTACGATTATAGAGTTCTAGTTGGAGCAAATTCTGAAATTCAATTATCTGCAATGTTAGCAGAATTAGCTAAAGTAGAAAATTAAAAACGCAGAGAGAGGGATTTGAACCCCCGTATGCTTGCGCACACAGGCTCTCAAGGCCCGCGCCCTACCGAGCTAGGCGACCTCTGCAAAAAATGTTGATCAATAGAGGTTAAAATCTGTTGATGTAAAATAGAAAAATAAGAAAAAAGAAAAATTTTCTTTAATCGTGTGCGTGAGGTCCGCCACCACTTGATGGCATTTTAACATATGTTCCTGCTGCTTTCTCGTGCCATTCTTGATTTGATGCTTCAATTCGAATAGCTCCTTCAGGACAGATTTCTTGACATGCCATACAAACTGTACAATCATGTTCTCTGATTGGTTGTGATTTGTCTGTATAATCTAATCTTTCATCTTGTTCTGTTTTACCAGTACCTTCAAAAGTTTCTCCCAAACATTTGTCTGCTGGAATATCTTTTTCAGTTCTGTACCATTGGAAGGTTTGAACAGGACATACACTCATGCATGAACCGGCTGCAACACATGAATCCCAATCGACTGCAACAGTAGTACCATGAATTCCTAGAGGAACTTGTGTTTCTCCTCTTGCTTCATAGGCTGCTTTTACATCGTCGTTTGAGAATGCTGCACCATCGGATCTTCCGTCACCCCAGATAAAATGAAGGTTTTCACCATCTGCGTGACTTGTTTTTCCTTTTGGCTTTACGTCATTATGACAAAAGTCTTCAGGAATTTGTAGATCTACCATAATATTATACTTGTAGAATATTATTTAAAGCTAGAGAAAATTAGTTGGGACTAAATTCAAAAATAATATAAAAATTAAAAATTTTTAGGTTTAGATTCTAGAGATTACAAAGTTTTTGCAGCACTTTCATGTTTTTCAACATTTGATTGATCGACCTTGATAGCTGCTGGTGGACACACTGAGACACATGCCATACACCAAATACAATCATGTTCTCTGATTGGATCTGCTTTATCTGTTAGGTCTTTGCGCTCGTCTTTTACATCACTGCCAGTACCTGTAAAGGTTTGACCAACTACATCTTTTGCTGGAATATCTTTTTCGGTTCTGTACCATTGAAAAACTTGTACAGGACAAGCTTCAATGCAAGCACCATCTGCAACACAAGAATCCCAATCTACTGCAACCATTGTACCGCTGACACCAAGAGGAACTTGTTCTTCACCTCTTGCTGCATATGCTGCAACAACGTCTGCATCTGCTAATGTTTCAGCTTGTGAACCATCAGTGTTTTTGGTTTTACCTGGACCCCACATGATATGGAAATTTCCATCATCGAGGTTAATTTTTCCAGTTGGCTTTAGGCCTTCAGGGAAATTTTCTGCTATTGGCATGATACAATTTTCTAGTAGTTATTATTTAAAGCTAGACAGCTGTTTTTCTAACAGGCAAGTGAAGAATCGATCAATTAGGAACGAAAAATTTCCTTACGTTCATAACGATCAAGTGTTAATTCTCTGGATATGGATATTATCAAATATGATGTGTATAGGGGACCAAACCTTGGAGTGTACATTACTGTTAACGATAGTATTGGTCTAGTTCCAATGGGATTTGCTCAAACCAAAGCTGATAAGCTTGCAAAGTATCTAGATATTCAAATTCATCATACTGCAATTGCAAACACTAGACTTATCGGTGCATTATCAGTTATGAACAATAAAGGAATCTTACTTCCAAATACTGCATATCAAAATGAATATGATTATCTAAAAGATGAAACAGATTTAGAAGTTGGTGTGCTTGATACTAAGTTTAATGCACTAGGAAATGTAATCTGTGCAAATGACAAAGGAGCAGTTGTATCACCTTGGTTATCAAAACAAGATTGCCAAACAATTTCAGATGTATTAGGAGTAGAGGTAATTCAGAAAAAAATTGCAGGATTTAATCAGACAGGAGTAGTACTTGTTGCAAATGCAACTGGTGCTGCAATACATCCAGAAGCAGATGAGGAAGATATGAAGACAATAGCCAATCTATTAGGCACAAATATTGAACAGAGTTCAATCAACAATGGAGTTCCATATGTGTCATCAGGGATTTTGGTAAATAATCACTGTGTAGTGGTTGGTTCGTTAACAAGTGGACCTGAGATTATGATGTTGACTAGAGCTTTTCTAAATTAAGAATAGATTTTGGATCCTCAGTTAGTTTTTCTAAAGAGATAGTTCCTTCAGTTCCATTCACCATATCTTTTAGAACTACATTTCCATTTTCCAATTCCTGAGGTCCAACTATAATTGCAAATTGTGAATTTGTTGCAATATCCATTTGTTTTTTCATGTTACGTCCTACCAAATCAATGTCAGTTGGAATGTTGTTAAGTCTAAGTAATGATGCAATTGAGTGAGCAACTTTTTGCATCTCTTCATTGATATACAATACTGCAACTCTTTTTTGTTTAGTTTCTGAAATTATTTTTTGTTCTTGCATTGTTAAAATTATTCTCTCAACTCCTCCAGCAACTCCTGTTGCACCAATATCTTCTCTGTTGAATGCCTTAGTCAAAGTATCATATCTTCCTCCACCAGCTAAAGCACCTAATGTTGAATTTTTATCAAATACTTCAAAAACAATCCCTGAATAGTAATCTAATCCTCTAACAATTCCAAAATTAATTCTAACATTTGAAACTCCTCTATTCTCTAGTGAATCAATTAATGCTTTGAGTTCATCCCATGATTCTAGTTGTGAAACATCAAATGCTTTTTCAACTTCAGTAATTGACCCTTTGATTTGAGAAAACTCTAGAATTTTTTCTAGTTTTTCAGTTGCATATCCCTTTTCTTGAAATTCTTTTAGAATTTGCTCTTTTGATTTTTTTGCAATTTTATCTACTGCACGTAAAATATCAGCAACTAATTCTGGATCTTTTGAATCAAAGATTTTGTTGATAAATGATTCTACAAGATTTCTATGGTTGATATCAATTGTAATATCTTTGAGTAAGAGTGAATCAAATAATCTAGATGTAATTTCTATGATTTCAGCTTCTGATTCAAGGCTAGCTTTACCATAAATTTCAATATCCCATTGGTGAAAGTATCGATATCTGCCCTTTTGTGGTTCATCATATCTAAACACACCTCCAAATGCAGATATTTTTGCTGGAAGCTTTATTGATTTTTGAGATGTAGCATATCTTGTGAGTCCCATTGTAAAATCAAAACGTAATGCTACTTCTCTATCACCCTTATCTTTGAAAAAGTAAATTTCATCTCTAATTCCTGGACCAGATTTAGTTTCCAAGGTAGACAATAATTCAATTGGAGATGGGTCCATAAATGAAAATCCATATAAATTTGATAATTTCTTGAAATGATTCCTAATGTGTTCAATGTTTGCATTTTCCTCACCCTCAAAGTCTTTCATTCCTCGCGGTAATTCCAAGATAATTAGATCTTAGATAGTAGTGATTTAGATATTTCTGTGATAACTAGCAATAGGCTTAAGTGAACTCAAAAAATGTCATGCATATATCATGAAAGTTACCGTAAAAGAAGGATGGAGTGATACAAGTAAGTTAGCAATAATTGCCATAATTGGAAGTCTTTTAGCAATAACTGCAGTTGTAATATTTGACTAGTTTCTTTTTGGCGAAAATGCTGATAGCCAATAGTGCATAATTTTTCTATTCAACTCTGTAAATCCCTCTGCATTGTCATTCCATGTCTTTGCAGTATTTTTTATTGATTCAATATTGGATATTGCAAGTTTATTGTAGATAGATCTAAATTTTAGAGCCTCCTCACTCATACTCTCTACAATATCTTGTGCACTTTTTGGAAAAGTTAATCCAGAATCAGTCAAGAATTCTTTGTACAGAGATGTATTTGCAGTGATTGTATTTCTCCATGTCTTGTAGCATTCGTTTTGTAAATCAAATAATGTTTGTTGTATGTGTGGAACTGAAGATTCTAGTTCTGTGAAATACTTGTTGTTTAGTTTATCTAGAATTTCAAAATCTTTATTTTCACTCATGTATTTACTAAGGAATTTGGGAATTTAAGATTATTGAAATAATTTGAGGCTAGTTCATGACTTTAACTGGACTGAAATGGGTCTTTGATTAAATTTTATAAAAATTACATTTGCACTCTCTATGAGTGATTGAACATATGGGTAGTTTGGATTTCCCAAAATATCATTTTTAATAATACTAAGATAATGTCTTTGTTGTTTAACTAGTCGTAATTTTTTTGATTTTGATGATGTAGAGTTTTTCAATTCTCCCAGATTTGCAGAAATATCACAGAGTTTGATTAATTTTGCACTAAATGATGATTCTTTGAGTTGTGTTGTATATGCTCGCTCTCTTTTTTTTCTAGTTAATTTCATGTCTTTAGATATTGATGAAACCAATACTGCAATTTCACTTTCAAATTGTTCATACAGATCATCAAAAGTTGTTTCTGTTTTCTCTATTGTATCATGTAGCCATCCTGCACAAAATATTTGCTCATCAATAATACCCAAACTTTTGAGTCTATTTACAACATCATCAAGATGTTTTGAATATGGTGTGATACCATCTTCTCTGAATTGTCCTGCATGTTTGCTCTTTGCAAATAATTCTACACTTTTTACTAGATCCAAAATATTCTAAATTTCTCAGTGTTTTGTTCAATATTAGCCAAGTAAACTATATTCCAAAGAAAAATTGTATCAGACTATGCCAATTGAGAAAACACTCCTAGGAGATTTAGAAATTTGTAGAATTCTTAATGGAATGTGGCAAGTTGCTGGAGGCCATGGTCAAATTGATTCAGAATCAGCAGTAACAGATATGGAAAAATATCAAGATTTAGGATTTACAACATGGGATTTGGCAGACATTTACGGTCCTGCAGAATCTTTAATTGGAAAATTCAGAGATTCAGTTGGAAATAATTTTCAATCACTAACAAAGTTTGTTCCAAATCCAGGTCCAATGAGTAAAAGTATTGTTTCACACTATATTGATCAGTCATTAGAAAAAATGAAAACAGAATCTATTGATTTGCTTCAGTTTCACTGGTGGGATTATAGTGATTCAAGTTATCTTGATGCAATGAATAATTTATCAAAATTACAAGGTGAGGGTAAAATCAAACACATTGGCCTAACAAATTTTGATACTGAACGAGTTAAAATAATGAAAGAGCATGGGCATAACATTGTATCAAACCAAGTCCAATATTCTATTTTAGATCAGAGACCTCAAAAGATTATGACTCCATTTTTTGCAAAACATGGAATAAAGATTCTATCTTATGGAACGTTGCTTGGGGGGTTTTTCTCTGAGAAATACATAGGAGTTGATGAACCACATAGAGGTGATTTAACGACATCTAGTCTTCAAAAATACAAAAACATGATTGATGTATGGGGTGGATGGCAATTATTCCAAGAATTATTATCCGTACTGAATAAAATTGGAGAAAAACACCATTGCAGCATTGCAAATATTGCAACTCGGTTTGTATTAGATAAACCGCAAGTTGCAGGTGTAATTATCGGAGCAAGATTAGGCATTGCTGAACACAGAGAAGACAATGCCAAAGTCTTTGATGTAAAACTTGATTCTCAAGACATTTCATTAATTGATTCAATTACTGCAAAATCAAATGATCTCTTTGATGTCATTGGAGATTGTGGTGGAGAATATAGATAATTCTAGATATGGAAATTTATACGATTAAAAGACTATAGGAATTACTTGAATGAAGGGGCTTTACCAAAAGAGGATTCTGATTTTAGTCTTCCAGGAAGAATAGATGAGAGCGATGCCGCATATTTTGGAGTAGAAATAGAATCAAAATCAAAAGGTAAGTCACTTGCAATATTTGGAATAGCATTTGTCTTAATTTCTGCAGGAGTATTTGCATATTATTTTCTAAATCAAAGTGAAATTGATTCACAAATTCTTGATAATACTACCTTTAAGACATTAGAGGAAAAGATGGCAAAGCATTATGGAGTCGGACAATTTGGTAGTGAACATGCGCATGCAGCATTAGCAGTTTTTGTAAACGGGGATCAGGTAGATTTTTCCCATCCACAGTTTCAGATTCAAAGTAAATACATTCATTTCGAAAATAACAATCCGTACCTAATTCACAAACATGCAACTAATGTTCCATTGGATATGTTGTTTGCATCTTTTGGATTAAAAATAACGGAGAATTGTATAGAGTCAAACTATCAATCAGGTACAAATCAACACTGTGTTGATAAAAATAATTCTATGATATTTTTAGTGAATGGAAAATCAATCCCAAATATCAATATCTATGAAATAAGACATAATGATAGAATTTTAATTTCATTTGGAGATTCAGAATTAATTTCAGAACAGATAGAATATTTAGAAGGATTGGAAATTCATGACATTCCTAAAATTAACAAGTTGGTTCCTGGAAATAATATCTCCATTTGAGTCTGCAAAAAATAGATTCAATGTATAGTGATCCTTTTAGAGTATTACTGAGTTAAAAAATAAAATGACTGATTGTGCACACACTTGGAGAAAGAAACTACGACTACAAGAACTAATGGTCATTGCTAAACGTGAAATTGATTCAGGTGAAGAGATTGATCTGGTTTATGAAATATTAGAAGATGAAATGCAAACACGTTGGAAATTTGTTAGCAGTACAAGGCGCCTATACTTGGATGATATTAAGAGAATTTTGGCAAATCAGTATGTTTTGACAGTATAGAATGGATTTTTAAGATATGAAGTAGTATTGTATACATGGTTCTTGCATACATTGGAATTGCAATAGGAGTTTTGATAGTATTAATTCTAATTGTAAAAATTTCAAGGACCAATCCACGTGAAGTTGCAGGAATTGATGCATTTTGTAAAAAGTGTGGGTTAGAGACAAGAGGGATGAATTGTCCTAAATGTGAAAAAAAATCCAAATCATTTGGTGTCTAGTTTACATTGTATAGTGATGCTTTAATGGAATGATTTCAAAATTTAGGCATGTCAGAGTTAATTACAGAATATTTTACCTGTAAAATTTGCCACGAAAACCATTCCATCTCACATGAACAAGTAAAAGATAAACTAACTACTTGTAACAGTTGTTGGTTAAAGATGGGAATTTGGGAAAAGTATGAAGATCCTGATTTGAATAAAAAAAAGAATGACAAGATATCAATTTTAGAACAGTATTAGTATTTTAAAAAAAATTGCAAACTCCAATATGCTTAAGTTCATTATTTTTCTAGATAATTCATGGTTAAAATTTGTAAAAAGTGTGATGTTGACATGAACATCACATCACTCAAAATCAAAAGACGTGGAAATAAAACAAAAAATATTCCTACTGAATATTATTGCCCAAAATGTGACCATACAGAATATCATGAATGATGAAAAATCAAAATCTCTAAAAGAACTAGAGAAAAAACTTAGTAGACAACGAAAGGAAGTATCTGAAAATTTAATCAAAAAAAAATTAGATAAAAAAAACTTAGACTATGATACAATATCTATGATTCTTCAAGTTTTTGAGAAATCAAAGTTTCGATGGCAAAAAGAACATTTTGAGAATTTTGATTCAGAGCCTGAAAATTTTAGAGGTAAAGAACTACCAAAAAACAATAGAGAATGTGTGATGTTAGGCGTACGATTGGGAACAATGAGAGGGAAGATAATTTACAATTTACAAAACATGCAATTAACAGAAAAACACAGACAAGACATTGATGATCTAATATGGAATTTTGTGTGGCATTCATGGCAAGAAGCAAGAATAATTCATAATCACATAATTAATGAGAAAACAGATTCAGAGAGTTAGATTCCAATACGCTTATGTTTAGAATTTATTCTAAAAAATCATGGAAGATGAGGATTATAGAGAAATCATGATAAAACAAAAAAAAGAATTTGAGGAATATCAAAAGAAAGAAGGGGATTCTGATCTTATATTTAATAAAAAAGATAACAAGGAAAAGAAATGAAACCATTCCTAATTATTGCTATAGTTATTCCAATTATTGTTGCTATAATTTTTGCAGTTTTTTTTGTACAATCAATACCACAGCAAAATTTTAAAAATACATCTGAAGAAACACGTGATGAGGCCACATGGCAATTATATCAAAAAACATACCTAGAGCAAGAATGTAGAGAGCAATACATTGGGCAAGTAGATGAATTAGAAAAATGCTATGAGAGGATTGATGAAGAACAAAGATTGAATCCACCTATCAACCCTCAAGAATCAGAATTTGTACCAGATTGTTCAATTCAATGTCTTGTTTATGATCCTGTTTGCGGTGAAGATGGAATTACTTATGGTTGCGGTGTTGAAGATGCAGTATGTCATGGAGTTAAAATTGAATATGAAGGAGAATGTATTGTTTCAACACCCACTCCATAATTAGGCAGATAGAATAGTAGAAAATCTTAAGTTTATACCTTTTAGAAAATCCTTGTGAAACCATTATCCATTGCAGCACTAGTTGTAGTGCCCTTTGTGCTATTCATTGCAGCAGGATTAGTGTATCAATCACAAACTGGATCAGACATTGTCACAGGTGAAAAGACAGGACTTGCAGCTAAAGAAGTTGGACAAGAACAATTTGATAATATTTACAAAAATGAACCAGTTCAATCCAAACAAGATTTTGATTCTCATAAATGCATTGGAAATGCCAAATGTGTTTCACAGTTAATTACAGAAATTGTGGATGGTGATACTATCTACACTACAAATTATAAAATTAGATTATCCCTTGTAGATACACCTGAAAAAAATGAGTCTGGATTTTCTGAAGCTACTTCATTTACTGCTAAAATGTGTCCAATAGGGAGTTTTGTTACAATTGATCAAGATGATTTACAGCCTTATGACCAGTATGATAGGTTACTTGCAAACGTTTTCTGTAATGGAAAATCACTAAACTCTGCTTTACTAAATAACGGTCATGCAGAGATTTCCACACGGTATTGTAGTACAAGTGAATTTTCAGATTATTCATGGGCTCAAAGGTTTGGGTGTGCGATTTCAGAATCAAATGCAACACAAACATAAAATCATCGTAGAGTTTTTTTGATTCAAAAATTTCTAAAACTATAATTTTTAAAAAAATAAAAAAGAAAAAAAGTTAGTTAGCAGGAACTACTTGTCCTCTATCTATCATCTTAAGTGCGGTATCTGCTTTGAGACACATAGCTACACCGTTTGATGCTTTCATCACAAGGCTAAATCCTTCTCTACATTCAACTTCTGCAGCATCAATGCCAGCAGTCATTTGAACACGTGGATTAATCCATGCTAATTGCATGTCTTTTGCCTTTTCAATGAATTGGGCTCTAAGTTCTTGTTTTTCCTCGACGGTTAAATCAGATGATCTTTCACGGAGATCTGCCTTGAAGGCTTTCATCTCAGCTAGTCTATCATGAATTGCAGATTTTCTTTCATCAGAGATTTTGACATCCATTCGTTTCATATGATCTTTGAACTTCATTTTGAGTTCAGACTTTTTCTTGTCAGTCAAATCACCATGTTTCTCAATGAATTTTTGTTTTATTTCATCTCTTCTCTCATCAGAAATATCTTGTTTGTTCATGATCATTGCTTTGAGTCTATCAGATTTGTCAGATAGTTTCATTGCAATTTTGTCTTTTGCAACATCAGACATTTTGTCTTTCATGTGATCTTTTTTGTAGTCTGCTCTCTCATCAGGTGTCATATCACACCATTTGGAGGCTCTATCTACAAATTCTGCATCAAAGGTAGCAGATGCTAGTTCAGAATCAGTCATTTTACAGAATCGGTCAAATTCCATATGAGAGAATTTATCTTTCATGTGATCTTTGACTGTATCTTTGATGTGATCTTTTTTGTACTCTTTTCTCTCCTCAGGGGTCATTTGACACCATTTAGAGATCCTATCAAGTAATTCAGAATCATCAATTTCTGCTGCACGTTCAGAATCTGTCATTGCACACAGTCTATCATAGTCCATGTGTTTTTTGTCAGTCATCTTATCATGCATTTTATCTGACATTTTGTCTTTCATGTGTATCATGTATTCTGCCTTGTGCTCTTGAATGAAATCCATTCTGGAATCCTCATCAGTTAATGCACAAAATCGATTCATCTTATCAACATGTTCTGCTGCTTTGTCATGCTCTGCAACATATGCTTTTTTCTCAGCATCTGTCATGCCACAGTATTTGTCAAGCACCATTCTCATATCTCTTGAATGATCCACACGATAGTCTTTAGCATAATCTTTCAGTTCTGATCTAATTTTGTCTCCATGCTCTTCGATTAAATCATCGATTGCATCTTGTTCATCTTCAGACAAATCACAATAGTTTGCTAGTCTGTCAGTAAATGGTGCAAGTCTTGGATGGTCTGCAAGTAATTGACGTTTTTTGTCAGTAGTTAGCTCACAGTATCTATCAAGCAAGTCATCAAGATCAAAATCATCTTCGTATCTGTCATCGTCTATATCTGAATCATCATCGTCTGTATTTGTAAAGACTTTACCGTCATCGGTCATGCATTGTTCTGGGTATGATTCCATTACAGGATATCCAGCTTCAACACAGTCTTCAAAATCTTCAATGATATCATCAAAGTCGTCATATGTTTCATCGTAAACATCTGTTTCTAGATATATTGCATCAATGACGCTGTCAAGTGAATTTTCACGATCATCCTTATCTTCAATATCACAGATGATTGCAAGTTTTTCTGCATACTCATCTAGCTCATATTTTGATATGATGTCGCTACGTTCATCAAGTGTCATCTCACAAAAATCTTCTAGAATATCATCAATGTCATCTGATTCAGCAAATGCTGTGTTTCCAGCAGTAACGCCAGTAAACATAATCAGCGAAAAAACAACGCTTAGAAGTTGTGTACTTTTCATTACGATTTTTTCAGATTATTGAATATAAAGGATATCGGAACATTATGACGTAACATTGTGACGGATCCTTTATTACAAATGAAGTGAATTTTTGTGAATTTCAAACAATATAGGCATAAAAAATATGTTAAATAAAACCAGGTGTGCTGATTTTTTTAGTGAAAAATTACTTGTTATTTCAAGTCTACATTAGAAGAGAGTAATTGTTGAGAAACCATATAGTTAGGCTTGTTATTTTTGAAAAAAATAGTGTATTTTTTGAACACACATTTTGTTAAGTAGAAAAATTGTAAGAAACATCATGAAATATATCGGAACAACCAAACTAGAGCATGGAGTAGTAATGCATTATGAAAATAATTGTGGCAACATCGAGTCACATTTTATTGAAAATGATTCATAAAAATTCTAAACATACAAAAAGTTCTTACAGAGAATAAATTAGAAAATAACATGGATACATTTGATGCCATTAAAGAACGACGTTCTGTAAAGCACTATGATACCAATCATAAACTTTCAGATGATGAAATAAACAAACTAATGTCATTAGCAGTTTTGTCTCCAACTTCATTTAACATGCAAAATTGGAGATTTGTTCTAGTAAAAGATCCTGAAATTAGAAAACAACTTCGTGCAGCAGCATGGGATCAAGCTCAAGTTACAGATTCATCCGTACTCATAGTGTTATGTGCTGATTTAAAATCATGGAAAAATAATCCAAGCCAGTATTGGGTTAATGCTCCAAAAGAAGCTCAAGAGTTTCTAGTCTCTGCAATGGGACCATTTTATGAGGGAAAAGATCAAGTACAAAGAGATGAAGCAATGCGTTCATGTGGAATTGCAGCTCAAACCATTATGCTTGCAGCAAAATCAATGGGGTATGATTCAAACCCAATGATAGGTTTTGATCCTGATAAAGTAGCAGAAATAATTAAACTTCCACAAGATCATATAATTTCAATGTTAATAGCAGTTGGAAAACAAACAAAACCTGCAATGCCACGTGGTGGACAGCTTTCTCTAGATAAAGTAGTGTTTACTGATAAATTTACATAGGGAATTTCAGTTGAAAACATTACAATCACTAAACAAAAAAATTGCAAACTGCAAAAAATGCCCAAGGTTATCACAATACATTAGAGATGTTGCAAAAAACAAGGTAAGAAGATTCAAGGAGGAGAAATACTATGGCAAACCACTTTCCGGGTTTGGAGATGTTAATGCAAAATTACTAATCGTAGGATTGGCACCAGCCGCTCATGGAGGAAACAGAACAGGCCGCATGTTCACAGGGGATTCATCAGGGGATTGGTTATTCAAAGTAATGCATAAGCATGGATTTGCATCAATTCCAACTAGTCAAACTGCAGATGATGGATTAATTTTACACAATGCATACATTACTGCAGCAGTAAGATGTGCACCGCCACAAAACAAACCAACACGTGAAGAAATGAATACATGTTTTAATTATTTAGAACAAGAAAAAGAAATTCTAAAAAATGTTACAGTGGTTTTGTGTCTTGGAAAAATTGCATATGATGCTACCTGTAAATTATACAAAGTAAAACCAGAAAAATTTGGTCATAACATATTATTTTCTTATGAGAATTTCAAAATTCTCACATCTTATCATCCATCAAAACAAAACACACAGACAGGCAGACTAGTCTGGAGTCAATGGTCTGCAGTGTTTGCAAAAGCAAAAAAATTGTCAAAATAATTTAAACTGTTAACTAGAAATTTACACATTACTTTATTACATTTAGTAAAATAACAAAGGAATAATTGAGAACAAAATCTATAATCATAATAGGATTTACAATACTCTTTGTAATATTTGGGATTTCAAGTTTTATGCAGTGGCAATATTCTCAAGAAATCAAAGCTATTTCAGAGTACCATAAAATAATGAGCATTCCATCTATCACAGTACTTCAACAAATCAAGACAAACTTTCAAGAAATGCATATGACAAATATGATGATTATTAATGAAAACGGATTAGAAGACACTAAAAAAATTGAAGAAAAATATCAAAAATCAAAAAATGAGTTAAACGAGAAAATTGACGATTATTTTGCCATTGCCTATAAACAAAATCCAAATGGAGAATATCTTGCATCAGCTGAAACTCAAGAACAAATTCTAGATTGTGTATCATTGATAAGACAATCAGTAGAAGATCATGATAAAATATTTACACAATTTCAAAATAATCAAATTAGTAGTACTGAAATTATACCACTAATAGAAAAAGCAGAAATAGATTTTCATAATGTTATTGACAAAAACTCTAGAATGGAGATAAGTACAATGGAGCAAGTTCAAAGTAATGTAAATAAAATTGAAGAAAATATGAAAAATGTATTTCTAGGTTCATCAGTTGCTGCAATCATCACTGCAATCATAATAATTATGTTCACATCTAGATTTATTTCAAAACCAATTTCTGAATTAATTGAAATAACTAAAGAAATTTCAATGGGGAATTTTAACAAAAAAGAAATTAAATCAATAAATTCAGATGTAAATGAAATATCTATTTCCTTAAATAATATGTCAGAAGAACTTGAAAAATATAAATCAAAAATCATAATGCAAGAAAAGTTATCATCAATTGGTGAGCTTGCATCTCGTCTTGCACATGACATAAAGAATCCACTAACTGTAATCAAAGTATCTTTAGATTTAATAAAATCAACTAACAAAAATTTGTCTACTGAAGATATTGAAAAATTTGAAAGGATAGAGGATGCAATGTATAGAATTACACATCAAATTGACAACGTACTTGATTTTATCAAAGGAAAACCAATGGAATTTGTTAATCACAAAATTAAAGAAATATTAGATTCTGTAATTAATGATCTACCCAAATCAAATAAAATTAGTATGGAGATTGTTTCTGAAGATTCAGAAATAGAATGTGATTTTGAAGCAATGAAAGTTGTATTAATTAATTTAGTAATTAATTCAATGCATGCAATAGAAGATGAAGGGAAGATTAAAATTAATTCCAAAGTCAGAGGAGATAAAGTAATTATTCAGATTGAAGATAGTGGTCCTGGAATTCCAAAAGAAAAACTAGAAAAAATCTTTGAGCCACTATACACTACAAAACAAGAAGGAACAGGATTGGGTCTTGCTAGTTGCAAGTCAATCATAGAACAACATAACGGAAAAATATCTGTGAAAAATAACCCAACTCGATTCATCATTGAATTACCAAAAAAGATTAATCAATCAAAAAAATAAAAGACAGAAGTTTTCTGTGGGTTATCCTTTACAATGCCAAGCAGTATGCGTTGGCATGTAACACGACAATAGGATATTGTGCTTGAATATCCCAATATTCTGTCTTCATTATTCATATGTGATAATTAATAATAAAGCAGATCAACAAGATCATGTACATATGTTTATTTTTTAATATATTTATAAACAAATTTTAGTAATCACTCCAGTACTCTTTAAATTTTATTCTTACCTAGATTTACTTGACGAGGATTATCATACCTGCTAAGATTCAGAGGAGAAACTTTGAGGAAGTGGGCAGATAGTAAAAAGGAAAACACGAAAAGGGTAGATGTATCCAAAATTCGTTTGGTTTTCTAGCATACCTCGTTTCCTATTTCGTTTTTAATTCTAAACAAATGGATATACAAATTGCATCCCATCAAATATTACATTTTTCAATGAATTGGCTAGATTTACAATTACATTCATCTGCTCTCTAATTATCAAGTCTTTGTCATCTAGTTTACCCTCTAAGACAGCAATTCTCTTCTCCAAAGAAGATATTCTATCAACATCATATTGTAAATTATCTATCAATGTATCAGAGAAATTATTCTTTATAGGATTATCAACTAGAATAGCAGCTAATCTATCTGATAATATTTTTTTTCTGTCATCTCCATCATATGTCCACAATGGATCATTGTATAGTGTGATGCAGCTTTGAACCATTTGCGCATTTTTTTGAATCTTAAAGTTAGCCTCATCTAGGAATTCATATTGAAATTTCCAATCCTCACATTTTTGTAAATTTTGATATTTAATTTTCATTTCATCTTGATCCTCATGTGTTAATGCAATTTCAGCATATATTTTTCGAATTTCAGATGAACAGTTTCTTTTTTGCACAGTTTTTGATGCAACAGTTAAAGAAGTATCATTAAAAACTCTATCTTCACATTCTAGAATTTCTGCTCTAATTTTTTCATCCTCTTCATCTAAATGGGTATTTTGAGCAAAAGCAGGTATTATTGATATAGTAAAGAGAAACATCATCAATATTGCCAGTTTCCTCATAGATTGGATCAAACTAGACTTTACATATAACCAACACGTAGAATTGATCAGTATGTTCTAAATACAAAATTCACATCATCATATTTAGTTGGAGCTCTCACCAAACAACTAATCGTTGCTGGTCTTAAGTTCCAATTATTTTTATAATTAGTTAGCCTTAATTGTAAAAACAAATTCATTGTATTTTGTACAATGAATATCAAAATTGGATGTACAGGGTGGAGTTATCAAGGATGGTCAGGCATATTTTATCCTAAAAATCTAAAAAGTTCAGAATGGCTCAAATACTATTCTCAACTTTTTGAGATCACAGAAATTAATTCAACATTTTACAGAATTCCTGCACAAGAAATTGTCAGGCGTTGGAATGCTGATACCCCCAGACATTTTAGATTTACAGCGAAATTTCCATCAATTATTACGCATGAAAAGAGACTTGAAAGAGTAAATTCAGAGGTTTTTTCATTTTTGGCATCACTTTCTCCAATTCATGAAAAAATTTCAGCACTAGTTTTGCAGCTCCCCCCATCATTAACATTTGAAGAAGCAAGACCAAGACTAGAAGAATTATTTGAACTGCTTCCTGATGATTTTCTATACCCTATAGAAGGCAGACATGAATCGTGGTTTTCTGATGATGCAATTGCATATCTTAAACAACATAAACATTGTCTTGTATGGAACGAAGTTGCAGGAGTGAATAACCCAATGCCAATAACATCAGACTATCTTTACGTTAGATTAATTGGAGACAGATCCATCCCAGATTCTGAATTTGGAAAAGTTGTAAAAAATAAAGATAAATTGATTTCAAATTGGGCAAAAAAACTTCAAGACATCAAAGATATTCCAAACGCAATGATAATGACAAATAATCACTTTGAAGGGTTTGGTCCACACACTGCAAATTCATTGAGGATGCAATTGGGAATGCGTGAATTAATTTGGGAAGAAAAGAAACAAAAAACATTAGGTAGTTTTTAAAAACAGAAATTCCTCAAATACTGGGGGGAGTATTGAAGAATCCCTGTCAGCATCCAGCCAAACAAATAGGATGTCAAACTCCTTTTGTTATTTTTAATATTTAAGGCAATGATGAAATTCCACTAGTGCCAAGACCAATTGCTTCGCCAAAATAATAACCTGACAGTATTGTTCCTGTAGACCAAACACATGAACCTGCAAATGTGTATGTTACAAATTTAGGAATTTTCATTTTTAATAATCCTGCAGGAACAGAAATCATTTCCCTCATTACAGGTACCATTCTTCCTAAAAATACTGCCTTGTCCCCATATTTTTCAAACCAAATCTCAACTCGAGCTAGTTTTTTCTCATTGACCTTAACGTATTTCAAATATCGAAGTAAGACAACACGTCCTAGTTTTAATGCAATAAGATAGATTGCAGATGTTCCAATTGTTGCACCAATTGCACCAAGTATTATCATTGGAATTAAACCCAGTAAAGAAATACCCTGTTGGGATGCAAGAAATCCAGCAGTTGGAAATATTGCCAATGTTGGAATAGGCGGAATTATAGTTTCAAGTAGTGCAGCAAGAAAAATTCCCTCATAGAGATGATCTCCTAAAAACTCTGCAATCCATATTAAAAAAGAATCAATTGGTTCCATTTGCTTCTGGCAATGAAATCTTACTAAATTACCTTACGAGTAAAAACTACGACATTCTAGTCATAATTTATGTAAAAATCAAGGCTTGAGAAAAACTTTCAAAGTATTGGGTTTTTTTGCATGCTCAATTGCATCTGAGAATTTTTCTAATGGAAATGTAGAATCAATCATAGAATCGACTGAAACAAGTCTAGTTGCTAATGCATCTATTGCGGGTTTGAATAATCCGCAGCGAGAACCAATCAAGGTGATTTCATTAACTATTGTAGGAGTCAAATCAAGGTTTTCTCTGGATGCAATAGTTGATTTTAAGATTACAGTCCCACGAGGTTTAATCAATTTCATAGTATCTGGAAATCCAGAATTACTTCCAGTAGCTTCTACTACTAAATCAAAAGATTGTTCATCAGAAGACTCTATACCAATTTTGATTTTAATTCCAGTATTTACTAAACTCTCAAGTTTACTTGCATGTCTACCAAAGCATGTTAGATTGGGACATGTTAATTTTAAAACTTGAATAATTAATTGAGCTAATCGTCCATCACCAACTACAGCTACACTCCATTGTGGTTGTAATGCCACCTGTTCTTTAATTTCAAAAGCAGCAGCTAGTGGTTCAACAAAAACTGCTTGCTCGTCAGATATACTATCAGGAATCACGTGTAAGTTTTTTTCAGGGAGTGAAAGGAATTCTGCAAATGCGCCATCTCGTTTTAAAATTCCAAGAACAGTTCTATTTGGACAATGTCTAGCCATTCCTATCTCACATGATTTACAAATACCACATCCTGCATTAATCTCACCTACAACTCGTTTTCCAATTAAATTAGAATTTTCAGATTTTTCCACAGTTCCAACAAACTCATGGCCCAATACCCCATCATATGCCATATATCCATCTAAAATTTCCAAATCAGTTCCACAAATTCCAGCTAAATTGACTCTAACCAATACCTCGCCAGGTTTAGGATCAGGGTAATTATCATCATAAATCATATTTTTTCCATCAAAACACGTTGCCTTCATTGAATGAATCAAAATGTAATCTAATTTTAAAATAGTGAAATTTCCAAATGAAATAAGATCAGTTTTAAATATTGTTAAAAAATAAAATTATCATGCCAAGAGTCTCATGGTTTGATGTTCCAGTTGATAATCCAGAGAGAGCACAAAAGTTCTACGGTGATGTGTTTGATTGGAAATTTGAGAAATGGGATGGTCCAATGGATTATTGGATGGCAAAAACTGGAACAGAACAACCAGGAATAGATGGAGGAATGTCAAAAAGAATGCCAGGACAGATGGGAATGACTAACACAATTACTGTTCCATCAGTTGATGAATTTGCAAAAAAAATTACAGAAAATGGAGGACATCTACTAATTCCTAAAATGGCAATAGCAAAAATAGGATGGTTTGCACAATGCACAGATACTGAAGGAAACATGTTTGGCATCATAGAAATGGATGAGAAAGCAGAATAATACCATCTAAATTAATAATCAGAAAGATTACAAATTTTCAATTGAGTTACAAGTTTTTAGATCATGCAACTGATGCAATAATCGAAGTTACAGCTAAAGATCTAAAGGAAGCATTTGCAGTAGCAGCAGATGCAGAAATTAATCTAACATTAGATCAAGATAAGGTTGAAGAGAAAGAACATAAAGAATTTTCAGCAAACGGAAAAGATATTCGTTATCTTTTGTATAGCTGGTTAGAAGAAATTCCATTTCTGCTAATTACTGAAGGATTTGCAATTAAAAGAATAGAATTTGATATCAAAGAAGACGATGGTTACATCATAAACGGAGTAGCTTATGGGGAACCACTAGATGTCAAAAAGCACAATTTCAAAGTCGAAATTAAAGCACCAACATTTTACGACATGGAGATTAAACAGGATAACGGCGTCTATATGAGATTTTTACTAGATTTGTAAAAATGGTGAAATATTATTCTCAAATGCATAGAACAAATTAGTCGTATTTTTTAAAAGCCAAAGTTACAAAATCAGAACTGTGAGAACGCAGATAGGAATTTTGGCAGTATTTTCATTATTTTTCCTAATGTTAACTCCAGCTTATGCCATAGTCACTTCAATGACTCTAGAAAAGAGCTTTTACACTGACCAAGAAAATATCAAATTCATTGGAACTCAAAATGGTACAGAAGTTATTTTTGTCATAATTCGTGATAATAATGGAAACTTTGAGGGAATGCTATCAGATCCAACTCCTCAAGAGGGAGAGTTTTCAGTAATTCCAAGACCAGTAACAAATTTCTTCAAGAGTGAAGGAATCTACAATGCAACTGGATTTGTAGATTCACAACAAGAAAAAGATGGTTTTACAATCAAACTAGAATATGATGGGGATAAAGTGTTCATTGTTCCAGATGCAATTTTACAATTAAATGCAATTCCAAACAAAACAGTAGACGTTGAAAAAACTATAACATTTACAGCTAGCATTACAGATAGTTCAATTGAAAATCCAGTTTTTAGTTTAAAGAATGCACCAACCGGAGCTACAATTGATTCAACCACTGGGAAATTTGTTTGGACTCCATCAAAATCACAAGGAAATATTCAAGATGTACATTACAATTTTGATGTCATAGTGACTCATGGAAGTCAAGAGGACAAAGAATCAATTACAATTACAGTAAAGCAAGCATATGTTGAACCAGTAAAAGAACCAAAAACAGAACCTAAAGAAACAACTCCAGAGCCTCCAACAGAACCTAAAGAATTAGGAATTGCATCATTTGTTGATGAGACTAAAGATCCACAGAGTTATGTTGACAGATACAATAATGAGGCAACTTACAAAGCATGGTTTGATGAAAACTTTCCTGAATACGATTCAATTTACCAAGCAGTAGGACTAAAAGCACCAATTGCATTAGCATCATTTGTTGATGAGACTAAAGATCCACAGAGTTATGTTGACAGATACAATAATGAGGCAACTTACAAAGCATGGTTTGATGAAAACTTTCCTGAATACGATTCAATTTACCAAGCAGTAGGACTAAAAGCACCTAAAGAGTTGGCACCATTTGTTGATCCAAACTTGGATCCACAATACTATGTTGACAGATACAATAATGAAGCAACTTACAAAGCATGGTTTGATAAAACATATCCAGACATTACAATTTACGAAGCAGTTGGACTAGATGAAGAAGAGATTGTAGAAGAAGAGTTTGGTGAATGTGGAGTTGGAACTGATCTTGTTGATGGAATGTGTGTAATTGTAGATAATTCTAAAGGTGGAGGTTGCCTTATTGCAACGGCTACATATGGTTCTGAGATGGCTCCACAAGTTCAATTGTTAAGAGAAATCAGAGACAATCAATTGATGAGTACTGATTCAGGAATATCATTTATGACTGGATTCAATGAATTCTACTATTCATTCTCACCACATATCGCAAACATGGAAAGAGAGAGCCCTATTTTCAAAGAGATGGTAAAAATTGGAATCACTCCATTACTATCAACCCTATCTGTAATGTCATATGCAGAAACAGACTCTGAGGTACTAGGATATGGAATAGGTGTGATTTTGATGAATTTGGGAATGTATGTAGCTGTACCAGCAATAATTATTTTTAAAACTAGAAAATACATTAGAATCTAGAAAAATCTCCAAAAATAGTAAATCTCAATTGATCAAATAGGTAGTGAAATTTATTATCTGATTTATTAGATTTGAATTTAGGTGTATAGTTACAATTGAAAAATAAAATAATTCTTGGTTTCTTACTCACACTCTGCTTTGTATCAATACAAATAGCATATGCAGAACCTGAATTTTCTTTCAAATTTGGTACAACTGGTACAGATGAAGATGAATTTGACAATCCAACAGATGTGATAGTGGATATTAATGGAAATAAATTCTATGTCGTAGATAGTAATAATGATAGAATTAGTGTTTTTGAGGACGATGGAGATTTTGATTTTAAATATGGAACATTTTGTAACATTGCATCAATTAATGACTGTAATGATAATGCAGATGGAGCAGATGAGGATGGAGATGGCCAGTTTAACAACCCACTTGCAATAGCTCGTGATGCCTTGGGGAAATTTTTTGTTGTAGATTCAAGTAATGAAAGAGTTCAAATCTTTGATGATGATGGAGAGTTTCAGTTAAAATTTGGTTCATCAGATAGTGGTTTAGATGAATACCTTGGTTCTGCCAAAGGAATTGTAATTCAAGAATCAACAAATGAGATCCTAGTTTCTAGTACAGATACAGATTCAATTTCTGTATTTGATGAAGATGGTGACTTTATGTTTGAGTTTGATTCTTTTGATGGGAATGATGATTTTCAAAATCCAACATTTATGACAATTGATAATTCTGAACAAATGCTATATGTATCAGATTCTGGCAATGACAGAATCATAGTCTTTGAGCTAGTTACAGGAACTACTTGTCCCAATGGGACAGACGAAGTAATTGATGGTGTTTGTTTCGTAAAAGAATTTGGAACTTCTGGAACAGATGAGGGAGAATTTGATGATCCTGCAGGACTTGCATATGACTCTGCAAATAATTTACTCTATGTTGCAGATTCTGATAACAACAGAATTCAGATTTTTGAGATAGTGGATGGTAATACCTGCCCATCAAGTACAGAAGAAGTTGTTGATGGTGTTTGTTTCGTTGAAGAATTTGGTTCCTCAGGAACAGGAAATGGTGATTTTGATACACCTTTGGGAATAGCACTTGATACAACAAATGATCTGTTGTTGGTTGCAGATTCAGACAATGACAGAATTCAAGTTTTTGATCTTAATTCAGGCCCCACAATCCTGCTCCCAGACAGACCTGAGAATCTTAAAGCAAAACCAGTATCTCCAACATCAATAATTATTTCATGGAATGCGCCTGAAATGGATGACAATATTCCAGATATAACAGGTTACAAAATTGAGTATAAAATTGGCTCAGAAGATTATATCACAGCAGTAGAGAATTCCGGTAGTACATCAACATCATTTATTCATCAAGGATTAGACTCTAGTGACACTTACTATTATCGTGTTTATTCAATAAATTCAGCAGGTACTAGTGACTCAACATCTAGCGTTTCAGCAAAACCTCAACATACAACTACACCAACTGCATTAACAGCATCTGCAATTTCACCTAGTCAAATCAAACTTTCTTGGTTGCCACCATCTGAAACATTTGGTCAATCAATAAGCGGATATGAAATCAAACGAGAAGTAATTCCAGGAGTATATGATCCAATAGGAAATACAAATGCTGGAACAACATCATTTATTGTATCAAGTTTAGCAACTGACAAGGAGTACACGTTTGCAGTTAGTGCAGAAATTGGATTTGGCCAGACAGGTGAATCACCAACAGCTTCTGCTACACCACGAGATGATTCTACTGATACTACAGAAGAGCCAATAACATCAACTGCAGTTGATGTATCAATTCCATCACCACCAATAAAATTAACAGCAACAATTGTTTCATCATCTCAGATTAATCTAGCATGGAGTGCACCAGTAGAGGATGGCAATTCCCCAATTATTGGTTACAAAATTGAAGTAAAGAAAGATGGAGGTTCATACACAACACTAGTTGCAGACACAGAAAGTGCGACTAGAACTTATTCACACAAGAATCTTTCAATAAATTCCATGTATACTTACAGAGTTTCAGCAATTAATGATGCAGGAACAAGTAGCCCATCAAATGAGTTTACAGCAACCCCAAAATCAACAAATATCCAAATTAGTCCACTAGGTAAATTGAACATAGATGAAGGCAAATTACTCCTATTTACAGTCAAATTAGTAGATAACTCAGTTACAGATGTTGTATTTAGTTTAGCAAATAATCCACCTGGAGGAGCCAAAATCATTTCAAACACAGGTGTCTTTTCATGGACACCATCTAGTTCTGATGGAGGAAAGACATACACATTTGATGTTGTTGCAAAAAAAGATGGACTTTCTGACAGTGAAGCACTAACTATTACTGTCAATGATGCACTTAGTACGCCAACAACAGATCCAGAGCCAACAACAAATACAACAACGGAGCCAGAAGAACTAGGAATTGCATCATTTGTCGATAAGACTAAAGATCCACAGAGTTATGTTGACAGATACAATAATGAAGCAACTTACAAGGAATGGTTTGATGAAAACTTTTCAGAATATGATTCAATTTACCAAGCAGTAGGACTAGAAGAACCATTACGAATCCCAGCATCATTTGTCGATAAGACTAAAGATCCACAGAGTTATGTTGACAGATACAATAATGAAGCAACTTACAAGGAATGGTTTGATGAAAACTTTTCAGAATATGATTCAATTTACCAAGCAGTAGGACTAGAAGAACCAATTGTTAAAGAGAAAAAATTTGGGGTTTGTGGTCCTGGAACAAAATTAATTGATGGAATTTGCACAATTGTGGAAAAACCATCCGTAAAACCTTGGTGGCAATTCTGGTAAAAAAATAAAAGCTAAGTTTTAATCACAATACTTTTTTCAATAAACAATGGGTAAACTAGCAAGAAATCTTAGAATTTGTGGAGAATGTGGAATTGCATATACTTCTGTTAGTTTTACTAAATATATTGATCAGTGCCCAATTTGTAAATCTCGAAGATTTGAAGCAATTCCAATAAAAACAGAAGACGATTAGTTTTCAACATAGATTTTTTAGTAGAACAGAATTTTCAATAGTATTGTCTGAAGACCCAGAAATAGCAAAAATTATGCAAAAAAAGATGGAAGAAATGCTCAAACCAAAACCAGAGCCTAAAATCGAGCCTGGAATTATTGATTTGAACGATACTAATTTTGACCAGACAATATCTGCTGAGAATCCAACGCTGGTTGATTTTTGGGCAGAATGGTGTGGCCCATGCAAATCAATGCATCCAATTTTTGAGAGTCTATCAAAGACATATCCAAATGTAAAATTTGCAAGAGTTAACGTCGATAATAATCAAAACATATCTACAAAATATGCAGTACAATCAATTCCTACATTCATCATGTTCAAGTCAGGGCAAATTGTAGATAAGATGATGGGAGCAGTTGGTGCTCCTGGAATTCATATGATCTGTAAGAAACACTCTAGTTAGTAGCCGTATACGGGTTCTATTTCTCTTTGAATTCTGACAATATCATTAAACACTTCTTGTTCTTCAGAACTTAGTTTGTGCATGAATTTTTTTAAAATTTGTTTTGCCTCATGTGATGGTGGAAATGTATAGTACACTTCTTCTTCAAAAATTTGTCTTCCAATTGTGACATCTTTTACAGAACATGCAACCTCATCTCCTGTTTTTGCAGTAGATACTGTTTTTTTATCTAATTGTAATTGATGGATGTATCCAACCTTATGTCCTTTCATATTCATAAACGGGATTTTGTGTTTTAGATTTCCAACATCTACACGTACACCAAAGACCGCAGGATTATTGTTTCTAAACACCATTCCTTTCATAAATGAGAATTTTGATATGGGTGTCAACTCTGCAAACATTGCATCTTCTTCGTTGGCAGAATCTTCTTCTACCCAAGCGTTATAGTTGTCAATTAAACTGTAAATTACTTTGTTCTCAAACAATTTGATGTGGCTTGTTTCTGATTCATCTTGTGCATCTTCTAACATCTTAACATTAAATGCTAAAACTACACCTAGATGTCTGTCTTTTTCTTTGATGGCTTTAGCTTCAATTACATCTCGTCTTGTTACAGGACCAATGTCAGCTTTTGCGACAGGAACTTGAGATCGTTTTAGCATTTCCATTATTGCCTCAAGTGAGCCTATAGTATCGCATTTTAGAATAACTCCATTAGTTTCAGTATCAACAAATACAGATTTCATCTCAGACTCTATGAGTTCAGTATACTTTGCAATCTCCTCATCATTTGATGCAACATAAAGAGTACTTCCAGGCAATACGCCCTCTAAATCAGGTGATGCAATTTTGAATCCAGCTGCTGCTTCTACTTGAGGGACAGGTTTGAATTTATCACGAGGATCACGCATCTCATCAAGAGGTTTTGGTAAAAGTAACGCCTTAGGTTTTGTAACAATTACACCATCACGTTTTGCAACAACAATGCTATTTTCTTTTTTTATAATACCATCAATTAGGATTACATTTGCAGTTTGGCCCAAACCAACTTCATCTTTAACTTCTAGAATAATACCACGTGGTTCTTTTTCATCTTGATTGAGTCTTTTCTGAAGATATTGTTGAGTCAACCCAACTAAAACACTAAGTAATTCAGGAATTCCAACTCCTGAACGAGCAGAGATTGGAACTATAGCTATTTCTGATTTAAAGTCCTCTACACGGTAAAATGCTTCTGATTTGTATCCCAAAATAGACAAAGTTCCAACAACATCATACACTTTTTGATCCAAATCAGCTTGAATTGACGCATCTTGTTCTTTGATTGCTTGTGAAATGAATTTAGTTTCAGATTTTCGCCATCCTGAAATTTGATCACATTTGTTTAGTGCAACAACAAATGGAACTTTTCTACTTTGTAAAATTTTTAAACTTTCATTTGTTTGAGGTTGAAATCCTCGATTAACATCAACGACAAGGATTGCAATATCAGCAGCAGATCCACCTCTTGAACGAAGATTTGTAAACACTTCGTGTCCGGGTGTATCAATTACTAATAGACCTGGAACTTTATTTTCTGATTGTTCTAGTTTTTTGTATAGAGGACCACACATTTCTTTGATAGTCTCAGTTGGAAGAAAACTTGCACCAATATGTTGAGTAATTCCACCTGCTTCTCTACCTTGAACACCTGTTCCACGAATTCTATCTAAAAGAGATGTTTTTCCAGAGTCTACATGACCAAGAACTGCCACTATGGGCTGACGAATATGCAAATCAGATCACTCAAATGCTACCCTCGATTCGTGATCAAAACTTTCTTGTGAATCCGATGCGTGAATAATATTTTCACTAAATCCTAATCCAAAGTCACCTCTGATAGAACCAGGCTCTGCTTCAAAAGACTTTGTTGCACCAATCATAATTCTTGTAGTTGCAATTGCATTGTTTCCTTCAATAATAGCAGCAACAACAGGTCCTGATGTGATAAATGATGTTAACTCACCAAAGAAGGGTTTGTCTTTGTGAACCCCATAGAAATTTTCAGCCTGTGCTTGAGTAAATGTAAACATCTTTAGTTTCAAAAGTTTGAATCCTTTTTTTTCAAATCTTGTTACAACCTCACCAACTAGATTTCTAGCTACTGCATCCGGCTTTACAATGAATAATGATTGTTCAGTCAATTCTACTTCTTTCTAATTCCGCCTTTAACGTATTTTTTTGTCCACTTTAGTTTTCTTGGATCACGTTTTAAGACTAGTGCATTCTTTTTACATTTTGCAGAACAGAACCATAGAACTGTTCCATCATTTTTAGCAAGCATAGTACCAGATCCTTTTGCAACTGGTCTATCACAGAAATTACAGGGTTTAACTAAAAGACTCATCTTAACACCTAATGAATTTTCTTTGCTTCTCTCTCGGTTTCTCTTAGCATTAGAATTTCTCCCATTCTAACAGAACCTTTGACGTTTCTTGTAAGAATTCTACCTTTATCCTTACCAGTAAGAACTTTAACTCTAACTTGAATTACTTCACCAGCAATACCGGTTCTACCAACAATTTGAATAATTTCAGATTGAACTACTTCTTCAGCGTTTTGACTCATTCTTCAGTCTTACCGCCTTTAATTTTAGCGATGGATGATACAACTTGGTCTACAATGTGTTGTGCATCACCTGCATCCAAAATTGCTGCAGCGGCAGAAGTAATATCAATACCTAATGATTTGCCTAATTCCTCTTTGCTTGGTACAAATGCATATGCTGCACCTTGTTCCTCACATAGAATTGGAAGATGGGCTACTACCTCTGGAGGTTCAACATCTTCAGCGATTACAATTAGTTTACTAGTACCACGTTCAATTGCCTTAGTTGCTTCGTTTGTTCCTTTCTTGACTTTACCGCTAGTAGATGCTACTCTTACGGCTTCTAAGATTGGACTAACGAGGTCTTCTGGCGTCTCAAATTTAACATAATATGATTTTCCCATACTTCGTCACCCTAGGGGTTCATTCTCCATTCTATCCATCGATGAGTTTGGTTTTAAAAGTGTTATCTGGAAATTATTGAGCTTACTTTTTCAAGATATTCAGACATTAATGTATCCAATTTCTCCTGACTTTCAGATTCGGCATAGATTCTAACAATAGGTTCTGTTCCACTTGGTCTAATCATTACCCAGTTTTTAGAATCAAGGGTAATTTTGATACCATCAGAAATATCAGAATTAGGAAATTCCTCCTTAAGTGACGAAATTAGTTTTGGAATTTTTTCAGCAGAACATGGTATCTTGTCTTTAGTAGTAAAGGAAGGGGGCAAACTTGCAATTTCTTCAGTAAGAGGTTTTCCAGATGTTGCCAACAGGTCTAGCATCAAAGCCAATGTCATACATCCATCTCTTACTTGATTATGTTTACCATACATGAAACCACCATTCTCTTCAAATCCAATCAACGCACCAGTTGGAACCATTTTTCTTGAAACCTCCACACTACCTACTTTGGTTCGAATTACTTTAGAGTCAAACTTTTCAGCTAACACTTCAATGTTAGAACCAGAATTCAAACAAGTTACAACTAGAGAATTTGGATTTTTCTTTAGAATATGTTGTGTAAGAACTAGTGCAGACTTGTCACCTGTAAGAATATCTCCTTTGTTATCACAAAAAATACTTCTATCACCATCACCATCAAAAGCTATTCCTACATCTGCATTATTTTCTCGCACTATTTTTGATAGTTCAGAAAGATTTTGTGGTGTCGGTTCTGATCCACGTCCTGGAAATGCACCATCAATTTTTTGGTTAATAAGAAATGTTTCACAATCAAGTAATTCACAAAAATTGGGAGCTGATACTGCTTGTGCACCATTACCTAAATCTAAAACAACTTTGAAATGTTTTGATTCTATTAGTTTAGAATCAACATGAGAAATAATTCCTTTAAGATATGCTTCAATTGCCCTATTTTCTGTTCCTGTAACTCCCCATTTAACAGGTTTCTCTAACCACTTTTTTTGCAAGTAAATATCTTCAATTATTAATTCATCTTCTCGTGAAATCTCAACTCCGTCACTTGCACATGGTTTGATTCCATTGTATTGAGAGGGATTGTGTGATGCTGTAATCATTAATCCTCCAGAATATCCTAAACTCTTTACTGCAAATTCTAGACACGGTGTTGGAACAATCCCTGCAACATTACAATCAATTCCAATAGAATTAAGAGCAGAACTAACTACTTTAGATATAACAGGACTTGATTCTCGTCCATCATATCCTATCAATACAGGCCCTTTTCCAAAATATGTACCAATTGCAAGTGTCATATCGTGAACGAATTCCAATGTAAAATCTTCATCAAAGACTCCACGAATTCCATTAGTCCCAAAAAATTTCGCCATAATACTGTGCAATAATAGATAAATTTGTGTTTAATGGCAAATCCGTTGCGGGAGTCGCCCAGCCTGGTCAAAGGCGTAGGGCTTAGGACCCTATATCTTAGGATTTCGTGGGTTCAAATCCCACCTCCCGCACCATTTAGATTTCTGTGAATGATTAATAATGAGAAAATCTTCAGCAAACAAGTCATGAAAAAAACAGTAGTAGGAATTACAGTAGTAGGCAAAGACAGAGAGGGAATTGTAGCTACATTTACAAATTTTGCATTTTCTAAAGGCGGAAACATTGAGAAAGTGAATCAAAATGTAATCAAGGGTCTTTTTGGTATGTATCTAGAAGTATCATTTTCAAAAGTAGTTGATGTAAAGAAATTTGATTCAGATATTCAAAGTATTGCCAAAAAAGAAAAGATGGATGTTAGTACTCACCATGAAACAAATTCACAGAAAAATATTGCAGTTTTAGTGACCAAAGAACCACTTTGTCTTCAAACAATTCTTGCAAATGCAAAATCACTCAAAGGAAAAATTTCAGTGATAATTGGAACTGAAAAAACATTAGAACCTCTAGCAAAAAAAGCAAAAATTCCATTTGTTTTAGTAGAGGACAAAGTGCAAGACAAGGCTGAAGATAAAATTATTCAAATATGTAAAAAGTATGATATTGATTTAATCTCACTTGCAAGATACATGAGAATTCTCAGTCCTAACTTTGTTTGGAGATATCCAGATAGAATAATTAACATTCATCCATCATTACTACCAGCATTTCCAGGAGCATCAGCATATGCACAAGCTTTTGAAAGAGGTACAAAGATTGTCGGTGTTACATCCCACTATGTAACGGAGAACTTGGATCAAGGACCAATTATATTCCAAGACTCTTTCAAAGTTGATCCAAATGATACATTAGAAAAAATGAAAACTAAAGGACAAAAATTAGAAGCAGATACTTTACTAAAAGCAATGAAAATGCATTTAGAAAACAAACTTGAAGTTCGCTGGAGAAAGGTTCACATCAAATCTAAGTGAATTAAATGGTAGATATCAAATCACAGTTTGATCCTAATTTAAGGAAATTAATTTCAAATAAAAAGCAAGTTGCAGTTATTCCAGTAGGCTCAATTGAGCAACATGGACCACACTTACCAGTATCAACTGATTCAGATATTGTAACTGAAGTTGCAAAAAAGATCTCAGAAAAATATGGATATCTATTACTACCTACACTAAACTATGGAGTTTCGTATGAGCATGCACCATTTTTTAATCTGAGTATAAGAGAATCAACTTTACGAACTATTCTAACTGATTTGTGCACATCGTTATTATCAAATAACATCAAAACTATTTTCATAATTAATGGTCATCATGGAAATCTAAAACCAATAAAAAATCTAGATGTCAAACTAAAGAAAATTACAAAAAATAAACTCAAAGTATTCCCACTCTCTTACTGGTATTTTATGGAAAGAGAGTTTGACCACGCAGGATTTGTTGAAACGTCACTAATGCTGGCAATTTCAAAAAATGTCAAAATGAACTTGGCAAAAAAAGGATTAGATACAGAAGGAATGACAAAACAAGAAATCAAAAAACTTGGAAGACTAGCAAATCAATCATTTCCCAAAGCTACCAAAAACGGAATATGGGGTGATCCTAGAAAAGCTACAAAGAGAGACGGACAAGTGATTTTAGCTAAAATCGTTAAAAATCTCGGAAAAAAGTGTCAAACTTGCCTTACTGGGCGAAGCTCATAGTTTCACCAATGGAAATTTAATATAACGCCTCGATATCCATGTCAATAAGTGATTATTGATGTCCGTTGATATGGCAGTAAAAGTATTGGATGAGAGTATCAGTCAAGTTGTATTGATAAAACTCAAAGGAAACAAGACCATTAGAGGTACTCTTTTAGGTTTTGACCAACACATGAACCTGCTACTCGATTCTTCAGAGGAAATTCCTACTGAAGGCGATTCTAAAAGCCTCGGAAGCATTGTGGTAAGAGGAGATAATGTAGTAATGATTTCTCCTCCACCAGCACAAAATTAGGTGATTTGCAATGACTAAAGGTACAACTTCTATGGGTGGTTTTACAAAGAAGAAAGTTCACATTAGATGCAGAAGATGTGGTAAAAACTCACTTCACAAACGTCACCACCAATGTGCAAGTTGTGGATTCCCAGAGGCTAAACGAAGAAAGTATTCTTGGATTAAATGGTACACTTAGATGCAAGAAATTGTATTAATTCTTAGTTCATTAGCAGGTGTTGCTACAGCCGCGGCTGTACGTAAAATGCCAAGAGACAAAAATCAATTACTTAGTCTTGGTGCCAGTTCTCACATCAAGAGTCAAATCAATTCATTAAAAATTGAAAAAGATATTCTAACTAAAACAATTTCAAGACTATACCAAGCAGAATCAGAATTTTCTAAAATTCAAAAAGACAAATTATTACTAAAATATCAACACCAGTTAGGAATCGTACTAGCTAAACTAGAGAAACTAGAGCAAGCAAGTCACCATCCAGACTTGGGTCCAGTTGGCGATGGTTTGATCACATTGATGGATCAAAAACTATCAAAATTAGATGATAGATTATATGAATTATCATCAAAGATGGTAAGCAGTAAAGTTGAAGCACCAAAGGTAGAAAAACCTGAAGTAAAACAAGAAACTAAACAAAAGATTTCCAATGTGTTCAACTTTGATAAACCAAAAGAAAACAAAATGGATCCTATTGTAATTCCTCCAAGAAAATCAAGGCAATCATTTGAATTAACAACTCTAACAAATATTTCAAGAGGAGAACCAAAATTCCCTCAATTTGAAAACGAACCAAAACAAGAAGTAAAACCAATGCCTCAGCCAAGGGTTGTTCCAACTGAAGTTATTCCAAAGGAAGTTATTCCAACAGAAGTAATTAAACCAAAAGATGAAATCGTTCAAGATATTATCCAACAAAAACCAAAAGTTGAAGATAAAATTGAAATTATACAGTCAGTAGCACCAAAACCAGAGATTAACCTTGGAACTAAACCAGACCTGAACAAAGAAGTTGCCAAGATTACAGAACATAAAGCACTTCCAGAGCCAATTAAATCAAAACCAGTTACATCAGATGATGACTTTGATGATGATGCAGATGATTTAGATAAAATCAAAGGCGATATCATGAGAGTATTATCAAAACTGGATCAAGTAGAGGTAGAGTAATTGACTTATGATGATGCCATCAAGGCATTATCAAGTGACGCATTAAAATTTGTCAAAGATGATCATATCATTGGATTAGGAAGTGGACGAGCAGCTACTTCGCTTGTGAAATCACTTTCAAAGTTCATAAAACTAAAAGACTACAACATACGAGGAGTTCCAACTTCATTGCAGATCAAATTAATTGCAGAAAAAGCAGGCATTCCACTATTAGAAGCTGATCAGGTAGAACATATCGATGTTGTATTTGATGGTGCAGATCAAATTGATTCACAAAAGTATGTAATCAAAGGTGGAGGAGGTGCATTGTTAAGAGAGAATATTTTGTTTAGTCTTGCAAAAAAGGTCATAGTGATGGCAGATAAGACAAAGTTTGTAAGAAATTTTACAAGAACTGTTCCAGTTGAAATTCATCCACTAGCAAGAAACTCAGTTATAAAATCAATTAAAAAATTAGGAGGCAATGCACAAATTCGTTCTCTTGACAGAGGGTATCCATTCTTTACAGAAAATGGAAACATAATTTTGGATTGTGATTTCGGGACAATAAAAAATCCCAAAGTATTAACTCAGAAAATAAAGCAAACAGTAGGAGTTTTAGAGTCAGGAATATTTTTGAGAAAACCAGATGTAATTTACAAAGCCAAAGAAAATGGGAAATTTGACATTATTTAGAATTCTATTTTGTACTAAATTTTCCTACAAGAGGAACAAAGACATACTTTGATTGCTTTTTAATTTCTATCATTCCTTTAGATGTTTTTTGTAACAAGACCAATGATTGAGAAGAATCCCCTACAGGTGCAATTATGAGCCCATTTTCACTTAGCTGATCAAATAATGGTAAAGGAATTTCATTACATGCAGCAGTAACAATTATCCTATCATAAGGTGATCTTTGAGAATATCCAAGAGTGCCGTCACCTAAAATTACTTGAACATTGCCTATATTCAATTTTTTTAAATTTTCTTGTGCAAATTTTACTAATTCTGGATGTCTTTCAATTGAATAAACAGTACCTGATCCAACTAGATAAGAAAGAATTGCACTTTGCCAACCAGACCCTGTACCAATCTCAAGAATATTTTGACCATTTTTGACATCCAACCACTCAGTCATTCTAGTTACAACTCCAGGTTGAGAGATAGTTTGTTTTTTCATTAAAGATAATGGTTCATTATCGTATGCATACTCTAATTCTGATTCTAGAACAAATTCATGTCTTGGAATATTTCGTAAAGCAGATTCTACATGGTCATCAGTTAGAAATTTTGAATTTTTCAAATACACGATCAAATCATTAATTTGTTTTTGATATTTTTTCTCAATTTTTGTCAATTAGTATAATTTAGATTTTTTATGATTAAAAACACTCGGTAAATTTCATTTTGATTTTAATACTAGTGAGCTGTTTCTGGACTCTCATGTCTAATCGAATTCATGAAATCTTTATGTTGTAACATTAATTCAATCATTTCTTCTCGTAAATCTTCATCATTCATCACAGCATTAAGAATAGGCTCCATCATCTGATTAGACATCATAGCCATATGAGATGGATCTTCAAGCATTAAGGTATGTATGTCTTTAGTCATTTCAGAATTTATCCATACATGATGAATCATATCCATCATTTTACTAGAACCAGACATCATCATTCCATGAGATTTCATAGAATTATGTTCATAATGAGAACACCAGATACATCCTGATTGATGCATTTCTTGTCCCATTCCAGAATCCATCATGGGTTGATGTATTGAATCCATCCATGCTGAATCTAATTTTAGATGAGTTTCCATCTGAGGGTGGTTCTTCATTGCATCAATCATTTTTTTACGTAATTCAGGATCACTAGTCATAGGGGACAACATATTTTTGAGTAATTCAGGATTATTTTTCATTTGTAAAACCCAATCATTCAAAGTCTCCATCATCATAGTAGAATCGTTTTGCATCATTTCATGCCAATGGGACATTAATTTTTCATTTGAAGCCATGCTATTCATTAAATTATTCATCATTTCGGGATTTTTATTCATCAAAGATTGATCGTATACACCATATCCTCTATCAATTAATTTTAGATACGTAGATGGCATCACACATGCAGGATTACCATTACTTTTTTGGATCAATAAATTTCCAGATTTACAAGTTAACATATCAACATCTGTAAATTTTTTCCATTGTTGATGAACAGACATTTGTTGTGCAAAAGAATTCTCAAAGAGTAAAGGACTAACTACAATTGTTAAAATCATAACAAATAGAAATACAAACTGGAAATTCAATAAGAAAAAATCATCTTTTTGTACTTAAAAAGCAATCGTAAAAAATCAAATTTGTGAATATATTATTTTGAAAACAAGTTAATTTTTCTATCAACTAGTTTACCATGACCAAGTTTTCCAATCACTTCAAAGTTCTCAGCAACTAATTCTCCTCTAACCATTGTTTTAACAGGCCATCCAGTTAGATTTCTTCCCTCATATACAATATAATCAGAAAATCCTCCAAACAGATCTGAAGTAACAGTTTTTTCTTTTTTCAAATCAATCATTGTAATATCAGCATCAGAATCTTTCTCAAGAGTTCCTTTGTGTGGATACATGCCAAAAATTTGAGCGGCATTTTGGCTAGTAAATCGAACAAATTGTTCTAATGATATTTTCTTTTGATTTACTCCATCATTAAGTAAAATAGGAATTACCGTGCCTATCCCTGGGAATCCAGCAAGAGCACCCCAAACATCATCACCACCCAGTTTGAGTTTGAGTTGATTTGCTACGTGATCAGTGCCTATTGTATCAATTTGATTATTAGATAATGCATTCCATACAGCTTTTCTATCATTTTCTGTTCTAATAGGAGGCATTACCTTTGCAAGATATCCAGATTGTTTTTCATAAGAGAGTGTCAAGTAATGAGGACATGTCTCAACAAAAATTTTAGTTCCAAGTTTTTTTTCTTCTTCAATTTGTTTTAGTGCACGCTCTGAACCAATATGAACAAAATAAATAACACAATCATAGTCTCGTCCAAACTTTGATACAGTTTTTATTGCTTTAGCTTCAAATTCTGGAGAACGACTAGAAGACCAAGCTGATAATCCATCTTGATTTTTTTCTTTTGCAGTTTTAATTCCACATCCACATGACTCATAATCTTCAGCATGAACAAGTACAGGACAGCCAAGTTCAGCTGCTGCTTTTACTGTTTGTTCAACTATTTCATCAGTAACATTTACTTCAGCTGCAACAAGATTAGGGGAATTTGGTGGCATATCCATGTACACGTGACCCACTTCACCGCCAAGATTCATGTAAATTTTAAAAGATGTAATTCCTTTTTCAATACAATAATTCATCTCACTAATTTGTTGTGGCGTAAAAATTGAAGCATGTATTGCATAATCAACATAATGGTTTTGAGATGCTGAATCAAGTTGATCTTGTAAAGAACTTGTAAATGGATCACCTAGTCTAAGCATTCTCATCATAGTAGTAATTCCACCAATTGCTGCAGCATGAGATTCAGTTTTTGCTGCCTCGTTAATTGGAGAATATACACCATAATGAACATGAGTGTCAATAGGTCCTGGAATTGAAACTAATCCTGCACCATTAATTTTATGATCACATGCAGGCGTATCAGTAGTAAATCCAACAATTTTTCCCTCATCTATGAGAATATTTTTCTCAACCATACCATTTGGGAGGATAACATGTGAGTCAGTGATTATAGTATCATACGTCATCTGAAAATTTTACGAAATGCAGGCTATTATGCGTTGAGAAAATGAATAAAAGAACAACACAAAAGGGTATTCTGAGGGCCGGTGGTTTAGGAGTATAATGCCTCGTTCGCAACGAGGATGTCGAGGGTGCGATTCCCTCCCGGTCCACTTTTCCAGAAACTATTATACATAAATGAAAAATACTATTTTTTATGGAAGTTTTTGACGGCAAAAAAGCTGCACAAGATTACATGTCAAAGCACACATTAGCATTCTCAACTCCAGAATTAACACTAATGAGATTTGCATTCTGGTTAGGGGATTCTGTACCAGATCCAAAGAATAAGGAAAAAGGAATTCCAAGAATGATGACATATTTGGTAGAACAAGACTTTGAACCGGTCTTAATTGATGATGAGACATATGTTCCATCAGGTGCAGTAAAAAGTTCAGCAAACGTTGGAAATGCATTTAAAGAACAAATTCCAGATGGAAACTTTTGTTCTGAATGCGGTAATAGTTTATCAGCTACTGCAAAGTTCTGTCCTGAATGCGGAACAACACAATAAAAAATAATTTTTAATTTAGTAATTTTATGCCTTTGCGCCACACTTTGTACAAAACTTTGCGTTTTCTCTAAGTGCAGCTCCACATGAAGAACATCCATTTCCACCCTGTGGTGAAATAGTTTGTCTTGGCATCAATGCAGGATCAGGTGTTGGTAAAGTTCCAGGATCTCCAAATGCTTCTTGTGCAGAAACAATTCCTGGAGGTCCGCCACCTACTGGATTTGCAGCAGTTCCTGATCTTGGTGGTTGTCCCATCCCACCTGCCATCATTCCAGGTTGTCCCATTCCAGGCATCAATCCTGGAGATTGTGTACTTCCAGAACCAGAACCTATTGATTTTTTTAATTCAAAGATCACTTTGATAGCTAGAAACTCTAATGCAGAATATGCTACTGTATAATCACCTAATTTTTGAAAGAATTCTTTGTCACTGAGTTGACCTTTCTTGTACATGTTGTTTGTATCTAGAAATGATTCATAGTATCCTTGGGATTCATCAAACAAATTCTGTAATTTGTCAAAGAGCATGTTGAGAGTATCTACTTCACCAAATGACATAATCTCAGTTAATTTTTGGAATATTAATTACTTTAGGATCAAAAAAGAGGAAAAACGTGTTTGAAATTATGCGAGTGCTCTATCAATCATACTTTGGTATGATTCTTTAGATGCAGCACCAACTTGCTGACTAACGATTTCTCCTTTGTTAAGGAGGATTAAAGTTGGAATACTAAATACATTGTATTTCGATGCCAGTTCATTGGCCTCATCAACGTTAACCTTGACAAATTTTACTTTGCCATCATAGTCAGCTGCCAGTTCTTCAACTACTGGACCTACCATTCTACATGGACCACACCATTCGGCCCAAAAGTCTACAAATACAGGAATGTCAGAATTTATCACATCGACTTCCCATGATTTTGCATCTGAAATTTGTGTTACAGCCATTCTAAGATTAATTTATTGCACGTACCTAAAAACGTTCACCAGAATTAACACCGTATTTTTAGTTGGAAAATTAATTTTGATATATACTTAAATGACGTTTTGCTAAATCTCAGTTATGAGTTCTGAACTTAGACTTAAAAAATTAAGAGGATCTGGAGGCTATGTTATGGCAACCGTTACTGATGAACAACAGATGAAAGGGAATCTAGGCGGGCCTGATCTATTTTTAGCACCAATAGGAAGATTGGATACAGATAAAATTACTAAACATTTTTGCAATACTTGTGAGAAAGAATTTGAGGGTCCTCCAAAAATTGAGTTTGAGAATCCAAATGAAGAAGTTGCAGAAAATTTAATTCTTGCAGAACGAGGTCAATACATTTGTAATTCATGTAATGCATCAATTGCAGAATATAGAGACTTTAAGAAACAAGATGAAGCAGGTGAAGTCGGAGTTGCAAAACCCCTAGAACCTCAAGTTCAAAGTACACAACCAGAAATAAAGCAACAAGTTTCAGAACCTCAAACAACCCCAGAACCAACAGTAACACAACCAGGTTCATCCACTTCAGTTACATCTATTGAAGGAAAACCTGTATTTGATGAGAATGCAAACAAGTTAGGAACTGCAAAGCAAGTTGGAATTGACTCTACACAATCTATGGTTTTAGTAATTACTAAAGAAGATGGAACAGAAGGAAGTATTCCATGGAGCAGTATTAAAAAAATTGGTGAAGTGGTTCTTTTAGGAAAACCTGAAGTTGCAACTCAACCAGGAAAATGTTCTAGCTGTGGATTTGTAAACAAAGAAGGTTCCAAATTCTGTGAAGACTGCGGTAACAAAATCTGATAACTAGTAAATTAATCAATGATACTAAGGCGATAATGTAATTGGCAAAAAGATCAATCCCTAAAGGAGTAGTAAAAGACATCATAATTGTCGCAGTAGGGGTTTTAGTAATTTGGATTGGTCTACAAGTAGCATTTGGAACACAAAATCCATTTTATGTTGTAGCAAGTGGGAGTATGATTCCAGTTTTAGAAGTATATGATGTATTGATAGTTTCAGGTCATGTATCTTTTGAAGAAATTGAGGTAGGCGACATCATTGTGTTTAATCGGCCATCAGATCATGACAGAGTGATTGTTCACAGAGTAGCGTCAATAATGGAAGATGATCCTAAAACAATTAGAACTAAAGGAGATGCAAATCCAGCATCAATTCCAGGAACTGACTTTCCAATCACAGATGAAGAGTACATAGGAAAAGTAGCATATACTTTACCTCAAGTAGGATATATCACACAATTACTAAAGCCGCCAATCAACTATGCCATAATTGCAATAGTCATTGGAATAATGGTAGTAAAGCAATTTGTAAAGAAGAAAAATGAAAAAAAACTCTCACTTACAGATCCTCTAGATTCAGTAAATCCTGATACGATTGAGGAACTATCAAACATTGATAAAATTGAAAAAGATTCTGAATATTCTGAACATGTGGACAAGACTGATGATGTCGAGGAGTTAGACGATACAGATGAACCAGAAAGTCAAACAAAAACAGAAGAAATTGATGAAAAATTTGAAGAGATTGAAGATTCCATTGATGATAAAATAGAATCAAAAGAAAAAGAAGTTCCAAAGAAGAAATAGAAAAAGATTTGATTTTGTAATATTCAGGCAAACAGGTTCACATATGCCCCATATGACAAGAGCAATAGATCGTCCTGCTTGCTTGGTAGTATACTTACGTCAAATTTACTAAAAAAGGATCCTCATGAATTATTTGTTTCAAGAGTAGAATCACTTATCAAGTAGCAGAAAAGAAATTTCCTAATTGAAATATTTACTTGTTTTTTCAATAATTTTTGTAATTAGTTCTGCATACGCACAAACTCCATTTCGTGATACTGCAGGCTTGACATTAAACGGAATAGAATGGTGTGAAGAGAATTACCAACTGTACTATTACATGAAAAATGATTTTTTTGAGCATCATCAACATTCTATAGAATCCAGACTGTGTGGAAATTTGTACAATGATGATTTGTGGTTGTATTCAGAGCCAGACAGATATCAAAAATTAATTGAACAAAGTAGAATGTACTATATCTTAGAAATTCAAGAAAGTACTAAAGAAGCAAAAGAAGGAAAAATAGATACAAAATCTGTAAACATTAAAGAAATTCCACAAGAACTAGCTCAACAACAAAAAGAATTAGAAAAATTAATTGTAGATGAATCACCAGTAGAAGAATCAAATGAAAATAAAACTGAAACAAAAAATACTGAAGAAAAACAAATTAGCGATTCAGAAGGTGGAGGTTGTCTGATTGCAACTGCTGCATATGGTTCTGAGATGGCACCACAAGTTCAATTGTTAAGAGAAATCAGAGACAATCAATTGATGAGTACTGATTCAGGGACATCATTTATGACTGGATTCAATGAATTCTACTATTCATTCTCACCACATATCGCAGACATGGAAAGAGAAAATCCTATTTTCAAAGAGATGGTAAAAATTGGAATTACTCCATTGCTATCAACCCTACATGTAATGTCATATGCAGAAACAGACTCTGAGGTACTAGGGTATGGAATAGGTGTGATTTTGATGAATTTGGGAATGTATGTAGCTGCACCAGCTATGCTGTTACATCAAATAAAAAATAAAAGAAAAAAGAACTAAGAGTTCTTTGAAACGTCTCCACACATTCCAGGAGTTGAACCATCAGGATTGCATTCAGGAGCAAATGACCCCATTTCAGTAATCTTTCTGTTTCCATTTCCATTGTTGTCTTGTGATAATTTGAATTTGATCCATGATTGATCATTTTGATCATTATCATCAACAAAGAATTCTTCTGGATTCCATGTGTGTGTTAGGAAGTATTCTCCATTTGGAAGACCTGTAATGTTTATTTCATTATCATCAGTTGATTGATGATATTGATCAATCCAACCAGGTTGAATTCCTTGGAATCCTACTTCACATTCCCAATACCATTTTTGAGATGTTGCTGGATTTCCGCCGTTAATTTTGTAGACATCTGAAATACAGAATCCTACTTTGATTGCAGCTGCTTCATCACCACTTGGTAAAGTGACAATATCTCCAGGAATTTCATTCCCTTCAGTATCAGTAGTTATTTCTCTTACTGCAAATTCTCCAACACCATCAATGTGCCAATGGTTATGAGTGTCATGAAATGTAAATTCTGTTACAATTTCATTCCATACAGGTGGAATTGAATGTCTGAATTCACCTTCTTCATTGTAAAGATTTTGGAATGCTTGTGTAACTGTACCTTCAACTGGATCTGGAACTTCAATTATTGGTTCAAATTCCAAACCACCAACACCAACATTTCCCCAGACATTTGTAAATCTTAGATATTCATCTTGCTGTTGATTATGAATATTCAGATGTTTTGGAACACCAGGTGAAATATCAGGAAGTATTGCATCATCCGGAACGGGTACAGTTGGTAAAAAGTCTGCGCTTGCATTTATCATGAATGGTGTTGCAGACAATAATCCTATACCCAACAGGAGTGGTAAGATAGTACTTTTTCGTACTAGGTTTGTATTTGTCATTAGTAAAAACAAGAATTGTTTGTACTTAAAGACCTGTCAGTAAGATCAATTACAAGCTAGTTTGATGAAAATATGTTTTACTTAAAGACAGAATATATGAAATGGTTTTCTAAAGAACAGAGTCTTTGGTTTTGAATACTCGCTTAAAGTATTCAGATGGTTCTTTTGGTTCTACAATATCATTTGTGATTCCTGCCAAATTTTTAGCCAAATTCTTTTTGTAACCTACTTGCATCTGTCTTTGGATTTGAATTCTTTGGGCCTGTGGTGAGCCTGCACCATGCATAGATTCTGTAAGATATCCTACTGCATTTCTACCCAAAGTCATATTTTCAATTAATCTTAAAATTCTCATTCTGTTTTCTACATCTACTCCTTTTCTTCCAACAAGATACTTTTTGAGTAGAGGTCCTGCTTCTGGATGTCTAAAGTCCTTCTCTGAAGGTAACGTAACTACTAGTCCGCCTGCAATATCTTGTGCCAGTCTACTAATCTCATATGGGAATCGAGTAACATTATGTTTACAAACCTGTGCAAGCATATCATCATTTAAGAAAACACCTGACTTCATCTTTTGTCCTTGGTGAGATGATGCAATACCTGCAGCAAATATTGTTTCATTAAGATGAGTCATCTCAATAATTTTATCTTTAATGTGGGAGACTTTTGGAATGCCATTATAATCTGCAATTGTTGCTGCAGCACCAATTAATACATCACCTAGACCTGTTTTACATACATAACTGCGTCTGTGATAACATGTGAATCTCTCTACAAGCATAGCTGCAAATTCAAATTCACCGTTCATGAAAATTTTATCCCATGGAATAAACACATTATCTAAAATCATTAATGCTTCTTGTCCTCCAAACTTTGCATTACCATCGTCAATATCACCTTCCTCCATACTTCTTGTGTCGCAAGATTGTCTACCGTAAATGTAAGTGACACCTTTAACATCTGCAGGAACTGCTCCAACAATTGCCCAGTCTTTATCATTTTCTGTTAGTCTAATTGTTGGCATTAAGATAATCCAGTGAGAGTTGATACAACCAGTCTGATGTGCTTTTGCACCTGAAACATAAACTCCATTTTCATCAGTTTTTACAATTCTTGTAAATAAATCAGGATCATCTTGTTCTGCAGGACCTTTACTTCTATCACCTTTAGGATCAGTCATGGCACCACCGATTACAAGATTTTCTTGTTGTACCATTTTTACAAATTCTAAAAATCTTTTATGATAATCTGTTCCATGTTTTTCATCAATTTCAAATGTAGTGGAGTGCAAAGAGTTCAAGGCATCCATTCCGACACATCTTTGGAAGCATGTTCCAGTGTTTTGTCCAAGTTTTCTCTGCATTTTATTTTGTAAAACTAAATCTTCTGCACTTTCAGCAATGTGTAAAAATCGATTAACTTTCAATCCAGTAATTGATGAATCAGCAGAAGCTAATCCTTCTTCACGAACTGCAAGATCATAAGTTTCTGCAACGGCATTAATTGATGGTCTAATCATTGGATGATCGACTGGTTCTTTAACTAATTCTCCAAAGAGGTAAATTTTGAGATCTCGACCTCTAAGACTTTCAATGTAATCATCACCTGTTCTAATTGTCTTTAAGACATTAGCCATGCTACATTATTGATTTTTATCTTGTATAAATATTCTAAATCAATTCAGGTTAAACTCTAGGAATAAAGTGCGATCAGAGGCCTATTCGGACATCAAGAATTCTACATCCTTTTCCTTTTTCCATGACTAGAACAGGGTTCATGTCTAATTCTTTGATCTCTTTAAAGTCTGAAACTAGTTGGGATAATCGTTGTATACATTCAGAGAGTTTTGCAATATCAGATGGCTTTTCGCCTCTAACACCTTGTAGTAATTTTTGGGTCTTAATTGATGCAATCATGTCATCAGCCTCTAGATTAGTTACAGGAGCTAGTTTGAATGTCACATCTTTGAGAACTTCAACATAGATTCCTCCCATCCCAAGCATGATAACAGGACCAAATCCAGGTTCAAGTTTTGAGCCTATGATGAGTTCTTTACCACCTTTTACCATCTCTACAATCAGTACGCCTTTAATCTCAGCTTTACTGTTGTATTTTTTAGCATTTTTGATAATTGTTTTGTAAGCTTCTTTTATTTCAGAATCATTTGTTAAATTAACTTTAACACCACCTGCATCGGATTTGTGAATAATTTGTGGAGATGCAATCTTCATTACAACAGGATAACCAATCTTCTTTGCAATTTTTACTGCCTCTACTTCATTTTTAGCAAGTGCACTTTTTGGTAAAGGTAAACCATATGCTTTGAGAACTTCTTGTCCTTCTTCCTCTAAGAGGTTTGGTCGCTTTTCTTTTTTTACTTTATCAAAAATTGCTTTTGCTTTAGTTTTGTTTACTTTGAATTTAGTAATTTTTCCATTTGGAGATTTAACCCAGTTTGAAAATTTAATCATTGCAGAAAGAGTTCTGATTGCACCTTCTGCATAATTATAATATGGAACATTACCCTTTGCTAAAATTTCTCTATTTGTAATTCCTTCATCTAATCCCATTAAACTTGCAAGCATTGTCTTTTTGTATTTTTTAGACATTGTAACAATTACTTCTGCTAATTTATCATAGTCTAGTGTTCCAGATGGCGTGCACATTGAGATAACAGAGCCAACTTTGGGATGAGTCAACACACGATCCAAAACATTATGGAATCTATTAAAATCAGCATCACCAACAATATCAACAGGATTTCTAGAACTTCCCCAAGGTGGAATTACTGCATCAATTTTTTTCCGGACACTAGTAATATCTGCCATCTTAATATTCATCTTTGAGCATGCATCGGTTGAGATAATTGCAGGACCTCCTGCATTTGAAACAATCACTAAGTCACCTCCTGCTGGAAGGGGTTGTTTTGAAAATGCTGTTGCATAGTCAAAGAGTTCCTCCATTGTATCAACTCGAATAGCACCTGATTGTTTGAGTAATGCATCATAGATTTCATCAGAGCCCATCAAGGCTCCAGTATGAGACATTGCAGCTTTTGCACCTTCTGGACTACGTCCTGATTTGAGTACAAGAACAGGTTTTTTGAGTTTTTTAGTAATATTTTTACAAACTTTAAGGAATTCTTGACCGTCTCCCATGTCTTCAAGATACATTACAATAACTTCGGTTTGCTTATGATTTGCAAGAATTTTTAGAATATCAACTTCGCTCATTACAGCTTTGTTACCAAGACTAACCACTGCAGAAAATCCAATTCCCTGTGCACTGGCATCTTCAACTAATGCTGCACATATTGCACCACTTTGTGATACAAGTGCAATTTTTCCAGATTTTGGTGTTACTTTAAGGAAAGTAGAATTCATCATTGTCTTCGGATCAAGATTCATGACACCAAGACAGTTAGGTCCAATGATTTGGATTTTGTATTTTTTAGCTATGTCTTTAATTTCTTGTTCTCGTTTAGCTCCTTCTTCATCAACTTCTTTGAAACCTGCTGTGATAATTATAACGCCTTTGACTTTTTTCTTTCCACATTCTTCTAATACAGGTGCAACCAATGTGTTTTTGATTACAATAACTGCAAGATCAATTGGTTTTGGAACATCTAAAACAGACTTGTAGGCTTTTTTGTAAAATACTGTATCTCTAGATGGACTAATTGGGTAAACTGTTCCTTTGAAACCATTCATAATGTTTGATGTAATTGTAGCACCAACACTTCCTCTCTTATCAGATGCACCAATCACTGCAATAGATTTTGGTGATAAGATAACAGAATCTGCCATAATAAATTCAATCTGAGATTTTGTATAATAAAGTTATTCTTGGAAATTTCTGATCTCTAGTTTTTAGCTTCCCAGCATTTTTCCTGCTAAATTCTCTTTTCTTGGAACCCAAACAATGGATAAATTAGAAAATTTTCCAATTAGTTCCCACGCTTCTCTAGCCAGATTTCTTAGTGCTTCATTATTTATTGCAAATTCATGATTTAGTTGGTTTACGGTATTCTTTGAATCACTGTAAATTGTAATTTCATCATTTGAATCAACATATTTGTTCAATGCAGAAATTATTGCTAGATATTCAGCCTGATTGTTTGTCAGATCAGATTTTTTTTCATAAAAGGATTCCCCAGTCTCTTTAACAAAATATCCATACCCACTACTAGTTCCACCAGAACCATCAACGTAAATGCTAATTGCCATCTTTATACAACCTTGTTATCTTTACAGTTAGATTTAGCACCATCATGTAAATAATTGTAGATATTCCTTGCGATAAAATTGATGCTAAATAAGGATCATAGTTTATTGTTAGTAAATAATACTGTAAAGCCCATCTAACTATAGTGTAAACAACTTCAGCAATTCCCAGTGAAGTGATTAATTTTTTTAAATCTTGTTTTAGTTTTACAGTATCAGTTTTTCCAGATTCTAATCGATATTTTTTCCTGTTATCAAAGTAAAATAAGCTACTAAAAACTGAAAAATAAATTGCATAATCTGCAATTGTAGTATATGTAGTGTTAAGAATATCATCTTGGTCAGATAAAACTTGAGCAATAACAGCTGAAATAATTATTGATGCTGCAAATGCTATGAGAACATTTTTGTTTAATTTTAGATATTCTTGTAACACATAATTGATTCATTTTTGTTACAAATAAACTAAGATTAGTCTAAAGTAATTTTTAGAAATATTATCAATCCTGCAAGTTCTGCAATTCCTACTCCTAACATGTATGGGAATATTTCATGTGAGAAAATCTCCTCCATTGAAAAATAAGCTAATGCACCAATGACATTATGCAAAAATAACATACCTGCAACAACTATCATACCTAATGGAAGCTGGGCCCGAGTACTCCCATACATCTTTCCAAATATACAGATTAGAATTCCAAGTATACCCATATTAGCAATTGAAACAATAGATAGTACTAGAGAAGTAGATTCCATTTAGTGTAAAACACCTCTAGAGCTTTTATTTACTTTTGTCCAATTTCCTTGCAATTTCTTCAAATGCCTCCATATTGACTTCAAGATAAGTTGAGATAAAATAGGTTACATTGTATTTTTCACCAACTTTAGTGATCATGTTATTTTTTTCTAATACTCTGATATGATGCTGAATGGCCTTGTAATCAAGACCCATTTCCTTTGCTAATTGATTTGTGTTAAATGGACTTTCCTTTAGTTTAGAAATTATTTTTAATCGATTCAATCCGCCTCTAGAACCTGCAAATACAAACCACAAGAGTCTTTTTGCATCAGAATCATTGGCCATATGTTACAAAATTCCTCCATATTTACTACTAAAAGGTATTCTGAGATAAGAAAAGTAGAAAGTATAAAAAACATAATCAGGCAATTTTGAGTGGATAAAAAATGATGTTAAATTATGATGCGCCTCTGTATAGACCACCATCAGAAGCTAGATCTTTAATTTTCCAAGTAACATTAGGATGTTCATTTAACGAATGCTCATTCTGTGATATGTATAGATCAAAAGAATATTCTGAAAGATCATGGGAAGATGTGAAAGCTGAAATTGATATGATGGCAGGTTATCAACCAGATACAAGACGAGTATTCCTTGCAGATGGTGATGCACTAAATCTTGATTCAGAATATATGATTAAAATTGTAAAATACATTAGAGAGAAATTTCAAAACATTGAAAGAATTTCATGTTATGCAATGCCTATGAATATTTTAAAGAAAACATCTGAAGAGTTAAAGAAAATGAATGAAGCAGGACTTGATATGTTCTACTTAGGAATTGAAAGTGGCTCAGATATTGTTCTAAAAAAAGTAACAAAAGGTGCAATTGCAAAAACAATTATCAAATCAGTGAACAAAGCAAAAGAAGCTGGATACGTAATGTCATGTATGGTGATTTTAGGACTGGGTGGAAAGAAATACTCAAAAGAGCATATCAAAGGTACTGCTGAAGTCATTAGTGCTTGCTCTCCTAATTATGTTGGTGCTTTAACTCTCTATCTAGAAAATGGAATTAAACAAGAATTTATTGACAAGTATGAAGGGGAATTTACCAAAATTGATGACGATGAATCATTAGAAGAACTATATGATTTGATTAATCAGATTGATACTAAAGAAGAGATTGTTTTCAGAGTAAATCATGGTTCAAATGCATATACAGTGAAAGGAACATTTCCTCAAGACAAACAAGCAATGTTAGATAAGGTAGAATGGATGAAGCAACATCCAGAGACTGTACGCCCAGAAGGATTACGTGGATTCTAAATTAGGTTTTCTGGATACATGTATACTACTTTGAAGATTTTTACTGAATAATCACCAGCAAAGATTTTACTAGTAATACCATTTTCAGATTTTAAAACTCTAAACTTGTATTCATAATTACCATTTGAACTCACATCTGTCTGAGCAAAATGAACAGCATCATTTTCTTTAAAAATTTGAATAATTACTGGATAACCTTCAACATGATTTGCAATCTTTCCTTCAACAAATGCCCAGGGTAAAGTATTATCTTCAGAAGAATGGAAAAATATAGTGGATTTTTCTAGTGCAATATTTCCACCAAGTGAAATAATTTCAGTTTGAGGCTCATGAGAATGGCCGTTGATCATTATTTGGCCAGGATGTGGATGGGCAAAAGCAGAATCAATAGAGAATGTCAATAGAAATGTCAAAACCAAAATACTTGAAAATAAAACAAGCTTGTTCATATTTGAATCAAGGAATCAGAGTAATTTAAGAATTCTTTATCTAAAGAATGTCAATTATAGATTTTAGATTATCTGGTAAATCTGGTAATTCAGTATGGCTTTCATTGTTTTGAAGAATTTCAGGGCCTATTCTTCTAACTCGTTGAGTTCCAATCAGAGTATCTATGTTTCTTTGAATATCTTTTTCAGATAAAATGGTTTTTAGTTTTTCATTTACAATTGCTTCATTTTCATATTTTTTTATCCCATATTGAACAAGAATAGTTTTTTCTTCAGATGAAAATTCAGTCATATTTTTGAAGAGTAGTTTATGGCTAATAGTCTTTTGTTAATCAAATATAGTTAAAATATGATGAATTGTGAATTGACTTACTTGGAAAGTAAAATTCAATTGATTTCAAATGTGTTAAAAATAAAAAGATATGCTGCCATTGCAATAATTAGCGGTACAGGGCTAGGAATAATCTATTACTTTTTGACAATGTCAATGCTACCATCTCACTTGAATACTACAATGGAGATAATGCCTTACTATATTTTAGCATCAGTTGGATTAACAGTTGGAATTTCGTCTCTAGCTGGAATCAATTTTGCAATGATGGCATTTAAGATTAAGAGAATGAAGATGATGAATTCTGTCAAATCAAATTCATCAGCCGTATTGGGTGGAGCATTTGCAGCATTTACACCCGGATGTCCTGCATGCACTGCACCTTTAGCAGTAATTTTAGGCGCAGTTGGAGGATTATCATTATTTCCAATGCAGGGATTAGAATTAAAGTTCATTTCAGTAGGAGTTTTAATTTTTTCAATTTGGTGGATTGCAAGAGGGCTACAAAGTAAAAGTTGTTGTAAAATAGGATAAAAATGGGCCCACGGGGATTTGAACCCCGGATCTTCGCCGTGTAAGGGCGACGTCATAACCGACCTGGACTATGAGCCCAGAAACCTACCTTGTTAAAATCCATTTAAACTTTGAGACAAGAGAAAATCTAGAAATTTGATAAGAAATCAAGAAAATCATGAATGATTATAGTTTTTTTTCCAGTCCAATCGGATTGGGTCATGTAACTCGAGACATTGCAATTGTAAATAATTTTGAAAATATTTCAACAAATTTTATCACAGGTAGTGGCGCTGCTAATATTCTAAAAAAATTAAATTTCAAAGTACAAGATCTTTATAATCCACCATCTTTCATTATTGAAAATGGTACTTTAAAGAATCCAGCAAAGTGGTTGTGGAATTATTATCAATATTATAGAGATTGTAAAAACATTTCAGAAGAATTACTTCAAAAAGATAAACCAGATTTGCTAATTAGTGATGAAGATTTTGCATCACTAACTGTTGCACAAAATATCAAAATCCCAACAGTATTAGTTACTGATGTTTTTGAGACACATTTCACTAAAGGTATAGCATCATTTATAGAAAAAAAGATGAATAAATCAATGCAAGAAATTATAAAAAAATGCGACGTTGTAATATTTCCAGAGATCGGAGATGACTATGATAATGTCAAAATGGTTGGACCCATAGTTAGACAAATAAATTCAACCAGAGATGAATTAAGAAAAAAGTTTTCTTTTGGAAAAAAAACCATACTCATATCAATTGGCGGTACAAGTGCAGGATTATTTCTAATTGAAAAAGCATTAGAGAGTATCTTAAAAATTAATCAAGAGCTGGACATAGTTTTAGTTTCAGGACCAGCAGTAAACAAAAAATATGAAAATGTAAGAAATCTAGGATTTGTAGATAACTTGCATGAATTAATTTTTGCAGCAGATGTAATTATTTCATTGGCAGGAAAATCAACAATAGATGAGGCTAAGGCATATGGCACTCCAGCAATATTCATACCAATAAAGGGACATTTTGAGCAAGAAGATAATGCAAGGGAGGTAGGTTTTGTTTTTGAGGATCTAGACAGATTACAAGAATTAATTCTAAAAAAACTAGAAGAAAAACGAATTAAAGTAAACACAACAGGTGCAAAGATTGCAGCTGAGATTATTCAAAAATTAACAAAATAACAATCAAATGCTTAATAGAAGGCGATTTTGATTTGTTAAAGTACTATGACTAAACTAATAGTTGCCAAATTTGGTGGCAGTGCACTAGGTCCAAATGGTGAATTTATTGCAAAAATTATTCAAAGAGTTGATAAATTAAAAACAGACTCCAAAGTGATTGCAGTCTTTTCAGCACCACTAACAATTTACAATGAAAAAAAACGTTCATTGACTGATGTTGTTTTGGAGCAGGGTAGAAATGCAGAGAAGGGAGAAAAACCATCTTTAGATATTGTAAAATCAACTTATCAAAAAATTCTGGAAAAAGTAGATGAGAATAATAAGGAAAATTGTATAAAAACAATTGATTATCATCTTGAAAAAGCACAAAGTGCACTAGATGAGGCCTATAAGAATAAAGAATTTGCAAATGAAGTACGTTCTAAAGCATTAGCATTTTCAGGCGAGATTTTAATGTCTCACGTAATGAACCACATCCTACGAAGTAATAATATCAAATCTGAAGCAGTAAAATTTGATGATTGGCCGATCATCACAGATAAAAATATAGAATTTACAAATTTTCTTGCTGCAGAATCTAGAGAGAGAATGAACAAAACTGTAGATCTTGTAGAGAATAATGAGGTAGTCACCATAGGCGGATTTATTGGAAAAACTGTAGACAATATCACTACAACATACGAGCGTGGTGGTTCAGATAGAACAGCAGCAGATCTAGGAATATTATTTCATAAAAAATATGAAACCAGTATAGATTTTGAAAAAGACAGTTCAGTGGTTTCAGCAGATCCAAAAATTGTTGATTCTGATCTAAGAGAAATTACTCAATTGTCATATAACGAAGCAAGACTTGCAGGAATGTTTGGGATGAAGATTTTAGATCCAATTGCAATTAAAGAAATTGTTGAAAATGGTGTAGACATACCAATTACTATTACTAATATGAAAGTCCCAGAAAAAATAACTACTATTAAGAGAAATTTAGAGGAACAAAAAGGACATCCAATAAAAATAGTTACAGGAAAAGAAAATTGTGCTATTTTTAGAATCGAGACAAGTGCTATTCAAAAATTATTAACATCTCTAGAAAAAGACAAACATTATAGTGAATTTGTTATTCTATCACCATTTACAAAAGATGGAATTGAATTTTCAAGAATATTGTTTTTAGATGGAGAATATGTGAAAAGAAATGAAAAATATCTTTTAGCTTTTGATTCACTTGCCACCATTACATTCAACAGAGGAGTCATTACACTAATCGGAGATGAAATGTGGAGAGTTCAGCAAGTAGCATCTAGAACTAGTGCAAAAATTGGTGAATCTGGATTAAACATATTGAACATGGATGCACAAGAGGAAACATCACGAATAATTATCGTTGTAGAAGATACACATGACAATATTGCAAAAGCCATCAAGGCAATTCATCAAGAAATTTCAAACATAAATTTTGAATAATGTAAATTGGCGTTACGGGCTTTCACCTGTAAACCGCCATCGTGGGTTTATTCTTGGACCTTTATCTAGAGTTAGTCCGGCGTTACCCAAAACACGCGATACTATAAGTTGAAGTTTCTAGTATATAGACCTGATCCATATAGATCTGTTCACATACGCTCAGCTACATACCAAAGAATGATACCTATTCCCAACAAGGCATACCACTTGTAATTTCTCTTATTCATGAAAATATTTGCTGAGCCTAAATCTTCATCTTTGTATGTAGTTAATCGAATTTTTCTCATTTCAAATGCCTGACCAACCAAGCCTATGACAAGTAAAATTATTCCAGCAAAGCCCAAAATCCATTCCATGGTATAATTTACGACTAATCAGATATGTAGTTTAAGGTGGCTCAAAATTAGTAAGAAAAATAATTCTTTAAATTAGCATAGATTTTTTGCTCTCCTATGAAAGAGATTGGTAAAATATGGATGAATGGGAAATTAGTGCCATTCAAAGATGCCAAAGTTCACGTTTTAACTCACGCATTACACTATTCAACATCAATTTTTGAAGGAATTAGATGCTATGATACCCCAAATGGATCTGCAATTTTCAGATTACCAGAACATGTTGATAGATTTTTCAAATCTGCAAAATTATATTCTATGAAAATGCAATTCTCAAAAAAAGTAATTTCAGATGCAATTGTAAAAACAGTTCAAGTAGGAGGACTCAAAGAGTCATACATTAGGCCACTGGCATATTATGGATACGGAACAATGGGATTAACTCCTACTACAAACAAAGTAGATGTTTCAATTGCTTGCTGGGAATGGAAGATGGGAGAATCAAAAGCGGGTAAATTTTCAGGAGCAAAATGTAAAGTATCTAGTTGGACCAAAATAGATTCAAGATCTCAGCCAATGCAAGCAAAAGCTGCATCAAACTATGCAAATGCTGCACTTGCAAGAATGGAAGCATTAGAAAATGGATATGATGAAGCAATCATGTTAAACTATCATGGTAAAGTTGCAGAAGGTAGTGCTGAAAATATTTTCATAATTAAAGATGATATTATTCAAACCCCTCCACTTTCAGCAGGAGGACTGGAGGGAATTACCAGAGATAGTATCATTCAGATTATTGAAGAGAATGGTGGATTTGTAATTGAACGTGATTTGGAACGAGATGATCTTTACAATGCAGATGAAATTTTTATGACAGGTACTGCAGCCGAAGTAAAGTCAGTAACTCAGATAGACAAAGTAAAAATTGGAAATGGAAAGATGGGCAGCATTACCAAAGCACTACAAAAATCATTTACTGACGTAGTCATGGGTAAAGATGAAAGATTCTTGCCTTGGTTGACATTTATCTAAATTCCATGAAGTTTTTTACCTGCAACAAGGACTAGAAATTATGGATTCGTGCTCTCCAGGGGAAACTCAAGAAATTTGTTGGTTTTGTAGAAAAGGTCGTCATGATGATTGTATGAAGGAAATTCCTACACAAGGAAAATCAGATGGGCCTCATGATTGTACATTCGATACAAAACTTATTCCTTGTAAATGTCAGCACTAAACAACTAATATCAAATACAGCTTTGTTTGAAAAATATTATGAATTACAATAAAGAATTTTGGGACAAATATTCAGATGAGAACGAATCAAGATATAATGAAGAATTTGCAAAATTTGTTCGAGATTTAGCTATCTCGTTACGTTGTGCAAGTGTTTTAGAGATTGGTTGCGGTACAGGAATAGATCTAAAACTATTTCCAGATACAATTCAATTTGGAGGCATTGATCTAAATGATCACGCATTAGATATAGCAAAAGAAAAAGTGCCAAATGGAAATTTCAAAAATGGGTCAATAACTGATCTTCCTTTTGAGGATTCATCAATAGATTTTGTTTTCACTCATGGATTAATGAATTATCTAAATGACGATACATTAGAAAAAGGAATTGCAGAAATGTTTAGAGTTTCAAGACGATGGATAATGAATTGTGAAAAATTTGATGAAATTGAAAAAAAGATTGACGAAAATCAAAAATCGCGCAACATGCAAAATAGATGGTTAAACTATAAAGTCAAATTTGTCAGCAATGTGGATATGCATGAGGACATAGAACCAGATAAACCTAGATTTACATTACTAAAAAAATTGTAATTTTATTTTGTTTGTAATTTTACTTGTGATATAGTAAGAATTTTGGGTAGAAGAATTGTAAAAGTAGTTGGATTATTCTCTATAGAAATCTCTCCCTGATGCTGCTCAACAATATTTTTACAGCTGGCCAACCCTAACCCAGTACCTTTTTGCTTAGTTGTAAACAAAGGCTCAAAGATTTTAGATTTATTTTCATCAGAAATTCCCTCTCCTGAATCAATGAATTTTAAAACTGCCAAGTTGCTTTGTTCAGATATTTTAATTTCAATTTTTCCTCCATTAGGCATTGCTTGAATTGAATTAACTATTAGATTGATAAACACGGCATCAAGTTTGACTATATCACAGTCAACTTTTACATCATTTTTATCCAATTTGATTTCTACATCATTTGGGATATTCACTTTATCTATAGAACTTTGAACAAGTTCCTTTAATGAAACATTTTTCAAATTTAGAGGAGAGTTTCTAACATAGCCTAAAACATCATCAACTTGATGGGAAATTCTATCAATGCTTTTTTCAATTAAGTTCATACGTTTTATCACAGTCTCATCAGATAATTTTGAATCTGCAGGTGATTGTTTGATTAAATCTAGGGACATTTTCATTACGGATAAAGGGTTTCTCAAATCATGTGCAAGACGACCAGATAATTCACCTATTGCAGATAATCGTTCAGATTTTAAAATTTCATGTGTTTTCTCTTCAATAAGATTTTCCAGATTATCTCGTTGTTCAATAAGTTCATTGGTTCTCATTTTTACAAGACGTGAAAGATTTTTGTTGATTGTGATAACTATGGCTGCAAATACTGCCAACATTGCAACAACACCCAACATTATAGTTTGATTTGAAGAGGCTTGATCAGTTTCAATAAATATTGAATGAATTAAAGCCATGAAAATTACCATACAAACTATTGCCAATGTTAATGGAATTCCAAATTTACTAATAGTTTCAAACTTTACATTTTCAGAGAAGAACATCGAACTGTTTTGTTCGCCTGGAATATTTGCAATTTTTAGACGAATGTGAAATGCAAAAACTATCAGAACATAGGTGTAAAGCCATAACAGATCCACAGGATGTCCATCATAGTAGGTCCCATCAAGTTCTGCAAATAAGAAAAATGTATCAGCTATTGTATAAATAATAAAACCAAACAAAATTAACATCCATGAAAGACTTGCTCCCTGTTTTGTAAGATACATGATACCAACAATTGCTGGAACAACTTGAATAGCACCTAGAATTGGATATAAAAGAGCAATTGAGGTTGCAAATGCTTCTTCTTCAAACATATCATCATATGCAGCTAAAACAGAAGGAATCAAAAATGAAATTGCCAATCCGATTGCAAACAACCAAACATTTCTTCCGGTTTTTCTTAGAACAGGTTTTAAGGACATGAATAGAAAAATAGTCATTAATGGATATGCAGCGATATAGAAAATGTCAGCTTCAGATGGGAATGGGGCGCCTTCCCATACATGATCATATAATTGCCAAATTTGTTCTGCAATAAACCAAAATGCAGCAGCTATAGCAAATAAAATGAATCCTTTTGCCTGATAGCTATTTCGTTTGTAAAGTTTTATTGCAAGTAAGGTAGAATAAAGCGTAACTAATCCTGGAAGAATTGCATATGCCGGGATTGCAATATATGAGAATTGAGTATCATCTAAAAAAGGTCTTAACTGATAGATTGCCGTAATTGCAATCATTACAATAACAAGACCAACAATAGTATTCTTGTTACTATCAATTGCAATTTTTGATATAGTATCTTTTTGACTCATTTCATGTATCCTCTTAACTTCATATGTTTTCCAAAATATCTAGCATATACGTATTCAAGTAATTTCAATTGCATTTTTCCTTAAAAACCATTGACAAAATTCATAGATAATTAGGAATGTGTCATATTTTTTACTTACGTATTGTTTAATAATAAAGTATGAGTATAGTATTTGGGCATGGGTAGAACAATTCTAGTAGTAGAGGATGATGTAGATTTAATTGGAATCTACAAAGAAATTTTAGAATTACATGAATTTGATGTAGATACGGCATTTGATGGTGAAGAAGGAGTTAGAAAATACATAGAAAAAAGACCTTCTCTTGTAATCATGGATGGAGACATGCCCATTCTTGATGGATATCAAGCATTCAAGCAGATTAAGGAAATAGATGCAAATGCAAATGTCGTTATCGTAACTGGTTTCTCAGAGTTTGAACCTAAAAGTCAAGAAGCAATCAGACAAGGATTGATCAAAGTTATTTCAAAACCACTTGGTGTTGATGAATTATTAGAGTTGGCAAAAAAGTATACAGAAATTAAAGTATAGCAATAGTTTTTTTCAAAAAATTATCTATAGAAATTAAAAGCGGGTCTAAAGGGATTCGGACCCTTGACAACCGGATTAAGAGTCCGGTGCGCTACCTGGCTGCGCCATAGACCCACCAAAATAGATATGCCCAGAGTTGTTATTAATCTTAAGATTTTAAAATAAATGAAAATTTAGTTTTGTGCTTTAGCTTCAATTTCATTGTATTTTTCAATGATTGCAGTAAGTGCAGTTGAAACTGGAACATCATTCATCTTTTTCTTTTCGGCTAGAAGTTTTTGGTATGCATCTAATGTAATGTATACTGGAATTGAACCGTTTCCTTCTAGTAATCCTCTAACGTTGTAAAGAGCAGTTTCCATTCCTTTTTCAGCAGATTTTGCAAATTTTGCTTTATCCAAAATAGCTCCCAGAGGACCAAATGGCATATCATAGTCTACTGACATGGTTACTCTTGTAAGATTATTACCTAATGCTTTGAATTCGTTGGTAATTTGCCAGTTCTTGAAAGGGCCTTCAATTTGCTTGGCAGTGATTCTCTCATTTTTAATGAATTCAGTTGTCTCACAATCCCACTCTAAACGTTTTCCGCTAAAGTCACCGATAATTCTAAAGGTTGTACCAACACCCATCCCTTCTTTGATGTCCATAGGAACGACTGTCATACCTACTGTGTCATTTTTGATTTGATCAGAAACATGTTCTGGTCTTGCAAAGTAGGTGAAAACATTCTCTACAGGTGTTTTAATATCGATTGATTTTGTTACGAGGGTCAACGATTGAGTTTCTTGCCAATAAGGATTTAAAGGTTTTGAAGATTTTCCTATTAAAATTGATTTACAATATATTCATCGAGTTTGCAGATATTTTAAATGGTAAAAAAGCGATCAATTTTCTTGATTTTTCTTTTTATATTTTCATCATATTCTGGATTGGATTCAGTTTATGCGCATTCCATGTTTAATTCTGCAGAGCAATCTTTAGGTGATTACAGAGTCCAAGTAGCCACAGCACCAGAATTTCCACAAATTGATGAACCATCTCAATTTCTAATCAAAGTAACAAAAGGATTTGATTATGAAGAAGTGGATAATTTTACAATGGGCATTAGAGTGTACTATAACGATCAACAAATAGATGCAATTCCTCCAACATCAGTAGAAGGTTCTCATTGGGATTTTGATTATGTTTGGAAAAATATAGGAAATCATATTGTTAAAGTTGATTTGTATGATATGGAAGGATCTAGTAGAGTCTTAACTTATACATTTAACATGGGAACACAGAGTCCATTTGGAATACTCTTCATTGGTGCAATAACTACAGGTGCTTTTGTATTTTTAGGAGTAATGTTGTATATTTACTTGCCAAAAATTTTAAAAAAATCTAAGCAGGAATAGATTTTGAGGATTTTGCTATTCTAAATGCAAATAATACAGTTAGTAACACCATAGCAAATAGCCAAATTCCTATTCCTAAATGAATTGCAACTAGAACTGCATGAAGTTTAGTATCAATTACCAATGCACCTAATGTAATTTGAGTAATGACTAATCCAGTTGCAAGGGAACTGGTAATTTTGATTTTCAAATCAGAATTCTTGTTGATAAGACTAGCAACCATAGTTGCAATTACTAATGCTCCAGTGGTTGCAGCAGTTGTTCTGTGAACCCATTCAACAAGATATTCTTCAGAAGGCATCACACCGTTTGGACATAAAGGCCACTCAGGACAAGTTAATCCAAGTCCTGCTGCGGAAATATATCCACCAATAAACATCAGCGAATACAAAACAATCAATGTTGTTAATGCAAGATATTGTATTGCCAATATTTTCTATTCTAATTTACTGTTATTATACCTGTCATCCAAGGATGTACCATACAATAGTAAGGATATTCACCTGCGTCATCTAATGTAACTGAGAAAGTACCACCTGCCATAAACAAACTACTATCAAAGATTCCATCAGGAGCTCCTGGTAATCCACTTGTAACGGTGTGTGCTGCAGAGTCATCATTTGACCAAGTAATTTCTTCACCTGCTGAAACTGTAACATGATATGGAATATAGCATTCATTTGTGTCATCACATCCCGGAACTCCGGAACCATCTGGGAGAGATATTGTACCATCAAATGCTACAGGTTCTGGGGCCATTTCTTTTTCCATTACCTCTGGTTCTGGGGCGGCCATTTCTTTTTCCATTACCTCTGGTTCTGGTACTGCCTCCATTACTTCTTCTTCAACTGAAACATCCCCTACAATGATTTTACCCACCATTCCTTGTTCTCGGTGACCTGGAACTGTACAAATGTAATAATAAACTCCATCTTCACCTGCGATAAATTCTGAAGAACCACTTTCACCTGGTTTTAATGGATTTGATGCTGTTGCAACTTCGCTTCCTGCAACAACTCCTCCAAAGCCTTCATCTAAAGGCGTTACACCAAAGGAGTGGAATGATTTTCCGGCATTATCTACATTAAAGATTACTTTGTCTCCAACTTCCATATTGATTGTTGGATTATTATCAGGTTCACCTGGCAATGCATTAAACGCCAAAGTCCTAAAGTCAGATGATTCAATAAAATGAAGATCTTGTGTCAGGGTTGCACCTGTGTGAGCTGCTGGACCTGCAGAACCTGAATCACCTGCCATCATTGCTACAACTGGGGCTGGTTCTGATATCCAATAGTCCCACATTGAAAAGAAGATTGCTCCACCAACAATGCAGATGCCTAACATGATAATCATCATTTTTCCAGTTCTGGCTGGAGTTGTTCTGTAAATTTGGGAATTATCGTGACTCATTTCATATATCTCCTAATGTGATGGGTTCTTTGCCTCAAATGGATAGTAATACTTGCCACCGACTCCAAATGGGTCTTCGGTATTTGCAAGTTTTCCTTTTCCAGAACTGTAAATCATGTTTGCTAAGAAGATTGCCATACTGACACCAATAATCATTGCTCCTACTGTTGCAATTTGGTTCATAGCAATCCATTCTGGGATTGGCGGATAATCGAAAATTCTTCTTGGCATTCCATACAAGCCAAGTACGTGCTGGGTAAAGAACACTAGAACAGTTCCTACAAAAGACATTATAAAATGAATTTTACCCATTGTTTCATTATACATTCTTCCAGTTACATATGGGAACATGTAGTATAGGAAACCAATTGATCCAAATGCAATTGTACCCATCACAAAGAGATGGAAGTGACCTACTACCCAGTATGTATCGTGTGTTGTAAAGTCTAATGGCATAGCAGCATTTGCAACGCCACCTGCACCTGCAGAGAAGAATAATGCAATACCACCAACTGCCCACATCATTGGGGTTGAGAATTTGATTCTACCATTCCACATTGTTGCTACAAAGTTGAATACGTGCATGGCAGATGCTGGAACTGCTGCAAGAGTTCCTACCATAAATACAGTTTTTTCAGTAAATGACATTCCGGTTGCGTACATATGGTGAGCCCATGAGGAGAAACCGACAATAGATAACAAAACAAATGCAAAGACACCAGAGTTGTAACTGTAAATTGGTTTTCTTGAAAATCTTGGAATGATTTCATACATCATACCAATTGCAGGAATTACCAATACATACACTTCAGGATGGAATGTAAACCAAAACAAGTGGGCATATGCAATAGGATCTCCACCCATTGCAGGATTGAAGAATCCACTTACTCCAAGTCTGTCAGTTAACAACATCAAAAGTGCTGCTGCAAATGTTGGAATTGCAACAAGGATAATCAAAGATGATGATAAGAAAGACCATGCTAACAATGGAACCTGACCAATTGACATGTCAGGATGCTTACATTTGAGAATTGTAACTACAAAGTTAATTGCACCAAGTACTGATGAGATACCTAAAATTTTCAATCCAAATATCCACATGTCTGCAGCAGGACCAGGAGCACTAATAATAGAATATGGAGGTGTTGCATACCAAGTAAAGTCTGCAAATCCCAACCAGATGAGCGCACCAGCTGGAGGAATCATCCAAAATGCAATTGCATTAAGTTTTGGATAGGCCATGTCTTTGTATCTGACCATAATTGGAACGTAGTAGTTACCAACTGCAGATGCAAACGGAATGATAAACAAGAAAATTAACGTTGTACCGTGAACCGTAAAAATTCTGTTAAAGGTCATAGCATCACCAATAATTTGTGCACCAGGTAAGAACAATTCTGCTCTAATTGCAAGAGCTAAGGAACCACCTAAGAACAAGAATGCTAGTGATGAAATTAGATAGAGTAAACCAACATCAGTGTGATGTGTTGAGAACATTATTTGCCAAATTGGACGTGGCTTTTGTAATTCTAGAACCATTAGATAATCTCCTCAAAGTTGCACATTGAAAGTTGAGATAAAAGCGTTGTCAAGCTTTTGGATCCTCCACAATTAAAGTTCCACGCATATTATAGTGAATTAATCCGCAATATTCTCTGCATTGAATATCATGAGTTCCTGCTTCAGTTGGAGCAAACCATACAGTGTTTACTCTGCCAGGAATTGCATCCATTAAAACAACATAATCGTGAATGTTAAAAGAATGGTTTACATCTTTAGAATGAATTTCAAATTTGTAAGCTTTTCCAACTTCAACATGTAGTTCTCCAATTTCTTTAGTACCATCTTCATGTTCAAAAGTCCAGAACCATTGTTGTCCTGTTACAATAATTATTTTAGCATCTTCTGGAACATGCTCTACCAATCTTTCTGCTTCCCATGCTTCTGCTCCAACCCAAACCATTAATGCCACTACAACACCTACGTAAATCCATTCTGGCCAATTAGAGTGTCCACCCATTATTACCAGTCCGTGCCCTCATATGGAGTTGGTTTTGCATTTGGATGAGATTCTCTGAATCTCCAACATTGCCAAATAATTGTCCCAGATACAACTGCACCCACAGTAAATCCAACTGTCATTAATTTATAAAATAAATTCCAAATAAGCACTCTACGGTCAAGATATTCTCCTGGTTCATCACCTGCAGCAAATGATAAGTCTACAGCTGGTATTACCATCAAAACTGCCAATACTAAGAATAACCCAACGAATTTCTTCATAGCGATTGAATGACGTGGCCTATAATTTCTATTTAAGGGTTTTCAAGATTATTAGCTACCAACCCTGATCGAATCGAGATGGATGCATTACATTAAGTCCAGATAGTGAGAATTTTTGTTCTTTTTCTCTAAAGATGTTAAGGGAAGCATTTGCAATGATTAATTCAAAAAGATTGGTAGGTGACAAATCTACAATAGTTGAAAGCATTGCTTTGATTGGATCCATATGAGTTACAAGAACCACATTTTCATCAGGATGTTTTTCAGTTACATGATCTACAATTCCTAAAACACGTTTTTTGACTTGGTCAAAAGTCTCTACTCCATTATGAGCAATTTCTAATTCTCCATTGTAAAATTTCATAAAGACATTTCCATGACTGGTAAAAATCTCATCATATGGCATTCCAGTAAATTTTCCCATGTCAAGTTCAATTAATCGCTCATCAATTGTAACATCAATTGAATTATGTTCTCCTACAATTTCAGCAGTATGTTTTGCTCTCTGTATTGGACTAGAATAAATTGCAGAGACATTCATGTGTTTTAATAATTCAGCAGTATGTTCTGCTTGTTGAATCCCAGTATCAGTTAATGGAACACCTTCTGTTCTTCCAGCTAGTATTCTTTCAGTGTTATTTGTTGCCTGCCCATGTCTAAGGAAGATAATCTGTCCCAAATTGATCGATTTTCAAATAGAGATAATAATAACATTGGCAGGTAGATTATCATGAAAGTTGGAATTATTGGCGGAACTGGTGGAATGGGCAAAGGCTTTGCTCTAAGATGGTCTCAAAACAACGATATAATAATTGGTTCAAGAGATGCTTCAAGAGCATCTGAATCAGCTGTAGAATATACTAATCTTGCAAAAGAAGCATTTGGAGAAATTAAAGGAACTATATCTGGAAACGATAATGTTTCAGTTGCAAAAGAAAGTGATGTTTTAATTTTATCAATTCCGTATGAAAATATTGATACAGTATGCTCAGGAATATTATCACAAGTAAAAGATAGTTGTGTAGTTGTATCTCCAATTGTTCCAATGACAAAGACTGATGTTGGATTTGAGTGTGTTTCAATTAAAGACAACAAACCATTTTCATACAAACTAGTTTTAGAACATATGAAAGATAAGTCAAAACTTGTATCTGCATTTCATGTAATTTCTGAAAAGAAGTTAATCAATCCAACACTAGAATTAGATTATGATATCTTTGTTTGTGGAGATGATAAAGAATCAGTTGTAGTAGTAAATAGTTTGATTGATGAAATTAAAGGATTAAGAGCAATTTACTTGGGACCAATTGAGTTATCATACCTTGCAGAAATGTCTACACCATTACTGCTTAATGCAATGATTAGAAACAAGATAAAGAATCCAGGTATCAAAATTATCTAAATTCCATCACTTATCATGAGTCACGAATATTACAGACGGGGTAAAAATTGGTTTACTGCAATTGGTTTGCTTTTCTGTGTTATGGGAGGAATAGTTCTCATACAGCAATTACTCATATGGGGAATAGATTTTGTTGAAGATTTTTTGTTTAATGCAGAATTTACTAATGAAAAAGTGTCAGTTGCAATGTTATGCTTTGGGATTTTTATGATAGCGTTAGGATTTAGAAAACATGAAGAAAAGAGATGAATTTCTTAAAGAGCAAAAGATATTACGATTAGCAACAATTGGTAAAAATAAAACTCCACATATTGCGCCTGTTTGGTATAGATATAGTGGAAAAAAATTCTATATTGGAACAAACACTAAAACACAAAAGGCGCAAAATGTTAAGAAAAACCAAAGAGTCTCATGTTGTGTAGATGTTGGAGTTAATGCACCAAACATTTACGGGGTACTAGTACAAGGAAATGCCAATTTAATTTTAGATAATGCCAAAGTCAAAACAACTGCCAAAAAAATTCTATTAAGATATTTTAAAGACTTAGAGAACAAATCTGCAAAAGAACTACTAGAGAATACAGATTGTATTATAGAGATTATTCCTGAAAAGTTTACTGTTTGGAATTACTAACAAACTCTTCAATTTTGTTCATTGCAGAATTTAATATTTCAAGATTTGGCAAATATACCAATCTGAAATGTCCACTTCCATATTGTTCACCAAATCCAGAACCATGAACAGTTAGTACACCTTTTTGTTCTAACAGTTTAGTTACAAACTCCTTATCAGTTCCAAATTTGTTATCTTCAATTTTTGGGAATGCATAAAATGCGCCTTTTGGATTAGAACAAGATAGTCCAGGCATTTCATTTAGTCGTTTAACAACCAAGTCTCGATGTTTTTTCATTTCTGAAACAAAATTACCAATGTATTCTTGAGGGCCACGAAGAGATTCCAATGCTGCATACTGGACTGGAAGGCTAGTTGCAATTCTTACTCTTGCCAATTTTGGTAAATGTTCTCGTAATTCGACAAGTTGAGGTGATTGATTAAATGCAATATATCCAATCCTCCATCCAGACATTAGATGGACTTTGGAGAATCCATTTAGAACAATGACAGGTGAATCACCAGCTACTTTCCCAATCCCTACGAATTTTTCATCAAATACTATTTGATCATAAATCTCATCACAAATTATGTAAAGATTATGCTCATTTGCAAGATCTACAAGATCTTTGAGTGCTTTTTCATTGAATACAACTCCAGTTGGATTATTAGGACTAATCAAACAGATTGCGACAGTCTTTGATGTAATTTTTGATTTAATGTCTTCAATAATTGGTATAGAATTATTCAAGTCTACTGCAAACTCTACAGGTACTCCACCATGCAATCGAACATAGGAGGCATATGGAGGATAGTATGGCCCAGGTAGTAATACCTCATCACCTTCTTCAACTATTGAAGATATCACCATATCAAGTCCTTCAGAAACTCCATTTGTGATTAGAATATCATCAGCATTAATTGAAAGTCCTTTGGCATTTTCTTTTTTGGCAATTTCTTGTCTTAATTCTAAAAGACCTTCAGATGAAGAGTAAAAATTATTTCCATTGTTAATTGCATCAATCAAAGCTTGTTTTACATTATTAGGAGGCTGAAATCCAAATTGAACTGGGTCACCAATGTTGAGATAATCAACTTTCATTCCTGTTTGTTCAACTTTTCTAGCAGCTAGAACGATATCTCTAATTGCATATTCGACTCCAACTACTTTTTTTGATACTTTCAAAGTATCTAGACAGATATTTAGACCCGTTAAAATCTTACTTGTTTGGACTCGTTGCACAGTCTGGATAGTGCGAGCGGCTTCGAACCGCTAGGTCGAGGGATCGAAGCCCTCCGAGCCCTTTAGATTATCTTATAAAGTAAATTATTTCTCAACATGGTGAAATGAAGATATCTCCATTCAAACTCGGATTAGTATTAGTGATAGTTGGGATAGTGTGGACGGCGTTTATTTTTGATGAAACTGAAAAAAGATATGATTCTATTATACTAAAACAATCAAATTCTTTTGAAGTAAAATCAGAATTTTTTGGAATAGACATTGGATATTACAAATTATACATGCCTGAATTTGAAGGTGAGGAGATTTTTGTTCAGATATTAGATAACAAAGAGAATGTAATTGCAGAACAAATGGTAAAAACAAAATTATCAGTAGGATATTTTGATTTTAATGAAAATGGAGAATACACATTAAAGATTACAAATATTGCCAAAAATCAAATTGACATAGAAACAGAATTTGGAAATACAAACTCTCAAAAAATGCTTCCATCAGGAATAATGGTTCTTGTTGGTGCTTTAGTAATGATGATTATGTCATATATGAAAATTAAAAATTACAAAATAGAGCAACCAGAAGAAAATATCTCATAGATTTGTATACATTGGATCGTATGCCCAAAAAACAACACTAGATTAAAAATCAGCCAAGTGCTAAAAAACAAAAAGGCTACAATTGAGAATGGTAGGAATATTTTGAGTTTGGTATGTTCTCTATTTTTTAATATCAAAACTGCCCCTAGTGATGCAAGTACTAGACCTAGTTCAAGGGGTTGATGCGACCATGAAATTAATCCATCAATTCCAAATAGATCATGAGACAAAGAATCCCCAAAACCTGAAACAATTTGTAATATAGAACCTGTAATGACTAGTTTAATTCCAGTTTTAAGAGAACCACGTACTGATCTTCTAATTATCAACATGCTTCCCATAATTGCAGCACAACTAGTCATTGAAACTCCAAAGTACACTACAATGTGAGATGGACTCCAGAAAAACTCTGGTTCTTTTTGAAGATGAGATATAGCATCCCAAAATCCTGCTGAAACAATTACAATTGGACCAATTACTGCTAAAATTGAGACTAGTGAAACAAGTGTACTTGATTTTGCAATTGTAGAGTTTGTCAGTCTTGTGATTAGTTTCATTTTGTTTCTACAATATCATAGAGCTATTTGAAATATTGTAAAGAGATCAATTAGAAAAGTTCAAAGCTATGGGTAATTTCATGAATTAACTATATTAGATGAAACATTGTAGAAAAAATATGAGTCCAGGAATAGGATTAATGAAAAGACGCCTAGAAAAAGAAAAGGATGCAATTGCACTTGCAATTTCAGGTGTTGCCAAAAAATATGATGTGAAACCTGATGATATCAAGACTCTCGAGACAAAGTACCATGATGATGCAGGAGATTGGTATGTTGCACTAGGATGGGATGAAAAAAAGGCAATCATAAAGATGGATTCAGTACTAGGCACTATAACAGAAATTAAAGAGATCTAAGTAGGAAAAATATTCTAATTAAATCATAATTTTAGTAGAAAAAATAAAAAGATGTTTGATTATTTGAGTTCTTGAATATTCTTTATTATATTGTTCATCTCAAAAACCATTTTTTTTTGTGCTATGACATCCCTTGATTTCAAAAAATCACTTTGAAGTTCTGATAAAGACTCTCTTAGATCATTAATTTTTGTAGGTTTTTGTTCTAAAACAACTCTCTTTATTGGAACTGATTGTTCAGAGCTAATCTGCAGTTTAGAAATTTTCTCATTACATCCATAACATGGAGATTCTAAATCATTATCGTATCTTGGCAATTTTCCGTTAATGTCAAAATATGACTGAATTTTAGCATCTGCAAGGTTATGCTTTACATTGAGATCACGAACAATATTTTGCATTTCAACTTTAGGCATCTTTGCATACTTGACATATTGTTTCATGGCTTCAGAAAATGTACCGCCTTGTTTGAGAACAGAGTCTCTTGCATCTTTTGCCAAAGTGATTTTTGCTTGAAGATAATCAAATTGATCCCAAAATATCCCATGATCTGTAGCATTTAGCTTTGAAACATAGCTTGCAAATGCATTCTTTGGTGTGAATGCTTTGTAACTTTGATTCATTCTTTGAATTTCTTCTTCTAAAGATTTTTCAGCAATAATTCGTTGCTCATCAATGAACTTTTGGTGAGCGTTACGGGTTTTTTCAACCTCTTTTGCTTTTAGAAACTGTTGTTTTGAGAATTCTATTTTTGCAAGTATGTCTTGTGAGATAGAACTATTTTTTATTTCATCACCATCAATTCTATTAAAATCAGACTGTGCAAAGGCATTAGGTGTCAAAACAGACATTGCAAATACAGCAGTGAGAATTGAGGCGTAAAGTAGCTTCGTCATTAATTTCAGAAATGAGAAATTGTTTAAGAGGGATTCGTAGAAATTCATAGAATTAATCATACTAATTATTTTAATAGGACATTCTATGCCTAATTTGAGAAAAATCAGTGAAAAATATTAGTGAAAATATTTTAATTAATTTAAATTCTAATCATCTGTTGGTTTATTGAAATAAATTATGAATGGAAGAATTGGTTTAGTTCTATTAATGATATTCATCATTGTTTTTTCAGGATTATTTTATTTCAATAGTATGTTTTCAAATATTTCAGAAGATAAATTTTATTCACAAGAGTTTGATTTGTCAAAAAAGAAAATTTTGATTTATGGTTCTAGTCACATGGTACAATTAAATTCTACATACATTACAGAAAAGATTGAAAATCATTCAAATGAATATTTGCTTTTCAATATGGCAGAAAATGCAGATACACCTAAGAGAAGATCGTTAAATATAGACAAAGATTTGAAGATCAACCCGGAATTGATTGTTTATGGAATTGGTTTTAGAGACTTTAATTTATTGCAAAATGAAAAAAAGAAATCAGAAATAAAATTAATTGACATTATTCCTTTGGATACAACTGAATTAGAAACTTTGAACCCAAAATTAACTACATTAGAAGCTTTAAGGGCAGTTGTAATTGATATATTTACAAAAAATGAAAAATCAACTGTTCCATATCCAAATACATCAATATTTTCAAATAGAAATCAAGAAATAATTTTAGATGAAGATAAATTAAAAAGTAATGAAGAAACATTTGGGAAAATTTTAATTCCAATTGAAAAAAATGAGCAAGTAGAGTATTTTAAATCAATAATTAAAAAACTCAAAGAAAATAATATAGAAATTATAATTATTTTAACTCCTCATCATAAAATTGCTTTAGACGAAATTCCAGATAATGAGAAAAATAATTTTTATCAGATTTTATTAAATGTTGAGCAAGAATTTGATGTAAAAATTTATGATTTTTCAAATAAATTTTCAGATTTACCAATTTGGAGAGATACAACACATGTTGCATACAACGAAAAAGCTATAATTTTTAGTCACGAATTAGCTCAAATTATAATTCAGGAAATTACAAAATAATGTTATTCAATTCAATTGAATTTATTATTTTTTTTGTTGCTGTGTTAACTGTAATCACAATCATCAAACATAAAAAATTTCAACATTTGTTTATTGTATTTTCAAGTTACTTTTTCTTTTACTTTTCAAGTAACTATCTACTTTCATTATTGATATTTTCCACATTACTAGACTATTACATTGCAAAACTAATTTGGACAACTCAAAACAAGCAGAGAAAGAAAATACTTTTGATTACAAGTCTGGCTGGTAATTTAGGACTACTAGGATTCTTTAAATATGCAGATTTTGCAATCATGCAATTCAATATTTTAGGAAATCAGATCAATATTGGGGGAGGTATTCCATTTTTGGAGTTGGCATTGCCAATTGGAATTTCATTTTATACTTTTCAAACAATCAGTTACACAGTTGATGTATACCGTGGAAAACTGGAACCAAGTAAATCATTAAGAGAGTTTGCTCTTTTTGTGGCATTTTTCCCTCAACTAGTTGCAGGGCCAATTATTCGTGCATCAGAATTTCTCCCACAGCTACGTGAAAAAATAGAAGACAGTACATCCAAAATCAATCTAAAACAAATCATCATTCACAATTCCAATCTAAAACTAGGAATCACAATAATGGCATTTGGTTTTCTCAAAAAGATGTTTTTTGCAGACAATATTGCACCATTAGTTAATGCAATTTTTACAAATCCTATTGAAGCAAGCTCCTTTGAAATATGGTTAGGTACGATAGCATTTGGAATTCAAATCTATGGAGATTTTTCAGGATATTCTGATATTGCAATTGGTGCAGCACTAATTCTAGGATTTAAGATTCCAAGAAACTTTAACAAACCATATTTTGCAATCTCACCATCTGACTTTTGGAGAAGATGGCATATCTCATTGTCATCATGGTTAAGAGATTACCTATACATTCCATTAGGTGGAAGTAAGAAAGGTTCAGGTAGAACGTATTTCAATTTATTGACAGTGATGTTTCTTGGAGGTCTTTGGCACGGAGCATCATGGAATTTTGTAATTTGGGGAATGTTACATGGAGTATATTTAGTAATTCACAGAGTTATTGCAAATAAATTTCCAAGAATAGCAAATAGTGAATTTGTTAGAACAAAAACAGGAAAAATTATTTCAATATTAATTACGCAATATTTTGTATTTTTAGCATGGATTCCATTTAGAGTTCATGATACAGAAGGAATGATCTACTCAATGTCAAAGTACATTTTCTTTGATTTTGAATTTGATGAAATTATTGAAATTTTATTAGCTTACAAAATACCAATTGGGTTTATGATAGGATTTATTATTTTACATTATATTTCATTTAGAAAATCAGATTTAATAAAAATAATTATAAATCTAAAATTAAAATATTGGGGGATTATTTTAGCTATAATTTTATCTTTAATTGTTTTCTTTTTTGATGGAAATCCTGAAGACTTTATTTATTTCCGTTTTTAAATCTAAAATCAAAGAATTTTAGTAGGTTGTTTCAATAAATGTCATGAGTAATGCTATTGTTTTAGGAGGTTCTAGAGGAATAGGAAAAGCTATAGCAGAATCGTTAAAAACAATCCAAATTGATGTTTTTGCAGCATCTAAAAACGATATTGATACTTCAGATTTGAATAGTGTGAATAAATTCTTAGAGAAACATAATCAAACAGATATTTTAGTTTTAAACACAGGAGGTCCACCTCCAAAACCATTCAATATTATTACTAAAGATGACTGGAATTTGTATCATAATCAATTATTTGTAGGGTTTTGTACAATTTTACAAAAGATCAAAGTAAATGATAACGGGTATATTTTTTTGATAAGTTCTAGTGTTATCAAAGAACCAAATGCTAAACTAATAATATCATCTGCATATCGTGCTGCATTTGCTGAAGTTTTCAAAGTATTAAGTAAGGAATATGCCCAAAAAAACATTAGTTGTATTAACATTGCACCAGGTCCAATCAATACAGATAGAACTCATGAATTAATTGAAAATGTTAAAGAATTTGAAAAGACATTACCTATGAAACGACTAGGAGATCCTGAAGAGATTGGAAATTTTGTAAAATCAATAATTCAAAATAATATTAAATATCTTTCAGGAGTCACAATAAACTTTGATGGTGCAAATTCAAATTATGTATTTTAAAATAACGATCTAAGAAGTTATTAGGATAGATTAGTTTTCTAATATATGACAGAATGGAGTACTCTAAGAGCTAGATTTCCAGATGATGAATTTAATGAAATTGAGAGAATAAAAGAACAATATGGTTTAAGTTATAATGAAATTATTCGTTCAGGCGTAAAATTCTATGTAGGTTTGACATTTGCAAAAGAGTTAGTTGCAGATGCGTTAGAAGAAAAAGATATCAAAATTGGTGGAAAGAATATCGGAGAAATTCTAAACAGTCCCGAATATCAACGAAACATTGAACAAAAAATTTCAAAAATGGTAAAAATTTTGATATTGGAGTTTTTTGAAAAGGGAATGGATTTTAAAAATAAAACCAAAAATATAAGAAAAGAACGTAAAGTTGGTAGACCTAAAACAAAGAAAAAAGTTGGTAGACCTAAAGAAGGATTAGATTAAAATTATTTTTTAAATTCAACATTTGGAGTGTCAGGTTGTCCAGCAATTGCAATTAAACCACCATCACGAAGCTGTTGTAATAATTGCATAACTTCTTTTTCAACTTGTTTTCTTTGTAATCCTGTTTGTTGGGCAAATACTTCTACTAGTTCTGTTACTTTACGTTCTCCATTACACGACTTCCAAAAATCTACAATTGCTTGATTTACCATAAAGCCTTGCTCATGTTCATTTGCTAGAACCATTGATCCATCATCTTGTTGGACTAGTTTCCCAACTCCTTGAGGTAATGCTGTTTCATAATTTATTGGTGCAGGTGTATTCATAGCCGCCCCCATATTCTTAATTTTTAATTTTCCTTCTTCAGTCATTTTGTCCATTGACCATGCAGGTTCCCATACAATGTCAATTTTGACATTATTTACTCCAGGAACCTTTTTAGCAAATCTTGTAGCATCTTCAACCAAAGTTTCATGTAAAGGACAACCTTGAGTCGTCATTGTCATTTTGATATTAACATCATTATTTTCTGTAACATCAATTCCATAAATTAACCCCATTTCTACAATGTTTAGAGGTACTTCAGGATCCATACATTGTTTTAGAGAATCCTCAATTGCTTGTGCAGAAACAGTACTCATATTGTATACGGCAGTTTGAAAAACAATAAAAACTTTCTAATTATTAGCTTCAAATAATTTTGGAATTGACTTCTCATACGGTGCAGTAGCCACACCTTTTTCAGTGATTATACCAGAAATCAGCTCAGGTGGAGTCATATCAAATGCAGGATTAATTACACCAATATCGTCAGGTGCAGTTTTTTTATCACCAATTCCTGTAACCTCAGATCCTTTTCTCATTTCAATTATTACATCTTCAGCCTTTGTTTTCAAGTCAATTGTAGATAATGGCGCGGCTACATAAAATGGGATTCCATGTTGTTTGGCCATTGTTGCTACCTGATATGTTCCAATTTTATTAAAGACATGGCCAGTTTTTACAATTCTATCAGCTCCAACTACAACTTTATTCACCAATCCATTTGCCATTGAATACCCTACAGCAGTATCAGGAACTAGACTAACATCAAAACCATCATGTTTTAACTCAAATGCAGTTAATCTTGAACCCTGTTGAATTGGTCTTGTTTCAGTTGCTATGACTTTTACATTTTTTCCACTCTCCCTTGTTGCACGAATTACACCTAATGCGGTTCCATATGCTACAGTAGCTAAAGCTCCAGCATTACAGTGAGTCATTATAGTATCATTATTATCAAAAAGAATTGCACCATTTTTTCCCATAGCTTTGTTTATTTGAATATCTTCTTCGGCCATTTTTTTAGCAGTAGAAATTACTATTTCTCTAATTTGTTCTGCTGTTTCTCCAGTTTTTGCAACATTCATTATTTTTTCCAATCCCCATCCTAAATTTACTGCAGTAGGTCTGGTTGCAAAAAGTATTTTTCTTGCATCTTCCAAATCAGATAGCAATTCTTCTTTTGTTGTTGCCTTGCTTTGTAAAGCAGCTAATCCCAATCCAAATGCGCCAGATACTCCAATTGCAGGTGCACCTCTAACTATCAAAGTTTTGATAGCATTTGCAACTTGATTAAAATCATCATATTCTACAAAAATTAGTTCATTAGGTAGCTTTGTTTGCTCAATCATCACTACTTTGTTGTCTTTCCATTCAACAGTTCTAAGAGAAGAATCAATTGCAATATTTTTATCCATAGAATGAAAAATTTTCATCCATATTTAAAATAATTAGTTTTTACTCAATTGAACTGTTATATCCTCAAAAATTTTATGTTGATTATTGATTGATCAGTCATCATTAGAGAAATTTGATTCTCAAGGAATGCATAAAGTATATGATAGATGGCCAGAAATTGCTAGAAAAAACTATTTTTCAGATCTTTCTCAAATTGAATTTACTAAATGTCCTCACATAGTTTTTGCAGGAATGGGTGGTTCTGGTGCAATCGGTGATATATTTTCAGCAATATTATCAAAAACTAGCACACATGTAACTGTTGTAAAAGGATATCATCTTCCAAAAACGGTTACAAATAATTCAGTAGTAGTTGTAATTAGTATATCTGGAAATACTGTTGAAACAATTTCAATGCTTAAAAACGCTATAGAAATCAATTCAAAAATCATAGTTTTTTCTGATGGGGGTAAAATAAAAGATATTTGTAATGAAAAAAATATTCCACATAGAAACATAAAAAAATATCATTCTCCTAGAGCATCATTTACTTCATTTCTTTATTCAATGCTACATGTTTTAAAACCAATTATTCCAATTGAAGAAAAAGATATCATAGAATCTATAAAAGAATTAGAAAATATGTCAATAAAAATAAATTCAAAAAAAATTTCAAAAGAAAATCCATCTATTCAAATATCTGAATGGATTAAAGATACCCCAGTAATTTATTATCCATGGGGATTAGAACCAGTAGCAATTAGATTTAAAAATTCCCTACAAGAAAATTCTAAAATTCAAGCGGTTATAGAAGACGTAATAGAATCATGTCATAACGGAATTGTAACATGGGATAAACAAAATAATTTTCAACCAATATTAATTAGAGGTCAAAAAGATTATGAAAAAACAAAAGAAAGGTGGGAAATTTTGAAAGAATTTTTTTCTGAAAAAAAAATTGATTATAAAGAAATTATAAGTGAAAATGGAAATATACTAACAAAAATTATTTGTTTGATTTATCTTTTAGATTATGCCAGTATTTATCTTGCAATAAAATTAAAAGTTGATCCAACTCCAGTAAACGCAATTGAATATATCAAGAATAAACTAAATTAATAAAGAATTTAGAATCTTTTTTGATAGAAAAATATTTTTAACAATTATTTATTGTAGGATTTTTTAACTTTAGTATATTTTTTTGAAATAGTTTTTGCATCTTTAACTTTTTTTGAATAAAAATTATTAATTTTTTCAATTTCCCATAAAGAATCTTCATTGATTAAACTAAGGTTAGGAATTACACAATGTCCTCCAATAAAACCAGGAAACATTTTTGGTCTATTTCCCAAATGTTTTTGAATTTCATCTGAGAATGACCACATTTCATCATAATCAATTTTATGTTTTTTAGCAATAAGATTTGAAATTTGAGCATAATTTATCAACCAACCATAGTATGATGTATCAACAACAATCTTGGCTAATTCCAGGGTTAAAGCATCAGACAATTTTTTTGTTTTAACATTACATTTTTTCATTAATTTTGAAAATTCTAAAGAAGCCCATTGTTTTTTAGGAGCGTTTTTTTCTAATGCATAAAATTTTGTATATTTCTTAAGATCAGAAAGCATTCTACTATGTACTCCTCTAGTTGCACTGTAAATTATTGGTATTTTTAAAGCAGATTGGATATTTTTAGTAGTGTGTGGACTAACAGTACTATGAATTACAATACATTTAGGCTGAAATTTTTTGTTTAGATTAATAACATTATTTTTAAATTTATCAGAAAAAGGAATACAAATGTGAAGAAAAATAGTTTCATTGTCGGTATTCTTATTATATTTTCTTTCATCAGTTAGTTTTGGATTAATATCGTATCCAACCACATAACGAGTTTTAGATAATAGTTTGAAAATAGGTAAACCAATTTCTCCTAAACCAGCAACAACATCCTTTTGTTTTTTCATTTGATACACAAGATGAAATAATTAAAGAATTATTAGTTTTTGCTATTACTTGTCTACAATATTCCTTATTATTGCCTAAATAATATTCAATATTGTCAGAATTATGAAAAAGCGGATATATTTAATGAGGCCAAATGTAGATTCTGAAGAAATTAAAGAAATTGAAAAAGTAATTAATTCCAAATTTCTGACAGAGGGAAAAGTTACTCAAAAATTTGAAAAAAAGATTTCATCATATGTACATTCAAAATATGCTATTGCAACTACATCTGCCACTACTGCATTACATACAGCCTTTGAAGTATTGAATGTAAAAAATAAAAGAGTGCTTGTTTCTGATTTTACATTTCCAGCAACAGCCTTAGCAATCATACAAGCTGGTGGAATTCCAGTACTTGTAGATGTTAACAAGTATAGAATGAATGTAACAAGAGAAATAATTGAAAATTCTATGAAGAAAAATGATGAGTTTGTGTGTCCAGTGTCATTATTTGGAAACCCACTTGATTTAGATTTTTACAAACTAAAGAAACAAGGTTTTTGGATAATAGAAGATGCTGCAACTAATTTAGGTACAAAAATTGGCAATAAGTTCGTAGGAGAGTTGGCAGATATTAGTTGTTTTAGTTTTCATCCTAGAAAAATTATTACAACTGGGGAAGGAGGAATGATTACAACAAACAATAAAAAATTAAACGATAAGATGAGATCATTTAAAGCATTTGGAAAAATTAAAAATAATTTTATAAATTTAGGTACAAATTATAAATTATCAGATATTCAAAGTGCAGTGGGATTATCCCAACTTAAAAAACTAGATAAAATTATTAAAAATAGAAAAATAAATGCAAAAATCTACAATGAATTATTATCAAAAATAGATTATATTAAACCACAAGAGCAAACTCCTAATTCATTGCACACATATCAATCATATACATGCATAGTTACAAAACCAAACATGAGAAATAAAATAATTAAAGAATTGGAATTAAACAACATTGAAAGTCAAATAGGAACATATGCACTTCACTGTTTACCAATTTTTCAAAAATTATCTCAAAATCAAGATTTGAAAAATTCTAATTTCCTGTTTAAAAATTCAATATCATTACCTCTTCATAAGGAATTAAATGAAAAAGATCAAGAAAGAATTTGTAGAATTATTAAGAATGTTATAAAATAATCATTAAAAAATGATGCTGAACACTTATTTTTAGATTATATTATAATTAGTTAGATGATTACACTAAGAGAAATTTCAAATGAAGACATTAAATTTTTATTTGGAATTTTAAATGAACGAAACGAAACTACTAATTTTTCTAATAATAACAAAACTGAATATAAACAGCATGTAGAATTTGTAAATTCAAAACCATACAAAAAATGGTATATTATAGAACATGAAAATGAAAAAGTAGGTAGTATTAATTTAGATCATAATAATGGAATTGGAACATTTATTCTTAAAAAATATCAAAGGAATGGATTTGCAAGTAAAGCTATAAGAGAAATTATCAGGTTAAATCCTGAAAAAAAATATTATGCAAATATTAATCCAAATAATCAAGACTCAATTAAATTATATACTAAATGTGGTTTTGGTCATATTTACAATCACTATGAACTAAATAATGATGAATAATTTTACATTTTAAAATTATGGTAAAAACACATTTTAAGTTATCAAGGTTGATGAGTTTATGAGCAGAGTTGCATTAGTTACAGGAGGAGCAGGATTTATCGGTTCACATTTAGTTAAAAAGCTATTACATGAAAATTACAAGGTGATTGTTTATGATGACTTATCAAATGGAAGTGGAAAGAAAAATCTACCTAAAAAAATTAATTTTATTAAAGGTTCCATACTAAACGAAGCAAAATTTGCTAAAAGTTGCAGTAAAGCAGATGTTGTATTTAATTTAGCAGTGAAACCTCTTCCAATGTCATTTGATAACCCAGAAGAAGTGGTTAAAGTAAATGGTTTAGGGACATTAATAGTTGCAAAAACATGTACTCAATTAAAGAAAAAATTAATTCATGTTTCTTCTAGTGAGTCGTATGGTACAGCACAAAATGTACCTATGAATGAATCACATACTTTCTTTCCAACCACTGTATATGCAGCATCTAAAGCAGCATCAGAATATTATGTACAAAGTTTACATGAATCAGATGGATTGAAAATGGTAATTGTAAGACCGTTTAATTGTTATGGACCTTACATGAGAGATGATGTTTATGCAGCAGCTATACCAAACTTTTATCATCGAATTACAAAAAGAAAACCACCCATAATATTTGGAAATGGTAAACAAACTAGAGATCTTACTTATGTAGAAGATACAGTTAATGGTATTTTTCTTGCAGATAAGAGAACTAAAGCAATCGGAAAGGCACTAAATATTGGACAAGGAAAAGAGACATCAATTAATCAAGTTGCAAAGATGATGATAAAACAATATTCAGGCATTACAGAAACTAGTGTTAGCAGTAAGATTTTATATAAAAAAGAAAGAAAGGGTGATGTTAGAAGGCATTTTGCAGATATTTCGTATGCTAAAAAAATTTTAGGATATAAACCACAGATTAGTTTAGAGGAAGGAGTTAACAAATATCTTCAATGGGCATTAAATGAATAAATTAAAAAATTATTGTCTACAAAATTAAATAATAATTAAAAAAATCAATTATCATAATGAAAATATTAATTGCGGGAAATTTAGTGAATCATGGATATTTTTTAACAAAACTTCTAAGGGAAAATGGTATTTCTGCAGAATTATTATTTAGAAAAAAACCAGAAATAAGTGAAGATCCGTTAAAATTTGATCCTGATTTGAAGGAATATCCAAATTGGGTAAAAACGTGGGATGGTTCAAATAAAAATTGGAAATGGAATGTTATCAATATTATGCGTAAATATGATCTAATTCAAGCATCCACAGAATTACCAATTTTTTCAATGTTTTCAAGAAAACCATACATAGTTTTTGCAACTGGTTCAGACATTATAGAACTTGCACATCAAAATAATCTAAAAGCATTTTTACTTCGTAGAGCATATAAAAAAGCAAAACTCATCATAGTTCCAGGATTATACATGTATCCATCAGTTAAAAAATTGAAATTAAAAAAAACTATTTTTTTGCCATTGTTATGGGATTATAATAAATACAAATTAGAAAATAATTTAATAAAATCAAACAATAAATTTACAATTTTTCATCCAACCAGACACGATTGGCTAGTTAAAGGAAACGATAAATTTCTTAATGCATTTGTACGATTTGCAAAAGAACGAAATAATGTTCAATTAATAATAATTAATCATGGCAAAGATTATCAAAAATCAATTAACATTATAGAAAATGTAAAAGAAAAAGTTAAAATTCTTCCTAACAGATTAGGTCAAAATGAAATGTTACAATATTATCATCAATCAGATGTAGTTGTAGATTATTTTAACCTCGGTTCAACAGGAATGATTGGACAAGAGGCCATGGCTTGTGAAAAACCGCTAATTCAGTATGTCAATACCTTACTTTATGAAGAATACTATAAAGAAATCCCACCAATTGTTAATGCAAATACTGAAGATGAAGTATATCAAGCTCTATCTAAATTAGCAGATGATCCTAAATTATGTGAAAAAATTGGGAAGGATTCTAGAAAATGGCTTTTAAAACATCACGATCCCCAAAAAATTATTAAAAAATACATCTATCTTTATGATTCTGTATTGAATAAGGTCAAATTTGAGATTATTAAAGAAAAAATAAATTCAATATAGAGGGATATTGATAAAATATACTACAATAGATATAATAAAAAACAGTTGTATTAACAAATAGTTTGTTTGTAATTACTTTAGATTGTGATTGGGTACCAGATTTTATTTTAGATGATGTAGTAAATTTATTTAATGAAAAAAATGTAAAAGCAGTTTTTTTTATTACCAATGATTCTCCAACTGTACAAAAATTAAGAAAAAATCCACTCTTTGAAGTTGGAATTCATCCAAATTTTTTTCCAAACTCCTCACATGGTAATGATATAGATTCAGTTCTAAAATACCTCAAAGAAATTATTCCAGAAGCAAAATCAATTAGAACACATGGGCTTTATCAATCAACACCACTTTTAAAAAAATTTCAAGAGTATGGTATTGAAAATGATGTATCAATTTTATTATCAAAAACACCTAACCTAACATCTCATTATTCTAAATTTTTTAATCTTTATCGTTTTCCATATTTTTGGGAGGATGATGTTGAAATGGATGAAGAATACAAATGGTCTTTGGATAATCCATTATTTCACAAAGAAGGTCTAAAAATTTTTAATTTTCATCCCATTCATGTTTATTTGAATTCAAGAAAAATGAATCAGTATAACAGTCTAAAAGAAGAGGTAGGGTTAAACAATGTAAATGAAAATAATATAAAAAATTACATTAATAAAAATAAAAATGGTGCAAAAGACTTTTTAGAAGAAATTATTTCACATCTTGAAAATAAAGATACATTTACCATTCAAAATTTAAAAAAAAAGATTTCAATTTAAAAAATTAAATTTTATTTATTTCAATTATAGTGCCAATGTTCCACTCATTATGACCACTCTCCTGAGAACGTATAATGAATTCAGTTTTATCTAAACCACTTTTTAATAATGTTTTTTCTAATTGTTTCTTTGATAATGCATTAACATAATAACTTCCATTTTTGTCTAATTTAGAGTCATGATTTTCAGAAGTTGGAAAAAATCCTCTATATGCATAGATGTAAGCGTATTTTTTAGTCAGATTTACAGTTTTTAGTAAAAATTGATCAATATCATAAACATGATCTATTACTGAACGCGAAAAAACAAAGTCAAATTTTTTAGGAAAGTCAATTTGAATAAAATCATCACATAAGAAATTAAAATCTGAATGAGTTTTGCAATACTCTATGGCTGATTTGGAAATATCAATTCCAGTATATTCGAATTTTTCAAAAATATCTTTATATTTTATTGGATATACTCCAGGTCCACAACCAACTTCTAAGACAGATTTAATGTCATGTTTATCGCTCAAATAATTTAAGAAATCATTATGCACTAATGGATAGATGCTATCTGTAGATTCATACCACTTTTCAGCATTTTTACCCTGCCATATATCACCATATTGAAATCCAATGGTTCTTCTTCTCAAAGCTCTATAGTATTTTTGAAATTTTTTTCCAAAAACCATACAATCATATAAAAAATTTAGAATATAAACAAATGTTTTTTTAATTTTTGAATTAACATTATTTTGAAAATTAAAACATGTGAATGCTTTTCAAAGATTCAAGCCCATCCAAAATCTATACCGAGAAATTGATATAATTTTTGGTTATAACCTTCAAAATATTCTGATAGTTTATCTCGAGTTTCTTTTTTCAAAACAAGTTTATTTTTTTCATTATTTTTTTCTGATAATGTTATTTTTTTAATATGTTCAATACCCAAAAAATCAAAGCATTTGTTAACTGTATCAAGAGGTTCAGAGAATAAACTTTCAGCTTTTACTATATGCATATTTTTTATTGGGAAATATTCATTCCATTGTTTCAAGTATTCTATGTATAATCCTTCCAACCTATAGAGAAAGAGATTACGTAATTCTAAAGGTGACTTAGTTTTTATAATTTCTTCTTCATGGTTTTTTATAAGATTTAATTCATTTTCTAACGCATCTTCAAATGATTTTGTTTCATTTCCATTCCTAATTTCTTCTAAATATCTAGCAAATGCTCTATCTACAGGATTTCGTAAAATTACAATTATTTTTGGATTTTTAAGTATGTTAAAAACTCGTTTTGGTACAAAATACCCAGGCAAGTTTACTGTTTCACCAACAAATGAAGTTTTTCCATAAATGGCTTCAAATAATTTTTTATAATAAAATGAAGGAAAATTGGATTTGTACCAATTTAATCCATTTTCATTTGTATCTAGAAAAAACCCAGATTCCTCTCTAAGATTATTTAAAATTAATTTATGCTGATTGATATTATTATATAGAAAAGTTTTTGCACAAAATGATGTACCACATACAATAAAATCAGGCATAACTCTAATCGAATTTGTTGATTCATTAAATACAGTATGAAATTTTCTTCTTAAACGATTTATAGAATTCATGCTAAAAGTAATTTGTATTATAATGTCTTATTAATTTCAATTAATGTCCCTGTAGAATTTTCAGAGTCTGTTTCAGACGGATTTATTGAAAACTGATTTTCTTTTAAACCACTTTTGATTAAAGTGTCATTTACCTGTTTTAATGATAAAATACTGTTGTAAACTGCTTCTTTTTCTGCCCATTCCATTTCATGATCTTCTAATTCATCAGAATAACCTAAACTTGAAAGAATGTAAGCATATTTTTCAGATTTTTCTACAATTTTTGAGAGGAATTCATTGATATCATATACATGATGTATAACACCGTGAGAAAATATTAAATCATATTTTTCTGAAAGTATCATTTTCTGAAAATCTCCACATAAGAAATTAAAGTTAGAATGATTTTTACAATACTCTATAGCTGATTTGGAAATATCAATTCCAGTATATTCGAATTTTTCAAAAATATCTTTGTATTTTATTGGATATACTCCAGCACCACAACCAATTTCAAGAATTGTTTTAACATCTTGCTTAGATTTTAAATATGAGAGAAATTTTTGATGCTCAATTAAACCTGTAGAATGTAGACGTTCGTAAAATTTGTTATTTCGTCCTTGCCAAGTTTCACCATAAGAAATTCCAAAAGTTCTTCTTTTAATAGATCTTGTATAGTTCTTTATTTTTTGACCTAAATCACCCATGTCAAGATGTAGATTTTAGGGTATAAATAGAAAGTTGTCTACAAAAATTCCAAAAAATTAATTTTTTATGAAGTAATTAAACTGCATTTGGTTAATTCCCCACCCCATTTCTTTTTGTATCGATATATGCCTATTTCTTTTTGATCACTTGAATTTGGAAAAACTCCTGTAAGATCATAATATCTAAAATTTTCAAATATTGACCAGTCAATAATTTTCCATTTTAAGAGATCCTGAGAATATAATTTTTCAGTGTAATCTTGACTAGAACGAACAATTCCAAATTCATTTACATAATCATTGAAAGTAGTAATTGCCATTGCCCCAACTAGAGATGTATCTTGATATGCTAGAAAACCATTATGCCCAACTGGTTTCATTTGTTCCCACCAATTTTCAGCAATTTCATCTGATGTAAATGGAGTTACTTTACCAGTTTCTTCAAAAAGTTTAAGATATAATAAAAAATCAGATTTGACCATTTTTTTAATAGTAACTCCTCTAGATTCAGAACGACTGATATTTTTTCGCACTGAATGCTTGTCCATTTTATTCCAAATGTCTTCTTTATCATTTAATAGATTAATTAGAAATGTAGATCTGTCTTGAATTTTAAATGGCTCACCTATTTCAGAAAGGAATTCATTAGATAATGGGTGGTTACTTCCTTGAAATTTCCATTTTTTAGAAATTAAGAAATTTTTCAAAGATTGAATGATCTCTAAAGAGTAATCAAAATCAAAAACAACTGGTCCATAAACCCAGATGTATGTTTGACCTTTAGAACCAGAAAACTTTCCTAAAATCTTTCCGATAGATCCTTTATTTTGAAATTTAGAATATGAAATAATCAATAATTGAGCAACTATTTTTCCAGTCTCATTTAAAAAAGAAATATAGTTAGGAGTTCCACCAATGAGGCTTTGAGCGTCAGCAAAATTTTTTGTTTGATAAACTGTTCCTAATTTGGATGTTAGTAATCGTTCATTCCATTTAGAATCTGGAAAATTCTGTATATCTATCGATATCATATCCACAATACTTTTAATTTTTTATAATATTTTTTAAACATCTATTATTCATCCCAATTAAAATTAATTCCTAAAAATTTGAAAAGGTTTTGATTATATGGCCTATAGTATTCAATTAATTTTTTTCTAACATCAGAATTCATTTTTTCATATTTTCTTTTACGTATTTTTTCATAATTTTTTAATTCAAAAGGATCTAAGCCTAAAAAAATCAGTACCTGATTATAAACAAGTGAAGGGTTCTTGTTGAATTCTTCACTGTTAATGAACATAAAATTTTCTTTAGGATATAATTTCATCCAAGGTTTTATTTGTTCCAAATACTCACCAGATTTAATATACGCTCTGTGCGGATAGTTTCTGCCAGAATTATTTTTATTGTTTAACATTTCTTCAATTTCACCTTTAATCCGTTCAGATTCTTTTTCAATTGCATCTTCAAATGTTAAATCTTCATTTTTATGTTCTCTCTCCATTTGATAATGTGAATATGCTCTATCAATAGGATTTCTAAGCATTACAATAATTTTGGCGTCAGGTACAACTTTATGAGCTCTAACAGCAGCTAATGGATGAGTCATGTAATGAGCAGTTGCTTCACCTGAAGCAAAATTTTTATGTTTTATTTTTTCGATAAAAAATTTCTCCCATACAAATGGAAAACACACCTTGTACCAAGAAATTTGTCTATCATAATAACGATCAAAGAAATGAATTTGTTTAGTTAATGAATTACCTACACACGGATGTTGCATTAAATAATCATATAGAGATGATGTACCACATTTAGCCGCTCCAATAATAAGAAAAGTAGGTAAAGTGTGTAATGATTGTGTCAAAGTGCAATATTTTCTGTATACTTGTCTAGAAAATGAATATAATTTTGGATTCCTCATCAATTTTGATCTAGTTGATTGTCGAGTAGATGTATTTGCCCATACATTTGTTTGATTGTTTTTTATAGATTTAGATTCATTCTTTACACATTTAACAATCGCATATGAATAAACACTTGTAAGATCAAAATATGTAGACCAAAATAATGCTTTAAGATTTTTAAATTTAATTGACTTAAAACCATGTTTAGATAATTTTTTTTCTAATTGACTTGAAGAAAATTTATTTGGATAATGGCCATTAGGATCACGAGCTAATGCTCTAAGATTCATAATACTGATAACTACAAAAGCATTGTCTTTACAAACTCTATACATCTCATTTAAAAAATTATCAATATTTTCAACATAAGGAATTACAGAAAAACTGGTAACAAAATCAAACGAATTGTCTTTGAATGGTAAATTTTCTCCAGTTGCAAAACAATTTGGCTTTTCTTTTACATCAGTCATTTGTTCTAAAGGAATGTCTATTCCAACATATTCACAATTGTAGATTTCTTTATACGGTTGCTTTCCACATCCAATATCAAGTCCTAAATGTTTCTTTTGAGAATAATTATCAGTTAGATAAGTGGTAAACCAATGTCTAGTCATTGTTTATCACTTTCTTTTGAATTATTTACAAGATTAAGCATTAGATAGCTTCCAACTTCTCCAGTTTCATTCATTTTCATTAATTCATCTAAAGTAGGTTTTTGGACGTAGTTTATGTTACCAATTATTGGGATATCTAAATCACGTGAAACATAAGATTCTATTTTATAATCTAAATCTTTCATCAATTCAAAAAATTCACGAGTTCCATCAATTCCTAGTTGTCTTCGATGGAGTTCTATTGAGATAATAGGCTTAAATTTTTGAAGAGTTCTTCTTAAACCTTTGAGTATATGAAGTTCGTATCCTTCAGAATCCATTCTAATAAAATCAACTTGTTCTAATTTTAATTCCTCAATGAAAGGATCTAGGATTTTTATTGGAACCTCAGTTAATGTGCCAAGTGAAGGATCAGGTGGAGATACACCCTCGGCAATAACTTTACAGCCATTTGACTTTTTATTGATGAAAAAAGTAGCCTTACCCTCTTTATCACCACAAGCAAAATTGTATGCAGATATATTTTTGACATTTTGAAGTCGAATATTTTTTTCTAAATATTGATAATTTCTTGGTAAAGGCTCAAATACAATAATTTTTCCTTCATCACCTACTAGTTTTCTCTCCAACAATACATAATATCCGATATTTCCTCCTATGTCTAAACATGTCATTCCTTTTTTTAAAATTCTTGAAATGATTTGTGTGTTAATTGGTTCATGACATTTGAATATGGATAATTCTGTAGAAATTCCAGGATCATTAGGAATCATGATCATTTTACTTCCGTTGATTGTAATTGTAGATTCATTTAGATTATTTTGACCACTCTTTATTAGACGAAAAACATAATGTTGAAAAACTCTGAATGCAACATTAAATCCATACCTTTCACGATATTGATTAAATGATGAATATGCCTTTTTAATTGAATGGATTTTTTTTTTCATATTCTCAATTAATTACAAATATCTTAATTTTGCATATAAATTAGATGAATTCATTTTTGATTATACGTGATTACAAAGAATTTGTAGACAAAATAATCTATTAGTTTTAAAATAAAATATAAACAAATGAAAAAAGAGGTTTTTAAAAGATACAATTATTCATGTGTACCAATGAAATTAAATAATTTAGAATCTTGACAGATATCAGAGTAACCTATTCAGGTCTTATTGCATTTGGAATTAATCTAACTAGTATTGTCACTGGTTTAGTTTTTACATTAATTGTTACTCGTAGCTTATCCATTGATGAATTTGGAACGTGGGGGTTGATAAACGGGATAATAATTTATGCAATGATCATAAGTCCAATTATAACATATTGGGTAACAAGAGAAGTAGCTAGAGGTGAAAAGACAGCTATCACAGCTATTTTTTCTAGTGGTGCACTTAGTATAATAGGATTAATAATTTATCTTTTAGCAGCTTATTTCGTAGGAATACAATCAGATGCAAATGTAGATGTCCTTTTGTTTGCAGCAGTTTTAATTCCATTATTTTTTCTTGAGAAATCATCTGTTGCAATTAATTTAGGTCATAAACCTCAAGCTGCAAGCTATGGATTTCTTGCTTTTGAATTAACAAAGATACCTTCAGGACTAATTTTTGTCTATTTTTTAAATTTTGGAGTAGAAGGAGCTATTTTAGCATCAGCAGTAGCATATATTATAAAAATTAGCGTTCATGTATTTTTTTCAAGAAAAATTTTAAGTTCAAGGATTCAAATAAAATATCTAAAAAAATGGATTAAATTATTTTGGTTACCGGTGTATAGGACCCTACCAGCAGTTTTTGCATTATCTGATGTAGCGATATTTTCTATAATGACTGGCTCAGTTACAGGTGTCGCATATTATACTTCAGCAAGAACAGTTGGATTCTTGGTAAACCATGTAAGATCATTTAATCAAGGACTCTATCCAAAATTATTACAAAGTGAAAAACAAGAATTCATACAAGAAAACCTGATAAAATTATTATATTTTGCGTTTCCTTTGATTGCATTTTCCTTTACATTTGCAAGACCTGCATTATTTGCGTTAAATCCAATATACGAGATTGCAGCCCCCATTGTAATAGTTATCAGCATTCGAGCATTTTTGACTACAATTAACAAAGCACTTTATGATACACATCTAGGAATGGAAAAGATCGATAAGGATCCAAAATTAATCTCCTCTAGAAATTATTTAAAAAGTAAACTTATGTTATTTCCAACAATAGATAATATCAAACAAGGAGTTTACATTGGAGTTTTAATATTATTATTATTTATTTTATCTTTTCAAACAAATTCTACTATTGAGCTTGTATTTTATTGGGTCTTAGTTAGTTTGATTGTTGAAATTCCAATAACACTTTACATGATTTATTTAACAAAAACCACATTTACAATAAAAATTGATAAAATTAGTATCATGAAATATTTACTTGCAAGCATCGTAGTTTTTGGAATGATGAGTATGTTCATTGAAGAATTTTTAGAATATAAGATTAGCATCTATGAATTCTTACCACATCTACTGTCATATGGAATAGTTAGTATGGTTGGATATCTAGGTATTACATATTTAATTGACAAAAGAACCAAAATCTTGGTAAATGCAATTTTGAATGAAGTTATTGGAAAAATAAATAAAAAATCTTGAAATAAGAATAATATTTTTCTATGAAAATTTAATAAATTTTTTAAATTTATTTTTAGACGCAGTTAATAAAAAATTCATTCCTTGTGTTTTCCATAAAAGTATTGCAACTTTAACTAATCTAAAAACAGGATTATGAAAAATTCTATATTTTTTAGAAAATGTGTGTAAATAACCTTTATTTTTCATATATTTTTCTATAAATTTTTTTGATTCTTCAATATCATCAAAAATGCTAGAATTAATTTTACTTAGTTTAAGTTCAATAGAAAGTTTAGTTAATTTATTTTTGTATTCATCAGAGATTTTTTGTTGATGAAATACAGCATGATAAAACAAACTATAGAAATAATCTTCTTTAGATGGAATATACAACCCATGCTCAAAAACTCGTCTGTTTAGAATATCATATGCCCATTTTTTATCAAAATAATTATCTTCAGGATATCCAAAATCAAATTTTATTGATTTGCCTCCTACCTTAACAAATGGTGGAAATTCTTTATTAAATGATGATTTGCCTCCATTTGCAATGTATGGAATTCGCAAAAAATCATCAGTTAAAATATCAATATCATTATGATCATAATTTTGATAGTTTTCAGGTAGTTTTTCGAAATTTCTTAATACAACATAATTTGTTGTGGAGTTTAAAACATAGAATAGTTGATTCATGTCTTTCCATTCATTTTGGCCAATTAGATCTGATTCCAATTTTTTTATTTTACCATCCCAATTTTTAGGGAGGTTTTTTGAGAGATCACTAACATTCTTTCCTAACAACATTGTAAGATCATCATTAGTTTCTTTGTCAGTAATACTACTATGAATAGCATATCCCACTCCAGTTAATTTTCTATACAATTTCTTATTATCAAAAAGATTGATATTTACTAATTCCATCCCATTTGATGTTCTTCTTTTTCCAAATTTAGGGTTAGGATCTGATATTACGATAAGAAGTAGAGGACCAGTACCACAATCACTAGTTTTTGTTAATACATTACCTAATTTTGGACCATAAAATCGCTTCATATTATCAGAAAAATTTTTTGTAGCCCATTTAATTTCATAAACATCTCTTATAATGAATTTTTTTTTAATTTCTTCCAAAAGAAAATTCTCTTTACTTCTTCCATTTTCCCATATAACAAAAATATACAAGGGTAAAGTCATATCTTAATTAATTTTAAAACAAAGTCAAACAACATTAAATCACTATTTATCCCATCCAAAATCAACATTCAAGAAATCATAGAGTTTTTGATTATAAGGCTTGAAATAATCAATGAGTTTTTTCCTAATGTCAGAAGTCAATTTATCATCTAAACCTTTACGCATAATTTCATAATTTTTTAATTTAATGGATGGTAAACCAAGAAATTCTAGTGTTTCATTAGTTATTTTCTCTGGATTTGAAAAAAAATCCTCAGCTTTGATAACTAAAATTTGTTTTTTTGGAAATAATTCAAACCATTTTGTAATGTAATTAATGTATAGACCTTTTGTCAAATATCCATTAGAATTAAATTTAAAGCTAAAGTAATTTTCGTCGTTTAACATTTTATCCCATTCACCTTCAATACGTTTTGGTTCATCAAGAATTTCTTGTTCAAAAGTTTGATCTATTATTTTATTTTTATATCTCATTTTATAATGTGAATAACTACGTTCAACAGGATTCCGAAGTAAAAGGATTATTTTACAATTAGGAAGTAATTGTTTGACTCGTTCTGGAGCAAATGGATACCAATAATATCTAGCTGTAGCTTCACCAGTAAGGAATTTTTTTTCTGGACAAAAAAATCTTTTTGCTTTAAATGGAAAACAGGATTTATACCAATCCAATCCACGATTATAATATGCAGTAAAATAATTTGGTTCTTTTACTACACATGGTAAAATTGATGGATGTTGATTTAGATATTCATAAAGAGAAGATGTTCCAGACTTTGCTGCACCTATAATCAGAAAATCAGGTAATGAATGATAATTTGACGATAGTTTTGCATACTTACTATGTATCAGTTTAGCTACAGAATAGAGTTTTGAATTACCTAAACATGCACGAATTTTTTCTCTATTACTATTATTTATTCCAGAATACATATTCAACACTTATTCCCAAGAAATAATTTAGAGAATTGGCAAATATTTGAATAGTTAAGACTAATTATATTTGACATGAATTAATGAAGTTATAAAATCTATTAAAAATATTTGTCTACACATTCTAAAATATAGTAAATCCTAGAAGGAAAATTAATCTCATTTGGTTTAATAATGAATACAATAATTTATTGTAGGATGAGTAAACGAATTCTTTGTATTTTTCCAAATGATCCCCTAATTGCTTATTATAAAAAAGGAGAAATTAAAAAAAGATATTTTAATCCCAAAAACTTTTTTGATGAAGTTCATTGTATATCATTAATTGAAAAAGATATTGATGAAGGAAAAATCCAGAAAATTGTAGGTACTGCAAAATTAAAAATTCACAGTGTTGGAAAAATTAATTTAAAAAATAAAAAAGAAAATTTAAGTGGCATAATTAATCTTGTTAAAGAGATCAATCCAAACGTCATAAGAGCATATAGTCCATTAATTGAAGGATGGTTAGCAGCAAATTGTTCTCAAAAATTAAAAATTCCATTATTTTTATCTTTACATACACAATATGATGCTAATAGAAAATTAGCAAAAAAGAAAGATTTTAAAAAATATTTAAAATTGAAATATACTGAAAAATTTATTGAGCCATTTGTTTTAAAATCTGCAAATAAAATTACCATTGTATATAAAATAATTGAACCTTATGTTTTGAAGCATTCCACCACAATACCCGAAATTTTACATAATAAAGTGGATTGTGATAGATTTTTTAATTCTGAATCCATAGATACACTTCCTCAACCATTAATTTTATCTGTGGGAAATTTAACTCCTGTAAAAAATCATAAAATCTTAATTAAATCTATGCAGAAAATAGATGGGCATTTACTAATTATTGGAAATGGGGAACTATATGATGAATTAAATAATTTGATAAAACATTTAGATCTTCAAAACAAGGTAAGCATAAAAAAATCAGTTCTATATGAAAATATTCAGAAATACTATAAATCGGCAAAAATATTTGCTTTAGCATTTAATTCAGAAATAGAAAGTATCCCTATGCCAGTAATTGAAGCAATGGCGGCAGGTTTGCCTATTATAATTCCACATCCCAAAAAAGGTAATTCTGAAGGATTAGAAGACGTTGCTATTTTTTCTAAAAATGATAATATATCATTTGGAAATAATTTCAAAATGATACTTGATGACAAAAATCTCCAAGAACAACTTTCAAAAAAATCTCTTCAAAAATCAAAAGAATTCGATATATTAAGAATTGAGGCTAGAGAAGCTGAAATATACAATGAATTAATCAAACATATGAACAGCCGTGAAAGAAATAATTAAAAATTAATATCAAAAATATTGAGAGAGAATATCATGTCATTAGAAAAAACACTAGATCAAATTAATTTAAAATCTGCATGTATTGAAATTTATGGTTTAGGATATGTGGGATTTCCACTCACTGTAAGACTTGCATCTAATGATTTAAAAATAATAGGCATAGATATCAATCCAGATAGAATTAACAGACTAGAAAATAATGAATTAATGGATTCTGAAATTAATTTAGAATCAGAATACCTCAAATGTAGAGAGAATGCCAATATTAAATTACAAAAACATCCTGAAGAATCTTCTAATTCAAAGATCGGTATTATCTGCGTACCAACACCAATACCAGATAAAAATACAAATTCTGATATTTTTGTAATATCTGCCGTTAATTCATTTCTTTCAAAAGCCAAATCAGGAGATATGTTAGTTTTAGAAAGCAGTATTGAAGTAGGAACTACAGAAAAAGTTCAAAAAATAATTGAATCTAAAGGATTTAAAGTTGGAAATAATTTTGGATTATGTTTTTGCCCTGAACGAATTGATCCAGCAAATAAAGAATGGGGAGTTGAAAATATTCCCAGAGTCATTTATTGTTCAGATGATCTAACTTTTAAAATTGCAAAAAAAATCTATGAAAATGTAAATCAAGGTAATTTGTTAAGAGTTTCAACTCATAAAGTTGCAGAAATAGTCAAATCTTTTGAAAATGCATTTCGTTTAGTAAACATCACACTCGTAAATGAACTAGCAATTCTTTGTGATAGTTTAGGGGTAAATGTGAAAGAAGTAATTGATGCCGCTGCAACAAAACCATTTGGATTTTTAGCACATTATCCAGGAGCAGGGGCAGGAGGTCATTGTATTCCTAAAGATCCTAGATTCTTACTTGAATCGGCAAAAAAAAGAAATTCAAATTTTGAAACTATTGAACATGCATTAAAAATTAATGAGTATATGCCAAAATACATTTGCAATTCAATTGAAAATAAAATAAATGCAATGGGGTTAAAAAAAATTGTTCTTGTATGTGGTTTAGCATACAAAGCAAATGTAGAAGATATGAGGGATTCCCCAAGTTTTAAAATAATTCAAGAAATGAAAAAACGTGGATTTATTGTTTATGGACATGATCCATTTTTTGATTCTAATTTGTCTAAAAAATATTTAATTGAAAACCATATATCAGAATTAAATTTTAAAAACTTGAAAAATATAGATGATGAATCAATAAAAGAAATTAGTTGTTTATGCGTAGTTCAACATCATGATGAATCTAAAACAAGAATTAAAGAAATTTATGATAATTCAGTAATTCCTTTTATCTATGATTGTCAAAGTAAATTACAAAAAAATCCTCAATCAAAGTCTCAATTAGACTTTTTAGGAAATTAGCATCCTAATAAAGTAATTCAACTTCCTTTTCAAAATTTATTTCTGAAAAATTTTCAAACCAAAATAATGCTTGTAAAGAAAACATTGATGCCCATGAATTTACTTTTAGATTTTTCTTCCATCCAAAAATAGTTTTTCCAAATTCTTCATAAAATCCTCCATTGATAGATTTATCTGTATTTTGTGCCTGTAAAGTAAGTAAAAATAATTGTAATTTTTTAGTTATTTGATCAAGATTTTTTTGTTCCAATTTTGCTAAAAGAATTTTTAATCTGATTAATTGAGCAATAGGATAGCTTGATTTTGAATGATATCGAGAATTAAACCACAAATCAATACTGCCATCAGATTGAATTTGATTTTCACACCAATTAACAGCTTTTTTACAACAGTTTAGATAGTTTTCATCTCTTGTGACATTATACGCATGGATTAATCCTTCAAGTGCATACAACATTGTATGAAGATTTACTACTTTGTTATTTTGATGAAGTAAAATACTGCCATCAGATTGTTGAAAATTAATTATAGAATTTGCAATTTTTTTTGCTGCATTTAACGAAGTTTCATCATTTGTAATTTTATAAAGTTGCAATAATGGGATTGTTAATTTAATATGTAAACAGCCAGATTTTTTATACCAAACTTTATCATCAATTTCAAATTGGTTAGTTTCTAAATTCTTCACTGGTTTAATGCTACCATCATTTTCAAGAGTATTAGTTAAAATCCAATTATTCAATTTTTGTGCATATTCAAGAAATTTATTGTCTTTTGAAATGATATAGCAATCCAATAGTCCTTTTGAACAAATTGCAGTATCAAAAGAATAAACATATTTTTTAGTAATTCCTTCAGGTGAAATTCCTTGTATTATTCCTCCAAATTTTTCATATAAATCAATTAACCAATCACATGAGGCTTTTGCAAAATTAAGATATTTTTCATTTTTTTCATTTTCATATAGAAATCTCATTGTACTTGCATAATATCCAGTTATCTCTGGATACAAAAATGCAAATTTTTTATTTTTTTCATCATAAAAAGAATGAACTCCACCAAAATTTGGATTTGATGGTTCTGATGTGAAAATTCCGGAATTTAGCAACCAATTTTTTGTTATTTCAAATGAAGAACTCAATACTAGGTAACACTTTTTTTGTTCCTTAAAAAGCATAAAGACAGTGAAAATTCTAGTCTTAGTATTTCATTTTCCACCAATTAGTGGAGGAGGTGTTGTGGTAATTACAGATATAATTAATAAATTTGCTGAATTGGGAAATGAAGTAACAGTAATCACACCTGATCTTGATTGGAATGGTGAACAATTTAATCCTAAAATAAACTCAAAAATTAAAGTCATTCGAACAGAAACTCCCTCACGAAATAAAATCAAAATAGCTGCAAGACGATGCCAATCTAATATTAAAAAAACTGCAATGGAAATAGGTAAATCAAATCAATTTGATTTTATTTTTACAATATTTCATCCATTTCATCTAGTCCCAAAAGCTGCAGTTGAAGCTGCAAAAGAATTAGATATTCCATCTATTGTAAAAGTAGATGATGCTATTTATGAAAAAGCATCTGGGATTAAATCATTACAACGAAAGATTGAAAAAAGGATCAATGGAAAAACTCTTAGATCTGGAACTAGAATTCTTGTTTCAAATAATGATACAAAAAAAATTATTATTAATGAATACAATGTAAAACCAGAAAAAATTTCAATAATTCCAAATGGTGTAGATTTATCTTTATTTGATATTACTAGTGAAAAAGATCCAAAGAAAATCGTTTTTGCAGGAGCAATGTATTATCATAGAGGTTTAGACATATTGCTTGAAGCTATTCCATTTGTTATTAAAAAAATACCAGATGCAAAATTTGTTTTATTAGGTAGTGGTACTGAAATGGAAAAATTGAAAAAAATTGTTATAGAAAATAAATTAGAAAATTCTGTTGAATTTAAGGGTTGGATTAAAAGAGAACAAATCCCTGAAAATATTTCAGATGCTTCAATTGGAATTGGGCCTCTAAGATTAACAGATGTGACATCAAGAGCTCTTCCAATAAAGGTTTTAGAATACATGGCAGTTTCATTGCCCATTATAGCCCAAAAAGGAACACTTCCTGATGATGTTTTAGAGAATAAAAAAAACGGATATTTTATCGAAAATGCAAATGATTTGGCTGAGAAAATTATTTTATTATTAAATCAACCAAAAAAAGTTGAAAACATGGGAATTCAGTCATCAAAAATGGTCCAAAAATTTTCATGGAATAATGTTGTAAAAAGTATCATTGAAGAAACTAAGAAATTTTAAAAATTTCTTTTTAAAATTTTAAGAATTTTTTCACTTGCATCACCTTTTCCATAAGGTGTTTTTCTTGAATGAAGTTTAGGATTTTTCATAGTTTTTTTAATTAAATTTGAAATATTTTTGTAATCTAACCCAATAATTTCAGCCATTTTATTTTCAACAGCTTCAGGTCGATCAGTTGTTTTTCTTACTACCAAAACTTTCTTTCTAATCATTGGCGAAGTAGCTTCTTCTTGAATTCCACCTGAATCAGTTACAATAAAACTACAGTTTTTCATTAGTTCAAGGATTTCAAAATATCCTACAGTATCAAGAATTTGAATATTTTTATTTTGATATAATTTGTTGAATAACCCAAATTCATGAAGACGTCTTTTTGTTCTTGGATGTATTGGAAATATAATATTCTCATTTGAATCAATTAGTCCTTTTATTATAGAAGAAAGTATTTTTTTATTATCTACATTTTCTGATCTATGGAGAGTTAATAAAATGAAATCAGATGACGGAATAGATATTTTTGATTTCTTTTTTGAAATTTTAGAATAAATATTGATTGCGTCAATAACAGTATTCCCTGTTACAAATATTTTACCATGTACTTTTTCAGATTTTAAATTTAATTTTGTATTTTGAGTAGGTGCAAATAATAATTCAGAAATATGATCCACTGCAATTCTATTATGCTCTTCTGGCATTCTCCAATCATTACTTCTTAATCCAGATTCAACATGACTAATTGGGATGTTTGATTTAAGAGAACAAATTCCAGCAGCTAAAACAGTATTAGTATCACCTTGAATCATTACTGTATCAGGTTTTTCTTTAAGTAGAATTTTTGATAATTTGGCAATTATTTCACTTATTTGGAGTGACGGATTAGATTTTGTGATATTTAATGAATAATTGGGTTTTTGCAAGCCTAATTCATGAATAAAACTCATCCCCATCTTATTATCATAATGTTGACCAGTAAAGACAAAAGAACAATTTTTGGAGCCAATTTTTCTAATAATTGGTGCAAGTTTAATGATTTCTGGTCTTGTTCCTAAAACTATTGCTACTTTCATCTAATTTCAACTTCTATTATCTATAGATACTATTATTGGTATAGAAAGTTTGATTGTATAGATTTTTTGTTAATTCGTCTACAAATTATTCTGAGCATATTCATTAAGGTAAGAATTTTATTAATTTTTGTAAAGAAATGAAAATTCTATTTATCGCTCCAAAATATTCTGGGGGGATTGGAGGACATGCATCAAGAGTTGCTGAAAAGTTGCAAGAGCATGGATTTGATGTAAAATTAATGCATACACCACACATACCAATTAAAAAATTAAAGAATCCAAGTTTTGTATTATTAAGTTCTTTGAAAGCAATGATAGAAGGAGAAAAATATGATATTGTTCATGCATTTAATGTTCCATCAGCTTTTGCTATGAAATATACAAAAGCAAAGAAAAAAATCCTATCTATTCACGGAATATATTCTGAACAAGTAGATGCATTACATTCTAAAACTATGTATTCTATTGCAAAAATTGCTGAAACAAAAGTTTTGAAATGGGCAGACAAGCTTACAACTGATTCTAAAATTGTTAAAAAAATGTATAAAGAAAAATTAAATGCTAATTTTGAATTTTTCTATGCTCCGTTAGATATTAAAAAATTTGAAAAATTAAAAAATGTAGAAAAAAATGAAAAGCAAATAATTTTCATTGGAAGAGATAGTTATGAAAAAGGTATAGATGTTCTAAAAGAGATTGAACCAAAAATTAATGGTAAAATAATCTATTGTACAGATATGAAATGGGAAGATGCAATGGAGAATCTTAAAGCATCTAGCATTCTAGTGATACCTTCAAGAATGGAGAGTATTCCACAGGTAATTAAAGAAGCATTTTATCTCAAAATACCAGTCATTGCAACTAATGTTGGAGGAATTCCGGAATTAATCACAAATAATGTGACAGGAATTCTTGTTCCTCCGAATGATTCAGAAATACTACTAAAAAATATTAATGAATTACTTGTAGACAATGAAACTGCAGCAAGACTTGGGAATGCAGGTTATGAATTTGTAATAAATAATCTCACATGGGAAGTTCTACTCCCAGAATATGTTAAATTTTATGAAAATTTAGTAAATTCTTAAAAAAAATATTTTTTTAAACCATCTTTTAAAGATATGTCATAATTCCAATTAATTAGTTTTTTTGCAAGGAATACATCAGCAAGACTTTCTTTAACATCACCTTGCGGTAATTCATCATGTTTGATTTCTAAGGGCTTTCCAGAAAGATTAATCATCAATTGTGCTAATTCATTCACAGATGTAGGAATCCCAGTTCCAATGTTTAGAAATGAAAAACTAGTTGTGCTTTCCATTGAAAGTAAATTAGCTTTAGCAACATCTTCTACGGAAACAAAGTCTCGCGTATGGGAGCCATCACCAAAAACTATTGGTGATTGATCTAAGTTAATTTGATCAAAGAATTTTGTAATCACACCTGCATAATCATTAGTTTGACCAATTCCATAGACATTGAAATATCTTAAACCAATTATTGAAACTCCTAAATCATGATATTTTTTTGCTAGTTTTTCATCATCTAGTTTTGTTATTCCATATGGATTGATAGGATTTTTATCGAAATCTTCTGTAATAGGAGTCACAGAAGTATTTCCATATACACTGGAACTACTTGCATATACAACCTTTTTTTCAAATTCTTTTGCTAATTTAAAAATATTTTCAGTTCCAACTACATTCACATTATGATATTTTTCCTTCTGAATGAATGATTCAGGCACAGAAGTTAAAGCAGCCTGATGAAAAATTCCATCAGAATCAGAAATTATTTTTTTTAAAGAGTCTAAATTTAATATATCCATTTTTTGAAATTCAATTTTTTCTTCAAATCCAGATAAATTTTCTAATCTTCCTCGTGAGAAATTATCAACAATAGTTACTTTGTGATTTTTGTTAATGAGATGTTTTGCAATATGGCTTCCAATAAATCCCGCACCACCAGTAATTACAAATTTCACGTGTTTGTTGAATCTAGCACATCTTTAAGTCTTAAGAAATAAAAAAATAGAATCTTATAAACATAGAAAAATACAAAGTATTATCAGGTATTCAATCTTGGAAATAGACAATAATTCTTCAACAATTAAAGAAGTTTTGAGTTTAAGGTATTGTCCATCATTGGAGATTGATAAAAAGAAATTTGTTGTAGATGACTTTGTACCTGAAGAAAAACCTAATTATTTACAATATATAGAAAATTCAATTTCATCTGTAATTGAAAATGAAGTTAATGAACAACATATTTCGATGGCCCTAAGTGGAGGAGTGGATTCAGTTCTTGTAATGGCATTATTACGTAAGACTATGCCTGACATCAAAATTGATGCTATATCTTTAAAATTTGCAGACAGTGTTGATGAAACAGGAATTGCTACAAATATTGCAAATAAATTCAATGCAGAGCACCATATTATTTCAATTGAAAATTTTCTAGAGGATCTTCCTAAAGCAATTAGTATTGTTAAAATGCCATTTTGGGATACTCATTGGTTTCATATAGTAAAAACTGCTTCAAAATTTTCAACTACACTTGTATCAGGAGATGGAGGTGATGAATTATTTGGCGGATACACTTTCAGATATAAAAAATTTCTAACCAATTTCACTTCAAATATGACACCATTAGATAAAACTAAATTATATTTAGAATGTCATCAACGTGACTGGGTTCCTGATCAAACTGAATTATTTGGGTTAAACGCAAATTTTTCATGGAATGAGATTTATTCAAAAATTATTCCATATTTTGATAATTCATTATCTCCATTAGATCAAGTATTTTTAGCAGATATTAATGGGAAATTGTTGTATAACTGGATTCCATTGAATAGTAGTTTTAATAAATTTTTTAATCTAAAACCAATTACACCTATCTTATCAAAAGAATTAATGGTATATGCTCCACATCTAAAGAATTCTATAAAATATGATATTAATAACAACGTTGGAAAAATTCCATTACGTGAAATTTTAGCAAAACACATTTCTCCAAAACTTATCACACCAAACAAACAAGGTTTTTCAGTAAATACTGTAAATCTGTGGAATTCTTATGGGAAAAAGATATGTGAATATTATTTAGATAATGCACGAATTGTTAATGATAAATGGATCAGTAAAGACTGGATTAAAAAATCTCTTAAAAAACTTGATGAAAAGCCAGATGTAAGATATATCAATAAATTTTTAGGATTATTAGCATTTGAGATTTGGTATAGAATTTTTATAACTAAAGAAATGAATCCAAATACAAAATTATCTATTTAAAAAAATTAAAAATTCATAGAATAAATACAACTAATTTTTATTTACCCAAAAAATCACATTTACTGTTGAAATCAGAACTAGTAGAGCAGATTATTTGTCCAGAATGTCATACAGATTTTTCATTAAAAATAAAGAAAAAACAAAAAGATGAAATTATTGAAGGAGTTTTAACCTGTTCTAAAAAACATCGTTTTTCAATAATTAGAGGAATACCTCGTCTTGTTTCTGATAAACAAAAAGATTTTATAAAAACAGAAGATGCATTTTCATCTAAATGGAGAAATTTCAATAAATCATATCATAATAAAAAATGGATTGAAGGTCAAAAAAAATGGTTTTTAGAAAGATTTGGATGGAAATCAACCTCCAAATTAAATAGTTTTTTAAAAACACGTTCTAAAATTCTTGATGCTGGAACAGGAGTTGGAAACAGTGCTAAATTATTTTCATCAAACCCAAATTCTCAAGTATTTGGAATTGATGCCAGTGAAAGTATAGAATTTGCTTATAAAAAATATGGTAAAATAAAAAATATTCATTTTTTACAGGCTGATATTAGAAAATTGCCATTTAAGAAAAATTTCTTTGACTTTGTTTGCTCTGATCAAGTGTTACATCATACCAAAGATACTGAATCTTCATTCAAAATGCTCTCAAAATTATTGACAAAGAAAGGTATGATTTCAATTTACGTTTATAGGAAAAAAGGACCTCTACGAGAATTTGCAGATGATCACATTAGAGAATCTACAGTTAAAATGTCTGAAAAACAATGTATGAATTTTTCTAAAAGTATGGCATTATTAGGAAAGAGTCTTTCTCAATTAAAAAAGAAAATTACAATTACTGAAGATATTCCTATTCTCAAAATTAAAGCAGGAACATATGATGTTCAGAGATTTTTGTATTGGAATTTTCTAAAGTGTTGGTGGTCTCCAGATGTACCATTTGATCAAAGTGTAGCAACAAACTATGATTGGTATTTTCCAAAATTTGCATACAGACATTCTGAAAATGAAGTTAGAAAGTGGTTCAAAGATGTCAAACTAAAAATCATCCATTTTAATGAAATTGAGAGCGGATATAGTGTTAATGGAAGAAAATAGACTCAACATCATCTAAAAATTAAAAAAATTAAACTAGTTAGTTCTTAATTCTGTTTTAAATTACTAGAAATTATGAACGATACATGGTTTAGAAGACGTTGGTATGATTTCCGTCAAGGTCATGGAATGTATCTTGTTTTTGCAATGTCATTTGTAAATTTTGTTTTAATTTTTTATAGATTGTTAATTGAACAAATTAATGCCTTAGGAGAGATTTTTTCTAATCTTTGGATGTTTGTGGTCATATTTTTGGCAGCATACATTCCAGCTGCCATATTGATTGGTAATTGGCATAGAAAAACTCAGATGAAGATTGAGCATGAACAGTCTATGAAACAGAGTCCATTGATGGCAAAAAACTTTAGAATTCTTTTAGATCTTTTAGAAGGAAAAGCATCTACTAAAGAAGTAGAGGATCTTAGAAAATTTCTAAAATCAATTGAAAATGGAAGTAATTAGAAAATAAAATTTAATTCTTTTACATTGTTGCTTGAGAAGCATCATGGAACATCTGACTCTTTGCACATCCAGCAGCAAGTTCATCACCTGCACCACGTCTCATTAGTCCTCTGTATAGACCATCTTCTAATTTAACGCCTTCTCGTTCTTCCCATTCCTCTACAGTGATAGAATATTTCTTTTGAATTCTATCTCTATACCATTCTGGAATTACATTGAATGCACAGAATGGAACTATTCTAAGGTCTGGAGTTACATAGTGAATATCACATCTTTGTAATCTTTCAAGGTCTTCGTTGTATTTGTCTTGGAAATGCATCATACCAAGGAATAATCCTTTGACATGCCATGAACCAACTGAATCAAATGATCTCTTCATTAGGATATTACCAAACATCTTTGCTAAATCTAATCCTGCTGGTTGTTTCTTTGTATCAACAAAGCCTTTGAGTTTTCTAACAACTTCAAGCATTGTAAAGTACTTGTTTTTACCAGAACGAATTTCTTCTGCTTTATCTTCAAATAATTCTAGCATTCCTTGAATGTCACAGAATTTTGTTAATGGGACAAACTTCTTTGTATCTGCATCTTCAAAGATGTATGTTCCTGCTCCACAAGCAAAGTGAATTGATAATTCATATTTTGGTTTGCTTGAGAATGCTTCAATTACATTAGTTAGTGGCATACAACTTGGGACTGGGAACCAATCATCAACAGTTACTTCACCGTTTGTTTGTTCTTCAATTCTTTGAACACAATCAGGAACAGTGATTCTGTATTTTTCACGTTCAGTTTTACCCATTCTACCAGTTAATGATACAGGTTGGAAGTTTACTGCATGAACTACATCCATGTTCTTTTGTGCATATCTGATAATTCCACCTAGTTCGTGGTCGTTAATTGATTTGATTACTGTTGGAACAAATACTACTGTAGTACCTGTTTTTCTACAACTATCAAGTGCATATGGAATTTCCCAGTGGTTCTTTGGGTTTGTTCTTGCAGTTACACCATCAAAGGAAAGATACAAGTTGTTACATCCAGCAAGTCTAACTTCTCTTGCTGCTTCTGGATCCATTGCATGTCTAATACCATTGGTGTTCATCTGAATATGGTCAACACCTTCTTCTTTCATAATTTTAATAACATCAGCAATATCTTCTCTAAGCATTGGTTCACCGCCAGTAATTTGCATAGAGTTTCCTGGAATTGGTCTCTCTGCTCTTAGAGTTTTCATCATACCTCTAACTTGAGTATGGTCTGGCTCGTACATGTAAGCACCTTCAAGTCCCTTCTTTACATAAAAGAAACAGTACCAGCATGTTAAATCACATCTATTAGTTACAATCATGTTTGCTAATCCACTATGGGACAAATGGTTTGAACATAATCCACAGTTGTTTGGACATGAACATTTGTCAATCATTACATTTGGAGAATGAGCACCTTTTCCATCCATCCAGTATGTACTGAATTTTTTGTACATTTCATAAGAACCAAAGTATAATTCCTCACATTCACCGTGGGTTGGACAAACTTTTGACATAAACACTTGGTTATCTCTCTCAAAGACTTCAGCATCCAGAATCATGTTACAGTCTGGACAGATACTTTGAGTGAATCTAATTGTAGATTTCTTACCTAAATTTTTAGTTGATTGATTGGATATCTGAATTAGTGCCATGCCTGTATTGTTGATTTTTCCAAGATGGTATATAATCCATTTCCTACTTGCCCCCGTGGGGGATTTAGGAGGTAGGCATACCTGATTTAAATACCAAAACTGATCGACAAGATCGCATATGAGTATATCTGATAAAACACGAAAGTCATTAGAGAAGATTGGTCTTACCAGTTATGAAATTAGAACATTTTCAGCTTTACTCAAATCAGGAGAATTAACAGCATCAGATCTTAGCCAAAAATCAGGAGTTCCATATTCAAAAATTTACGAAGTGTTAGGAACTTTGGAAGAGAAAGGATGGATTGGTTCAGATGATGCAAGACCAACAAAATATTTTGCAAAATCTCCATCTACAGGACTAGAAACTACAAAACAAAAAATGGAAACTGATTTTTCACAAAATCAGAACATAATTCTAAATGAACTAGTTCCATTATACGAGAAAAGTGGTACTAGTGAAAGACCAGATATTTGGGTTTTATCAGGTGCCATTAACATTGCAGCTAAAATTTTAGAAATGGTAGATACATGTAGAAATGAAGTGATGATTGCATTACCAGAAGCAGGAGTAGATCTAGTAAAACAAGCATTGCCAAAACTAAGATCACTTCATGATAAAGGAGTACAAATTACAATTCTTGCATCAGATAAAATGGATAAAGAATCAATCAAGGCAATCAAACGAGTTGCCAAAGTAATTATCAAGAAAGGGTTGTTTGGAGGAGGTATAATTTCAGATAAAAGATATGTAGTAATTCTCTTAGGACCAGAATTAGGAGGAGTAAATTCTTCAGAAGTTGTTGCTATTTGGGCAGATCATGCAGGATTAGCAGGTTTTGCACGTCAATACTTTGAATATTTATTAAAAGATTCAAAGAAGGTATAGACATGGATGCAATAGATGAAGAAACACTCTTTGTAGGAACTGCAGAAGCAGAGCATGTTGAGATGTATCTTAAAGCAATTTGGCATATCAAAGAAAGAGGAGAAGATGTGAAAATTAGTACAATTGCAAAAATGCTCAATGTAAGGCAACCAAGTGTTGTTCAAATGCTCAAGAAATTAAATCTCAAAAATCTTGTAAATTACAATAAAGCAGGTGTTAAACTAACAGAAGACGGGGAAAGAATAGGTTCCAGTATGATGAGAAATAGTAGATTACTAGAAGTACTAATGGATAGTGCACTAAAAGTAGAAATTGATGAAGAGATGGTTTGTGGAATTGAACATCACATGAACAAACAATTTACAGATGCTCTTTGTGTAATGCTAAAACATCCAAGAAAATGTCCCCATGATCATGAGATTCCCATGGGCGAATGTTGCAAGTCAGCATAATCTTAACCCAAAAGATATATCATCTTAGAAATTATATTTGATCATGGCATGTTTTTGTGGCTGCAAAACATATGAAAAAAATGATGATGGATTCAAAATTGCATGTGTAAAATGTGGACATGGACCTCAAAATCATAATGATGAATTCAGAGATGCTGCAAGAAAGAATGAATCACAAAGTCAAAAACGTGATGCAGACTTTGGATAATTATTCGCCAATAATTTTAACTAAAACTCTTTTTGGTCTTTTACCATCAAATTCACCATAGAAAATTTCTTCCCATGGTCCAAAATCTAATTTACCTTTTGTAATAGCAACTACAACTTCTCTTCCCATTACTTGTCGTTTTAGATGAGCATCAGCATTGTCTTCACCTGTTTTATTATGATCATATTGTGTAGTTGGTGCATGTGGAGCCAATCCCTCTAACCATTTTTCATAATCATGTAATAGACCACCTTCATTATCATTAATGAAAACACTTGCTGTGATGTGCATTGCATTTACAAGACAAAGACCCTCCTGAACTTTGCTTTTAGTTACCAATTTACTCACATCAGGAGAAATATTGACAAAGGCTCTTCTAGTTTTAACTTCAAATGTTAGATATTCAGTAAGTGATTTCATGATTTTTTAATTAATAGCATTAATTAAAATCATAAGCAGGCTCAGAACTCAAGATCCTCATCATCAATCAAAGGGATAGGTACATCACAGCCCGCATGGCATATTTCAAGCAGTTACCTATTGAGTCTTTCAAGAAGCTTGATAAATGGCCAATAGTTCAATCATTCCAAATGGTTGCAATAGATACCCCAGCTTCATTGGAGAGTTTTAGACGATTTGTCATTTCTAGTACATGTATGTCTTATGCACCAAGAGCATATTTGGAAGATACTGAGGTTTTTGCTGAAAGAGAAGATAATCTTGGAGCAATTTATGTTGAGGCAGCTGATAAAGTTACTTTAAAAAAAATCAGAGATGTTACTTTTGTTAATGGAAAAGATGTTTTAGGAATAATCTATAATTCAAAAAGTGGTAATACATCTCTAAAATGGAGGCAATTAAAAAGAAACAACGGTAAAGTTTCAGGAGAAGCTTCTGCAAATTCTTTAACAAATTTATCTGAATCAGGAGTTCTCACTTTAGAGTGGGTTGAAAATTATCTAAAAAAGAAATCAGAAGAAGCAAAAGCAGAAGAAACAACTAGCTAAACTCTTTTCTTTTTGAAAATTAGAATAATATCATGATTACAAAGACAATAGATGATAATTCAATATCTGTTATTCCAGAAGACTCTGAAGATCTTTTGAATTTACGTCGTATTATCAAAAAAGATGACAAAGTAATTGGAGATACAACAAGAGTTCTAAAACAAGATAAAGATTATGCAAGGCCAGATAAAGGTGAAAGAATTAAAGTTAGAATAGAATTAACAGTAGAAAAAATTTCACTTGATGATGTCTTAGATAAATTAAGAGTAGGTGGTACAATTTCTGAATCAAGTAATGAATCAGTACCAAATGGATCACACCATTCATTTATTCTAAAATTAAATGATGGAATTACAATTTCAAAGAAAAAATGGTTACCAATAGAAAAAAAACTTTTGGAATCAAGTAATGATCAAATTAGTTTTGTTTTAGTAGCAATTGATACTAGCGACAGTGGAATTGCTAGATTAAGAGGTACACATTTGGAATTTATGCCAAATATTTATTCAGGTTCTGGCGGAAAAAGATACAAGACTAGTTTCAATATTGAAAAATTCTTTGAACAGGTACAGCAAGCATTATCATCTATTTTCAAAGAAGGAGATACAATTGTAATTTTTGGTCCAGGTGAAACAAAGAAAAGATTTGCAAATTTCTTAGAAAAATCTCAAAAACTTCAGAAATTCAAAATTCAACTTGTTGATGGAATTGATTCTGGAGGAGAAGATGGAATCTACATATTCACAAAATCACATACAATGCAAGAAATAATGTCAGATAGTAAATTGGCAAAAGCTTCATCAATTATTGATCAAGTTATGATTTTAGCAAACAAGAAAAGTAGAAAATTCACTATGGGATATAATGAAACTTTTAATGCAAACCAAATGGGTGCAGTTGAATCATTAGTATTTTCTGATAAAGCAATACAAGATAATGATGAACAACAAATAATGGATTTTCTAAATGATGCAGAAAACAAGGGAGTAAAAATTTACAGTGTTGACTCCTCAACAGACATTGGTCTTAGAGTTACAGGTTTAGGTGGAATTGTATCTTTGTTAAGATATACAGTTGAATCCTAATTAGTGGATTCAACTAACCATCTCAGATAAGATTCATCAATTGATGTGACATCAATTTCTGCTATCTCAGGAACATCATAAGGATGAGTTTCTTTGATTTTCTTTTTCAACAGGGTCTTATTTTTTGTAACAGTTTTAAAAATAGCTAAATATTCTGACGAATTTTTTATTTTTCCTTCCCAAGAGTAAATTGATGAAATTTTAGAAATATTTACACATGCAACTATCTTGTTTTTTACAAGTTCATTTGCAATTTTAGAAAGTGATTTTTTCGTAGGATATGTGGAGATGATTATCACAGGTTTCATAGTAAACGATAAATGACCGTACTTTAAAAAATTAACAATTAGTTTGGAACTTGATTTTATTACTCAGAATGCAATAATCTATGTCTTAATGGCTTGGGTAGTCATTATAGTGATTGCAAAAGCTCTCAAATTAGAAAAATATGGTTTTGAATTAAAGGCGTACAGTCTTGTATACAAGAACAAAGGTGTTAATGATGTTTTAATCAAAGTACTTGGACGAACGAAAAGAGGTATCAAAGTTTTTGCAGATGTAAGTGTGATTGCAGGTTTCATAATGATGGGATTTGCATTTTACTTTTTGTTAAATAATGTTTCAAACTATTTTGTTGCGCAATCAAATTTTTCAGAATTAACAGTGCTTATTCCAGGTGTTACATTAACTTCAGCTCCAGCTATTACGTATTTTTTACTTTCAATTCCAATTGTGTTAGTTATGCATGAAGGGGCACATGGAATAGTAGCTGCATTAGAAAAAATAAAAATTAAGACAGGTGGATTTGCAGTATTCATTGCATTATTTGCAGGATTTGTTGAACCCGATGAAGAAGAATTTGATAAAGCTAAAAGGATTTCAAAGTTACGAGTAATTGGAGCAGGAGCTACATCAAATGTATTATTTGCAATTGTTTTTGGGGCAATTTTATTGACAAATCCAGTTTTTGGAATGGTTTTAGAAAGCATTCCATTGTTTGGAGATGTTATCTTAAACACATTTTATGAATTATCACAAGGAGTTTTGATACTTTCAATTATAGAAAATTCAGGTGCTGAACAAGCAGGATTACTTGCAAATGATATAATTACTACAATAAACGATGTGCCAATTCGTGGTCCGGCGGATTTCCCTGTATTACATCCAGGAGAAACAGCTAGTGTATCCATACTAAGAGATGGTCAGGCATTAGAAAAAACATTGCAAGTAATGGCATCACCAGATGATCCTGAAAGAGGATTAATAGGAATAATGAGAGATAATTCCATCCCATACAAACCTGTAATGAATTTCATTGATTGGACAAATGTAGATTTCAACATTTCAATGTTTTTGTTATGGCTTTGGATGATTTCGTTTTTTATTGGAATTATCAATATGCTTCCACTACCAATTTTAGATGGAGGTAAATTCATTCATACTATTATTGATAAAAAAATTTCAGATAAATCAGTCAACATTGTAATGTGGGGAATATACGCATTCACCTTTGCCCTATTTGGCCTCAATATTGCCTTATCATATTTGAAATCTGGCTGGTTTACAATATAAAAAATACCTAAAGAATCATTAATGAAAAAAACTCAGTTGATTTCATGAATTGTGACAGATGCGATAACCCTGCAGCATATACAAGAAAATATTCTGGGGAAAAACTTTGTTCACAATGTTTCTCAAAATCAATTGTAAGAAAAACTGCAAAAACCATTTCAAAATATAATATGATAAAACATGATGATTTAGTAGCTGTTGCAGTATCAGGAGGAAAAGACTCGCTAGCATTATTAAAAATTATTAATGAAATGGCATTAACTCATAGTTTTAGAATAAAAGCCATTACCATTGATGAAGGAATTCCAGGGTATAGAAATGAAGCATTAGAAATTGTAGAAAAATTTTGTGCAGAACTAAATGTAGAACACAAGGTTTACGCATACAAAGATCTTTTTGAATTAACACTAGATGAGGCTCTAGATTTACGAGAAAGTGATAAAACATCATCATGTTCAATTTGTGGAACTCTAAGGAGAAGAGCAATAGATTATGCAGCAAAAGATATTGGTGCAGATGTAATTGCAACAGGTCATAACCTTGATGATACATTGCAAACATTTGTCATAAACATGATTTCTGGAGATACAACTAAGATCGGATGGATGGATCCTGATACGTCTGCAAATGATTTAAGAAAAATAAAACCCTTTTGTGAGATTTATGAGGCTGAAATAGTCTTTTACGCATTTACAAATGACATGCCATTTCAATCTGAACCATGTCCACACATGAATGAGGGAATACGAACAGAAATTCGTGAATTTTTAAATTCGTTAGAAAATCAACATAGTGGAATAAAAAATAATTTGTATCAATCAATTCTCAAAGTTTCAACGGCAATAAAAAATTCCAGTTCTAAAGAAAAAATAAAATGTGAAAAATGTGGAAACGATTGTACAGGAAATGTATGCTCAGTATGCAGTGTAGTTTTAAAACTAAAAGAAAATCAAACCTAATGCAAATATAACATACTTTCTTAGGAAAATTGGTAGTAGGTAGGATCAGGGTGCCAGCCGTGCCCTATTCTGAAACCGGCTATATGCAGAGATCAGCAACTGTTGGGTAAATCTCTAGATGGGTAATTCCCGCTTGGTGTGCGGAAATGAAATCACGCCGAGGCGGGTGGTTGCAGGACTAGAAATATCCGAAGGGATAACTTCTAAGACCGAACCATCGAAAGGGATGAGGTCCGGGAGGGAGCAATCCTAAGGTGGAGCATCCACGCTTCCTCGTCAACGTGGCGGATCTTGTACGCCTTGAAATGGGGCTATTCGTCTAGACTGGAACCAACAGATCTACTACCTTTATAATTAAAATAAAAATTGGAATTTCATGGAAGGAATTATTTCATTTGGAACTAAAAGAAGTTATGAAGACTTTAAAAAGCAAATTCCAACTCCAGTAATACCATTATTTGATTCAATTAGAGAATTTTGTTTTTCTTTGGGTGATAAAGTAATTGAAGATATACGAATGCATAGAGTAGTTTTTTGTAAATCAATGACATTCAGATGGTTTGCAGATGTTGAACCAGAAAGAGAAGGAGTTATTATAAAAATTCAGAAAAGCAGGAAAGATCCAATCCAAATAATTCAAATAAAAATAGACCAAGAAATCTCAGAAATTACTCAAACTATTAAAAATGCATTTGAAGAAATTCACTAGTATAAAACATCAAATTTTGAAAATTCATTAGTAAATTTTTCATTACGTATTTCTACATCTTCTACTCTTGCATTAGCAGGACCACCATGAGCCCATTCAATTAATCGGTCAATTTTTTCTCCTTCACCTTCTAAAACAGCTTCAACTCTCCCATCTTTGAGATTCTTTACCCAACCAAAAACATCATTTTTCTTTGCCATTACTTTCAAAGTTTGACGGAAAAAAACACCTTGTACCTTTCCAGTTACAAAAAGTCTAACACGTTGTTTTATCACGAAAATAGTAATTAGATGAACTATTAATCAATTTCAGGTTAAAAGAAAAACTACTTTCTTTCTTTGATTCTGGCTCTTCCAGTTTTTCTTGCAGCAATGCTACCTACCTTTGCACCAGGAGGAGCGTCTCTTGAAACTGTAGAACTTTGTCCAACGTGTTGATGACGACCACCACCGTGTGGGTGTACATATGCTGCTTGAGCAACACCTCTTACAATAGGATATTTCTTTCCTTTAGCTTTAAAACTACGCCACTTGTTACCTGCACTCATAAAGTGTCGTTCACTTGCTCCACCACCAGCTAGTGTACCAATCATGGCTCTGTTTTTAGGATTAAGAGTAGCAAACTTTCCAGATGGGAGTTTAACTGTTACACCATCATCACCATGAGAAAATATGGTTGCATCAGTACCTGCTGATTTAACAATAGCACCACCATCACCAAAGTGTTTTTCAATATTACAAACAATTGTACCATCAGGAATATTTTGAACACTGATGACATTTCCTTTTTTAATTTCTGATTTTAATCCAAATTGTAAACTTGCACCTACTGTGGTTCCAAGAACTGCCGGTACAAATGAAACAGAACCATCTTCAAATCTAATTTTGGATAATGGTGCTTCTCTTCCACGCTCATGAACTAAATCGATAATTTCACCTGTATGCTGTTCAGATAGTGGAAAACGTGGATAATTTGCTTTTGCGCCTACTTTTCCAGTAGATGTAGATCTAAATTGATTGCCTCCACGGCCTCGTCTTCGTACTAATGGTCTTTTACCCAAGTTGATCGTTTCCGACACAAAGAGAATTTTAAGCTTGTGGTGTTATCTGATAATTTTACCTGTTAGTTTTGGAAATTACCACAAAGGTATAAAAATTAGAATTCAGGCCAGTATGTATGAGTCAAAATGCTCTTTCTCTCAAAGTTCTTGAAGCATATACACGAGATGTTGGAAGAGGAGTAGCAAGAATCGATTATGATTCAATGGACACATTAAATGCCTCAACAGGTGATGTTATCGAAATTAAAGGTAAAAGAAGAACAGTAGCAAAATGTCTTCCACTTTATCCTTCAGATGAAGGTAAGGGAATTATCAGAATTGATGGACTTGGAAGAAATAATTCAGGAATTGCAATTGGAGATACAATATCAGTTAGAAAAATAAAAGCAGTTGCTGCAGAAAAAGTAGTAGTTGCACCACTTGAAGCAATTCCTCCAATAGATGAAAGATATCTTGCAGATGCTTTAGAAAGTGTTCCTTTGATTAAAGGTGATAATGTAATGGTTCCATACTTTGGTGGACGTTTAACTTTTCAAGTAATCGGTGTTAATCCAGCAGCTGATGCTGTATTAGTAACTCAAAAGACTGTTTTCCATATTGCAGAAAAAGGAGAAACATTACGTGGAGTTCCTCAAGTAACTTATGAAGACATTGGTGGAATTTCAAATGAAATTAAAAAAGTAAGGGAAATGATTGAGCTTCCATTAAGACATCCTGAAATATTTGAAAAATTAGGAATTGAAGCTCCAAAAGGTGTATTGTTGTATGGTCCACCAGGAACTGGTAAGACATTACTTGCAAAAGCAGTAGCAAATGAAAGTCAAGCACATTTCATTAGCATTTCAGGTCCTGAAATTATGAGTAAGTTTTATGGTGAAAGTGAAGCACGATTAAGAGAAATTTTCAAAGAAGCAAGAGAAAAAGCTCCATCAATTATCTTTGTTGATGAAATTGATTCTATTGCTCCAAAAAGAGAAGAAGTTACAGGAGAAGTTGAACGAAGAGTTGTTTCTCAAATGTTATCATTAATGGATGGTCTAGAATCTAGAGGAAAAGTAATTGTTATTTCTGCAACAAATAGACCAAATGCAATTGATCCAGCACTAAGGAGACCTGGAAGATTTGATAGAGAAATTGAAATTAAAGTCCCAGACAAAAAAGGAAGAAAAGACATCCTTGCAATTCACAGTAGAAACATGCCTTTATCAGATGATGTTAACATGGAAAAAATATCTGCAGTCAGTCATGGATATGTTGGTGCAGATTTAGAATATCTATGTAAAGAAGCTGCAATGAAATGTTTGAGAAGATTATTACCAGTTTTGAATTTGGAAGAAGAAAAACTCCCACCAGAGACTTTAGATAAACTAATTGTAAATCATGAGGATTTCCAAAAAGCATTGATAGAGGTAACACCATCTGGAATGCGAGAAGTCTTCATTGAAAACCCAGATGTAAAGTGGGAAGATGTTGGAGGTTTAGAAGAAGTCAAACGAGAGTTACAAGAAGCAGTAGAATGGCCAATGAAGTATCCTGGTCTTTATGATAAACTAGGACATAGTATGCCAAGAGGAATATTACTTCACGGTCCAAGCGGTACTGGTAAAACTTTACTTGCAAAAGCAGTGGCTACTCAAAGTGAAGCAAACTTTGTTTCAGTTAGAGGCCCCGAACTATTATCTAAATGGGTAGGAGAATCAGAGCGTGGAATTAGAGAAATATTCAAACGTGCACGTCAGTCTGCACCATGTGTTGTATTCTTTGATGAGATTGATTCTATTGCTCCAATTAGAGGTGCTGGTGGAGAGACCGCAGTTACTGAAAGGGTAGTAAGTCAATTACTAACAGAATTAGATGGAATGGAAAATATGCACGGTGTCATAGTATTAGCAGCAACAAATAGAGCAGACATGATTGATCCTGCATTATTAAGACCAGGAAGATTTGATAAAATTATTCAAATCCCACTTCCAGATAAAGAAAGTAGAAAGAGTATATTGAAAATTAATGCTGAGAAGATTCCATTCATTAGTGATGAGAGTGATCCTCAACATGTCAATTTCGATAAACTATCAGAACTAACTGATGGACTTAGTGGTGCAGATACAGCATCTATTGCAAATACTGCAGTATCTTTAGTCATTCACGAATTCTTAGATAAAAATCCAGATGTAAAAGATATTGAAAAGAAGGATGTCGATGCTAAAGTTACCATGAAGCACTTTGAAGAAGCAGTAAAGAAAGTAAGAGAACAAAAAGACCTCAAGATAGGCGAAAAATTAGTAGCTTCCTATTACAGGTAGTTTTAATAAAATAACAAATCTAATTCTCATAAATGTCAGAATATACTGGATATGAAGGGAAATCCTTAGAATTTCTTAAAACAAATAAAATTTCAATTAGCGATTCTGTAAAAATTCTAGCAGATATCACTTATTCAGGGATTATCATGCCCAGATACGAACATAGTGACGATAAACATATTGTTTTAAAATTAAAGAGTGGATACAATATTGGTTTAGAAATATCTAAAATTGAGAAGATTGAAAAAAATGAAACCTCAGAAAAAATCGTTGAGAAGATTGAAAAGATTGAAAAAAATGAAAAGTTGCCAAAAATTCTATTATTATCAACTGGAGGTACAATTGCAAGTAAAATTGATTACAGAACTGGCGCAGTTACGCCAGTATTAACTGCTGAAGAATTAAATTCATCTGTTCCTGAACTTGCTAAAATTGCAAATATAGACACCAAAGTATTGTTTTCAGAATATTCTGAAAATATTATGCCGGAACATTGGTTAAAAATTGCTCAAACAGTAAATGAATATTTGAATTCAGATTATACTGGAATCATTATTGCACATGGTACAGATACCATGCATTACACATCTGCCTATCTTTCTTTTTCATTAGCAGGGTTTCAAATTCCAATAGCATTGGTAGGTTCACAAAGATCATCAGACCGTGCATCATCAGATGCTGCACTAAATCTCATTGGAGCTGTAAAATTTCTTACAGAATGTAAAACAAATGGAATCTACATAGCAATGCATCAAGATGAAAATGATGAAACAGTTGCATGTCATATTGGAACAAGAGTAAGAAAAAATCATACAAGTAAAAGAGGGGCATTTCAAACAGTAGGAAAGGATCCTGCATTTTTAATTGTAAATAATGAAATTTATAATAATATGAAAGATAGTTTTTTTACAATAAATGAATACACTCCCAAAATAAAAATAAATGAAAAAGTTGCTCTAGTAAAATATTATCCAGGATATGATCCAATTATGTTAAAAAATATCATAGATTCAGGATACAAAGCAATAATTTTTGAAGGAACTGGGCTAGGCCACATTGGAGAAACCATGTATCCAATGGTGAAAATGGCAAATGAAAAAGACATCTTTATGGGAATGACTTCACAGTGTATTGATGGCAGAGTAAGAATGACAGTTTACGAAAGTGGTAGAGATCTTCTTGATTTAGGAATTATTGCTCTGGAAAATATGATACCTGAAATTGCCTTGGTAAAAGCAATGTGGGCTACAGGAAACACTGAAAATCGTGAAGAAATTAAAGAAATCATGCTAAATAAAATAGCATCAGAATTTTCAACATAATCAGGTGTCAATATGGAAGAATTTTCAATAAAAGATATAGGTGTAAAAGTTGGATTAGAAATTCATCAACAGTTAGCAACAAACAAGAAATTATTTTGTAATTGTAATCCAATAGAATCTAACGAATATTCAATTAAATTTCAAAGAAAACTACGTGCATCTAAAAGTGAATTAGGTGAATTTGATCCTGCAGCACTATTTGAAAGTACAAAATCAAAAACAATTATGTATTATGCAAATGATGAAAGTAGTTGTTTAGTTGAACAAGACGAAGAGCCACCACATGAATTAGATGAAGATGCTAAAAAAATTGCATTAATTATTTCTTCTGCTTTAAAATCAAATATTTTTAGTGAAATTTATCCAATGAGAAAAACAGTAATTGATGGCTCTAATACGACGGGATTCCAACGTACCATGTTAATTTCCCAGGGAGGATTTTTTGATACAGGAGAAATAAAGATAGGAGTTCAGTCAATTTGTTTAGAAGAGGATGCTGCTAAAAATTTAGGAGATGAGGGTTCTGTAAGAAAATTTGGTTTAGAACGTTTAGGAGTTCCTTTAATTGAAATTGCAACAGATCCTTTTGAAGTTGAATTAACAGAAATTAAAAAAATTGCACTGTCATTAGGAAGAATTTTGAGGAGTACAAAGAAAGTAAAAAGAGGATTAGGTTCAATAAGACAAGATGTTAATGTATCAATAAAAGACGGAGGCGGAGTTGTAATTGAAGTAAAAGGTGTACAACAATTAGATCAATTAGAAAAGGTTGTAGAATATGAAGCAAAAAGACAACATGGTTTATTAAAAATTTCAAAGAAAATCCAAGAAAAAAATTGGATATATGATAAAGAAGATAGTAAGGATATTACAGAATTATTTTTAAAGTGTAAATCAAAAATTATACAAACAGCATTAAAGAAAAATCAGAAAATAATGGCAATTACATTTAGAAATATGGCTGGAATGTTTGGTTATTCTCCTTATGAAGGCATAAGATTAGGGAAAGAAGTAGCAGAATTAGTCAGATTTTTTGGAATTGGAGGAGTTTTTCATTCAGATGAATTACCCAATTACGGGGTAGAAGAAGGAGATTTAGAAAAATTAAAGGAATTTTCTGGAATTAGCGAAAATGATGCTTTTTTGATTTTAGCATCTCCTGAGGAAAAAATTCTCACCATAATTGATCAAATAATTTTAAAAATTAAGTACATCAAAAATCATGGAATACCAATAGATACAAGATTAGCTACTCAATCGGGTGAAACAAAATTTCTAAGACCAAGACCAGGAGCTGCAAGAATGTATCCAGAAACGGATATCCCTCCAATAATTATTACAAACGAAGAATTATCAGAAGCTAAAAATAATATTCCAAAATCTTGGGATGATTCTATCAAAGAATTAGAAACAAAGTACAAACTTAATCCACAATTAGCAGAACAAATTTTTGATTCACGTTATATTGGATTATTTGAAGAAATTGTTGAAAAAATTAAAACTAATCCTACATTTGTTGCATCAATTCTTTGTTCAACAATTACAAATTTAGAAAGAAGTGGATTAAATTCTAATTTATTGAAAAATGATGAAATTTTTAAATTGTTTAGTTTGTTAGAAGATGATAAAATTGCTAAAGAATCAATTGAAATAATATTTGAAAGTATAATGTCTGGAAAATCAAATAACGTAGAAGAAGCAATGAAAAATGCATCAATTGAATCTATTGATGAAGAAGAAATAGAAAAAATTATTGTTGGTGTGATAAATAAAAATCAAGAAATTATTATTAATCAAAAAGAAAGAGCAATGGGGCCTTTGATGGGAATTGTCATGAAGGAATTAAGAGGAAAAGCTTCTGGTGAAATAATTAACAAACTACTTTTAAAGAATATCAAGGCTAAATTAGAAAAAATTAATCAGTAAATGCGGGAAGTGGGATTTGAACCCACGAACTCCTAGAAGATAAGGATCTGAACCTTACACCGTTGACCAGGCTGGGTGACTCCCGCATTGGGAAAATTTGAAATCTGGAATAAGTTTCTTTATTATACTATGAAGCAATCATATCAGAATAATCAAGAGATAAAATGGAATTCAGTGAAGTATATTGTTCTAATTGTAAGAAAGTTTTGGGGCGTTACAATACTAAATTCTATAGTGAAGACAAAATTGGTGAATTAATGAATACAACACATTCCACCCACATTAGAAATGGTCATCAAGTTAACATTAGAAAATTTAAGAAGAATTAAAAAGATTCTATTTTTTCAATTGCTTCTGAAAGATTTGAAACTCTGTGGATATTATTTTCAGAAAAATTTTGATTCCATGGTTGTGAATAAAGAATTACTTTTTTCTTATTTGTAAGAAACTTTTCTGCATTTAATGGAGAATCATCAATAAAAACATCATAATCTAAATCAGCTTTCATTGGACCGTCAATTACTGATACATAATTATTATATATAATATTATGATGATCCAACCAAGATTTTACAAATGAATTAGTTGAACGTTCCCTTGCAGTAACAATATCTACTTGACCAAGTTCAGTAAGAGATTTTGTTATAGATGATAAATTTTTTTCAGTAGTAGGAATTGAAGGCCAATTTTTCCAACAAGAGCTAAGCTCAGTGTAAAAATCATAACGATTGATATTAAATTCATTCCAAAATTCCCAACTAGTTATCTGATGTTTAGCAATTTCTGGTCTAATAGAATTACTATAATTTAACCAAGAAATTATAACATCTGCAAGTACACCATCAACATCTAATGCAATTTTCATATTATTCATTAATCACTAGTTTTTCTAAATTCATCTAAAAGATTTTTTTGATGTTTATTGAGTTTTTTAGGAACATTTACCACAATTCTTACAAATTGATCTCCTTTTCCTCTATAATTGATATGGGTCACCCCTTTCCCTTTTAATTTGATAATGGTATTTGGTTGACTTCCTGCATCAACCTTAATTTTTTCTGTTCCCTCCAAAGTTGGAACAGTAATTTCACAACCTAAAGCAGCGTCAATCATAGAAATATCATGATCGTAGAAAATATCTTTTCCATCTCGATTAAACTTTGAATGTGGTTGTACTCGTATTCTAACAATTAAATCTCCATTTACACCATCTGGAATTTCATTTCCTTCTCCAGATACAGTGTAATCTCCTGAATCAATTCCAGGAGGAATATCAAAGGTTACAGTTTTTGAACCTTTTTTCTTTCCTTGTCCTTTACATTCATTGCACGGTGTTTCGATTATAGATCCCTGACCTCTACAAGCAGAACACGGTGCTGCAGTAACAAATGAAGCAAATCCCATGTTGCGAGTTTGCCTTACTTGTCCTTGACCATTACATGTTCCACATGTTTTCTTGTTAGTACCTGGTTTTGCACCAGAGCCATTACAAATGTCACATTGAATCTGTTTTTGTAAATTAATTTCCATTTTTTTACCATGTAATACTTCTTCTAATGTCACATGAGTCTCATAAAGAAGATCAGAACCTTGTTGCTGTTGTTGATTAAAACCAAATCCTCCACCTCCACGACCAAAAATAGATTCAAAAATAGAATCAAAACCTCCTCCTTGTGCTCCTTGAAAAATATCTTCACTAGAATATTTTCCATCTACACCAGCATGTCCATGTTGATCATAGATTTGTTTTTTTTCAGGATCTGAAAGAACTGCATATGCTTCAGAAATTTCTTTAAAATGTTCTCCAGCTTCTGAAGATTTGTTTCGGTCAGGATGAAATTTTAATGCTAATTTTCTATACTGTTGTTTAACTTCATCTGGCGAAGATGATTTTGAGACACCCAAAACCTCATAATAATCACGTTTTGCAGCCATGAATCATTCCTTTATTATAATTACAGTATAAATGATTGAATTAGAAAACTAACTAGTTTTTGGTTCATCAGTTGAAGATGATTCATTAGTTTGTCCTTCTGCACCTTGTTGTCCTTCTGCACCTTGTTGTCCTTCTGCACCTTGTTGTCCTTCTGCACCTTGTTGTCCTTCTGCACCTTGTTGTCCTTCTGCACCTTGTTGTCCTTCTGCACCAGGTGGTGGTGATGCATTTTTGTAAAGTTCTGTAGTAACTTCATTTACCAATGTTTGTAATGCTTCAAGTTTGGGTTTTAATTCATCTGGCTCTTTATCTAAAACTTCTTTAACTTCCTTAACAGCGTCACTAATTTTAATTCCTTGCTCTTGTGAAATTTTATCTTTAAGATCGTGATTAACTAATTTTTCAGTGGTGTAAATGTAACTTTCTGCTTCATTCCTTAAATCAATTTTCTCTTTCTTTAGTTTATCTTCATCAGAGAATTTTTCTGCATCTTCTTTTAATTTTTCAATTTCATCTTTAGAAAGTTTTGATGTAGATTCAATTGTAATTTTTGCTTCTTTTTGAGTTCCCAGATCTTTTGCTGTAACATTGATTATTCCATTTGCATCAATATCAAATTTAACTTCAATTTGAGGAATTCCTCTAGGAGCTGGTGGTAAATCAGTAAGATTAAAACTTCCTAATGATACGTTATCAGTTGCCATAGGTCGTTCACCTTGAACAACATGGATTGTAACTGCTGTTTGATTATCAGCTGCAGTTGTGAATACTTTACTCTTTGATGTAGGAATAGTAGTATTTCTTTCAATTAATGGTTCTCTAACACCACCTAATGTTTCAATTCCTAATGTTAGCGGGGTTACATCAAGTAAAACAATATCACTACTTACATCTCCAGCAATAATTCCAGCCTGAATTGCTGCACCCATCGCTACTGCTTCCATTGGATCTACTCCTGATTCAGATTCTTGACCAACTAATTCACTAACAAATTTTTTCACTAGTGGAATTCTTGTTGGTCCACCAACCATCACTATTTTATTAATATCAGAATTGGAAAGTTTTGCATCCTCAAGTGCTTTGAGTACAGATGGTTTACATCGCTCAACAATAGGACCAATCAATTCATCTAATTTTGCTCTAGTAATTCTTAATTCTAAATTTTTTGCACCAGATGAAGGATCATGTGCAATAAATGGTAAATTAACATCAGTTTCCATCACAGTAGATAATTCAATTTTAGCTTTTTCAGAAGCTTCTCTAATTCTTGTCATTGCAGTTGAATCTTGAGAAAGATCAACACCTTCCTTTTTCTTGAATTCATCAATAATGAAATCAATTAGGACTTTATCCATATCTGTACCACCTAGCTGTGTATCACCTGATGTACTAAGAACTTCAAAAACACCTCCACCCATTTCCATTATAGTAACATCTAAGGTACCACCACCAAAATCAAATACAAGGATTTTCATATCTTCCTTTGTTTTATCTAAGCCAAATGCTAAGGATGCAGCAGTTGGTTCGTTAATTATTCTAACAACATCAAGACCAGCAATTGTTCCAGCATCTTTAGTAGCCTGTCGTTGATTATCATCAAAATAAGCAGGAACAGTAATAACTGCTTTACTAACTGGTTCACCAATAAATGCTTCAGCATCTTTTTTGATTTTCTGAAGAATGAATGCAGAAATTTGTTGTGGTTTGTATTCTTTATCTAAAACTTTAAACAAATGATCAGAACCCATTTTTCTTTTGGCAGCAACTATTGTACTATCAGGATTGGTAACTGCTTGCCTGCGTGCTGGTTCACCAACCAAAAGATCTCCATCTTTAGAAAATGCTACTACTGATGGGAATGCCTTACCACCTACTGTCGAACCTTCTGCTGCGGGAATAATCGTGGGTTTTCCACCCATTACAACTGCTGCTGCAGAGTTACTTGTTCCTAAATCAATACCAATTATTTTAACCATATTTTATCATCATCCTTTTTTTGAAATTTCTACTAGTGTCGGTCTTATAACTCTCTCATGAGAAATATATCCTTTCCTGAGCTCTTTTGTAATTGTATTATCATCTAAAGTAGGATCTGTAATTATTGATATTGCCTCATGGTAATTTGGATCAAAAATTTCCCCTAATGCATCAATTTGCTTAATATTGTATTTTTGTAATAATGAATCCATATTTTTTAAAATAGAATCAAGACCAGCAGAATTAATTTTACTTTGAGAAAAAACTTCTTTTGCTCTAACAAAATCATCATAAATTTGTAAAAAATCTAATGCAAATTCATTAATTTTCGAATTTACTCCATTTTCTATATCAGTTTGTGTTTTTCTACTTAGGTTTTGAAAGTCAGCCAATACAAGTTTGAATTTTTCTTCATATTCAGATGATCTTTTTTGTTCTAATTCTAATTGTGTAGTCAATTCATCAATATGTGATTCTAAAGAATTTGATTCCATCGTAGAAGAATTATTTTCATCTTCATTTTCAGATACTACATTAACTGGTATTTCATCAGAATTAGATTCATTGGACAATTCAATGAAAATAGTAATTTAGCTAATTTATACTATTATTGATTGTTTCACATAAAGGATTAGCTTTTACAATAATTAAATCAGAATCCTGTTTTGTTTTTTCAATATTATCAAAATCGGATTTTGAACAAGCTACAACTATTGTTGTTTTATCACTATGGAAAAGATCAAAGTTTGGATCTTCGTAAGCTTCAACATCACCAATATAATCACGTAATCTAGATGTTAGATTTTGAAGCATCTCAATTTTATCTCCACGCATTGCATGTTGATCAAGTGTCCAAGACAATGCGATCTTTGTTCTACTTGCTTTTAGATCATTTTTCTTTAGTGTTGAACGAATCTCATCAATTAAACGCTTAATGTATCCATCAATTCCTTTAACACTTCCATTAATTAAATACATGAGAGAATTTGCACCTTCAAAGGATGAGCCTAGAGATTTTAAATCAAATAATCCACTAATCATATTGTCTAAAAATATTTCCTGAAAATCATCTGAAGAAAGATCATTTTTAGTAATATCATCTTGAGCATATTTACAAACTTCTAAAACGCTGCATAGACTAGAAAATCTAGATAAAACATCAATTGCATGAAAATGTTCAGAGGACGAAATTGCTACAAACTTTTTCTCTTTTTTACCTACTGTAAGTAATTCAGCTAAAATTGAATCTTCTTTTCCATTAAAGGATCCAATAATTTTAGGTTGTTCTTTAAGATCTTCAAGAGGGTAGTAAAAATATGAAATATGTTTTCCAGTCTCAAGACCTGTTACATGTTCAAGTAATGAAATATTTTCATTGTTACCTCCAAATCCTGTTGGAAGTGTAAAAATTACTGAGCTATTTTTTTTCATTGATGCAACTGCATCCTTAAATTTGGAATGAATTTCAGTTTTAATATCTTGACCAGTTTTTCTAATTCTTGGCGTAAAGAAAAGATATTGTGCTTTTGAAATTGCTACATCAATTGGTTCCATAGCTAATAGAGGTTCATCTTCTTTGAGAGAAGATACATTTGGATATGTTTTAGCAATTTCAGCTTTTAGTGAAATTGCTGACGGTGTGGATTCATCAATTATGTAAACATCAGCACCCTTTATTGCCATTTGAGATGCAATTGCATATCCTTCTGTACTAAGACCATAAACAACAACTTTTGCTCCCCCCATACATTAGAGCAAGTATTGCACTAAGAAAAACTTATTGAACTTACCATAATTAGAGAAATCACTTGAAAATTTGGATAGATATTCTTACACCAAAACAATTATTATTTTCTGAACCAATAATTGAAAAATTAGGTAAAAAACACGATCTTTTGTGTACATCTAGAAATTATGGTGAAATTGCTAAATTAGCTGAAATTCGGAATTTTAACCTCATTATTGTTGGAAAACATGGTGGTAAAGACAATGAAAGTAAACTCAAATCAAGTATTAATAGAATGTCAAAACTAACTGAAAAAATTAAAAAATTTTCTCCAGATATAACAATAAGTTTTTGTTCTCCAGAAGCTGCAAGAATTTCTTTTGGATTAGGAATAAAACATGTGGCATTTTGTGATTCTCCTCATGCAAATGCAGTAATGAGATTAACATTGCCTTTAATTCAAAAATTACTTATTCCAAAAATCATACCAAAAGAAGAATTTTCAAAATATGGAATAAATAAAGGAGATATTATTTCATACAAATCTATTGATGCTGCAGTTACGATAAAGAGAAAAATTAATAGAAAAAAACCATTACCATTTAAGAAAAATAATAGAAAAAATATTTTGATTAGAATGGAAGAAGAACATGCTTCTTACATAAAAAAATCAAGTAAAATCTTATCTATAATTAAAAACATCACAGATAATTTTGAGAATGAAAATATTGTTATTTTAGGAAGATATTCAAAACAAATTAAAAATCTTCAAAGACATTTTGGTCAAAAAGCAAATATTGTAAAAATGTCTTTTGATGGAAAACATTTGTTAAAAAATACTGATGTGTTTATCGGATCAGGTGGAACCATGACTGCAGAATCTGCTTTATTAGGAATTCCAACAATTTCATATAATGCCGTACCAAATATTATCGAAAATTATTTAGTAAAAAAACACCTTGTAAAAAGAGAAACAAATCCAAGTAAAATTAGTAAAAATATTAACAAAATTTTTACATCAACAAATAAAGAACATGAAAAAAGAGTAAAAAAGATTATTTCTGAAATGGAAGATCCTATCAAAATACTAGTTAAAGAATTAAAACAATAATTTTTCATATGTTCAATATAATAAAATTGAAAAAAAGTTCATTAAGGGAGTATCAGTGTTCGATTTAGCAGCCCGGTAGTGTAGCGGTCAAGCATAGAGGCCTTTGAAGCCTTTGACCCCAGTTCGAGTCTGGGCCGGGCTACTTTTAAAAATCTAATTTCGTAAGAAGTCGTGAAGCAATAACAAATAAAGTTGAGGCAATTGCCACTAGAACAATCATTTCAATAATTACAAATTCATTGATTGTACCAAAAATTCCTGCTCTAATTACATCTACAAGATATGTTAATGGATTTAGATAAAATGCAGTACGTAATGGTTCTGGAGCCCCACCTGCAGGATAAAATGCAGTACTAACAAAAGCAAAGAAAAGAAAAACAGTATTAATTATTACATTGAATCCTTCACTTGAACGTAATCTAGTTGAGATAATTGATGCCAAAGAACCAAAAAGAACTGAGCCTGTAATAGCACCAAAAATGATTATTGGAATTGTAACAAATGAAAATTCTACAGATTCAAAAAATACAGGGTATCCAACTACAGCTATTAATCCTGCACTAACTAATCCAATTATCCCAATTGTGCAAATATTACTTAGAATGTAATGACTCCTAGTGAATGGTCCAGACATAATTTGTTCAAACATTCCATGTTTTCTATCATTCCAGATTATAATACCAGAGATCAGTGTACTGTTCATTATGTTAAACCCAATCATTCCAGATGCTAGAAATGCAGGATAATCAAGTTCTTTATTTCCAAATGGAACAGCATTGATTAACGGAGCATAAGCAAAACCAGCTACAAAAATATAGATTAAAGGGAAAATTACTTGCCAAATTAAAAACCCAGGATTAAGAGAAATCGTAAGATTTCTATTTACAAGTCTAATTATTGGATGCATTTTCTCTTACCATATTCAAAAAGATTTCTTCAAGATTTGTGGGTACAGCTGAAAGATCTTCAATATCAATTTTATTATCATTAAGTATTTTCAATACTTTCAACAATACTAATTCAGATTGCTCTGAGCGAATAATTATATTTGTTCCAGTTTCAAAATCAATTTTACAATCAACAATACCAGATAAAAGAGAACTTATTTCAGGTTGTTTTTCTAATAAATGAATTTTAATAGTTTTTTCTTTTCCAAATCTATTTTTTAATGCATCAGGCGAATCAACAGTAACAATTTTGCCTTTATCAATAATAGCTATTTGATCACACAAATATTCTGCTTCAGATAAAATATGTGTAGTGTAAAAAATTGTCAATCCTGTTTTAACTTTGTTTTTTAAATAATCTAATAATTTTCGTCTAGCACTTGGATCTAATCCAACTGTAGGTTCATCTAAAAATAATAATTCCATATCATGCATAAATTCACGTGCAACTTGAACTCTTCTTCTTTGACCAATAGATAGATCTTCATTTCTTTTTTTACGAATTTCAACTAGATCAAAATCATTCAAAAGTTGCTCCATTCTTTTTTTACGTTCAGTTTTAGGAACATTCCACATCATCCCATATTTTTCAAGAGATTTTTCCACTGATAATGTAGGTTCATAGCTGGGTTGTTGCAAGACTACTCCAATTTTATGACGAATTTTGAGAGGTTCTGCTACAGCATCAATGCCTAAAATAGATAATGAGCCACTTGAGGGTGGAATGAGTGTTGTAAGAAGCTTAATTGTTGTGGATTTTCCTGCACCATTAGGGCCTAAAAATCCAAAAACTTGACCTGATTTTACTGATAGAATTAGATCATCCACTGCATGAACTGAGCCATATAATTTTGATAGATGATTCACATCAATACACGACATACCAAAACTGCGATCTTCCTATTAATTTAGTTAGTGAGGTAAATCAAGATATTTTTTAGAAAATTTGAATTAATTATGATAAATCATGTAGAGATTTTGAAAATAGGCGATCTTCATGATTTTGAAATTGGAGAAAAATATGTTTAAGCGATCATTTTGGTAAATAAATAAAATTTTACCTTAATGAAATTTTTATTAATAGATTAAGTTTATCAAAAAATGAATTGTCTGAATTTGAAAATCTTATTGATAAATTACTTGCACAAAAGCCAGAATTAACTAAAAGTGATCTTGAAGAACAGATTAAGCAAAAGAAAGAAAAAATTGGTGCAGGTTATCTTACAGACCAGGGGGCATTATTTCTAATTGCATCAGATTACGGAATTACATTATCAGAACCAGAAAAAGTTGAAATTAGTTTAAAGGATCTATACGCTGGGGCAAAAGAAATTTCATTAGAAACAAGAGTTTTGAATCTTTCACCTGCAAAACAATTTTCTAGAAAGGACGGCTCTCCATTTTACCTTAGAACAATGACTGTATACGATACAAATTCTACAGCTAGTGTAAAATTATGGGATGAAAAAGCAAATCTTCCTAGCCTTGAAAATCTAAAACCAGGAGATTTAATTAAAATAATCAAAGCTTACGTAAAATCAGATCTAGATGGCTCTCCAACAATTAACATAGGTTCTGGATCAAATATAGAAACTACAGATACTAAAAGTGAAATTCCAACTATTGATACGATTACAAAAGATATTAGTGAATCTAAAGAAGGTCAAAAAGATCTAGTAATTTCTGGAACTATTGATGGAGTGATCAGCGGAATGGAATTTACAAATTCTCGCGGCATGCCTGGAAAAGCGCTAAGAATGAGAATAAAAGGAAAAGATGGGAGTGGAATGAGAGTAGTTCTATGGGGGAAAGACGAATCGGCCATACCAAATATGATTTCACAATCTGCCAAAGTAAGATTACTTGGTGTCAGAGTGAAATCTGGAAATCAAGGCCTTGAAATTCATGGAAATGATTCTACAATAATTGAAATTGAGGGCGGTAAAGAAGCAGAGCCAATAATTACAAGAGTTCTTTCCATAACACCAACAGAAAATGGTAAAAGTATGATTTTAGCAGTTGATAATAAAAAAAAAATATTCAACATCACCGATTCGTCAAACTCAACTAGTATTTGTGTAGAAGGAGATGTCATTGAATGCATGCCATCAAAAGTTTATGGAAATTCAATATCATTAGATGAAAATTCTTTTGTGAGAAAATTAGAAAATGATGAATCCATTCCTTCATTATCTCAGATTAGAACTAAAATTAATGATGTCAAGGTAGATGCAAGTTATTGTATTGAAGCAATAGTTTTGAAAGTTCCTGAAAGACGTGAAGTTCAAACAAAATCAGGTGAATCAATAGCACTTTCAGAAATGTTTGTTGAAGATGATACAGGTCAAATTTGGGTAAAAGGTTGGAGAAATCAAGCAAGGATTATTGATAAATGCGAATTGGGAGAAATTATTTCAATTACAGGACTAAATGCAAAACCTGGACTAGAAGGTAGAATAGAACTTTTCATCACCCCATTTTCTAAAATTACAAAAAAGAATTAAGAATCCCAAAAACCTCTCGTCACAACATATTGTCTTTCTGCTTCATAGATTTGTTTAAACAAATGTTCTTCATCAACCATATTTCTTAAAATTCTTGCAGCAGTGTCAGCACCCACACCATATCCAGATATTACAGTAATGGCAGTTTTACCAAAATTTTCAATTAATGAGGCAACTTTCCAGGCACGAACAAACTTGTGTTTTTCTTCTGTAGAAAGTTTTTTTCCATCATGTTTTTTTCTAATTATTTTAGGTAAATCATAATCTGAATAATATGTAGCAGTGATTTGTCTTGCCTTACAATAAGGACAAATCATCAAATCTTTTACCTCAAAGGTTTGCATTACACGTTCCCATTTTCCACAACGAGCACAAATCAAACGATGTTTAGTTTTTTCTAGTCTGGCTATAACAAGATCAATAATTCCTTTATCAAGATTTGCTGGAGATGCATAATATTTTGCAGTGTGATCTAAAACAGGTTCAGCCAATTTTGAGAATTTATCAACTTCTAACCAAGTAACATGAATTTCATCATCTTTGATCTTTTTTAGAATTTTTTCAGTGTTTTTAAGATCATATTTATCATGAAATAATTCACGTAACGCTTCATGTACAAGTGCTGTTTTAGAATATCGTTCATATAAAAATCTGGCAGATTTTCTTTCATATACTGCACCACGACCAACGACTCCAAATTTTTTTGCAACACACCAAGTTCGCCAATTTACATTATGTGTTCCAGTTAAAGATGCACTAACAACAGATTGTAAATTATAATCATCTTCTAGAATTTCTATGAAGAGTTTTTCTGAAATTCTTGCTGTAGAAGATAAAACAATTCTATATCCATCAGAACGAGAGTCAACTATTGATCCCAACATTGTAGACAGCATTGAAGAAAGTATTGTTGATATTGTGGAATTAATTTTTGAGCCCATACAGGAATGAATAACTATTGATCCTTGAGAACGATTAGATTCAATTACAATGTTATTTTGATCTGGAATTGGATCAATAGTTAATTTTTCAATTATTTTATTTGTCAATGTAATATCTCCATTCTTAACTTTGCTACGAAAAGATCCTACTTTTCTTGCAGTCTTATAATCAATCGGAATACTTTCGCCTTCCCAATATGGCACAGTAATTCCTCCCCCTCTGAAAGGCTCAACATTTACACTGAATGATTTTTCATCAACATTGAGAATTCTCCACTGTAAACCTTTTAAGACAAAAATATTTCCGGAATCACCAAAATCACCAACAAATCTTTGATCTAGAGATCCAATAATTTTTTTTCCAACACTATCAAAAACTTTGAATTTCAAAATATCAGGTATTGTTGAGAGATTTTCAAAATAATATTTGAAAGAGCCGCCTTTTTTCCAATAAGTCATTTTTATTCTATCAAAAAATATTAAATAATTTGAATCAAGTAAATTTATCACATCAAGTAAATCTTCAATTTTCAAATTTCTAAATGGATATGCTTTAGTTACTAAATCAAAAGCTTGCTCTATTGAAACCTCACCAATTTGCATTGATAATCCAACTAAATGATGAGCTAAAACATCAAGAGAACCTTCATGAATTGTTTGCTCTTCAATTGAACCTTCATGTATACGATCAAGAATAGCTCTTGTTTCAAATTCATCATCAGAATTATTTGTAATAATTAATCCCTGGGCTGATGCATCTCGATTATGTTTACTTCTACCAATTCTTTGAACAAATTTAGACACTTGTCTAGGAGAACCATAATGAATTACCAATTCAATTGATCCAATATCTAGACCCAATTCTAATGAAGATGTGCATACTACAATTCCACGTTTTCCTTCACGTAAAGTTAGTTCAGTTTCTTCTCTTACTTGTTTTGAGAGAGAACCATGGTGTAATTCAATTGGAAAAGATGATTTTTCTTTTAAGATTGATGCTAAAAATTCAGCTTCTCCTCTAGTATTTGTAAAGAGAAGAATTGGAGAATCTAATTCTAACTCTACAACATAATCAATAATTTTTTGAGCAACATCTGAAATAGTCCCATCAACATATTTTACTTCTACATCATATTTTCTCACAGAAGTATCTCGAATGATCTCACATTTTCGCTTAGTGCCAACAAGAAACTTTCCTGCGTCTTCAAAATTTCCGACAGTAGCAGATAATCCAACTTTTGTAAGAGGGTATCTTGAGTTTATTTCTAGTCTTTCAATACTTAGTGATAGTTGCGATCCTCTTTCACTAGATAGTAATTCATGTACTTCATCTATTACAATCCATTCTAAATCAGTTAATGCAGAGAGCATTTTGACTTGTGTTAAAAGAATAACAAGAGTTTCAGGAGTTGTAATTAGAATATCAGGTGGATTTTCAGTTATTTTTTTTCTATCTTTTTGACTAGTATCACCATGACGAATTTCAAGTGTTAATTGATTTTCATTCGCATATTTTGTAATTCTTCGAAATACATCACGATTCAATGCTCTTAGCGGAGTGATGTATAGAGTTTTGATTTTTCCAGATATTTTGACATTTTTTACAAGTGAAAAGATTGGAATTACTGAGCATTCTGTTTTACCAGAACCAGTAGGTGCAATTACAAGACAATCTTTTTTTTGTAATATTATGGGTGATGCTTTTTTTTGAATTTCAGTTAGTTTAGAAAAACCAAATTTTCCAAATAAAGAATTAAGAAGTTGATTCAACTGGTGTATTTGATCGTGATCGTTCATAAACAATTACACCTACTAACCCAAGTGCAAATAAAACTACAGTGATAATTGGTATTGAATCAAAAATTCCTGCCATTATTTATCATTAGAAGAGACCGTTAAAAATCTTCACTATTATCAGATAATCCAATTTTGTTAATTGTGTAAGAGAAATTTTCTTTTTTTAATGCCCAATAGATTTGACCATTAAATTTGGATGAATTTTTAAAAAGATGAATTTTGATATGAGTGTAAGGATCAATTGCATTTTGCATATTTTCTACCTCAGTATCATTTAGTATTCTAATCATATTAGTAATAATTATTGGAATTTTTTTTCTAATAGCGAATTTTGATAATTCATGCATGTATTTCATAAATAGTAGATTTTTTTCAAATGTAGATTCATCTTTTTGATATTCATATGAAAATAAATCAGTTATGTTATCAATCAGTATTAAAGAAAAATTGCTTTCTTCAAGAGAACTAAAGGATTTGATTTGTTCTGAAGTATTTGTAATTCTAGACACAGTAATTTTTTCTAATAAATTAATCTCTATTTCTAATTCTTTTTGAATCTCAATAATTCGTTCAGGTCTAAACCCACCTGTAGTGTCTAAATACAGAACATTACCACCATTTTTAATTGAATTTATTGCTAATTGCAGCAAGAAAAGAGTTTTTCCAGTTCCATTTCCACCAAATACATCTACAATTACATTATCAGGGATTCCTCCTGACAAGAATTTGTCTAATTTTTGTAAACCAGTAGAGATCATTTGTATAATTATTAGAAATAGAAGAAAAAATTTAAGGAATTTCAATTTTCATAAAAGAGGTAAGGCTTTTATGCTAGAGAACAAAGTTGCAAATTAAGTGAACAATTAGTGTCCCAACCAACTAGCGCAAAAAGACCTCTAACAACTCTTCAAAAAAGTACCAAGAAGAAAGTTACAGTAAGACTGAAAAATGAAGTTGAGTATAAAGGAAAGATGGACAATGTAGATTCCTATATGAATTTGATTATGACTGATGCCGAAGAAATTCATGATGGCAAGACAATTGCAAATTATGGTAGAGTTATCGTAAGAGGCAATAATGTATTATTTATCAAACTAGAAAACGAACTCTAGTAAATAGTGTGGTTTTATGACCAATAATTTTCTATTTACATCTGAATCGGTAACCGAAGGGCATCCAGATAAAATATGTGATAATATTTCTGATGCATTTTTAGATGAATATCTTAAACAAGATCCTAATTCTAGAGTTGCAGTTGAAACAATGGTTACAACTGATTATGTTATAGTGTCAGGAGAAGTTACATCAAAAGCAGAATTTGATAAAAAAGCTCAAGAAAAGTTAGTTAGGAAGACAATCAAAGAAATTGGTTACGATAACAAAGATTTGATGTTTGATGGGGATAGTTGTAAAGTTGAGTTAAAACTGCATTCACAAAGTCCAGATATCAGTCAAGGTGTTACAGCAACTGAAGAAAAAGAACAAGGTGCAGGAGATCAAGGTTTGATGTTTGGTTATGCGTCAAATGAAACTAAAGAATTAATGCCTATGCCAATTTTACTAGCACACAAACTTATTCAAAAATTATCACAAGTTAGAAGAGATGGTACTTTACCATGGGTTAGACCTGATGGTAAATCACAAGTATCTGTAAGATATGAAGATAACAAACCTACAAAGATTGAAACAGTCGTTATTTCAACACAGCATGCTCCAGAAGTTTCTCAAGAGGAAATAACAAGAGAGATTATTGAGAAAGTAATCAAACCAGTTTTAGGAAATCTTTGGAATGAAGAAGTTAAAACTCACATTAATCCAACAGGAAAATTTGTAATTGGTGGTCCACATGGAGATGCAGGATTAACAGGAAGAAAAATAATTGTTGATAGTTATGGTGGATTTGGAAGACATGGAGGAGGGGCTTTCTCAGGAAAGGATCCATCTAAAGTGGATAGATCTGCATGTTACATGTGTAGATATATTGCAAAAAATCTTGTAGCTGCAGGATTAGCAGATAGATGTGAAGTGCAATTAGCGTATGCCATTGGAGTTGCAGAACCAGTATCACTTTATGTTAATACATTTGGAACAAATAAAATTCCTGAAAGTAAAATTGAGGAAATAGTTAGAAAGAATTTTGATATGAAACCATCTGGAATTATATCTCAATTAAATTTGAAAAGACCCATTTACAAAAAAACTGCTGCTTATGGTCATTTTGGAAGAAATGAACCTGAATTTACTTGGGAAAAAACCGATAAATCTGAAATATTAAAGCAATCTGCCGGATTGTAATAATTTCAATACTGATTTAAATTCAATTTTAGATATTTTAGATAATTTTTTGTAATTTCCTTTAAAATTACCAATTAGGATATTGAGATCATCAATTCCAAAATCAGATTTTGAATTAATTATTGCATTATGATACGCCTCTTCAAGTTTAATTTTTCTAATTTTTGTTTTAGTCCCTTTAGAAAAGAGTTTAACATATTTTTCAAAAGTTACATAATCAGGCCCCACAAGATCAATAATTTTATTATTAAATTTTAATTCCAATACCGATTCAAAAATAACTTTTACAACATCGGATACATGTATAGGTTGAATTGAATAGTTTCCAGAGCCTGGAATAATAATTTCTCCAGATTTAATTTGTTTTTTTAAATTTCTTGAAAACAAATCATCTTTCCCAACAATATATGAAGGTCTAAAAATTGTATAATCTAAACCAGAATTAATAATTTGTTTTTCTGCATTGTATTTTGAAATAAAGTAACCTAATGATGTACTTGATGAAACTCCTAAACCACTTAAAAAAATAATTTTTTTTATTCTAGCTTTTTTACTTAAATTTACAATATATTTTGTTAGTTCAGTATTTATCATATCATAATCAGTGTTTACAGATTGTTTTCCTATTCCAACAAGATGAATTAATACATCTGAATTTTGTATTTTTTTAAGAAGATTTTTTTCTTCATAATTTTTTGAAATAATTTTAGTTTCACATTTATAATTTTTAAAGTCATTTCTAGATATTGAGACTAATTCAAGATTTTTTTCTGATAAATATTTTCGAAGATTTTTTGCAATAAATCCACTAGCTCCAGTTACAACAATCTTTAGAGGTTTAACCATAATAGAACCAAGTTTGTTTTAATTTTAAATCTATTTGAATAATTTTCAAAAATTAAGAAATAAGAGTTAATACCATAAAATGAATACAACTAATGTGGAAGAAGAAAAGACAAAATTAAAGACAGGTTATACTACAGGAAGTTGTGCAACTGCTGCATCAAAAGCTGCATTATTATCAATAATTAATCAAAAAAAAATTGAGAATATAGATATTTTATTACCAAAAAAATCCTATATTCAAATTCCAATTGATTCGTGTGAATTTGAGTCTGACAAAGCAAAATGTATTGTAATTAAAAATGGAGGTGATGATCCTGATGTTACTCATGGAGCAGAAATTATTGTAGAATTGTCATTTACTGAAAAAATAAACGAAATTGAAATAGATGGTGGAGATGGAGTTGGCATAGTAACCAAGCCAGGATTAGGCTTAGAAATTAACAAACCAGCAATAAATCCAGTTCCTAAAAAAATGATTACTGAAAATCTAAGAGAAGTAGGAAAAGAAATTCTTTCAAAGAAAGGAATTAGAGTAGTCATTTCAGTACCTAAAGGAAAAGAGTTAGGACCAAAAACTGACAATCCAAGATTAGGAATTATGAATGGGATTTCAATTTTAGGAACTAGTGGAATTGTAATTCCATTTTCTACAGCAGCTTATGCGGCATCAATTAGACAGAATTTGGATGTAGCAATTGCAGCAGGAAATGACACAGTAGTACTTACAACTGGTGGAAGAAGTGAAGATTTTGCAAAAAAAATAGTAGATTTACCAGTACATTGTTTTGTACAGATTGGTGATTTTTCAGGATATGCAATTCAACAATGCGGTAAAAAAGATATCAAAAGAGCATATGTTGTAGGTTTTATTGGAAAGCTAGCAAAAATGGCAGCAGGAGTAAAACAAACTCATGTTAAAGGATCAAAAGTGAACATGAGTTTCCTAGCTGAATTAGCTCAAAAATGTAATGCTAATCAAAGTGTAATACAAGAGATAAAAAAAGCAAATACAGCAAGACATGTTTCAGAAATTATTCAAGAAAATAAGATTGTGGGGTTTTTTGACTTGATTTGCGGTGAGACCTATAAACATATGAGAAAACATTCTGAAGAAAATGTTCCAATTGATGTAATATTGTTTGATTTTGAAGGAAATATTTTAGCTAGAAAATCTGAACAGTAAGGTATTTTATTAAAGTTGAAAGATTTTGATTATGGAAAAGACTACAGTTCTTGCTATTACTAAAAACGGAGTAAAAATTGGAGAAAGTTTGAAACAACTATTTCCCGATTGGAATGTATTTGCTCCATCAAAACTAACAACTGATGCAGTAGGAATAATATGGTATTCTGAGCCTACAACAGAGAAAATTGTTGAACTTTTTAAAAATAATAATGCATTAATCTGTATTTTTTCATTAGGGGCAGTAATCAGATTAATTGCTCCATATTTGAAAGATAAAAAAACAGATCCTGCAGTAATTGTGATTGATGATAAAACAAATTTTGTAATCAGTGTTTTATCTGGACATATAGGTGGAGCCAATGAACTTACTGAAGAAATTGCAGAAAAACTGGGAGCTTTACCTGTAATTACCACAGCAGCTGATGTAAACAAAACAATTGCAGTGGATCTTGTGGGAAGAAAATTTAATTGGAAAATAGATGATGATTCAACTGTAACTAAAATTAGTGCTCATATGGTAAATGAAGAACCAATAGGGATATTTCAGGAGACTGGGGAAAAAAATTGGTATAAAAAATTACCAAAAAATGTTACAATTTATGAAAATTTTGAAGATTTAAAAAAATCAAATTCCAAAGCGCACTTGATAATTTCTGATAAAACTATTGATGATGATGTATCAAAAGAGTCTGTGATATATCGTCCACCGAGCTTAGTAATTGGGATTGGATTACATTGGGATACTTCAAAAGAAACAATCAGAGAAGGTATCGAGTTTTGTTTAGAAAAATTCAAACTAAGTTCAAAATCAATTGCAAAATTGGTATCAATAAAAAAACCAGAGGATGTAAAAGGATTGATTGATCTTGGAATAGAAATGGGAATTCCAGTAGAGTATGTAAATAGAGAAGATTTAGCAGAGATTTCTGCTCCAAATCCTTCTGAAACTGTAAAAGCCTTTGAAGGAACTGCAAGTGTGTCTGAAGCTGCTGCCATCAAAGTATCAAATGGTGAATTGATAGTAGAAAAGCAGAAATTCCCACCAAATTTGACAATAGCTATAGCGAGGATAATGAATTGAAAAAAGGGTTATTACTTATTGACAGAGGTAGTAGAGAAAGAGAAGCATCTGAAGAATTAGATGTAATTTGTAAGGGAATAAAAGCAAAAGGAGACTATGTTTTTACAGATTATTGTTTCCTAGAGGTAGAACCACCATATATTGAGGATGGAATTCCAAAATGTCTGAAACATGATATTGATTCTTTGACTATAGTTCCTTATTTTTTGTATCCTGGTAGAAAAGTGAAAATTGCAGTTACTGAAGCAATGAAATATCAAAAAGATACCAAAGTAAAATTTGTAGTTACAAAACAAATGAGTATGCACAAAACTTTGGCAGATATTGTAGAAAGTAGAATAGCTGCAACATTAAAAGAAAATGAAGTTACTCTTTCAAATAATGAAGTAGATGTAATGGTTATTGGACACGGAAGTAAAGATCCTAATGCACAAAGATCATTAGATTATATTTTAAATGAATTAAAAGATTCTTACAGAAATATTAGTAGATGTTGGCTAGAAATAGAACAACCTGATATTTTTGAGGGAATTAAAAAATGTGAAAAAGATAATCCTAAAGTTTTGATAATTGTTTTTTATTTTCTTCATGAAGGAGCACATGTAAAAACTGACATTAATAATGATTTGATTCCAGCACTTGAAAAATCTACTATAGAAAAATCATACATTACTAAACATATTGGAACGGATCAAAAAATGATAGATTTGATTTTAGAGAGAGCAAAAGAGGTAGAAGATGCAAACTAAGAAAGGTCAATCAATTGAAGATGCCAGTATGCAAATGATTGAAGATGAGATAGGATCACATAATTTTAGTGAAAAAGAATGGCCTATTGTTAGAAGAATAATTCATTCAACAGCAGATTTTGATTTTGCAGATAAAAATAAATTAATTTTTCATAAAGATGCAATTGCAAGTGGAATGAAAGCTTTGAAAAATGGATGTAGTATAGTAGTTGATGTTAACGGAGTACTCGGAGGAATGAACAAACAAAATCCAAAAGATTTTGGAAATAATATAATTTGTAATATTTCAAAACCAAAAATAATGAAATTGGCTAAAAAAGAAGGTAAAACTCGTTCCCAAGTATCCATGAGGGTTGCTGCGTCAGATATTGATGGGGGAGTTGTAGCAATAGGAAATGCCCCAACTGCACTTCAAGAAGTAATTCAAATGGTCAAAGAAGGCATAGTGAAACCAGCCTTGATTATTGGAATTCCAGTAGGATTCATCTGTGCTGCAGAATCTAAAGAAGAATTATCAAAGTTGGAGGAAACGCCATTTATCACCAATATAGGTAGAAAAGGAGGAAGTTCTTCAGTCTCTGCTACAATTAATGCAATTTTCAAATTAATTAGAGCAGAATCATCTCTTTGAAGATTTTATACAATTTCTAACAAAAATTTCTGCATAGTTTGAGCTATCAAAGTAAAGATGGCCATAAGATGCTAATGTATTATCTTGAATTAGTCCATCCTGATGCTTCTTTATTCCTTCACCTATTTCTAAAGTATAAGCAAATTTTGAATCAGAGGAAACTGAATCTAAATGTGAATAATGAAATTCGTGTCCATGAAAATTATGTAGTTTTTCAGATATCGGGGTTTTTAAAATAATTTTACCTTTTGTGTAATTTAGTCTCATTTTTTTTGTCATTTTAGTTTCAGCGTCAAATAGACCAATCATTTTATATTTTTTATTTTCAGATAAAATTGATTTTGTTAGATACATCAATCCACCACATTCAGCATAAATTGGAAATCCATCTTCAGATAATTTCTTTATTGATTTTTTCATAACATGATTTTTTTCAAGAGCGTTTCCTAAAACTTCTGGAAAGCCACCACCAATGTAAAGACCATCACATTTTGGAAGCTTTTTGTTTTTGACAGGACTAAAGAATTTTAGATTAGCACCTTCACGACGTAATGCTTCTAAATTATCTTGATAATAGAAATTAAATGAAGTGTCAAGTGCAACTGCAATAGTAGTTCTAGGTTTTTTAGATATTGGTTTAGATTTTATAGTAAGATCAGATGTATTTTTTGCAATTTTTATTATTTGATTAATATCAATATTTTCTGAAATAATTTTAGATATTTTCTTAATTTGTTTTTTAAGAATGTTATTTTCTAATGTTGAAATTAATCCAAGATGTCTTGATGGCATATTTAGTAAAGGGTTTTTTGGAATCACACCAATTATTGGAATTTTAGTTTTTTCTAGAGCACTTTTACATAGTAATTCATGTTTTTTACTACCTATTTTATTTAAAATGATGCCAACAATACGAGAATTTCTATGGAATTTTATGAATCCAAGTGCAGTTGCAGCAATAGAACGAGAAGTTTTACTTGCATCTAAAACTAGCAGTACAGGGGATTTTGTTAATGATGCCACATGATGTGTACTAGCATAATTTGAATTTCCGCTAAATCCATCATAAAATCCCATTACACCTTCTATTACAGATATTTTAGATTTTGAATTTGAAGTAAAACTATTCAATAATTGGTTTTTACCCATAAGCCATGCATCCAAATTATATGTTTCATTGTTTGAAATGCTAGATAGATAACCGGGATCAATATAATCAGGTCCAACCTTAAATGGTTGAACAGAAAATCCATGTTTTTGTAATGCATAAATTATTGAACATGTTATGGATGTCTTTCCAACCCCACTAGTAGCACCTGTAATTACAATTCTAGGAATTCTCAATTTGCATGACTAGGGTGATTTTTTATTTAAATTGATAGATTACAGATATCCTCAATGTTTTTAGTAAGATCCATTGAATAGAAATTATGGAAAATGATGGTTTAACCATAGTATATACTGGAAAAGGTAAAGGTAAAACAACTGCAGCTTTAGGAATTGCTTTACGTGCAACAGGATATACAAAAAAAACTTGTATGATTCAATTCATTAAAGGTTCATGGCATTATGGTGAAATGGATTCATCAAAGAGACTTGAACCTGAATTTGAAATGGTTGCAGTGGGTAAAGGATTTGTTGGAATAATTGATGATAAAAGTCCAAAAGAAGATCATGAAAAAGTGGCAAAAGAAGCAATTAGAATTAGTAATGAAAGAATTCAATCAGGAAATTATGATATTGTAATTTTAGATGAGATAAACTATGCAGTAAATCTTAATTTAATTTCAGTTGATGATGTTTTAAATATAATAAAATCAAAACCGAAAGGAGTAGATTTAGTATTAACAGGAAATTATGCTAAAGATGAAGTTATTGAAATTGCAGATCTTGTAACAGAAATGAGAGAGATAAAACATCCATTTCAGCAAGGAATTAAAGCAAAAAAAGGCATTGATTTCTAGTCAGCAAACATTAATTTACGCATGAGTGAGTTTTAGAAGAAATGTCTACTGAAATCCAAGAAATGCCAGAACCAGGGGAAATAATTCTTGCAACCATTACCAAAGTGATGGATCATGGAGCATATGTCACACTAGATGAATATGATGACATTCAAGGATTTTTACACATTTCAGAAATTGCTCCTGGATGGATAAGATCAGTAAGTAGATTTGTCAGAGATGGGGAGAAAAAAGTTCTTCTTGTAAAAAAAGTAAATGCTCAACGAGGAGATATAGATCTCTCATTAAAACAAGTTTCAAAAGATCAGAAAAAACAAAAACTAAAAGAAGTTAAAAAGTTTGAAAAAGGTAAAACTCTGTTACAAAACGTTCAAGAAAAAGCTAAATTATCAGATGAGGAAGTTGAAAAATTAGAAGATAATATTTATTCAAAATTTGATTCAGTATATGATGCCTTCATATTAATTGGAAGAAATGGAATAGAATCAGTCAAAGAATTAAAACTTGCAAAAAAAACTGCAACTGTAATTGAAGATATCTGTTCAAAAATTAAACTTCCGTCAGTTGAAATTAGAGGAATTATGGAAATTACAAATAATCAGTCTAATGGTGTTGAAATAATTAAAAAAACATTGTTAGATATTATTAAAAAAGATTCCACTATAGATATCACATATTTGGGTGCACCAAAATATAGACTCTCAATTACTTCAGAAGATTTTAAATCAGCTGAAAAATTATTAAAGCCAATAATAGAGGAAATTGAAACAAACATAGAAAAGAAAAAAGGTTCATTCAAATTTACAAGAGAAGATTCAAAGAAGACAAGAGAAAACTAAAATGAGATTTTTACTAAGAAAATGTTCAAAGTGCTATCACTACACATTAAAAGAAAAATGTCCAAAGTGTAGTGAAGAAACAATTTCAGTACATCCTGCTAAATTTTCACCAGATGACAAATACATGAGATATAGGTTAGCTGAAAGATACTCTTAAGATACAGGCTGGTAATTTTTGTTTACTTCATAAATAAAAACACCAATCATAGGTCCAACTTTTTCTTCAACATAACTGGGTGATGTATAAACTAATTTTAGAGGTCCATTTCCATCAGAAGTGTATTTTATGTTTTTTTCATAAATTGGTATCATACCATTTACATATGTTTCAGATTGTTGATTCAAATTATTAGGATTTACATATCCTAATAAAGTAAATGGGAACATTTTACCTAGTAAAGTTTCATTCCAGAAATAATCAGTACCACTTGATCCATCAGCATGCAGATATTTTGATTCATCTAATCCTGCAATTCTCATGAACCATTGTTTCTTTGATTCATCACCTCCACCGCCTAATCTATAAAATGATTGAGGAGAATCCAAATTTAATTTTTCACCAGCAACAAAAACAAGTACATAATCTGTTTGCATTTCATTTAAAGAATGCCATGATGAATTAGGATTATTCAATAACATTTTTGCTATATTTTGAATAATCTCTGTACTAATTGTTGAATTATCTGCTAAAGTAGCTCTTTCACCCATAGTTGAAATCCAGTACCCATAATCCCACCAGGCTGCTACAACAGCGTCTTTAGGAGTATTATTTTTTATCCAATCTAGAGTATCTAGCCAATCATTTGTTGATATAGTATAAGCAGTTCCACCATTCAAAATTGTAGGAGGTATATCGATCATTCGCGATATTTCTGAACCAACTGGATAAACCATTGGTACGGTAAGAAGAAAAATAATTCCGACAACATAAGGTAATTTCATTAAATTACCAATAGATTTTCTTGAATCAAATCCAACTTTGAAGAATTCTTTTGTTAATACAGTTAAACCTAATGATGCTAAAATAATTATAGAAACGGATGCAAAAACTTCTAATCTAACAAATGTTGAACTTGTGTATACTCCAATAATTCCTAAAATTAAAGCAAATGACAACATATCATTTTTAATAAAGTTAGACTTTGAATTTTGAATATTTTTAATAATTAACCAAATTCCTAACCCTGAAAAAATCATAAGTACTGAATGAAACAAGAATGATTGAGATAAAGTTGTGGTAGCATGTTCTGATACAGAATCTACTAATGGATCTGTTGTTGTTAAAAATGGATTCAGTGCATTAAGATATCTATGACTGGCTGAAGGTAAAAATTGAGATTCAGAATTTATCACTAAAACTAAAGGAACAATAATTAAAAATGCTAATAAAAATATTAACCCATTTCTTGTTTTATTTTTAGTGCTTTTATTTTGAATTAAAATACAAGATACTAAAAATAAAGTAGAGAATATTAATAAAATTCCACCCATACCAAAAATAAAACTAGAACTGACACGTTCAAATGCTAATGAAGTAATAATAGTACTAATTGTATAAACAGGAATAGACCAAATAATGAATTTGTGATCCGTCCTCAAAAAAGGTAAAACAATAAAGAAAAAGGCTAAAGGCATAATAAAAAATTGGTTTCCGCCCCATGCTGAAATAGAAAATGCTGTAAAAATTCCAGCTCCTACAAGTTTAGAAATAGTTATTTTTTTATTTTGAGAAGATATTCCACTTAAAAGTAAATACACTGCTAAAAGAGCAAAAAATAACCCTAAAGGTTCAGATTTGAACCATCCTATTGGACTCCGAATTAAAATTGGTAATGAGACCGAAAATAAAAGGGCAGAAAATAAACCAGCAGTAGTACCGCCTATTACTCTAACCAATGCAAAAATAACTATCGCAGATAGTGAACCAAAAATTGCAGGAAATACAATTGTGAAATCATATAGATCACTCCCACCTCCAAAAATCCAATATGTAATTGCAGCAGTTAGATGAAGAGTTACTTGAGAAGTTGATGAAACATCTCTACCTAGAGGATACCAACTACGATCATCATTCCATTCAAAATATGATGGTATTCCATTATCAACAATATATTGAGTCGCGCGATAATTAAAAAAAGGATCAAATTCATTTAGTTCAAATCCATAATCGGCAGGTTGAGCACGAAGAAGTAAAGATATGGTGAATGCTAAAGATAAAACTCCAATAATTAAAAGATGATTTAATTTTAAATTAAAATTACCTATAGAAACAAGTTTTGTATTTGTTTGCAAGTAATGTTTTTGAAAAAACTTTGTTTATTACTCTTTGTATAAAAAATATTAAAATTATTTTAAATTAAGGTGCAAATATTCCCTGAAGTATAGTTTCTTCAATAATATGATTTTTCATAGATAATTCAATTTCTTGTTTAGTTGAGCCTTTGATATTATCTAATTTTTTATCTAAAGCATATAATTTGAAAATATACGTATGTTCTTTATCTGGAGGAGCTGGACCCCCATAACCAATTTCACCAAAGTCAGTTTCTCCTTCACTACAATATTCCGGTATAGAATTTTCTTTAAACTCACAATTTTTAGGATCTATATTCCATACAACCCAATGCACCCAAACTTTACCGACAGCTCCCATTGCATCAGGATCATCCATTATCAAAGCAAGAGATTTTGTGTTTTCAGGAATTTTATTAATTTTTAGAGGAGGACTAATGTTTCCATGTTTATAGCCATATTTTTTTGGGATGACTCCACCATTTTCAAATGCTTCACTCTCAAAACTCAAAGTCATTGAAATTATTGATAATTACTCAATCTTAAATATTTCTAAGATTCTAAAACGATTTTGTTATTTGAAAAAGACATAATTGAACTTCCATTATTTTTAATCTGTTTTTTTAGTTCTTTATCCATTGTAGCTACAATTACTCTATTTTTTAAAACATAATCAAGTAATTCCTTGTCTGCAAATGAACCAAGTATCGGAATTATTTTTAAATTTTTAATATAATTCAGAGTTGATTGTGCGTCTTGTTTTTTTTCAGGATTTTTTTCTAATTCAAATAATTCATTTTTTACTACTTGTGGTACAACAAAACTAATCTGACCAATCTCAACGTCAAGATTATCTAAATTTTTGATTCTGTTTGTGGCTAGATGAATTAAAAAACTTGTGTCACAGATTACTTCAACCAACTATTCCTGCACCAATAAGTCGCCATCTTTCAGAAATTCTTCTGCTAATTGCTACATTACCACCTTCAAATATACAGGCAGGCCTTCTAAGTTCAATCTCAACACTCTTTGATTTTATTTTTTTTACTGTGCCTAAAACTGGTGCAGTACCAATGTTAAGTCGAAGAAGTTCTCCTGATGAAATTGGTTGTACCTTAATGTCTTCTGTAGCACCAACTGCAGAATCAAACAAGTTAACATCTAATTTTAACAAAGTTGAATTATCAGGAAGTGTTCCAGGTTTGCCAATAACTGAACCAATAAAAGAATCACTTCTAGTCATTGAAGGATCCAATTTTGTTCCTATAGCAACTAAGCCACCAGGCTTTACTGATTCAACAATACCAGCAGCAGTTCCTAAGGATGTAATTTCAGTAAGTAATGGTTCGTATGTCTTTTTCTTTTCATTCATAATTCCTGGTTTAATTTCAATTTCATCACCAATATTGAAAACTCCTTGAGTTAAACTTCCACCAATTACACCACCTTTGATATCTTTTAATTTTATTCCAGGTTTATTAACATCAAAAGAACGTAAAACATGCATTACTGTATCTGCTTTTTCATCTCTATCGGGTGTTTTGATTGTTGATTCAATAGCTCCAATTAATGCATCAATGTTTAATCCAGATTGTGCAGAAATTGGAATCACTGGAGCTTTTGCAGCATAACTTCCTTTAACAAAATTTGTAATTTCTTTATAATTATCAAGGGCCTCTTGGTACGAAAGTAAATCAACTTTATTTTGAAGTACAACTATTTGTTGGATTCCAAGGGTTTGTAGTGCTAAGAGATGTTCTTTAGTTTGTGGTTTTGGTACTTTTTCATTTGCAGCAACTAAAAGTAATGCTCCATCCATTAATGCCGAACCTGAAAGCATATTTGCCATCAAACTTTCGTGTCCAGGACTATCTACAAAACTTACAACTCTAGATAATTCACTTTCTTTTCCACAATTATTACATTTTGGAGTCGTAGAATATCCCAGAGGATCTTCACATTTTTTACATTTGTAAAATGCTGCATCAGAATAACCAACACGAATTGTAATTCCACGTTTTAGTTCTTGACTATGAACACTAGTCCATGAACCAGTTAAAGCTTGAATCAGAGTAGTTTTTCCATGATCTACATGACCTGCAGTACCAATGTTAACACATGGCTGATAACCATATTTTTTGATGTACCAATCAGGAAGAGTTTCTCTCCAATGCATGAGTCAAAAAGTAGTAGCGGTATATGTTAAGTTATTCTTTTTTATCTTTAGTTTTTTCTTCTGCTGCTTCTTCAACAGGAGCTTCAACTGGTAATTCTCCATCAAACTTACAATTTACTTGATAGATTTCTTCTGATACTGAATTGCCTCTCATTAGTTTTCTTTTTCGTTGTCCATATTCTGCATCTTGTAAACCGACACCTTTAGAAAGTAAAACTCTTTTTCTTGCTGCACCATGAATATCATTTCTCATTGGAACTCCAGATTTGTCACTACCTCCAGTGAGTTTTAATTTTCCAGTTAATCCTACAATAGAAGCATCAGTTTCATTTCCTAACTCTAACCCTAACAAAGGATTAGCATCACTATCTTTGAGTTCTTTTGAAATTGATTTTCCTTTAATATCTGAGATCGTAAGTTTGAAGTTTGCCAATTATTCCAAAAAAAAGTTGAACGACTAATTAACCTTTGGACATTATTTTTAAATCAAGATTTGTAATGATAGGCATGACAGAAGAGATCAAATGTCCTAGATGTGATAATAAAATGGTAGACATGCAAGCATGTCATATGTTTTGCCCAAATTGTGGAGCTCATTTAGATTGTTCTGACAAAGGAAATTATTGGTAATTAAATTCCAGGTCTATCTGGAATGTAATCAGCTGACATGTTGATAGCCTGATCTTTCATAATTTCAAGATATGTATCATAATCTGCTTCAAAATTACAATGAGGACATTTTACAATAGTTACATCATCATCTAATATTGCAACTTTTTCACATTCTGGGCATCTTGCATCCATATTTTGAGATAGTAATTAAGATATTTAATCATAATTGATGATACAATTCTAGGCGGAGTTAGTTTAGTCTGGTATGACGTCAGCTTCCCAAGCTGAAGGCCGCGGGTTCAAATCCCGCACTCCGCATTATAATTCTCTAATTGTTTGTTCTATCATCCCTCTATCAGAAGCTTTAGGATTAAATTTCAAATAATTTTTGAGATCATTTTTTGCCTCAGAATTTTTATTTTGTTTTTCCAAAAGATAAGCACGGTTTTTGTATATTTTTGCAGAGCGTTTTGGATTAATTTTGATTGCCTTACTGTAGGAATTTTCTGCTTTATCGAATTGACCGGTCTTAAGATAAAAATTTCCCATACCATTATAGGTCAAATATGAGTTCTTGTTGATTTGTAAACATTTCTCATAATATTTTATACATTCTGGGGAATTTTGAGCGTTAAGGATTGCAGCAAATAGATTAAGTGCAGTAGAATTATTTGGATCAAGTTCTAAAGATTGTTTTAATGATTCAAGTGCTTCAGAGTTATTTTTTAAAATATTTTGTTTTTCAGAAATAAAGCATAATCTATTTGATTTGTCACTAGAGTCTTTTTCTAGATTTATGGATGCAATTATGTCAGAAGGTGCTAAAATTAACAATAATTTTCCTTCTTCAGACCATTCTTTTTCAAAAATATCTTGAGGAATTGCACCTTCTTGTTGTTCTCCTTCTTGATTACCTTTCTGAATGTAATGTAAAATTGTTTTTTCTTGTTTATCATATCCTGTAATTACAGAAGCGTGTTGAGTTATTTCAGGGATTCCAGGTAGAATTACAATTGGTGGAATTCCTAAATCAATAATTTTTTTTAATTCAGAAAGTGATGAATGAATTATTTTACATGTTAAACCATGTCTTTCAGCCATTTCTATTCCCTCAATCAAAATACTACCAACAAATCCAGAATATTTTTTTGCAGACTCTATGGCTTCTGCCATAGGTAAATCAATATTCCAATATTTTGATACTACATTAATTGGTAAAGGTAAACAAATATTTTCATCATCTACAAGTGGTAATAGTAATTCATGGTTTTCTTCTTCCATTAAACAAAGAAATTTTAAGAGTTATTAAAATCAATCAAAGGGAACAGAATTTTTCAATTAAATCATTACCATCAGGACTCATTTCTGGATGAAATTGAGTTCCAAAAATTGGTCTTTCCTCATATTGAATTATTTCATTCTTACAATTCATTGATTTAGCAATTGAAAATAAAAAAGTAGGCAATTTAGAAATCTCATAACTATGACTTTCAAAAACATTAATAGTTTTATTACAAATAGAATTTTTTTTGATAATTTGAATTGATTCCATTCCTTTTTGAAGGGTAGAAATTTTTCTAATTGTACCACCTAAAGTAAGTGCTAAAATTTCTGCACCATAACAAATTCCTAATAATTTATTATTATTTTTAATACAATGTGAGATAATTTTAGAATTAATTTCATTTATTTTTTTTTTATTTTTTTTTCGTCCAGAAAGAATAAAAGAATCATAATTGAAAAGTGAATCTAATCCTAAACTTTGAGGAGATTGTTTTTCAAATAAAATATTTTTTTGGGTTAAAAAATCAGTTAACTGTTTTGTATAGATAGAACCGTTATCGACAACCAGAAGCAATTAGTTGCCAACCTCAATTGAGACATAATGAATCTCTGGAAGTCCATCCTTTACAAATACAGTTCCAATATTGAGGTTAGTATCCTCTTGCCACATGAAGACTCTATCACTACGTGGTTTTACAAAGTCATCAATGAATTCTAATAGGAATTTTTCAGCATCTTCACGATCACTTTCAGTAAAGAAGAACAATTCTCCTTCATTAAATGATAATGGAATTTGAATTGATGTTGGTTCTGAAACAGAAATACCATTTGTTTCAAATAACTTCTTTATAATGTCAATTCTATCACTTCTAACTAATTCAACATAATTATCATCAGCAGTAGTTGTAGTTGAAGCTACACCAGAAACTTTCTTCAAGTATGCTTCAAATGCTTTTTCTTGCGTTTCACCTAATCCAACAAAATATTCTCCGTTGAATGCAGCACCTACTGCTGCAATAGTTCCTAATTGGGCAACTACTCCACCTGCACCTGCAGTATAAACAGGAATAAAGTAAACATCATGATCACCTACACGATATAAAATATTATCACCAACTCTTGGATTTCGTAACAAAGTCTTCAGTTGGGCAAATTCAGGATCTCTATCAAGTGCTTCTCTAACGGCTGTAGGTCCAATTAGTTTAGTACTAGAATTTAATGGAACTTCATAGAATTGCATATCACCTAATCTTTCAAGATCATTTTCAACTACCATGTATCCTGCAAGGTTTCTACCTTGAGAACCTCTTAATTCCAATGAAAGCAATCCTAAGAATTCTGTTTGAGTAAATCCAGGAGGTTTCGCTTCAACATAATAGGTATCAAGGCCTCGAGGAATTTCATAGAATTCATTTGCTTGAATAAATGTCTCAACGTTAGTTACATGGTAAATATTGTACATTTCAGTTTTCCAATTAAATAATTCTACAGGGTATCTAATTTGTTCTTCTAACCATGAAGGCATTGGTTGGAATTGCTCATCATATTGGCTTGCAAACATGTCAGTAAAAAAATCATCTCCAGTTTTTAATAATTGAATATCACCATTGTAAGAATCGACAAGTGCATATCCTACTAGACGCAAGTATGGGTTCCCTACAGACCAAGGAACATCACCTGTATCAAATCCAATAATTAATGGGATTAGCCAATAGGAATTTTTTCCATCAGTTACAGGAAGTGAATCTAATTCTTTTCCAAATAAATCATACAAGAAATAAGGATACAATACTTCCATTCTGTCATGGACATCTTTGTATCTCATAATGTGAACTGATTCGCCTGGAAATGATAACAAAAAGTTTGGCTCAAAAATCCAACTCAATGGAGGTGAAACATCCAATCCACCTAAACCAGAATATGAAACGCCTCCAAGTTCTGCACTATTTTGGGCATCTCTTGAGTTAGGATAACCAGACCAGGTTTGCTCAAATAATCCTCCTTCTCCATAGTAAATTTCTCTTTGTTTGAAAAATTTACCACTGTCAATAATTTGTCCATCAGTAGCCTCTAACGTAAGGAATCCATTTGGAACATGAGTATAAACAAGATGTTCATTATACCATCGATTTTCAAGACTAACAGAAGTAGGTAAAATTGGCTTCATTGAAGCAGTCCAGTATAATGTATTGTTAAAGCGAAGAATATCATTATCTTCAAAGTCTACATATGGGATAAGACCTATCTCAGGTTTTAATTTGGCAAATGCTGCTTCCCAATCCCAAACTCGAATAACATCAAGAACATCACTATTTTGTTTTACATAATTTTTGATATTATTTGCAGAAACAGATGTCAGTTGAACGTCATGAATATTTTCTTGAACATCATTTAATTCTCCTAGATAACGATTTACTCCTATCTGCTGAGCAGTGTATGGTCCTAAAAATTCAATTTTCTTTGCATCTGCAATACTATTATTTACTGAAACAACACCAGCTACAATAATTGCAATTGCAAGAATTGTTAAAAATCTAATGTATACATCTCGTTTAAACATATGAGTTAGTACACGTGCTCGAATTCTATCAACTAGGGAAAACGCAATTAATGCAAAACCTATGACAAGAGTACCTCCAATTACATATCTTGTATTGTAATCAATTTGATCTGTGAAGAATAGATTAATTCCTGCCCAAATTATTCCAATACCTATTATTCCCTCAATAGTTGAAACATAATTTAAATATCGTGGTTTTCCTTCATTTGAATCTTGGAGATAAGATGTAACTACATTAATTATTCTATGAATTCCAACATACAAAAATAAACGAAGTCCAATAGCTGCAAGTAAGGGTGGAATTAATATTACTAAAGCTGGAATCATCGGAACGACATTTTCTGCAGCATAGTTTGGATTATTATCAGGAGTTACAAAAGGTAAAGTAAACAAGGAAGGTAAATTTTCAATTCCCAAAGTATTTCCATCAATAAATGACATTGCTGCAAATCCAAACATAATATTTGCAAAGAAAGCTCCGAAAAGCAAGATCTTTGTAATTTGCCAAATTACAAATTGTACTGATGATAATTTGTAATCTCTAAAACTTTTTAGAGTATTTGTAATTGGCTGCTGTCCCCCACTTCCTAAAAATCCTATTCCTGTGCTAATTGCATACCAGAAAATTGATGATCTTCCTACAATGTTAACTCGAATAAGAGCAATGGCAGAAAGAATTATTGTTGAAACAAGTGTATAGTAGAGAGGTTTGGTAAATTGATCTCCAAATTCTGTAAAATTCATTGATAGAATAACTGCCTGATTTCCAACCATTGTGAAAATGACTATTCCAATAATTGCAACAATGCCTAATCTGATGTATTTTCCAGCATCAGGAGGCGGAGCTTGTTTATCAGTAGAGGCGCTATACAAAACTGAATTTTCTTTAGATTCGGTAAATTAATGTCTTACCGGCAAAATCAAGCTATTCTGGCAAGTTTTTTACAAATCATATAGACTGCGGCAAATGTTGGAACCGTGATTTTTTCGTTTAGATATGGTCCAAATTTTTTGTTTTTTAATTTAAATTCAATGGGGCAATTTGCAATAACTTCTACTGCATCATCACTAAGAAAAGATGCTTCAGTATACGGATCAAAGTTTTCTAAATCATCACATTGGATTTTTGTGAGTCCACTTTTACTATTAATAGATCCTGGTAATCTAAAAATTCTGTGTATATCCATAGTAACATTTGGATCAATTTTCACTCCAATGTTTTCTGAAACATCATCCAAGGTTTTTTGAAAAGAAGAATAGCCATTTGAAAGTAATTCTGTAACTATTTTTGAGCGTTTTGACTTGGAACCAAAAACATATTTTGAGAATCTGCCTCTCCAACCCCGATCATCAAAGTTAGGAAGTGCAGCACGATCTTGTTTAAGTTTTCTAATTCCAAATGTTTCAGGGATTGCTCCACGAAGAGAGATGTAATCAGTTAATTCAGATCTTTCTCTAGAACCAATTTCTTGAAATTGTGAATTATAAACATAAACATGAAATCCCTCATTACCAGAAAAAAATACTTGAATGTTTTCTTTAGCAATTGCAAGATCATGAATTAGCACTTCGGATAATTTTTTAACTTCAATTTTTGAAGCACCAATACAATTTTTACATGGTAGTGATTTTTTTTCTAACTTTGATGAATTACATTTTAAACATTGAGTTAAAGTTTTAGATACTTCATTGCATTCATTACAAATTGATACTGTGTGTCCTTCTCTGCATGGTAAATTAAGATCTTTTGCATCAATATCAAAAATTAGATCAGCCTCTTTCCAATCCTTTTCATTCATTGGTAAATTTGGGAATGTATAGTATGCGTTGGAACAATAAACATCAGATGGAATGTTTTGTATCAGCATCAGATGTAATTCTTTATCATCTTTAATGGGAATATGTCTAGTCATTCCTGAATTAAATTTCTGGTAACCAAATTCTCTTTCAGATGTTCTCTCTGGAACTTTGATTAGATCAAAATGATTAAAATAATATTTTTTGAAAGAACCTTCTAAAAATTGCAAATCTGCTTCTTGCATTATTTTTTCTTCCTTCCAAATTGTAAGGGATTAATGATGTTATCACATTCAGGAATAGCAAAACACAAACTTTGAGTTTTTAATTTCTCACATGATGGACAAGAGTATTGAGTGCCACTACCTGAAGTCCCTGCTAAATGGTTTAGCTGATACAGTGTAACACGTGGATTGTAATCAGGTGCATTTTTGAATAATGGGGCAATTTGTTGTACTGTTTGTCCTTTTGATAGAAGAAAAGTTGCAAGCATGAATCTTCCAGAATGCGGAAGGTTTTCACCTTTTTCTAAAATTTCAATTGCATGTTTTATGCAAGGTGGGTATTCTCCAGTAGATACTGTGTATGTGGTAAATTTTTTGGATAATGAAACTAGTTTATTTACTGAATTTTCAAATCCAGGAATCATTGTGGGAGTTTTTGCATTAATTATTTTTGAATTGATGTATGTTCCCAATTCTTTTCTTATTAGTCTAACAGTTTCATGGGGTGAAAGATACACTTTGCCATTTTCTACATGCCTGTTGATTAATTTCCATTCTCTTTCATGAAAATTTATAGAATGTTTGAGATAATCAGATACTGGAATAATGAAATAATCGTCGGATTTTTCAACTTGCACTGAAAAAAGATCATCTATTACTCTAATTGCAAGTTGATTTTTTGATTCATCTGAAATATTTGCAAGATCCTTTTCCAGATATTTTTCTGCTCGTCTTGCTTCAGCAAGCGCAAATCTTTTGATTAGAGTATGCATCCCACTTAATTTCAGCAAAACAATTGCTAAAAGAAATGAAAAAACCTCTCTAGGAAGGGCAGCTTCCTTTGAAACATGATCACCGTCTAGATCAGATTTGTAGATTTTACCATCTGCTGCAACTAAAATCCGGTCATATGCCTTCTCAATTAGCTGCTTCAAATCAGGATCTGAACCAAATTGTTCAAGGGAAAATCCTTGATCTTTGAGATACTGACCTGCATCTGCTAGGAATGGATATTTTGCAATTTCATCTTGGCCAAGAGCTAACATGATAGTAATTTACAGAGTATACTTAAAAATCTGATTTTTTGAATTTTGACGCTGGTTTAAATTATGTTTTAAGAAAATACACATATGCAGATCGGATGTCATGTTTCAATATCTGGATCCATCGACAAGTCTGTAGACAATGCTGTTGAGAGAGAATGCTCCGCATTTCAAATATTTACAAGAAATCCAAGAGGTTGGCATGCAAAGCCACTCACCAAAGAAAACATTGATAGCTTCAAATCAAAACTCAAAGCAAGTAAAATTGATAGATTTGCAACTTGTGCACACATGCCATATTTACCAAATCTTGCAACTCCAAAAGAGGATGGATTTGAAAAATCTGTCAAAACATTAATTGATGAAAGTGAAAGATGTGCACAATTAGGAATTCCATATTTAGTAACTCATCTTGGAAGTCATTTAGGTACTGGAGATGAAGCTGGGATTAAAAAATTAGTAAAAGGGTTAACTTTAGCTGGAAAAGCAAAAAATGATGTAATCATACTATTAGAAAATACTGCAGGACAAAAAAATTCTGTTGGTTCTGATTTTAAACAGCTGGGGGAGATTTTCAAACAACTAAAACCAGCAAAAAAATTTGGTGTTTGTATAGATACTTGTCATGCATTTGTTGCAGGTTATGATTTGAGAACAGAAGAGAATGTAAAGAAAACTTTTTCAGAATTTGAAAAATACGTAGGAACTGATAATTTAAAAATTCTTCATCTAAATGATGCAAAGGGGGATCTTGGTTGCAATTTAGATAGACATTATCATTTAGGATTGGGTGGAATTGGAGAAAAAGGAATTTCAGCTGTTGTTAAATTTGCAAATAAGAAAAAAATTCCCATAATTTTAGAAACCCCTATTGATGATGACAGAGATGACTTTGAGAATATTAGAGTGGCAAAGGGATTTGCGTAGAAATTTATTTCATGAGTGAATTGATGTAATAATGGACTATGAAGCAGTAATGAAACTAGCACTTGAGCGTGGATTTTACTTTCCTAGCTGTGAAATTTATGCAGATGCTCAGGCTGGGTTTTGGGAATATGGTCCATCTGGTGTTAGTTTAAAAAATAAATTTCTAGAACTATGGAGAAGAGAGTTAATCCGAAGAGATGGGATGCTTGAAATTGATGGTTCTCAGATTATGTCAAAATCAGTTTTTGAAGCATCTGGACATTTAGGAAATTTTGCGGATCCAATAATCAAATGTATAAAATGCAATGCAACATTTAGGGCAGACAGAACTATTGCTGAACTTACACAAATAGAAATTCCTGAGAGTGCAGACTTGGAAGAGTTCGATAATGTAATTTCACAAAACAATATCAAATGTCCAAAGTGTAAAGGTGACTTTGATAAGACAAAAAATTTCAATATGATGTTCAAAGTAGGTATTGGCCCTGAAGAAGAAGAAGCATATCTACGACCTGAAACATGTCAATCAATCTTTGTAGATTTTCCTAGGCTATACAAGACCATGAGAGGAAAACTTCCTATAGGAATTGCCCAAGTAGGAAAGAGTTTTAGAAATGAAATTGCACCAAGACAGAGCCTACTTCGTCTAAGGGAATTCTATCAAGCAGAGATTGAAGTGTTTTGTAATCCAAATAACCTATCTGAGGTAGAAAAGTTTTCAGAGATTCAAGATGTTACTCTAAGAATACAAACAGATGGAGATCCGGTCTCTATGACATGTAAAGAAGCAGTAGAATCAGGTGTTGTTCCTAACAAGCTTGTAGCATATTACTTGGGAATTTTAACTGAATTTTATGAGAAAACAGGTATTGATATTACAAAAAGTAGATTTAGAAAATTAGGAGATAAAGAAAAGGCATTCTATGCTGAAGTAGCATTTGATTTTGAAGTAGAGACTACTATTGGTTGGCTAGAACTAGTAGCATGTAATTACAGATCTGACTATGACTTGACCAGTCATGCAACAAAAAGCAAGCAAAAATTTGAGATAATGGATGGCGATGACAAAGTTTTACCTCATGTATTTGAGATTTCGATGGGAATTGACAGAAGTTTGTATACAATATTAGAGCATAGTTTGAAAGAGGATAAAGAACATGAAAGAATAGTTTTAGCCTTAAAACCATACTTGTCTCCTGTTCATATTGGAATTTTATCTCTAGTAAAAAAAGATGGATTAAAAGAAAAAACAGATGAAATTTATCTTCAATTAAAAAGAAAATGTGATGCATTTTTAGATCACTCTGGTGCAATAGGCAGAAGATATAGAAGACTAGATGAGATAGGATCACCATTTGCAATTACAGTAGATCATCAAACACTAGAAGATGGAACAGTAACAATTCGTATGAGAGATAGTATGGAACAAAAAAGAATTAATATTTCTGAACTTGATTCTGAAGTTATTCAATCAATAGCCTATCCATAATTTTAAATTTTTAAATTATTTTTATAAATAACTATGAAAATGCAGTAATTGTTTCAGAGTGATATCTATATTTGATTTTTACATCTACACTTTCTGATGCATGTGCTTGTTGTACAAATCCATCTTCAGTTTCTAATGATACACTCCATTGTCCTACAATTGGATCAATTGATGTAATTGAGAATCTCTCAAGTGCATTGTCTGGTCCTGAATATCTGACTCTGAGTATTTGGTCACCATATGGAACACTCTCCATTCCACCACGTTTTCCTCTAGTACTTTCATTAACTAGGCATTCATCTGTACCACCAATGATACACTGTCCTTGAGGATCAGTTACAGTAAATCTAAGTTCAGAATTAGCATTAGATGCGTAGACTAGTGCAGGATCTGCAAGTATTGTGTCATCTCTCTGTATTACTTGTAATGCTGGCATTTCATTTGCAGATACTGTTACAGTCTTTGGATGGGTTGCAAGTATTGATGTTGCTGTACTGACTTTGCTATCATACAATTCAACTAGACCCTGAATATCATATTCAACATATACATCAGATTTTGGTGTATTCCAATTGAAGATAATTTGGGTCTGACCTGTTCCAAACATTTGTGATCTCTTTGAGACTACTTCACCATCTACTACCAGTGATACAATTCCATATGATGGTTTATCCTCATTAAACATATAGAATTCTGGTTTTACAATAGAGCCTGATGCCTTGATCGTTGGCATATCAACTTCAACTGCAATATTAGATACACTAGTTGGTTTTGCACCAATGTTATATTGGATTGATTCTGTCTGTGCTTTATCCTCATCAGTAATGTGTATCCAGTAAGTCATTCCAGGTTCTCCCATCCAGAATGATGGGATTGTTCCAGTTACAACATAGGTTGAGTTTGAAACATACAATGGTGTGATATCCATCTTGATTCCAATGTAATCAGAAACTGGTTGTCCCATTGTAATTGATCTCAATTCTACACGTTCTAGTGGTGTTTCACTATCAATGATTGCAGAAACTGTCAAATCTTGGCTGCTGACAAACAAGAATTCTGATTCTGCTGCATCAATTGATGTTGCATTACCAATCTGAATCTTGGTATCAAATATTCTTGCAGCAGCCTCTGAAATTTCTGAGAATATATCATCTGGGAGTGGAACAATAACAGTAGTTCCTTCACATGAAAGTAGTTTAACTGAAGCTTGTACAGTGTTTGATGTATTTCCTATTTCTTCTGTAACTGATACATACATGAATGACTCATCAGATGAAATTGGAAGTTCATAGAGATATCTATCTACAGTAATGAATTTGTTTTGTTCCTCATATGGTTGGATTTCAGCTAATTTGGCAAATACAACTCCAGATTTTGCAGTAGTTACTTTGACAGTTGGTGGCATATCTGCATCACTTGAAACTATGATTCTTGCCATATTCTCTGAACATTTGTCATATGAAATCTCGTTAATTGTTAATGGACTTGCTAGAATTCCTCCAAATCCGCCAGAACTAGTACCTCCACTACTTCTACCAGCGCCACTTCCTGCACTGCTTCCAGTACTTCCAGTACCTCCAGTACCTCCAGTACCTCCAGTACCTCCAGTACCAGAGCTCTTCTTTGAGGATACTGATTTCTTGGAATAGTGATCAGATTCAAACTCTACATCACAATAATTAGAATTAATTGTTGATGGTGTATTTGATAAAACTGTATCAATTCCTGCAGTCCATACTCCACCTACAAGTGTATGAACTTCAACATCTGCACATCCATTTGCAAGTGTGATAATATCAGTAGATATTGGTTTTGGTACTAATACTGTCATAACTGGTTTTGATTTAAAGTTAGAAGAATTACCAAAGTTAAATCCAACTACATCATCTTCATATCTGTATTTGACATCAATTTCTAATTCCAATTCATTTGTAATTCCACTACTTGCTAATGTTGGTGAATTAATGTGACCATCATCAACCTCAATTACCACCCAATCCTTAGTAAAGATTCCAACAGAAGTTGAACTTGCATTTGTTGTGATATCAAGTTTTGATATACCTCCAAAGCTAGGAATAAGGCTTGACTCTACAGGGAATATCATTTGTTTTCCAGGAACAATGTTTTTGATTGGTGGAGTAGAAATTATTTGGTGTGATGGTTCTATAGATACTGCTAGAGGAATAATTGCAGTTAGAGAGCTATTAGATGAGAGAGTGTATTTTGGAATCTTTATTGTGTTTTGTACAACAGTTCCACTTGTTCCAACTGCATAAGAATTATCATATTTTATGTTTGATTGTTGTGAAATGGCAGTCTGTATACCGGATGTATTATTCACACCAACTCTAATTATTTTTAGAGATTGAGTTGATGTGTTGATTGTTGTAGTGGATGCACCTTCTACAACTGTTGCTGTAAATCCCTCTAGAACTGCAAGCTGAGTTGCATTAAGATTTGGTGATGTTTTTGATGGTTGTGGAGGAAGCATCGATAAATCAGTTGCAGTACTAAATAATTCAAATTCTACAAGAGGATTTACATCATCTCCACCTACTGAGATAGTAGCCTCATCAACATCTACTGAATTTCCACTTGGAACAGTAGTCATTACAATATCATAATCCCTTACTGGGACTTCCAGAATTTGTATCTCTCCTAATGTCCCGTTTACATCAAGTCCCATATTATCTGTAATACTTAGACTTCCAGTTCCAGTTATTGGATTTGGAGTAATTGAGAATGCCGCGCTACCAATCAATAGAGAATCTCTAGTAACTCTAATTTTTAAAGTTCCTTCAAACTTGAGATCTTCATCATCTAGTGGTAGTAACTCTGTGAGTGAGACAATGATTGTGTTGATTGTTTCTACTGTACCGTCATCTAGTGGTAGTGACTCTGTTAGAGAGATGTTGAATGTTCTGTTGATGTCATCTACTAGGGAGAGTGACTCTGTTAGAGAGATGTTAATGATTGCAGTAGGATCAACTGTACCGTCATCTAGTGGTAGTGACTCTGTTAGAGAGACAGGTATGTTTCTGTTGATGTCATCTACTAGGGAGAGTGACTCTGTTAGGGATACACTTAGTGTACTAGTGGTTTCTACTGTACCGTCATCTAGTGGTAGTGACTCTGTTAGAGAGACAGGTATGTTTCTGTTGATGTCATCTACTAGTGTCAAGTTTTCTGTGAGTGATACAATGATTGTGTTGATTGTTTCTACTGTACCGTCATCTAGTGGTAGTGACTCTGTTAGAGAGACAGGTATGTTTCTGTTGATGTCATCTACTAGGGAGAGTGACTCTGTTAGGGATACACTTAGTGTACTAGTGGTTTCTACTGTACCGTCATCTAGTGGTAGTGACTCTGTTAGAGAGATGTTGAATGTTCTGTTGATGTCATCTACTAGTGTCAAGTTTTCTGTGAGTGATACAATGATTGTGTTGATTGTTTCTACTGTACCGTCATCTAGTGGTAGTGACTCTGTTAGAGAGACAGGTATGTTTCTGTTGATGTCATCTACTAGGGAGAGTGACTCTGTTAGGGATACACTTAGTGTACTAGTGGTTTCTACTGTACCGTCATCTAGTGGTAGTGACTCTGTTAGAGAGACAGGTATGTTTCTGTTGATGTCATCTACTAGGGAGAGTGACTCTGTTAGGGATACACTTAGTGTACTAGTGGTTTCTACTGTACCGTCATCTAGTGGTAGTGACTCTGTTAGAGAGACAGGTATGTTTCTGTTGATGTCATCTACTAGGGAGAGTGACTCTGTTAGGGATACACTTAGTGTACTAGTGGTTTCTACTGTACCGTCATCTAGTGGTAGTGACTCTGTTAGAGAGATGTTGAATGTTCTGTTGATGTCATCTACTAGTGTCAAGTTTTCTGTGAGTGATACAATGATTGTGTTGATTGTTTCTACTGTACCGTCATCTAGTGGTAGTGACTCTGTTAGAGAGACAGGTATGTTTCTGTTGATGTCATCTACTAGGGAGAGTGACTCTGTTAGGGATACACTTAGTGTACTAGTGGTTTCTACTGTACCGTCATCTAGTGGTAGTGACTCTGTTAGAGAGACAGGTATGTTTCTGTTGATGTCATCTACTAGTGTCAAGTTTTCTGTGAGTGATACAATGATTGTGTTGATTGTTTCTACTGTACCGTCATCTAGTGGTAGTGACTCTGTTAGAGAGACAGGTATGTTTCTGTTGATGTCATCTACTAGGGAGAGTGACTCTGTTAGGGATACACTTAGTGTACTAGTGGTTTCTACTGTACCGTCATCTAGTGGTAGTGACTCTGTTAGAGAGACAGGTATGTTTCTGTTGATGTCATCTACTAGTGTCAAGTTTTCTGTGAGTGATACAATGATTGTGTTGATTGTTTCTACTGTACCGTCATCTAGTGGTAGTGACTCTGTTAGAGAGACAGGTATGTTTCTGTTGATGTCATCTACTAGGGAGAGTGACTCTGTTAGGGATACACTTAGTGTACTAGTGGTTTCTACTGTACCGTCATCTAGTGGTAGTGACTCTGTTAGAGAGACAGGTATGTTTCTGTTGATGTCATCTACTAGTGTCAAGTTTTCTGTGAGTGATACAATGATTGTGTTGATTGTTTCTACTGTACCGTCATCTAGTGGTAGTGACTCTGTTAGAGAGACAGGTATGTTTCTGTTGATGTCATCTACTAGGGAGAGTGACTCTGTTAGAGGATACACTTAGTGTACTAGTGGTTCTGTTGACTGTACCATCTACTAGTGGTAGAGTGACTCTGTTAGAGAGACAGGTATGTTTCTGTTGATGTCATCTACTAGGGAGAGTGACTCTGTTAGAGAGATGTTAATGATTGCAGTAGGATCAACTGTACCGTCATCTAGTGGTAGTGACTCTGTTAGAGAGACAGGTATGTTTCTGTTGATGTCATCTACTAGGAAGAGTGACTCTGTTAGAGAGATGTTGAATGTTCTGTTGATGTCATCTACTAGGGAGAGTGACTCTGTTAGAGAGACAGGTATGTTTCTGTTGATGTCATCTACTAGGGAGAGTGACTCTGTTAGAGAGATGTTAATGATTGCAGTAGGATCAACTGTACCGTCATCTAGTGGTAGTGACTCTGTTAGAGAGACAGGTATGTTTCTGTTGATGTCATCTACTAGGGAGAGTGACTCTGTTAGAGAGATGTTGAATGTTCTGTTGATGTCATCTACTAGGGAGAGTGACTCTGTTAGAGAGACAGGTATGTTTCTGTTGATGTCATCTACTAGGGAGAGTGACTCTGTTAGAGAGATGTTGAATGTTCTGTTGATGTCATCTACTAGGGAGAGTGACTCTGTTAGAGAGACAGGTATGTTTCTGTTGATGTCATCTACTAGGGAGAGTGACTCTGTTAGAGAGATGTTGAATGTTCTGTTGATGTCATCTACTAGGGAGAGTGACTCTGTTAGAGAGACAGGTATGTTTCTGTTGATGTCATCTACTAGGGAGAGTGACTCTGTTAGAGAGATGTTAATGATTGCAGTAGGATCAACTGTACCGTCATCTAGTGGTAGTGACTCTGTTAGAGAGACAGGTATGTTTCTGTTGATGTCATCTACTAGGGAGAGTGACTCTGTTAGAGAGATGTTGAATGTTCTGTTGATGTCATCTACTAGGGAGAGTGACTCTGTTAGAGAGATGTTGAATGTTCTGTTGATGTCATCTACTAGTGTCAAGTTTTCAGTTAGTGATACAGTGAATGTCTTGGCAATAGTATCTTGAAGTGAAAGTGATTCTGTTAGAGAGATGTTGAATGTTTTGGCAATAGTATCTTGAAGTGAAAGTGATTCTGTTAGAGAGATGTTGAATGTTTTGGCAATAGTATCTTGAAGTGAAAGTGATTCTGTTAGAGAGATGTTGAATGTTCTGTTGATGTCATCTACTAGGGAGAGTGATTCTGTTAGAGAGATGTTAATGATTGCAGTAGGATCAACTGTACCGTCATCTAGTGGTAGTGACTCTGTTAGAGAGACAGGTATGTTTCTGTTGATGTCATCTACTAGGGAGAGTGACTCTGTTAGAGAGATGTTGAATGTTCTGTTGATGTCATCTACTAGGGAGAGTGACTCTGTTAGAGAGATGTTGAATGTTCTGTTGATGTCATCTACTAGTGTCAAGTTTTCAGTTAGTGATACAGTGAATGTCTTGGCAATAGTATCTTGAAGTGAAAGTGATTCTGTTAGAGAGATGTTGAATGTTTTGGCAATAGTATCTTGAAGTGAAAGTGATTCTGTTAGAGAGATGTTGAATGTTTTGGCAATAGTATCTTGAAGTGAAAGTGATTCTGTTAGAGAGATGTTGAATGTTCTGTTGATGTCATCTACTAGGGAGAGTGATTCTGTTAGAGAGATGTTGAATGTTTTGGCAATAGTATCTTGAAGTGAAAGTGATTCTGTTAGAGAGATGTTGAATGTTCTGTTGATGTCATCTACTAGGGAGAGTGACTCTGTTAGAGAGATGTTGAATGTTCTGTTGATGTCATCTACTAGGGAGAGTGACTCTGTTAGAGAGATGTTGAATGTTTTGGCAATAGTATCTACTAGTGTCAAGTTTTCAGTTAGTGATACAGTGAATGTCTTGGCAATAGTATCTTGAAGTGAAAGTGATTCTGTTAGAGAGATGTTGAATGTTCTGTTGATGTCATCTACTAGGGAGAGTGACTCTGTTAGAGAGATGTTGAATGTTCTGTTGATGTCATCTACTAGGGAGAGTGACTCTGTTAGAGAGATGTTGAATGTTCTGTTGATGTCATCTACTAGTGTCAAGTTTTCAGTTAGTGATACAGTAAATATCTTGGCAATAGTATCTTGAAGTGAAAGTGATTCTGTTAGAGAGATGTTGAATGTTCTGTTGATGTCATCTACTAGGGAGAGTGACTCTGTTAGAGAGATGTTGAATGTTCTGTTGATGTCATCTACTAGGGAGAGTGACTCTGTTAGAGAGATGTTGAATGTTTTGGCAATAGTATCTACTAGTGTCAAGTTTTCAGTTAGTGATACAGTGAATGTCTTGGCAATAGTATCTTGAAGTGAAAGTGATTCTGTTAGAGAGATGTTGAATGTTCTGTTGATGTCATCTACTAGGGAGAGTGATTCTGTTAGAGAGATGTTGAATGTTTTGGCAATAGTATCTTGAAGTGAAAGTGATTCTGTTAGAGAGATGTTGAATGTTCTGTTGATGTCATCTACTAGGGAGAGTGATTCTGTTAGAGAGATGTTGAATGTTTTGGCAATAGTATCTTGAAGTGAAAGTGATTCTGTTAGAGAGATGTTGAATGTTCTGTTGATGTCATCTACTAGTGTCAAGTTTTCAGCTAAGGATACAGTGAATGTTCTGTTGATGTCATCTACTAGTGTCAAGTTTTCAGTTAGTGATACAGTGAATGTCTTGGCAATAGTATCTTGAAGTGAAAGTGATTCTGTTAGAGAGATGTTGAATGTTCTGTTGATGTCATCTACTAGGGAGAGTGACTCTGTTAGAGAGATGTTGAATGTTCTGTTGATGTCATCTACTAGGGAGAGTGACTCTGTTAGAGAGATGTTGAATGTTTTGGCAATAGTATCTACTAGTGTCAAGTTTTCAGTTAGTGATACAGTAAATGTCTTGGCAATAGCATCTTGAAGTGAAAGTGATTCTGTTAGAGAGATGTTGAATGTTCTGTTGATGTCATCTACTAGGGAGAGTGACTCTGTTAGAGAGATGTTGAATGTTCTGTTGATGTCATCTACTAGGGAGAGTGACTCTGTTAGAGAGATGTTGAATGTTTTGGCAATAGTATCTACTAGTGTCAAGTTTTCAGTTAGTGATACAGTGAATGTCTTGGCAATAGTATCTTGAAGTGAAAGTGATTCTGTTAGAGAGATGTTGAATGTTCTGTTGATGTCATCTACTAGGGAGAGTGACTCTGTTAGAGAGATGTTGAATGTTCTGTTGATGTCATCTACTAGGGAGAGTGACTCTGTTAGAGAGATGTTGAATGTTTTGGCAATAGTATCTACTAGTGTCAAGTTTTCAGTTAGTGATACAGTAAATGTCTTGGCAATAGTATCTTGAAGTGAAAGTGATTCTGTTAGAGAGATGTTGAATGTTCTGTTGATGTCATCTACTAGGGAGAGTGATTCTGTTAGAGAGATGTTGAATGTTTTGGCAATAGTATCTTGAAGTGAAAGTGATTCTGTTAGAGAGATGTTGAATGTTCTGTTGATGTCATCTACTAGGGAGAGTGACTCTGTTAGAGAGATGTTGAATGTTTTGGCAATAGTATCTTGAAGTGAAAGTGATTCTGTTAGAGAGATGTTGAATGTTCTGTTGATGTCATCTACTAGTGTCAAGTTTTCAGCTAAGGATACAGTGAATGTTCTGTTGATGTCATCTACTAGTGTCAAGTTTTCAGTTAGTGATACAGTAAATGTCTTGGCAATAGTATCTTGAAGTGAAAGTGATTCTGTTAGAGAGACAGGTATGTTTCTGTTGATGTCATCTACTAGGGAGAGTGACTCTGTTAGAGAGATGTTGAATGTTCTGTTGATGTCATCTACTAGGGAGAGTGACTCTGTTAGAGAGATGTTGAATGTTTTGGCAATAGTATCTACTAGTGTCAAGTTTTCAGTTAGTGATACAGTGAATGTCTTGGCAATAGTATCTTGAAGTGAAAGTGATTCTGTTAGAGAGATGTTGAATGTTTTGGCAATAGTATCTTGAAGTGAAAGTGATTCTGTTAGAGAGATGTTGAATGTTCTGTTGATGTCATCTACTAGGGAGAGTGACTCTGTTAGAGAGATGTTGAATGTTTTGGCAATAGTATCTACTAGTGTCAAGTTTTCAGTTAGTGATACAGTGAATGTCTTGGCAATAGTATCTTGAAGTGAAAGTGATTCTGTTAGAGAGATGTTGAATGTTTTGGCAATAGTATCTTGAAGTGAAAGTGATTCTGTTAGAGAGATGTTGAATGTTCTGTTGATGTCATCTACTAGGGAGAGTGACTCTGTTAGAGAGATGTTGAATGTTTTGGCAATAGTATCTACTAGTGTCAAGTTTTCAGTTAGTGATACAGTGAATGTTCTGTTGATGTCATCTACTAGTGTCAAGTTTTCAGTTAGTGATACAGTAAATGTCTTGGCAATAGTATCTTGAAGTGAAAGTGATTCTGTTAGAGAGATGTTGAATGTTCTGTTGATGTCATCTACTAGGGAGAGTGACTCTGTTAGAGAGACAGGTATGTTTCTATTGATGTCGTCTACTAGTGAGAGAGACTCATCTAGGGATACAGATACTGCATTCATAGTCTCAACTGTACCATCATTAAATGATAAATTCTCAGTGAGGGATACAGATACTGCATTCATAGTCTCAACTGTACCATCATTAAATGATAAATTCTCATTTAGAGTTAATCTAAGATCAATTGATACATCATCAGAAAATGAGAAACTTTCAACAGGTGATATACTAATTACTCTTGAACGAGGCCATTGTACAACACTGAAAGAATAAGATTGCTCTTCACCAGAGTCTGATTGCCAGAAATCAACTGTAGTAGAATCAGTAAGGTCTGCTACAATTGTACCACTTGGATAATTAGTAGATGTGCCATCAGAGTTTGATGTAAATCCAAGAATTGAAGTTTCATCAATACCATATGTAAGAGAATTAATGGATCTTTGCCAGTTCTCCTCTTCTGGTGGATTAGGATCTACAGTGTTTAATTGATCAGTTGGTTGTTGATGCTCTACGATCATCTTCTTTCCAGTTTGTGCATTAGAGTTAGAAAGAACCCATACAACTCTGTTCATATTACTATCATATGTACAAGCATCAGTAGCAGTTTCGTGGTAAAATGATACAGTTGTAGTATCAGATAACCATACTCTTTCACCAGTTTCACAAAGACCATCTGATGCAGTGTTATCTGCATTTCTTTGCTGAGCTTGTAATACAAATGCACGTGAAAGATCACCTACATCCGTAATTGATTGTGTTTGTATTGGAGAAGGAGAATCAGAGCCAACTTTTTCAACTCTTTGAAGATTCCATGCAGAACCAGTAAATTCTACAACAGCATATGAAACATCAAGTGATACAGAATTTACTGCAGTTCTATTAAAGACAGGTACGTTGCTTGCACCACTCCACTCAGTAGTAACAAGAGAAGAATCATAGTCAGTTGCACCACCATCAGAGCTAACACCAGTAATAATTACTGCGACATCATTATCATCTGCTGCACCTCCACTAATTGTAGCTCCTGCTACATTAGCAGTTGTAGTTCCAAATGAAACAATACCTGTATCTAATACTTTCATCTCGTTTGGACCTCCTGCAGGACCAATGTATTCTAGAATCTGCCATGCAACTCTGTTATCATTAGTAGAACCAGATCTTGCAAATGTAACAGTACCTGCAGTAGTTAAACCACCATCATTTGACACATGGGTCATAAAGTTATCTGGAGTTTGAACACCGCCATTAGTCGTATCACCTGAACCTGTTTGTCTTGTACTTGTGTGCATAATGAAACAGTCACCTGTACATACATCAAAATTTGCACCACCAGAACTAGTAATTGTTCCAGTAGTAGATGCAGCACTTATTGTAAATGTACCATGTTGTGTCTTAAAGTCAGGATTTGAAGATCGAAATACTTCACTAATAGGAATTTCATCATCAAACACTAATGATTCAACAAGTGTGAGAGTTTTATCATGAGTAAATTCTACAGAATCAACTAGTAACAATGATTCTTGTGGTTTAATTGGTAGAATTAAGACAGATACTGTTCCATCATCAAATGAAAATGATTCAGCAAGATTAGATAGAACTTGACCGTCCTTGTCTACAAATACAGGGCTATCAACTAGAGATAATGATTCTACAAGTTCAACTCTAGCATCATTTACAACTTCAACAACATCAGAAATTGTTAGAGATTCAGTGTATGGCTTGTCTACAAGGATAATGTCAGCTAATCCCAAATCTTCAGCAAGTGATAAAGATATGATTTTTGAACGAGGCCATTGTACAACACTGAAAGAGTATTTTTGTTGTTGTGTATCAGAGTCTGATTGCCAGAAATCAACCGTAGTAGAATCAGTAAGTTCTGCAATAACCCATCCTCTAGGAAATGCACTACCACTACCATCAGAGTTTGATGTCAAACCAAGAATTGCCGTCTCATCAGTACCATATGTAAGAGAATTAATTGATACTTGCCAATTATCTTCTTCTAATCCTCCTGGAGCTCGAGTTGGTTGTTGATGCTCTACGATCATCTTCTTTCCAGTTTGTGCATTAGAGTTAGAAAGAATCCATACAACTTCGTTTATGTTATGACCCTCATAATCACAACCAGTATCAGCATCGTGAGCAAATGATAAAGTATCAGTGTCAGATAACCATACCTGCTCACCCATTTCACAAAGACCATCTGTATCATTAGTATCGGGGCTTCTTTGCTGAGCTTGTAAGATAAAAGCACGAGAAAGATCACCTACATCATCAATTGATTCAGTTTGTTCTGCATTAGAAGGAATATCAGTTCCTAAATGTTCTATTCTTTGCAAATCCCAGTTCTTACCAGTAAATTCAACTACAGCATATGAAACATCAATTGCATCAGTTGTTGAAGTTCTATTAAAGACAGGTACGTTGCTTGCACCCTTCCATTCAGTAGTGACTAATCCTGCTGTATAGGCATTTACACCAGCATTAGTGTTTGAAACACCTGTAATGATTACTGCAACATCATCATCATCTGCTGCACCACCACTAATTGTAGCACCTGCTGCATTAGCAGTTGTAGCTCCAAGTGAAACAGTACCTGTATCTAATACTTTCATCTCGTTTGGACCACCTGCAAGACCAATGTATTCTAGAATCTGCCATGCAACTCTGTTATCAGGATTTGTATTGTCTGCTCTGGTAAATGTAACAGTACCAGCAACAGTTAGACCTGCATCACTAGAGATGTATGTTGTAACATCATTTGCATCCTGAGTACCACCACCAGATGTAGTACCCATACCAGAATGTCTTGAACTTACTTGCATAATGAAACAATCACCTGTACATACATCAAAGTCTGCACCACCAGAACTAGTTATTGTATCATCAAAATCATTAGCAGGTATTACTACAGTACCATGTTGTATCTTAAAGTCAGGATTGGATGGAACAAATGCTTCTCCAATTATAGAATCAGATAATGTAAGGGATTCTGTAAGAGAGAAAGGAGCATTTCGATTAACAATATCATCTAATGAGAGTGATTCTTGTAGCGAAATTGGAAGAACTTGTGCTCTAGTAATATCTGCTCCAAATATCAAATCTTCTGCTAAGGTAACAAGAACTTCACCGTCCTTGTCTACAAATATAGGATCATCAACTAGAGATAATGATTCATCAAGTGTGAATTTAGCCATTTTTGTAGCTATAACAACATCTGAAAGTGCTAATGATTCTGCTGTATTCTTAATCAATACTGTTTCTATGACGTCTGAAAGAGGTAGTGATTCTTCCAATGGTGGATTGCTTATAGTCAAAGCATGAATTGTAAGATATGTTTGGCCTGCGATAGTATGAGTATCAGTGCCAGTACCAAGGTCAGATGTTTTGAGACTAACTACTCTAACCTTGTCATCTTTTCCTAACTCCAACATACAACTTGATGATGAAGTTATTTTTCTGTGATCCTCACCAGCATTGCTTCCTCTACTAAAACCGTCACCAAAACATGCTTTAGCATCTACAAATCCAGTACCATCATCAACTTGTACTCTGGTTATTTGTTTAAATCTGTCACCAGTACTAGTACCATCTTTTACAGAATCAACTCCATATGCAATATGATATAGTCCAGCAACGTTAATTGTAATATCTTCAGTTGGAGATGATGGCGTTCCAGTAAATGTGAAATGACTTCCTATCTCATCAGACGTATCCCAATCAATTAGAACATCACTTGAAATAACATCAATGTTAAGTCCACCAGTAGCGTTGTAAACTCTTAGAACATTTGCAGAAGTGTTTGGTCCAAGAAATTCAACATCAAGATGATAATCAGTAGCAGTTGAAGTTCCTGCTATTTCATCTTCTAAAACAATCTTTAATTCATCGCCTGCATTTAGCTCAAGAATTGCAGATGCTGTTGGTGCACCAAAATTAATACCATCTCCACCTCTAATGTATGTAAGACTACTACCATACACATCATCAACAAATGAGCCACCAGTGTTTGTTTGTATTTTACCAATTATGCTAGTTCTTGCAGTTCCTGGGAGTTCAACAAGAGCACTGTATGATACCTTGTAGAATCCATCTTCATCTACTGTAATTTCTGCATTAGCAGATGAACCATCAAAGGTAAATGTACTAGCATTATAGGTTATAATATCTGCATCAAGGAACGTCATATCAGCTGGAGTGGCAGTAACAGATAGTGTACCTCCTGATTTACTAAGAGAGATTGTAGGATTTTCAACCTTTACCATTGATAGCCAGTTTCTATTGTCTGTGAATACGTAGCCATCTGGATCAGATACATCAGATACTTTGGATAAACCAAGTCTAATGGAACCGTTTGCATCAAGTTTTACTAGACATTCACCAGAGAATGCAACACCATCAGAGTTTTCTGAATTTCTATCATATGCAGAATCATAACATGACATTCCATCTCCAATACCATAGCCGCCAATACCATCAGTATCATTTTGGATAAATGAAACTGCTTGCCATCTACCAACATCAATTTGTCCTTGTGCTATGCTTAATCCGTAATTGACTCTGTATGTTCCTGCTTCTGTTGCATTGATTGAAATACATCCAGTATCCTCCAAACCATCACAACCACCAGCACCACTGTTGTGTGTGAAAATTGAATCTTGTCTCTCAGCTGCTTCATCCCAACCAGGAAATACTGCATTAGTAGTTGCCATATCATCTTCAGTATCAGGCGAACCAAATACAATAGGACTACCATACAAAGTAATTGCCTGTGGGCCATTTGGAACAAATGCAGAGTTGTGTGCAAATGCTGTCTTGTTACCAAACTGGAACATCAAATGATGTTTAAATGGAGTTAGAACTTGTGATTCCTCAAATCCTTCCTCTGTACTAGAATAATTGTAATAAGTAATTGTGTTACCATTTACAATTGGATTAAGTGTATGAGTACCGTTGTTTAGCTCCAAGAATTTTAAATCATCAGGGGATACAGTGCCAAATGTTGTTCCATTAACTGCAGTGATTGTTAGATCAGCAGTACCATTTGTTGTAAATCTTACTTTCCAGTTTCCGCCTACTGCAGGATAGCTTTGAACATTAATGATTTCAAGATCTGCTTCTATGTCAAATTCTTGCTCTGATAATTGTGGAACTATCCATTTCATCTGATCTATAATTCCATTTACATCAGAATCGACAAATTCTACTGCAAATCTTGGATCATCTGTAACATTTACTCTGGTATTGTTAATGTTCCAGAATAGTTTGAAATCAGTTCCTGCCTCTACTAGATCTTCTGGAAGATCAGAATATGCTGTGACATTGGTATAGTGTAATGCTGATTTGTGGGAAACTGTAACCTTTTTGTTGAATTTGTCATTATCAGAGTTATCCTCCTCTACAGTAGTTGGTGCAGGTGTAGTAAAGGTCAACTCTACATTATCATCTGTATTGTTAAGAACCAAGACTTTGAGAGGCATGTTTTGTTGTAGCATCTTACCTACTTGTTGAAGAGATGCAAGAGGAACAATAACTGAAATTTTCTCTAGTTTGTCCTCTAGTTTGTCTTCTAGCTTGTCTAATTTTTCATTTAGTTTGTCGAGTTTTTTGTGTGCTTTGGCATTGTCAAGGTTTGCATAGTATGAAATCTTTTCATTTGTATTGTTGATGTTTGATTCAATTGTTTGAACAGAGTCAACTAGTCTAAAGAATTTCTTTAGATCTTTGTTTGAAATATCAGCATCATCATATAGTCCTGTGTATGTGGAATTCGTTTGTACGTAGTTTTTGGAATCAAAGATTATATTTTCTGAAGTGTTACTGAAAGATTTAATCATAAGAATTTCTGCATCTGCTGGAATTTCTACTGCAACAGAATCAGTGTAATTTGAGAATGTTACATCATGTGTCCATGTAACCTGTTTATTGATTTCAATTGTGTCATGCTCTAGTATGATATCAGATGTAACATTATTTGCTGTGAATGTATAATTGCTAGAGAGTAATTTAGAATTTAATGATAGGGATTCTGATAGAGTAACTAGATTAATGTCATTAATTGATATTGAAAGTACATCAGAGAAGGACAATGATTCAGAAATGATTTGTATGTCGTCATTTCTTGTTGTATCATAAGGAATGATTGTTGCTACTACAACATCAGAGAAGGACAATGATTCAGAAATGATTTGTATGTCGTCATTTCTTGTTGTATCATAAGGAATGATTGTTGCTACTACAACATCAGAAAATACTATTACATCAACTGATGATTGATTTGAATCACCATTAATCTTGTATGATACATAATCAGAAAATGATAGTGATTGTACTGCTAATGGAGCAGTTGATGTAATGTTAATTGGTGCAACATAGACAGTTTCAGATACTGTTGAATTATTTACAAATACTGTAAGTACATCAGTGAAAGATAAAAGTTGAGATTCGAAAGGAATGTTGTAATTCTCAGATGGCACTACATAACCGGCGTAAATCTCCTTGATTTGTGCCTGTGAAAGGGCTTCTTTGTATACTAAAACATCATCAATTGTTCCTGAAAAGTGATTTGAGAGGGATACCTTGCTTCTAAGTGTGTTAAGATATGCACCGATGATCAAATCAGAATCATTTTCTGCAATTTCAGCAGATACTGTTGAAACTTCTCCTTCTAAAATTGTAAATGATTCAGGAATTATTGTTTGTGATTCTAGATTACCATTTAGATATAATGAAAGTTCTGTTCCATTGATTACTGCAACTAAATGTGACCAATCATGTACTTCTGTTGTGCCAGAAATTTTTGTCCATGTTATTCCATCAAAGATTGCAAATGTTGAAACTTTCTCAGGTGAATAAATATTATTAATTCCAAGAACAAATGAATTTTCTTTAGATACAACTGCAAATTCTGCTGAACCAGATGTGTAAGATGGATTAATCCATGTAGATATTGTTAATTGGTTTAGTTCTTCATTTAATGATTCTTCTACAATTGGAATATATCCTTGTGTATCATTAAATATGAATAATGAATCAGTTGCATTTAGTGAATCAATAGTTGTATCAGTATTTGTTCCATTAATGTTAGTTGAATTAGAAATTGATTTAGGTGTTAATACATCAATAACTACTAGATCTTTTTTATCTTCAATAATTTCTACTATTGTATTATTGTATAATGATTGTATTATAGGTAATGTTTGTAGATAAATTTCTTCTACTTGTTCTGCTGTAAGATAAACATTAAAAATATTAATTTCTTTAATTTCACCAAAGAATTGTTTTGTAACATCATCAAGTGATCTATTATTATCAAGTGATGCACCAATTACAATATCAGATGTAGATTCAATTGTTTCAATTGTTTTAGCTTCGAGTTGTCCATTAATTGTTAATTCAATTTTTTCAATTGATTCATTTGTGTTTGAATGTGTTCCATTTGTATAGATTGATAATGTTGTTCCATTAAATGTTGCAGCAATATGAGACCAATCATCTCCAATTTTTTCAGTTGTTTGAACAGAATGCCATGTGATTCCATCAAATAGAGAGAAAATAGCAATGTGTTTTGGTTCGATATTATTGTTAATTGTTAGAGCAAATGCTCTTTCCTTACTAATTACTGTAAATTCTGCTGAACCGCCGGAATAATCAGGATTTACCCAAGCTGTGATTGAGAGATTTGATATATTGCTAGTCGAATTTCCATTATTTGCAACATATCCATCACCATCTAGAATAAGGCTAGAATCAGTCTCCTCAATGTACACATCTCCAATAAATTGCGAGCCATTCACCTGAGTCTCAAATTGCCAAGATTCCGTGGCATTTGGTAATATTATGGGTACATCTAGAACTGTAGAGTTGGTGCCTATTGTTCCATTGACTGGGATGATGCCTGTAGAGTTGGTGCCTATTGTTCCATTGACTGGGATGATGCCTGTAGAGTTGGTGCCTATTGTTCCATTGACTGGGATGATGCCTGTAGAGTTGGTGCCTATTGTTCCATTGACTGGGATGATGCCTGTAGAGTTGGTGCCTATTGTTCCATTGACTGGGATGATGCCTGTAGAGTTGGTGCCTATTGTTCCATTGACTGGGATGATGCCTGTAGAGTTGGTGCCTATTGTTCCATTGACTGGGATGATGCCTGTAGAGTTGGTGCCTATTGTTCCATTGACTGGGATAACTTCAGTTGTTGTACTGTTAGTAGGAATAACTTCAGTTGTTGTACTGTTAGTAGGAATAACTTCAGTTGTTGTACTGTTAGTAGGAATAACTTCAGTTGTTGTACTGTTAGTAGGAATAACTTCAGTTGTTGTACTGTTAGTAGGAATAACTTCAGTTGTTGTACTGTTAGTGACTATGTTATTGATCAAAGTTTGATTAGATGAAACCTCAGTGGATTCAGTATCTTCAGCTGGTGTAGAAGAAGATGAGGTTGAATCCACTGGGGAATCAGTGCTATCAGAAGTTGTAGCCTCAGAAGTTTCTGTATCTTCAGCTGGTGTAGAAGAAGATGAGATGTCATCTGAGGCAGTTGGTTGAGTAGAAGATGAAACCTCAGTGGATTCAGTATCTTCAGCTGGTGTAGAAGAAGATGAGGTTGAATCCACTGGGGAATCAGTGCTATCAGAAGTTGTAGCCTCAGAAGTTTCTGTATCTTCAGCTGGTGTAGAAGAAGATGAGATGTCATCTGAGGCAGTTGGTTGAGTAGAAGATGAAACCTCAGTGGATTCAGTATCTTCAGCTGGTGTAGAAGAAGATGAGGTTGAATCCACTGGGGAATCAGTGCTATCAGAAGTTGTAGCCTCAGAAGTTTCTGTATCTTCAGCTGGTGTAGAAGAAGATGAGATGTCATCTGAGGCAGTTGTATTATCATAAATTAGTTCATTCATGTCACCAGTATCAGCATAAGCTTCAGGCCAGTAACTTGATGAAATAGAATATGGAGTTACAATAACGGTTGATAAAATAATAAAAACACAAACAAGAGAAAGTAGAGGACGAATTTTTTCAAATTTAAATTTAACATCTTCAGCAAAAATGAATAAAAAGAAAACAAGTGGAGTAAAAATAACAACAACAAAAGAATTATCCAAAATAAAAGATGGCTCAAAATTAGAAATATAATTAAAAATATTTACAAAAGATTGCTCATCAAGAATATTTTCAATTTCTAAAATATCATGTTCTAATAAAGAATCAGAAATTAATTTAAATGGATCAGTAAAAAATATTGTTTGTAAAATATTTGAATCAATTGAAATTAAATCTTCAGATTGTTGTTGACCTAAATTATCAAAATAAAATGATTCAATTTTAAGATTCTTTTTTCTATCATCACGAAGTTTATCTGTCTGTAAAATTCTTTCAACTTTTGGTTGTAATTGAACTGCAACATAATCATAATGAATTTTTTGATCAGATGTTGATGTACTAATTGATAGATCTTCATCAAGATAAATTAATTTTGATGAATATTCTTCAATGAATTGAGACATACTTTCAACTTGTTTTTTTCTTGGATCATCAGTTGAAAATCCCATAGATTCATCAAGATTTACAGAAATAGTTTTTCTTATTTGTGTAGGTGTTTGTTCTATTGATTCATGGTTTGATGAATCAACTGGTGTAATGTCTGCAAATCCAAGTGGTAAACTGGATGTAGCTAACAACAAAATTGCAACAAAAGATAGAAGAGTTCTCAATTAAAAAAATCCTCCACGCAAATATTTGCAAAAATTTCTTGGTGTAGAATTTGATTTGCAAGAATTTGGTGTAGAGAATTCTCTAGAGGATTGAAAAATCCAATAATGCTATCCATAGGATAGTCTAAGGTAAACACCTCATCTTCTTCTACACCAACAAAAAATGATTCACAAAAAGCGATAAAGGAGGTGGAAATGTACCTAAAAAACTGATTCCATGGTGGAAATTAAGTAGATACATTGATCCGATTTGGATCTCTGATTTTTGATGAATTTTGATGAAAAAATAGAGAATTGGATCTAAATTTTGAATTGTAATAATTTTTGAAAATTATATTTTTATTTTTAAAAAATGTTGTAGTGAATAATGTTGTAGTGAATAATGTTGTAGTGAATAATGTTGTAGTGAATAATGTTGTAGTGAATAATGTTGTAGTGAATAATGTTGTAGTGAATAATGTTGTAGTGAATAATGTTGTAGTGAATAATGTTGTAGTGAATAATGTTGTAGTGAATAATGTTGTAGTGAATAATGTTGTAGTGAATAATGTTGTAGTGAATAATGTTGAAACTAAAAAAGATTTGGTATTTACAAAGGAAGTAGAGTTGCATCACCATATTCTACTTTAATAATTTGACTTTTTCCAGCTGGCAATGCACGTACATAATCATCTATAGGGATATTTTTTGCAATTTCTTCTTCGAATTTTGAAAATTCAATTCTAATTTTTTTGGCTGTCTCAGCCATATCTGAACCATGTGGTTCAATAATTGCATATAACGTAGAATATTTTTTGATTGGTTCAGGAGGACCACATGTTAAAACATAATCATCATCTTGTTTAATGATACCTACAGCTAGTCTAAGAGTTTCAGATTTGATAAAATTCCTTTGTCCTTCAATGGTAAATGATCCTTTAGGTAAAAATTCTCCACTGGGTGCAGATTTTTTTACTTGATCAGGATGAATCCAATAAGCACTTACACCATACATCCCTTCTCTCCAAGCTCTACTAAAACAAACAGTTGCATGTGCAATTTCATTCATACTTGTATCAGGTGCAAGTTCAGCATCTTTTAAAATAAAAAATGGTGAACCAAAAATATCACCATGAAATATTTTATCATTTTTATCTAAATGTTTTCTAACAACAGCTGAATTTGATGCTGCATCTCTTCCACCTACGGTAAGATAACCATCAGTTGTAAAAAACCATCTGTATCTTTCGTACCAATTTTTCTTTCTAATTTCTGTAACAACAAAAAGATCTTGTTCAGATTCAGTTTTATTCTGAAATTTTTCTAGTTTTTTCTCTGTTTTCTCTTTGATTGATTGAATTGAGGAGATTGCAGCTGATTGTTTTTTTGCTTCATTGAATAATACTGATGCAATTGATTGAAGAGGAGATTGAATATTTATTTTTATTTTTTCATCTTGAATAACAATTAATGAAAGTCCTTTTTCACTAACTAATTTTGCATTGTGAGTTGCTAAGATTTCTTGAGCAGAAGTATCTTCAAGGGATAAAATTCCTTTTGATACCATTTCAAAAAGTGAATTTGCTACTGCTGTAATATTTTTAGATCTTTCTTTAACTATTTCAATAGCTTTTTCTTGTTCAGAAATTTGTGTTTGCAATTCCTTTATTTTCTTATCTGAACCACTTGATTGTACAGATTTTCCTTTTTCTATAATATTTTCAGTAAATACAGTATCTAATCCTTCAATGAAACTATTGGCTTGTGTTATTTCTCCTTCTAGTTTTCCTAATCTGAGAGGAAGAACTTCTGTTTTTTCATTTCGAACTATAACAGCATTATGATTGCCAGATATTATATCTGAAACAATTTTTTTAACGGTTTCAAAAATTATTTTAATCTCTTCCTCAGTTAGTAAATTTCCAATTCTTTTTCCATCAATTTGTGCAATTTCAAAAACAGCCTCGACATATTTTTTTGGCAAACCCAAAGTTCTTCCAAACCATTTTGCTGCAACTAAATCTGTTGTTTTAAGTTCATCAAAGTCCGACTGTTTCAAATTAAAAATATCTAATCCGCTATTAGGAGGTTGAACATATTCCAAACCAACCCCTAATTTTCTATGTCTTACATCGATTGAATGCTGTAATGCAAGAATTTTCATTTCATTGTTACATAGTAAAATATTTCCATCTCCAAAAAATTCTCCTACTAAAACTAGTTCTTTTCCAAATCCTTCAAAAGTAAAGTATGCTATTCTCTCTGCACCAATTTGTTCAATTTTCTTTAATTTTAATCGTAAAAGATCACTTCGTAATCTTTTAAGTAATCTATTTGGTTCCATTTGATCAATTTTTACTGTAGTTAACCAAACACCTGATGTTGAAATCATCATGAATAGATCACTCTTTTCTGTATGATGAAGTTTGAAGAGAATGCTATCTTTAGTAATTCCATAAATGTTACTGATATAGTATCCTTGAACTTGTTCGGTAATTGTATCAACTAAATATCGTAATTCTATCCCAGATAGTGCCATAACCTACCTGTTTCTTATCTAAAATTATACTCTTGCTTTGAAATACTCAAACTTTGACCAAAGATATTAAACATGGTTTGCTTGAGACACGCTAGAAAATTACTTGGCAAAATTCAAAAAGAAAAAATCTGAACCTACAGTAGATCCTAATGAATCAAAAAATGAATCAATTGAAGATGCTCCTATAGATACACCAGAAACAGAAAAATCTAAATCTGTTCCAGATACCCCATCAGGGGAACCTTCAATTAGTATTGCTGAGAAAAGTGAAAAAGATAGAAAATTAAATAAATTATTTTGGATGCGCGTTGCTTTGGCTATAATAGCAGGAACTGCAGCAACTTTCATTTTTGAAGGTATCGAAGGTGAAGAAAGAAGATGGGCATCTATTGGATTTATGATAGTTATATTTTTTGGAACCGTAATAGTTGCTAAAGGAATGAAGATGCAATTACCATCATCAGATAGAAAAAAGGTTGTCACACAAGCTATTGGAAGCTATGTTTTCTTATACTTGTTTTCATGGATTGTAAGTTATACATTGACTCATTTAGCTAGTACTACTAATGGAATTAACATCTAGTCTAAAAATTAAATGGTAATAATAAATGTGGAAATTTAAAACACCTGGTATTCCAGATGATGAATTTGAAAGAGCAGAAAAAGTTCCCATCACTAAAGAAGAAGTTAGAGTTATTCAAATAAGCAAAGCCAGGCTAAAACCTGGACAAATTGTCTATGATATTGGATGTGGTAGCGGTTCTATCTCTATTGAAGCTGCACTTCAAATAGAATCATCTGGGAAAGTTTTAGCAATTGATTATGATGAAACCGCTATAGAATTAACCAAAAGAAATATTGAAAAATTTGGTTTAACTAACATTTCAGTAATTCATGGAAATGCCAAAGAAAAAATTCTTGAACTTGAAGAAGCTGATACTATTTTCATTGGAGGGACTGGCGGTGACACTAAAGAAATAGTTGAACTTTGTGAAAATAAATTAAAAACGAATGGTAGAATTGTAATTGGCATTATATTGATTGAGACTTTGTACTCTGTACTACAAGTATTAGAAAAATTACAGTTTGAATCTGTTGATATTACTCAAGTTACGATATCTAAGAGTAGAAAGACCACTACTGGGACCATGATGCTTGCTAGAAATCCTGTAACCATCATATCTGCAACTAGAATTTAATCTAGATTTTTAATTAGGAAGAAAATCATACATTTCATGCCGGGATTAATTGGAATAGGAGTAGGACCTGGAGATGTTGAACTACTCACAGTCAAGGCTGTAAAAGCAATTCAAAATGCAGATATCATAATGTGTCCTGCATCTAACGAGGCTAGGCCAAGTATTGCATTTGCAGTAGTTTCACCAATAATTGATAAATCAAAAAATCAAGAAATAATAAAACTAATCTTTCCAATGACTAAAGACAAAGATATTCTTAAAGCCTCATGGAAGAAAAATGCCAAAATAATGGCTGAAACTGTATTGACTGGAAAAAATGTTGTATATCTTACTGTAGGTGATCCTTTCTTGTATAGTACTTGGATCTACATGCACAAAGATCTTAAAGAAAATTATCCTGATATGAACATTAGTGTAATTCCTGGAATTGTTTCCATGTTTACATTTGCAGCCAAAGTGGGTGTGAGTGTAGCTGAAGGTGCAGAAAAAGTTGCCATTATTCCATCTTGTTACGATTTATCAAGTGTAAAAGAAATTGCCAAACATTCTGAATCAATGATATTTCTTAAAGATGGAAGATACTTTGACAAAGTTATTGAAGTGTTAAAAGAATCTGGATTCCCAGATAATTCTATTTTTGCAATTGGACAAGACCTTGGAACTGAAAATGAAATTATTAGAAAAATGACATTAGGTGAAGTAAACGATTCATCATTAACAACAAAATATTTCTCAATCTTGGTGGTAAAACGTGTCTGAGGTATTTTTTGTTGGTTGTGGTCCAGGTGATCCTGAACTCATTACCGTTAAAGCTAAAAAACTAATTCAAAAAGCAGATGTTGTTGTGTATTCTGGATCATTAATTCCTGATCCAATTTTAAAACTATGTAAAAAAGGAAAACTACATGATGCTGCTAAATTAGTTAGAGAAGAAATTTTTGATTTATTGTATAAGAATGCAAAAAAAGACAAACTAGTTGTTAGATTACATGATGGAGATCCATCAATTTATGGTGCCATCAAAGAACAGATAGACAATCTTGAAGAAAAGGGAATTAAATCTACTGTAATTCCTGGCGTTACTGCATTTTTAGCCTCAGCAGCTGCACTTGGAATGCAATTAACACTTCCAGGGGTTACTCAAACAATTATTGTTACAAGAGGTGAATCTAGGACTAAAGTTCCAAAACGTGAAAAAATTTCAGAGCTTGCAAAACATAAAGCAACATTAATTTTTTATCTTAGCATACAACTAATTTCTAAATTAGTTGCAGAAGCAATTGAAGGAGGATATAAAAAATCTACACCAGTTGCAGTTGTTTATAGAGCAAGCTGGCCTGATCAAAAAATCATCAAAGGTACATTAGGAGATATTGCTAAAAAAATAAAAGATGAAAAAATTACTCGTACTGCAATTGTTATAATTAGTGATGTAATAGATCCTAAAACATATGAATATTCAAAACTGTATGACAAAAAATTTAGTCATGGTTATAGAAAAGCTAAAAAGGAATCAAGTTAACTTTATTTTTAATCCCTAATTTGTTTAATTTTAATTCAAATATTTTAGTATCTCCTGTAGCAAAAATCTTTAATGAATTTTTTTTAGATTGATTATTTTTTATCATTAATAAAATCTTTTTTGCAACTATCTCTGATGGATCAACAAAATTAATTTTTGGAAATTGTTTTTTTAATAACGATTTTAAAAATAGCAAATGTGTACTGGATAATGTGATCGTATCAATATTATTTTGAAAAAGTATTTGTTCCAATATTTTTTTAATAATTTTATTACAATATTTTTTATTTGAAATAAATTTACCAGATTCTACCAAATCAACTAAATCTGATCCATTAATTTTGAAAATTTTAAGTTTTTTTGAAAAGTTATTTTCTTTAATATATTGAGTTAAACCATTACTAACAATTGCACTTTTTGTTGCTAATATTCCAATTTGTTTTGTTTTGGATAATTTGAGAGCTTCTTTTAGAGGAGGTTTTACATCAATAATTTTTTTTGATGTCAAATTTAACATCAAACTAGGCGTATTTGATGCAACGACTATGAAATTGGGAGAAAATTCTTTATCTAGTAATTTTATAGAATTTTTAATTATTTTAGAAAGTTGAGCCTGAGATTTTTCTCCATAAGGAAAATTCTCTTGGTCTGCAAAGTAAATAATTTCCGACTTTGAAATTTTTTGAATAGCTTTAATTATTGACAATGAGCCTAGACCTGAATCAAAAACTACAATTTTAACCACAAATGATTCAAGACACAAAAGCTAATGTTTGTTAGCTAAATTTAGTCAAAAACTGATCTAAATTTACACCGATGATTAAGACTAAATTTCTAAATTATCCATCATGCCAAACTTCGATAAGACTTGGGCTCATCAGGAGACCCAAAGCGTAACTGGCAAACTACGTGATGCAGTAAAGCCTGAAGGTGCATTAAAGCCACGAATTCAAACCGCAGTGAACAAACTACAAGTCCAAATCTCAAAAATGGACTCTATGTTAGGTAAACTGCACGAAAGAGATGCGCAACTCTTTCAGAGAGTCGTGACTGCTATGCAGCAACATGATACTGACACAAGTAGAGTTTTGTCTAACGAATTAGCTGAAATTCGTAAAGTTACAAAGATGCTCGGCAACGCAAGAATGTCATTAGAACAAGTCCAACTAAGACTGACAACTATTCATGATCTTGGTGATGCTATGGTAGCAATTGGACCAGCAATGTCTACAATGAAGGGATTGAAGTCATCGCTTGGAAGATTCATGCCAGAAGCTGATTCAGAATTGAACAGTATGACCCAGACACTTAATGGACTGATGATGGATTCACTTGCAGGAGACTCATTTAGTATGGAGTCTGGTGCTTCAAGTGAAGAAACCGAAAAGATTCTTCAAGAAGCATCTGCAGTAGCTGAGCAGCAGATAGGAGATAAATTCCCATCTGTACCTTCTTCAACTGGACTTTCGTCACAATCCTCTACTTCTACCTTTGAGTAGTTAGGACAAGACGTTAGTCAGTTCTTTTTATTTTAATTTTTTAAAAAATTAAAGAAATTAATTATTAATTTAAAATTCCCAATAATGGGAAATAGTAATTCAGTTATTTTTAAAAAAATACAATAGGGTAATTTTATATTTTAAACTAGATGTTAAACAATGTGCAATTAAATAGATTCATTGTTTTGTCTTCAATTTTTTTATTGTTAATAATTCCTGGAATTTTAGAAAATAATGCATTTGCATTTACAACTACTGATACTCTATATGCTTGTGATAAACCAAGTGTATCTGGAAAAGAAATTCATGAACTTGACAAAATTGATGGTACAATAATTTCATCAGTTCCAATGATAATCAGTGGGGTTTCTGGTAATGTGAAAGGATGTACTGCCATTTCACAAGATCCAACTACTGGAATTTACTATGCAATAATTCAATCTGGTGGGGAATCAAGTGATAGATTTTTGGCAACAATAGATCCTGAAACTGGATTTGGTGCTAAAATAGATTCAATGGATGATGCATTTACAACATTAGCTTTTAGTTCAGATGGTTCATTATTTGCTGCAACTGGTGCCGGTGCAACTGTAAATGATGTATTGTTTTCAGTTGATAAAACAAATGCTCTTGTAACTCCATCATGTTCATTACCAGATTCTGGAACTTCGTTTAACTATTTGGTGTATAATTGGACTGAAGATGTATTGTATAGACTAGCAGGAGTAGGAATAGGCGGTCCTTCTGATATACGTTTGGATAGAATTAATGATATAACCACTTGTGATGTAACAACTACAACTATTTCAGGATCTCTAACAGGAGAATTGTATCAAGCTTCCTTTAATACAAATGATCAATTGTATTATGTTTTAGCAAGAGATGATGTAGGTCAATCTGGATATCATTCATTAACAACTACAGGTCTTGCAACTTTGATTAATGCTTCTCCATTTTTAACAGAAGCTAAAGGATTAACATTTGAGTTGTCACTAACATTAGTAGATTCAGATGGTGATGGAGTACCTGATGTAGATGATGTATGTCCAGGATTTGATGATAACTTGGATTCAGATGGTGATGGAGTACCTGATGATTGCGACTTTACACCAATTGCAATTGTAACTGCAAATCCTACTTCTGGTATCGCACCACTTCTTGTTACTCATATATGTACTAGTGTCACAGGAAACACTCCTCTAACATATTCATGGGACTTTGATGGAGACGGGCTAGAAGATTCAATGGATCAAAATTCATTGTACTTTTATGATAATCCAGGTGATTATACTCCCACATGTACTGTAAGTGATTCAGATAACAACTCTGATTCATCATCAATCCTAGTTACAGTTGAACCTATTCTTGTCGCAATTTCTTTAGCAGGGACTCCATTTGATGAAGATGGTGGAACAGCAACTGTTACTGCAACTTTAAATGAAAATGCTCCTTCTAATATAGATATTATTTTAGCATTTGGTGGAGATGCAGTTTTGGATGACGATTATACAATATCTAGCAACACAATTTCAATTACTACCGGAAGTATTTCAGGATCAATAGTAATTACTGGAATTGATGATACTGTTGTGGAGGGAGATGAAAGTGTTCTAGTTGATATTACTTCAGTAATAGGTGGAGAAGAAGATGGAGTGCAGCAAGTTACAGGTATAATTGCTGATGATGATTTGCCAAAAGTTTCACTTTCCATAGTAGGGACTCCATTTGATGAAGATGGTGGAACAGCAACTGTTACTGCAACTTTAGATCAATTGCCTTTTTCAGATGTGGTAATTGATTTAGCATTTGGTGGAGATGCAATTTTAGATAATGATTATGAAGTTTCAAGTAATATCATTGTAATTCAGAATCCAGATACTACTGGAACAATTCAATTAACAGGACTTGACGATAATATTTTAGAAACCAATGAAAGTGTTGTAATTGATATCACTGGAGTTACAGGTGGAGAAGAAAACGGAGTGCAGCAAGTAATTGCTGAAATTCTTGATGATGAAATCGATACTGATGGGGACGGAGTTGGAGATAACACAGATAACTGTCCAACAATCCCAAATCCTGGCCAAGAAGATATTGATGGGGACGGAGTTGGAGATGCATGTGATAATTCACCTATTGCAGTAGTTACTGCAATTCCTACATCAGGCGATACACCACTAGATGTATCATTTACATGTAATAGTGCAACTGGAAACGAACCACTAACATATTCTTGGGACTTTGATGGAGACGGGCTAGAAGATTCTGCTATACAAAACCCAACTCATACATTTGAAAATGCAGGAAACTTTACTCCAACATGTACTGTAAGTGATTCTGATAATGATGAAAGTTCTAGCTCAGTTGAAATAACTGCTGAAAATCCTTCACTACAAGATCAAAAATTAGAACAAATTACAATATTACAATCATTAATTGATGATGCCTCAAAGAAAACTCAGAAAGAGCTTAAAAAAGCCTTAAAGGAAATAGAAAATAGTCTTGATGATAAACTTTGGAAGGATGAAATATCTCTAGAATCAAAGCACGGACACAAAGTATTTGACAAAGAAAAGAAAGCAGTCAAAAGTTTAATGAAAATAGAAAAAGATGACGATTCAACTGATGTTACAGGTGTAATTAATGTTCTAGTAGCAGTAGATAGGCAATTAGCTTCTAATGCATTTGATGAGGCAAATACTTCTGAAAACCAAGCAGATAAAAAATCTAGTAAGGAACTAGTAAAATCAGAAGCTGAATTAGCAAAGGGTGATGAAAAAGCAGCTGATGGAAAGTATGACAAAGCAATAGATCATTACAAGAAAGCATGGAAACATGCACAAAAGGCAATAAAAAATTCCCCAAGTGATGATGACTAGTCTACTTGACTTAATCTAAATTAAAAAATTAATTCCAAAGTTTTTCTTTAAAAGTAAGTTTTTTGTTCAAGATAAAATTGCTAAGTGCTGCAACACCAATAGCTGAAATCAAGGCAAGAGGATATACTATTTCATATGAATCTACTAATGTAAATACAATTCCAAGTTGCACTAGTGCACCTAATGAACTGAAAGCACCGAATTTTCCAAATTGAGAAAATGTTTTCTTTCGTGAAAAATCTCTATCTTCAAATGTCCAAACTTTGTTTAAGATAAAATTAGTAGATATGGATGCTATAATTCCAAAGATATTTGCATGAAGATACCACATTTCAGTTAAGCCAGATGTGAAAAGCATAGAAATAAGATAATTTACACCAAATCCAGAGGCTCCAACAGTGAAAAATCTTGCAGCCTTTGAAATAAAACGAATTGAATTTCGTTTTTCATCAGTAGTTTTTATTTTTCCATTTTTGTATAATTTCCATACAGATTTAAAATAATCAATAATAGTTGAACTATCTAATTTACTTGAACCAAATCTTCTATTTTCAAAAGTATATGGTATCTCTTTTACATCGATATCTTTTGTTTTTACAAGAATTTCTAAAAGGAATTTGTAACCTAGTGCATCAAAATTTAATCCTTTAATGATATTTTTTTTAAATGCAAAAAATCCAGACATTGGATCTTTTGTTTTAACTCCCAACCCCTTTTTTGCAATTACAGTTGCAATTTTACTCATTAGTTTTCTTTTAATTGTCCAACCATGAATATTTCCACCAGTCATGTATCTTGAAGCTACAACTAGATCACATTGATATTGTTTGAATGTCTCAATCATTTTTGGAATAATTTGTGGAGGATGTGAAAAATCTGAATCCATCACTACTATAGTATCACCTTTTGCATTTTGAATACCATTCAAAATTGCAGATGATAATCCATTTTTTGCTTTTCTATGAATTATATCAATAGTATTTTCTGCAATTTTTTTAATTCCCAGAATATAATCTTCCACAATTTTTCCTGTTCCATCAGGAGAGTTATCATCAACTACAATTGTTTGAGTAGAGATACCTTTTGGAATATTTTCACGAATTAATTTAAGTATATTTACAATATTTTGAGATTCATTATACGTGGGAAGAATGATTGATATTTGAGGATTATTCTGAATCATGCCTTACTTCATACCTACCCAAGAACAAATGAATATTAATTTATAATTAATTTTATGCCTAAGTAACTTTTTCTTTACTAGTACTCTCAAATTTTTTTGAATATTGATTATGCTTAAACAAAACTAGAAAGAATTGAATAATCTAATTTTTTGTTTTGATTGAACTAAAATTATTGCAAAAATCAAAATTGTGAATATGAGAAATGGTAGATGCATTTCTGGAAGTGATTTGTCAGGTGATACTATATCTCCCCATTCAGATGGAGATGGGATTTGAGAACTTTCTCTCGTTACATTTTCAGGCCATGAATAAAACTTATCTGAACTAGCATCATAAACTGAAAGATAAAATCCGTAGTTATCTGAACGATTTAAAAGTTCAATTGGAATTCTAAATTCAAAGCTAGGATGTAAAATTTTGGTATAACGATCGTTTTCATCAGAAATATTACTAGTTGCGATAAATTCTGGTCCATTAATCATTTCATAATTTCCATTTGAAGTTCCTTGTGTAAGAATTCCATGTTCCTGATTTAATGAAACTGAAAAACAATAATCATCACTATCAGGATTTTGACTTTTATTATTTTTTGCATCAAAACATATTGTTGCTTTATCCAAATTTTTATCTAATGTTAAATCACCAATAGGATCAACAAAAACATAAATAAAATTTTCCTGATGAGCTGTTCGTAAATGAATTACCATGTCATCATCATATGACAATAAATTATGACTGGATTGTTTCCATTCTGTTTCATGTGTCCATTTACCATCAAATACAACGTTATGCAATCCACTTGATTGTGTTATTAGAATAGGATCAGGAATTGCATAGACTTGATCAAATGAAAAAACTATTGCCACCGATATTATCAAAATTATCAATATCCCGAGCGATTCCATTAGATTTCTAGCCTTACATGAAATATAAAAAACCAACTTTCATTCAGTCATGTTTATAGACTTGTATCAAGTTAGAAATTTGTGAATAAAATTATTATTGTAATTTTCATAGCGATAATAATTGGAATTGGTGTAACTGCTTCATCAATTTCTATGGAAAATACTGAAGAGGACAACGGAACTACTGAAAATAATATAATTTTAAATGAAATTGCACCTATTGAACAAGAGCCTGAGGAAAAAGGGAGGGCACTTACAGTAGAATTAACTGAATCCATCGGTCTCAAATCACCGTAAAATATTCCAAAATGGATCAGTTAATCAGTAATTTTTGCCAAGCAACTAATAATAAAGTAAATTATTAGTTCTGTAATGAATAGACTAAAAACGATCGCATTGTTTGCAGGCATATTTGCAATAAGCCTGGGAGCAGTAAGTCTTAGTGGCAATTCTGCTACCACACTAATGGTATCAGCAGAACCACAAACACAAACTACAGGATTTGACATGTTAGGTCATGTTGAATACCAAGTTCTAGATAGCACAGGTGCAATCAAACATTACCTACAAGGCGACAATATTGTTGCAATAGGTGGTAAAGATTGTGTTTCCCGTATGGTATTTGAGAATTCTACTGCAGGTGTTTCATGTGTAGGTGGAATGAATGAATTCCAACACATTGCTATTGGAAACTATACAGCAGCTGGAGTACCAGTCAATACATTGTCTGAACTTGAATCAACTGTTGCAGATTCTGACTGTGCAGTTACAGGTGATAGTGGAGAGATGGCAAGAAAACAAGTCACCCCAACATTTACACCAGCAGTAACTGGTACTGGAACAATTGTGGTCTTAGACACATCAAGTGATCCATTTGACTTCGACGTTAGTAATTCAACAGGAGCAATTATGCAATCTGGTATCTTTAATGGACCAGAAGGTGCAGATAATGCCGAGGGTGAATGTACTACGCTTGGATCAACTAGTATGTTTGCAGTACAAGATCTAAACTCAGATACTGGAATTACAGTTTCTGATGGAGATAGCTTGTCTGTAAAATGGACAATCACTGTAGGATAGAATGATTTAATTTTTTAAACAAAATCAATTCTAGTCTTTTTATTTTTTATTAATTTTTTAGATTATAGTATTTGCAATTTTTTTTAATTTTACAAACATCACACATTGGAGATATTGGTTTGCATATATTTTGCCCATACATCACAAAAGTATCATTAATGTCTATCCAGTATTTTTTGGGAATTTTTTTCATTAGTTCTTGTTCTGTTTCTTCAGGCATTTTTGTATCTACTAAACCTAATCGATTTGAAATTCTGTGAACATGAATATCTACTGGAATTGCTGGTTTCTCAAAAGCATATACCAATACACAATTTGCAGTTTTTCTTCCCACACCAGGTAATTTTACTAGAGTCTCCAAGTCATCAGGCACAATTCCTTTGTACTGAGTATCAATTATTTTTGCCACTTCAATAATTCTCTTAGATTTTACATGATAGAATCCAATTGATTTGATGATCTTTTCAATATCTTTTACCTTGGCATTTCCTAAAGATTTGGCATTTTTGTATTTAGAAAATAATACTTTGCAAACCTTTGTTGTACTTTCATCTTTAGTTCTAGCTGAAAGAATAGTTCCAATCAATATACTAAATGGTCCACCAGTTTCTACTTCATGAAGTTCACGTAATGCAGTCATTCTGGGTGGTTTAACAGAATTCATGGTATCTGTCATTCCTTGAAGAATTTTTTTCATGATTAATGGTAATGTACGTACAAGTATTATATCTGTAGTAGATAACTCAATCCATTGGAGTTAACAAGAGAGGAAGAATCTGCATTAAAAGGTGAACAAGGTGAGATCATGGAGATGGCATATAGAATTTTGGTTGCAACGGGCGAAGCAACAGATGCTGATAGATTAATTCCAATAGAATGGGCTCATCTTTCTGGCGTAAATTACAATACAATTGGTGATGCAGGTGAAGAGTTTCTATCAACAATTAGTAAAGATGCAAGAGTCAAAGTAAAAACAACTTTGAATCCCATGGGATTTGACATTGATAATGTTTCAAATTATAATGTAGATGATAATTTTATATCAAAACAACTTTCAATAAAAAATTCTTATGAGACAATTGGTGTTATACCATCATTTTCATGTATACCTTATGAAATATTTGATATTCCAAAAGAAAATACTCAAGTTGCATTTGCAGAAAGTAATGCTGCAATTCATGCAAATTCATATGATAATTTAAAAACTAACAAAGAAAGTGCGTTTAGTGCACTTGCAAGTGCAATTACTGGTAAAAGTCCATATTCATCACTACGAAAGGAAGATTCTCCTAACCTATCCATTAGAATGAAGATCAATAATCCAACTGAATTAACATATGGAATGTTGGGATTTTTTGCAGGAAAAGTTGGTGATACATCTGTAAACATTTCAGGTTTAGGAGAAATGGATAGGCGTCAATGTAAAGCAATGTGTGGTGGAATGGGAACATCTGGAACATGTGCAAAATTTCTCTTTGATGAAGAGAAATCAGGAATTGAAAAAATAGATTTTGATGAAAAAGAAATGAAAAATGTTTATGATGAACTTAATACTACTGAAAAAGGAGATATTGTTACACTAGGAAGCCCACAGTTGGGATTAGATGAGATTTCAGATCTAACTATAAAGCTAAAGGGGCGTTCTTTCAAGAAGAGATGTATGGTATTTACTCCTAGAATGGTAAAAGAACAAGCTAGAAAGTTAGGTTATACAAATGAATTAGAACGTGCAGGATGTGAAATTCTTTCAGATTGTTGTACATGTTTAACACCATTAATCAATAAAGATAATGTAGATGCAGTTACTACAAACAGTATCAAGGGTGCATTTTATCTAAAAAACTCTAACGGAGTGGATGTTAATTTAAAATCCTTAGCACAAATTATAGAAGATGAAACACAATGAATAAAGTTCTTGTTCAAGGAAATGTTGAAGGTATAGTATTAAAATCTGAAGATCCAATAAATTTTTTGGGAACAGTTGATAAAAAAACAGGAATAATAAGTGACAAGAATCATGATTTATTTGAAAAATCAATTGCAAATACAATTCTTCTATTTCCATCAGGTGTAGGAAGTAGTGTTGGAGCATATACTATTTATTCAATAAAATCAAACAATTCTGCACCACTTGCAATGATATGTAAAAAAGCTGATCTAACAGTTGCGACTGGTTGTGCATTAGCAAATATTCCACTTGTTATTGTTTCAGAGAAAAAATTTTCATCAATTCAAAATAATGATAAAATTGTCTTAGATACAAAATCTGAAAATATTATTTCAACTATTTTTTAAAATTATGTTCGCTTTTTTGTAATGAATAGAACTGCAACTATAATTCCAACTCCGGCTGCCATGTAAAATGGATATAATGCAAATATGTTCTTTGCAGGATCACCTGACAAAAATTCTATAATCATGCTTCCAGAACTTACTGCTGGTGGATCAGTAGAGCCTGCCATTCCATGAACAGAATATGAGTGAATAGCAAATTGACCAATATCCAGATTTGTAACTACGATTCTGGCACCATTGTTCACAGTTAGTCCTGCTCTGTCAGTGTAAGATATGATAGATTTTGCTTGAGGATACCATCCTCTATCCAAATCACTATGAACTACAATGTATCCTTCTTTTGGAGTTTGCACTGCAACCCAAAATTTATTGTCAGGTTGTGGTCCCATTCCAACTTCAATAAATTCATCATGTGTCTCTTGATCATATAGTCTTAAAACTGCATTTCCCTCTGGATTTGCATAAAATAGATTGTTATCAATTGTCACTTGCCAACTTACTGCATGAACCTTATCTAAGACTCTAATTGGGGCTTCACGTAGTACTGTGTTAAATTCATCTGAAGGAATTTCCAAAGTATCAATAATTAATGATGGATTCTTTTCTTCTTGAGCAAAGGCTGATGTTACAAAAATTCCTGAAAGTAAAATTACTGCAAAGAGATACTTCACAAGCTAGAACAAATTTGATTGAATAAAAATCTAATCAACAAAAGGTTTTGGATGATCCAAAATTACTTGTGCTACTTCTGGTCTTAAAATAAATTCTGATGGTGCCTGACCATTTTGAATCATTTCTCTTAGTGCAGTTCCACTAATTTGCTCTTTAACATCATTATCATGTGGACATGCCTTGGGAGTAGTATACGTAAGACATTTTCTACAATAGAAGAATGGTGGGAAAAATACTGGAGAAATTTCTAACTCTGGATAGTCATCAAAGATTTTTTGGGCTGCCATTGGATCATAAAATTTCCCAACACCTGCATGGTCTCGTCCAATTATGATATGTGTGCAACCATAGTTTTGTCTCATAATTGCATGGTGTATTGCTTCTTTTGGACCTGCATACTTCATTTGTGTATGTAATGTTCCTAGTTTGCATCGATTTTCAGGATAGTATAATTTAATCATAGTTTCATAGCATTTTACGATAACTTCATCTACAAAATCACCAGATTTTTTCTTACCAATTACTGGATTTACAAATACACCATCACGTGTAGTAATTGATGTTTTTTGTAGCATTTCATGTGCTACGTGAGGTGGATTTCTAGTTTGAAAAGCACAAATGGTTTTCCATCCTGCTTTTACAAAAGATTCACGTGTTTGGGTTGGGGTTAATCTATTTTTTCTAATTTCTGTATCATTTGGTCTTTGAATATAGTCAATTTTTCCACTAACTAACCAATCTTTCATTGACATTGTATATGCAACACCTGGATGTGATGAATCGCTAGTTCCATAGACTCCTTGAGCTGCTTTCTCTTTATCAAAAGTAAATGTCTCATCAACATGTAATACTGCAACTCCAATGCCATCTGGATTTTTTAATAGAATATCTTTTGCTTTTTTCATTTTATTTACGGTTTCTTCATCAACATCAAGTACAATTGGAATAGTCCAAGCTAAATCATTAGCTAATCTTCCACGAGAAACAACACTATCAAAATCTTCTTTTCCCAAAAATCCCTCTAAAGGACTAAAAATTCCATCTGCAATATTTTCAACATCATTTGCAAGATCTTCACTAATTGTAATTGAGAATAATCCCGTAGGATCAGTTTCAATAATTCTATTAACTAGTATTCCACCATGTGGTTTTATTGAATGAGTTTCCGACATACTAATCCATCCTTTTACGCTCTATATGAAGGCCACATTCCTTATTTCCATCTTGTTCCCACCACCATCGTCCTGATCTTAAATCTTCACCAGGTTTGATAGGCCTAGTGCATGGTTCACAACCAATACTAGGATAGTTTTTATCTAGAAGGCTGTTGTAAGGTAAATTATTTTTTTTAATATATTCTTGAATTTGATCCCAAGTCCAATCTATTATTGGATTTATTTTTAAAATTCCTCCATGTCCATGATCTAGTTGAAAAATTGTAATATTTTCTCTATTTTTTGTTTGATCACGTCTTAATCCAGTAATCCAACCATCTAATGTACTTAACATTTTGTTCATGGGGTGAACTTTACGAATTTCACAACATAACTTTCTATTTTCTACACTTTCATAGAAAAGATTCATGCCCTTTTCATTTACCATTTCTTCAACTTCCTTTGTATCTGGAAATAGGGATTCAACTGTAATATTATATTTTTTTGAAACAATATCTATAATGTCATAGGTCTCTTGCGGTAATCGTCCTGTATCAAGTGTAAAGAATCGAAATTTAGGATTAATTTTTAGCATAATATCCATAACTACTGCATCTTCAGCTCCAAAACTAGATGCTTTTGCAACTTTAGGATGAAGATTCTCTGAAACCCATTCTAGAGCCTCTTGTGTAGTTTTAATTTTGGAGTTTAGGTCATCTACTTGTTCTTGTGTGAATTTTGTCACATTTTCACTTAGATTATTTGTTTTATATTGATTACCCGAATCTTTATCCTAAATTATAAACAAGTAGAATTCAAAATAGAAAATATGGATGAAATATCATACGTTGTAGTTTTCCCAACCATATTTTCAAAAAATAAAATTCCACAACTAATCACAAATATAAAAAAAATTCTTAAAATAAAAAATCAGGAATTCAAGTCCGTAAAACGTGATGGAGACATAATTTTAGTTGATGCAAATGATCCTGTATTTGCATCATCTGCAATAAATTTACTTTTTGGAATTGAAAAAATAGCTATAGCAAGAAAAATTAGTAATGATTTTCAGAATATTATTTCTGAGATTACATCTATTGGTGGTAATTTACTCTTAAAGGGAGAAAAATTTCTTGTTAAAGTAGAAGGGATTTCAAAGGGATTTGTTGTTAAAGATGTAGAAATTGCAGCAACATCAAACATTATTGAAAAGAAAGCAAAATTAGGAGCATATCCAGGAACTGATGAAAATTATGACAAGTTATTGTATACCTATCTCACAAAAAATAATGCATACATCTGTATATTTTCAGATAATGGTAAAGGGGGAATACCATATCAATCACAAAATCAAAAAACCATATGTGCAGTATATGATGAAATTTCAGCAGTTTCTTGCTTTGAGACAATCAAACAAGGGTACGATGTAAAGATACTAGTTTGTTATAGACAAAAATCTGAATTGATGAATCTTGTAAAAATAATTAATCAAATTATTCCAAGATTAGTGCATGATAAAATTGAACTTGAATTTTTACAACTTAAAATTAGTCCAAATGGAATCAAAAATTATTTAATTTATGTAAATTCAATATTAGAGATATTATTACAATATTCAAACAACCGTGTATCATTGGCATTATCTCCATTAATTTATTCTACAGACTTTATTGATAATTCATTGAAACTAGTATTTGAAAAAAAGAAAATTCCAATTTTACCACTTGCTGGGGTTGATTCTAACTTGTTTGATGAAGCTAAAGAGATAGGCCTTGAAAGAAATATTAAGAAACTAGAAAAAATGGTCACACTATCTACAAATAAAATTCCTATTTTTTCAAAAAAAGAAGTTGAATCTGCACTAAAATCAAAAAAAGTCATCAATATTCAGATAGGTCCTAACAATGTTCATGATATTTTAGATTCACTAGAAAATCATTGAGAATTTAAACAGCATATTTGGTTTCATATCATGCTCAAAATAGGAGAATTCATCTATCCGTGGGGAAGTGGTCACTATTCTAGAATGATGAGACTAAATGATGTTCTAGGAGAACATATCAAAGAAAAATTTGAAGTTCATTTTTCTAGTAAAGATCATGTTTATGAAAAATTATTAAAAAAATTTCCTGATCAAAAAGAAAAAATTCATGAAATTTTAATGCCAACTCCAATTGATGGAAAGTTTGGTCCAAGTGTTTCAAAATCATTAATGAATTTATTATTACCAATTTCAAAAAATCCATCACTAGTTAGACAAATTACAAATTATTTGAGAGAAGAAAGAAAACTCTACAATAAAGAAAAATTTGATCTTGTAATTAACGATGGTGATATGGGTTCAAACATTCTAGCAAAAAATAGAAACATTCCTAGTTTGTTTGTAACAAATCAGTTTAGACCTAAACTATACAATTCAAGATCATATCTTTATCCATCATTAATTTTTATTGCAAAGCAAATTGCTAAAGCATCAAAAATTCTAGTAGCAGATTCACCACCACCATATACAATGTGTGAATATAATCTAAATTTTATCAAAGGATTAGAAGAAAAAATTGTCTATGTAGGGCATTTTACAAATAGTAAAGAAATTAAAAAAGAAAATATCTCAAATCTTGAAAAACTAGTACAAGACAATGAATTTGGTTATTGGATGAGAACTGGAAATAAATCAACTAATGATGGAACTGGTCAGAGATATGAAGAAGTATTTCATCAAGATGAAATGAAAAAAGAAAAAAGAATAATTTCACATGCAAGAAATAATTCCAGTATAGATACAGTGTTAGGAAAAGATGGAAAAAAGTATTCTGTAAAAGAAGCTTTGGATAAAAAAATAGATTGGATACAAATTGATATTGGTTTTCTTTCAGAGCAAGAAAAAGATACAATTCTAAATTTATGCAAGTATGCAGTTGTAAATGGTTCTCACACGGTAATGGGTGAAATTATGGGAGGAAAATCAAAACCAATAATTGGAATTCCAATTTATGATGAGCATACAAACAACATCAGATGGGCTGAAGAAAAGAATCTAGGCGTGTTGGCCATTAAAACAAACCAAGTAACTAAAGGAATATCCAAAATTAAAGAAAATTACGCAGAATTTCAGGATAGTTTGAAGGAATTTTCAAAGAATTTTGTTCCCAATGGGGCAGAAAATTCAGCAAAAATTGCTGCCCAAATATTAGAAGAAAAGAGATAATAGATTATTTTGATGATTTTTCTCATCTGGCACGCGGGATTTCGATGGGCGAACGGACCGCAAGGGATGATGAAAAAATCCGCGTGTCAGATAATATCGATCAGCAGAGATTGTGGGAACGCTTTTATGGAAAAAATTAAGCCAAATCAACAGTGCCTAACTGTCCTGAATGTACATCACGAGAGAAAAAGAAAATAGAAACAAAGTATGTGGAGGATTTCCCAGAAGAAGAAGACAGAAGCCGAGATGCATTATTCAAATTATTTGATGAAATTGACATTCCAATGAAAATGGATGAAAAAAACAGAAGACATTTCATTTGTAAACGATGTGGATTATACGCAACAAGAGAAGAAGTTTCAGATATCAGATTCAAGTTAAATCAAAGAGAAAGAACACGTGATGACAAACATGATGACTATCTAGAATGGTGGTCAAAAAGTAAAAAAGAAAAAGCAGAAAGTTAGAGTGGTTTACCATGGTAAAAAAGAAAGAAGATGAAATTCCAGAATGGGTTACTGATGAAATTCAAAATGCAAAATTTAAGAAACCTGAAGAAATTAAAAAATCAGGATATATTCTAGAATTCTATTATGAAGACAATAAGGTGGATGTACAATTGTATGATGCAGTAGAAGATGGACGACATATTGTAACTATGGATGTTGCAAAAGATATCAAAATTGATGATTTACTAAAAGGTGAAGTATACGAATTTATTTTTGATCAGCACAAAGCCCCACTAAGCAAAAAAGTGTCAGAATTCCTAGAAAAAGAAAAAGAGATAGAAATGAAAGCAATTTATCAATTTGAATTAAAATCACTAGAACTCTTAGAAGTAGGCTCAAATGAATCTGCAGAAGAAGATCTAGAAGAATAAACTTAATCTTTTTTCATAGAATCTAATTGTTTTTTGAAAGCCTTTCCTAAAATTGGATTGATAAGATAGGGGAATGTGTTTTTGATCCATACTGCACCTCGTACTACAGATGGTACTATAATTTCCAATCTATGGGAATTTGCTGCTTTTAGAATTGTTTTTGCCACAGTTTTAGAACTAAGTGAAGTTGGAGAAAATTTTGGCATTTTTTCAAATGATGGATGATCAAAGAAATTAGTTCTAACCATAATAGGACTAACAACGGTAATTCCAACTCCAGAATTTTTTAATTCATGTTTAAGACCTTCTGAAAAACCCAACATTGCAAATTTTGAAGCACAATAAGATGCAATTCCAGGTAAACCAAAACTAGCAGCTACTGATGCCACATTGACAATATGTCCTGATTTTTTATCCAACATTGATGGAAGGAAATTTTTGATGCAGTAAATCATTCCAAAATAATTTGTCTCCATCTGTGATTCAATATCATCAATACTAAGATCAGTTACAGAACCATAAATTGCAAAACCAGCATTATTTATTAAAATATCAACTGAATCAAATTTTTCTAAGACTATTTTTGACATTTCTTTTACTTGAACTTTTTTGGATACATCACATTGACAAACTAAAACAGTTACATTGAATTGTTTTAATTCATTTGAAACTTGTTCAAGTTTCTCTTTTGTTCTTGAAACTAGAACAATATTTGCACCTTTCTTTGCAAATTCTATTGCAGTATCTTTACCAATTCCTGATGATGCACCAGTGATTAGAACAACTTTATTTTTAAAATCCACAAATCAAAAAAATCAATTAAAGATAAAGTGGTTTCTATAGTAGTTTTTTACCGTATAAACACTAAATTCAGGCTCAAATTAAATAATTTCATTACTTTATTCTCTTTTTACTTCAATTGTATGAAAAGAAGGAGAACCAATTGTAATCAAAGGATCTGTGCTTTCAAGAAAAAATAATTCAATTTGATAAATGCCAATTTGGTTTGGTATCCATGCTATTGATGGAGAAAATGATTGACCTCTTTTTAGAATATCTTTAATTTGATGTGTTTCTACAGTGCCATCTGGATTGTTAATTTCTACAACATAGACAAGAGGTTGATCTTTGTATTTACCATATGCCAAATCAGCTATGATTAGGATCTCTTGGTTTAAGTTTGCATATGGTATTGAATTTCCTGAAACATCTGTTACTCGTGTACTGGCAACATGAACATCATATCGTCCTGGAAGACTAAGTGAAGGATTATACTTTATCCAACCTCGTTCATCTAGTTTTTTTGTAGTTTCTAGTTTTACACAATAAGGAATATTTTCAACTGACTCATAATCAAATGAATGAATTAAAATTAAATCATCTTTACATACAATATCAAAAGGAGAAACGCCATTTTTTACTTGTTTAAAGGGAGAAAAACTTGTTTGTTCATTTAGTTCCTTTAGGAATTTTGTTTCTTTTTTTATCATACTCTCCATGCATTGTTTTGAATATTCAGGATTTTCAGCAAAAATAATGATTCTGTTATCCCCTGAGATTATTGAAAATGTTATCTCACGAAAATCATCTGTTTTTGTTTCTTCATACTCTGTGTGTTTGCCAGATCTATCAATTTGAAAAATATCATCTTCACATGATGAATTTTGTGGATCCAAATTATCTCTAGGAATGTTTATAGTCATTTTCCCATGTTGATAGTGACCAGCAAGTATCGAAAATGACAAACTCTGTTTATCTTTATTCAAACAAACATCCCACACCAATGCTCCCATTTCTCCAGTAGGAACTGAAGATCTTTTCAAATCAAATGAATATTCCAGATCATATAGAGGAATCTCATTTGTTGGACAAGTATATAGAAAAGGACCACTTCCAAAAGAAGAAGGAATCAAAATCATACTTGCAAAAACTATTCCAGTTCCAAAACAAACACTCAACAACTTTACAATACTCTTAACTGAACTCACCATTCTAATTTTTCCTAAGAACTTCATAAAGTGTTCTGCTTTAAGATAGTGGTTTCTATGAAGACTGTGATTTTGGTATTTTACTCAAGGCTAATTTTACCAAAAGTAGCCATGTAATTACAATTGGAACATAATATGTTGCAATTCTCCATCCAATTACTGCATCCCAGGCTACTACTCCTTCTGAAATTTCAAATGCAAAGGGATCTAAATTATTAATATAAGCTATAATTCCAAATTCTGCTAAACCAGAACCTCCTATAGTAATCGGTAGATTCCCAATTGCATTTGCACCCATTACTGCCATAATAGAATCAAATGCATTGATAACAAATCCTGTTCCCATTGCAATAATCATAAATGAAATTCCATAAAATGACCATGAAGCTAAAGAAAACAAAAATGAAATTGTAAAGATTTTCTTAGACTCAGAAGTTTTTAGGTTTTCTCTACTCATTGTACATACTTCTTCCATCCAGATATTTGTTTTCTCAATTGCTTTAGTACCCTTTTCTTTTGCAAATCTCTTTGCAAGATTTTCTAAAACTTTGGGAACTTGGAATGTATGTTTAGATGAAAGGAAAAACATTACCATCCACAAAGATGTAATTATAACACTAGTAGCTAAAATTACTGCAGCAACCACATATGCACCACTTAACAATGCAATTATTCCTGCCATTATTGATAACAGCCCTGCTGCAAATACTTCAGTTACAATATCCATAATTGCAATCCATGCAGATTTTGCAGGCTTTGCTCCTTTTTTATGCAAATAATAAATTACAACAAATTCTGCTCCAATAAACATTGGAGTTGTAAATTTAATAAATTCACTACCAACTCTAACACCAACTAATTTTAAAAATGAATCAAAATCTCCAAGATATTTTCTTGTAATGTATGCAAATTTGATTCCCTGTAATACTAATTTTATCATCATGGCAACAATTGCACCAATAAATGGAAATATTCCAATTGCAAGAACATCTTCTATTTGAATATCAAATTGAATGGCGATTATGAAAATGGGAATTAAGGTAATAGGAATAGCAATTATTCTCCAGTTCATTTGATGGTTTTTTTGAGGAATCAAATATGAAAGTTGAGTACATTACCAGTCAGGGAAAATTGTCGCCTAGAACTAGGCATAGAAATTATACTGAATCAGAGATTTTGGGATTATTATGAAGTTCTTGTTTAATCTCATCAAATAATGAATCTAGCATATCATAGTCTGAAAGATTCCTATCTTTGAGTAATTTTACTACTAAATCTTTGAGATGAGCTTCCTTTTCAAAAGTAGTTTGATTCACAAATAAGATAAAATTCAATCAGATATAGATCAGGTGGAATTATTTCATCTTTTTGAATACCAATTTGGTATTTTTAATCATAATAATATCAAAACCAAGCTAGTTTGAAATATAACCAAATAAGAAAATTAGACGGATTGAAAACAATTTTTGTTTCAGGAACTGCAGGTTCTGGGAAATCTTTGCTCACATCAAAGTTACTGGATTATTATGCAAGAAATGGAGCATTTGCTGCAATTTTGAATTTGGATCCAGGTGTAGATAATATGCCATACACTTGTGATATTGATGTTAGAGACTACGTTGATTATGTATCAATTATGCAACAGTATGAACTTGGTCCAAATGGTGCTATGGTTATGGCAAATGATTTGATTGCATCAAAAATTGATGAAATCCAAAATGATGTAAATAAAGTAAATCCAGATTACCTAATTGTAGATACACCCGGTCAAATTGAATTATTTGCATATCGTTCTAGTGGACGATTTATAGTAGATAATATTTCAACTGAAGAAAAAACAAATATTTTTCTTTTTGATGGATCTCTAATTACTTCACCAGTAAATTTTGTTTCAATTGCATTACTTGCAACATCAATTAGATTACGTTTGAATTTACCAACAATTAATGTTCTAACCAAAACAGATCTCATTGGAGATAAATTAAGAAATATTTTACAGTGGTCTACAAATTTGAAAACATTAGAAAATGCAATTGGAAATGAGACCGATGGTGACACATATACACTAACTACAAATATTTTACGAGGGTTGAATTTAGGAGGATTTGCCCAAGGATTAATTCCAATATCTAACCTTACAGGAGAGGGGTTTGGAAATCTTGAAGGTGCGCTAAGCAGAATTCTTAATTTGGGCGAGGAGGTAGAAGGTTAGTTGGTATCAAAAGTTACAGTCAAAGCACCTTCATCAACTGCAAATTTAGGTCCAGGGTTTGACGTATTTGGATTAGCTCTTGACGCATTTTATGACACAGTCACATTAACAAAAATAAAAAATGGAATTAAAATAATTACAGATGATAATATCCCTACAAATCCTGAAAAAAATACTGCAGGATTAGTAGTAAAAAATATGATGAAAAAGTTCAAAATTAAAGGTGGTATTGAAATTAAAATAAAGAAAGGAATTCCTGCAGGATATGGGATGGGAAGTAGTGCTGCATCAGCTGCAGCAACAGCAGTTGCATTTGATAAATTATTTGGATTAAAACTAGATGGGAATTCTTTGGTAGAATTTGCAGGATCTGGAGAAAAAGCAAGTGCGGGTACAGTTCATTATGATAATGTTGCAGCTTCTGTTTTAGGTGGATTTGTAATTGTAAGAACAAATCCTTTAGATGTAATCAGAATTGATCCTCCATCAAATTTGAGGATGTGTGTAGCTGTTCCAACAATTAATGTCCCAAAGAAAAAAACAAAGGTATCAAGAGGAGTTATCCCAAAAAAAATCAAATTATCTGACAGTATTTTGAATTTATCAAATGCTGCTGCAATTGTTGTAGGATTTATGAAAAAAGATTCAGAAATTATTGGGAATTCGATTAAGGATGTAATAGTCGAACCTGCAAGACAACATATGATCCCAGGATTCATCAAAGTAAAAGAAAATGCCATCAAAGCTGGTGCCCTAGGTGTCACTATTAGCGGTGCAGGACCTTCAGTAATTGCATTTTCAAAAAGTTCAGCAGATTTGAAAAAAATTAGTTTATCCATGACTAAAGGATTTACCTCTGCAAATACAAAATGTCAAACTGTGATTTGTAAACCAAGTAAAGGTGCTGCAGATAAAAGAAAATAGTTGAATAAATTATGAAGAAAGCAGTTATTGTATTTAGTGGAGGAGTTGATTCTGTTTGTGCCGTTTCATATTTAAAATCAAAATATGAATTGTATGGTATTACATTTTCTTATGGACAAAAAGCTAATAGTGAAATTGCTGCAGCTAAATCTTTTGCAAAAAAATTGGGGTTAAAACAACACAAAATAATCGATATTGGTTTTATGAAAGACTTGTATGGAAATTCTAATGTTTTAACGAGTTCTAAAAGAAAAATCCCTAGTAAATTTGAGTATTCGATTGTAGTACCAATCAGAAATGCAGTATTTCTATCAATTGCTTCAGCCTGGGCTTTTACACTAAATGCATCTCTGGTAGTATATGGTGCTCATACTGGAGATAAACACTATCCAGACTGTAGACCAGAATTTGCAAAAAAGCTGGAAAGCGCATTTAATCAAGGCGAAATTGATGGAATAAAATCAAAGCTACGAAAAAATATTGAAATTTGGTCGCCATATAGAATGGGATTATCAAAAAGTGATTTACTAAAATCAGGAATGAAAGTTTTAGGAAGTTCTATTTTCAAGACATGGAGTTGTTATTCAAATAAAAAATATCATTGTGGAGTTTGTGAATCTTGTAATAATAGAAAGATTGCATTTGAAAAAGCTGGAATTACAGATAAAACAAAATATCTTAAATGATTCTAATAGCTATTTCTAAGAATTTTCTTTTTTAGAATTAAACCTCTAATTCCAATATACCAAATTAAAAAGAATGCGCCAACAATTCCCATAAACATGTAATTTTGTACTTCTGGGGTTAATCCTTCAATTGAATCAGTAATTTTACTTGAAGTTAACATTGAGATTGCAATTACAATAATACATTCAATTGCATACCATGTCCAATTTGGCCATGATTCTTTTGGAATGTGAATGTATGGATTTGCTCCCATGTTTTTGATCAAAAATATTGATTATTTAATTTTTCAGTATTCTCTAAAAGGAGAGATCTGAGGCACGGTTTCGAAGTAGTGACATTATGCCTGCTTTTTCTTCTTTATTTTCATAAATTCCTCTAAATGCAGAGGACGAAAGTGTTGCGTCATTTTTTACGCCACGCATCTTCATACAAAGATGTTCAGCATCTGCTAAAACTACTACTCCCTTTACTCCTTGAGAATGTAGTTCATCAGCAATATTTTTTGTAAGTCGTTCCTGAATTTGAAGTCTTTTTGAATATTTTTCCACCAATCTAACAAGTTTTGAAATTCCAAATACTCTACCATTTGGAGAATATGCAATGTGGATTTTTCCATAAAACGGTAACATGTGGTGTTCGCACATTGAGTAAAATTGAATATTTCGTGCAATTACCACATCAGAATCTTCTGAAAATTGAACAGATAATTCTGAATCTGAATCATATCCACCAAAGATTTCTTTGTACATATTTGCAATTCTTTCAGGAGTTTCACGTAATCCTTCACGTGTAGGATCTTCTCCAACTTCAATAATTAATTCTCTAACAAGTTTTTTTACACGTTCTTGATCCATTGATATTCAAACAGAATTTTTCTAGTATTTGAACCTAATCTGATTTTTAGGCAGGTGCTAATATTATGGAGCACCAATGAATTTGTGTAATTGAGGAACTACCTTTACATCAATGTAATGAGGAAATACCAAATCATATAATTCCAATAAAAGTTCTAGTGAAGGCTCAGAAATTCCATATGTAGGCTGAATAATAAAACCGTCAATATCATCTTTAGATATTTTATCAAATATTTCTTGCACTAATTTTGCAAATTCATTTGGCTGAGTTTTTGAACTAACTACAATTTTGATGTAGGTTGTTTTCTTTGATTTAACAGATGATTGGAGACATTTCATTGTATGGCTAATTAATTTTTCATAATGTTTTGAATCAACAAAATCAGAATCTTTGGTTTTAAATTCAATTTTAACAATATCAATAAATGGTAATACATGATTAAATCTATCAATATCAAAACAAGATGATTCTAGATATGTCGGAATTTTTTTATTTTGAATATGTTTTGCAAGCAATGCAACTGCCTCATGTTGGATTAGAGGATCACCGCCTGTAAAATTTACTTTGTAAGTTTGGTTCTTTAAGTTAGAATCAATTAGATGGTTTGCATCTTCAATAGAATATTCCGTTCCAGAAGTAAGAGGAAGCGATTCTTTTGTATCACAATAAAAACAAGTAAAGGGACATCCTGCCAATCTCACAAAGAGAGTTTTAGTTCCATAAAGAATTCCCTCACCTTCAACTGAAGTAAATATTTCAAATAATCTAACTTTCAAGTAATAATTGTAATTTTTTTCATTATTTATTCAGTGAGTTTCTAATGCATTACTGGTTCTTTTGTATAAAATAAACCCGAAATAAAGAAAATTACTCCCAAGATTCCAATTGTACTTCCTATGAGTTCTACTTGATTTTGGAAATCTCCTTCAATTGGAGCCCATAACCATGCCATCAAAGCACCAACAATAATCATTGGAATTCCTACTCCAACTATGATTGCTTTAGAGGCCATGCTAAATGCTGCTTAGAAAATGTATATGAATTTTATGATAATTTATTACGATGAATTTTTAATTTCTGTCAATTGTTTTGCTAGATCTCTTAATTGTTCATTAGCAGTTTCAAATTCACCATCATTCAAATTTTGTTTAATATTTTCAAGAGTATCTCTTGCATCTAACAAATCTCCCTCATCTACTCCATCAATTTGAGAAAGTCTAGAAAGAGTTTTTTCTACTTGTAATATTCTGGACTCAAGTCTATCATTTTTTGTTAATTCAAACTGATCTTTTAAAGACATAATTTTTCTTATTTCATCAATAATTTGACGTGGATCATCCATTGAAGATAGACTATCCTTAGCAAATTCTAATTTTTCAATAATTTCATCAGAAACGCCTTGATTTTTGGCATTTTCTATTAATCTATCAAGTTGTTCCAAATATTTTTGGACATACGCTTTAGCCCGTTGTGACTCTTGTTCTGATGCCTTTTCACGTAGTTCTTTGTTGACATCTACAATCGTTTCTTTGATTTCATGAATTGTGTCTAATGCTTGAGCAAATTGATGATCACTAATTTGTTGTCTGGCTTTTGAAAATAATTCATCTAATTCAGAAAAATTAATTGAAGCATCATGTTTTTTTGCAATAGTTTTTAGATTATCTACGTAAGATTGTAATCTTTGAAGATCATTAGATGGGTTTTGTACAGTATCTTTTACAGATGAAACTTCATCTTGAGATGTAACATTAGATGCTGAAGTTGTTAGATGTCTAGAAATTTCTTTGAAAATTTTCATAGCTGAAAGGAAATGCTCATTTGCAGCACTTGTATCATCATTTGCTAATGATTTTTCTAGAGATTCAACTTGTTGTGTTCCTTCTTCAAATAATTTCTTAATTTTATCAGAAGAATCATCTGAAATTTGATTACTGATTTGTTCTTGTGTACGTTTTACAATTTTTAGAATTGCAGGATCATCTGCAGCATATGCACTGGTGGTTATACCGCCAAAAGCCATACTTGCAACTAAAATTAACAAAGCAAAAGATATTACAGAGTTCATTCCTCTTCCTCCAAATCTTTCTTTAATTTGACTAGATTTTGCAAGTCTTTTTTGGCAATTTCAATTACTCCTTGTCTTTCTAATCGTTTTACTGCTCTCCACATTGTAGTTCTAGGTTGTAAGAATTTTTTTCTTAAATCACTTTCTAAAGCTTCCCCTCCATTTGCAGAAATAAATTTAATAATTTCTTTATCATCTTCACGCATATCAGGTCTTAAATTCAAGATATTTTCAGCGTCAGTTGTATCAGTTTTAATTTGTAATTCAGAAATAACTTCAGATTGTTCTACTAAGGAAGATTTTGTTTGCTTTCTTTTTATCATAATAGCTGCTCCAGCAATAACTGCTACAACAGGAAAAACAACTAGTGCAATTGTACTTACATCATCACTTGGTTGTTCAGGCATTGTAGTTGGTGGTTGTGTAGTTGGTGGTTGTGTAGTTGGTGGTTGTGTAGTTGGTGGTTGTGTAGTTGGTGGTTGTGTAGTTGGTGGTTGTGTACTTCCAAAAATATAATTGATTTCAGACAAACCTGAATTCAAATCTAATTTTGTTTGATCATTTATCAAAACCATGTTTGATGGTAATGCATCCATTCCGACAATAATTGAATTTCGTGGCATCAGTAACGAGTAATCAGTTGGAGAATCTAAAGTAAAAGTCCAAACTCTCCCTTCTTTAGAAATTAAATCGTGAATATCATAATTAATTGAAATAGAAGAAGAACCAAAAGTGTCAATTATTGCTTTATCATCAATAATTTCACTAGATAGCAAAAATCCATTTTCACCTACAACCACAAAATTATCAATCGATGAACCAAACAGACTCACTTCATAATCAGGATCTAGAGGATCTACTTCTAGCTGAGATGAAATATGTGCTGAGCCATCTGAATAAAGGGTTAGATCAAGCATACGAGTAGAACCGAATGAGGTCTGAATTGGCATCGTTAGTGCAACAACCATTAAGCCAGCAATTATCAAAGGTGCCTTAACCATTGTTTCGAGGATACCCTCAGTCCTTACAAAAAGCATTCCATCTTCCCGAAGAGACTCTTTCCTATGGATTGGTACGATTTCTGGATACATATGCTCAATACCTTAGATTCATGCTTTCGACTAGTCCCTGAAATCTCTTGAATTCCTGGAAAAACTGAAGTCCTTTTTCAGTTATCAAAAAGACTCTATTTCTGTCGTTTTTGACGGATTCGACTAAGCCTGCTTCTACCAGTTTCTCACATTTGTCTAGTACTGCATAGTGAGATAGGTTGGCTTTGCGAGAGATTGCAGATACAATGACTCCACCACGACCGCCATCAGCGGTCACGTCTAAGATATCACCCATAATGCCCATTTCGGACCTGTATTGTTGTTTTGACATGCTCTAGTATAGAATAATGTAGTTTATGAGGAACATTCTGAAACTTCACAGCGGAACGCAAAGCGGAACACTAGTTTCATCAGGAAAATTGCTCAATTTTCAATGATTTTGAATATATGAATGAAAATGTAAAAAATATCATGCCTAAAAATATTTTTAAATATCCCTATTTTTCTAAAAAAATTCTTTTTTAAAATTTTTTAGATAAAAATAGTGAATTTATCTCATTTTCAAGTAATTTTAATGAAATTTAGTATATAAAGAACAGGATGATTCCTTGCCGTTCCTAATCTATCATTTCGATAGTATCTTTTCATGGTAAAATACCAAATTCGAAATTTTGAAGCAGTAATTATCCTCTTGATGCTTGCTGCCTCACCTCTATCAGTCACCTATGCATTTGGTCAAAGTGATAGTAACGCTGGTGAACTTAGAGCAATTCTAACAGAAAAAGTAGTTGATGGAAAACTAAAAATCAATCAATATGCCTTGCCTGATGGACTATCTGAGACAGATTTGCAAAGAACTCTATCAATTGATGGTCAAATGTCTTGGGCTTATGTGAATTACAAGTCATACAATGCAGGAATAGTCCTATTTGATGGAAAAGCTTCAAAGTTGGGAGAAAATCTATGGAAAATTTCAATAGATGAGGATATCTTGGATGAGCAAGTAATCTTTCAAGTAGTATTTTCTGGAAAAATTACAGAATCAGATGAGGAAAATGTGATAGCAGTTTCATTGATGAATTCCGTGATTAAAAATCCCGAAACTGCCCAAAATCTCAAATTACTAGAAATAGGAGAATTGATCATCAATTCAATTGATTCCAACCAAGAATATAGAAAATCAATCCGGTGAAATATCACCATTTTTTTCTTTAATTGACTAAAAATCATTCACAAGGTCAGCTTTGAGATGCAGTGTAACTTTTTATTCCCATTTTGAAAAGTAAATCATAAAATGTTTGATAAATTCAAAAATGAAGAGGGTGGAGAAATGGTAGAAGAAAGAACTGACAATAATAATACTGAAGAATCCAATTCCACAATAGAATCAACCAGTCAAATTGGAATTGGGGAATTAATGGGTAAACGGGCAAAATTAGAAGAAGCAATAGATTACGTTGGTTTAATGATTAAAAATCTAAAAGATAAGAGAACTTTACTTGAAAAAGATATTGAAGAAGAATCAGTTGATATTAAAAATTTGAAAGAAAAGCTTCAGAAGGTTAGTGAATACATTGAGGAAGAAAACAGAGGTATTTCAGAACTTGCCAGTAAGAGACAAAAAGTCGAAAATGAGGCAGATGAAGTAGGTTCTATCATCAATACATTAAGAGACAGACTTTCTGGTGTTGACAGAGTAATTGATGAAGAAGGAAATAGAGTCAAAAAAATTAAAGATTCTAGAGATGCATTTAATGAATAAATTTTAAAAATTAAAGATATTTGCTAGTAGATGCTTCTTGAATATCTGTTGGAACTGAAGGGAACATTTGTCCTGCTGAACTTTCAGCAACAGCAGCAGCTTCTTTTAAGATACTTTCAGATTCTGCACTGGTTGTTGCATCCATTCCAAATGCTGCATCTCCTGAGAAACTTTCTGTCATAAAGCCACCAAGCATTTCTGCCATTTGACCAATTTCTTGCTCAGCACCAGGCATAATTTTTCCAAGAGAAGATTTTAGATTCTTCATCAATCCCATTGTTGGCATTATGGCTACTACAGTATCTCCAAGATCACTGCATGTAGTTAATCGTAATTCTATTTGTTCTAATGCTATTCTAGCACCACTCAAAATTTTTGATACTTTTCTTACTTCAGCTAATTCATTTCCAAGAACTTTGGTTGTTTGAGTATCATGTTTTTGTGTTGCATCTACTATTCGTTGGAATAATTTTGCATCACGCTCTTGTAAACTGGATAACATAGTATCTAATTTTTTAATTTGAATTTGTAATTTTTTAATTCCTTCCTGAACTCTTGGTTTTAAAGCACCTTTAGGCTTGATAGTATCATTGATTTTTTCACCAATTCCAGGTTTTTGTTGCTTTGACCATTTATCGGATAATCCAGGCATGAGTTAGATTTTAGAATATGTACTTAATTTCCAGTGTAAAGAATGGTTCACAGTTAATAAAAAATTACTAGCTAAAATTGAGTATTTTGAATTTTTTCTGAGCAAATTAAATGTCATATGAGCTAAAAAATATGAAAGGGATTTTCTAATCAAAATGTAGAATTTGAATTCCAGTAAAGGAATTTAGAACGTATATTTAGAATTCATTGTTTTTATGATTCCATCACGATTTTTATACTCTAACTGTAAATTATGTTCTAATCGTTTTATAGTTTCTAAATGAGTTTCTTGATTTTCTGATTTAGGATTTTCTAATTCGTATTTCTTATGCTCTTCAAGTTTATTGATTCTTTCTTCATTAACTTTTAGTTGTTGATCAAGTAAGTCTAATTGAATTTTACAATTTTCACATATTAATGATCTATCTGTTTCAATATTAGACATAGAACCACATTTTTTACATTTAAAATCCATTTACAAAAAATGTATGGTGATTCTAAAATTAAGCGTATTGATAGAATTTATTTTTATAATACAATTTAATGCATATTTTATTGAATAAAAAAATCATCATAATTCCGATATTAGTTATATTAGCAATTATTGTAGTAGGTTCTCCATCAAATGAAACAAATGATAAAAAAAATACTTTATTTCATGTAACCCTTGCTGATCCTAATCTTTACGTTAATGGCGTATATACTGAGGAATTTATTCTTGAGAAAGGGGAATATTATTTCAGATTTGTTCCAAATGGCAGTAGTCCAAAAATTTTATCAATCACATTAAATGGAGATACATTTTCTTATTCTGAAGACTTTCAGTTGATAGGGACACAACATCAAACTGGAATCTCTGAATATTTTACATGGAATTATGATGGACAGAAAAATATTATTAATTCAGAAATGCAAAAAGTTTCAATTACAATTAATCCAAACGGAGAAACTATTGGTTCTGTATCTGTAGATATCTTAGAAAATTAAAAAGGCGTATACCCCTTAGTTACAGAACAATGAGAGATTTCCTCTCGTTGTCAGTTGTTAAACAACTGAACCCTTTTTTCGTTCTGCGGGGCTACGCTGATTTAGTCGATAGGAATTATATCTTTCGACATTAATTATAATAGGAACTTTAAGTATTTAAAATTTAATATAAAATTCTATAATAAATTATTAATTTTTATATAAATATTCATGACTATTTTTAATTAATGGATCTATAAATTACGAATTTTAGTTTGGATGTTGTTGAGATTAACTGGTAAGATTGCTCTAGTAACTGGTGGAAGTCGTGGAATTGGATTAGCAACTGCAAAAATTCTATCAGAAAATGGTGCCACTGTAGCAATTACTGCAAAAGATAAAGACCGATTGGAAAATGCGGTAAAAGAGATTCCTAACGCAATAGGAATTGCAGCTAATATTAGAAATTCAAAAGATGTAAAAAATGTTGTAAATAAAATAATTGAAAAATTTGGCAAATTAGATATTCTTGTAAATAATGCTGGAATCTTTCCTAAGATAAAACAATTACATGAAATTGATGAGGATGAATGGAATGAGGTATTAGATGTAAATCTCACAGGACAGTATAGATTTACCAAGGAAGCAATTCCTCATTTACAGAAAACATCTGGTTCAATAATTAACATTTCATCAGATGCTGGAATAAAGGCATATCAAGGATTTAATGCAGATGCGTATTCTGCATCAAAAGCTGCATTGATTTTATTAACAAAATGTTGGGCATTAGAATATTCTAAAGACAAGATCAGAGTAAATTGTATTTGTCCAGGAGTTGTAGACACAGATATGACAAAACCATTTTTGAAGACTGAAAAAGACAAGGAATTCATGAATAGTGAACATCCTATCGGTAGAATTGGACAACCAGATGAAATTGGAAAAGCAGTTTTGTATTTTGCCTCAGATGATGCATCATGGACAACAGGTGCAATATTGACTGTAGATGGAGGAGAATCAATTAAATGAATTCACAGGGATTTAATACAACACCTAAGGAGAAAACATATTGAAAGATAAAAAAGCAAAAGCAAAATTGATCATACTTTTAGGAATTATTTGGGTAGTAATTACACTGCCTTTACCATGGATAGTTAATAATCCAGAAGTATCAACGGTACAATTCAACACTATTCTTGCCATTATTGGAGTAATGTCAATTCCATTCATTGTTCTCGGAGTAGTCTGGACTCTAAAACCAGAACTCACAACCTAGGTATTTTTAATTGCAAGATATTCCCATTTCTAACAAGATTCCCGAATTAGATATTGCCATCAAGGCTGCAATTGATGCAGGTAATGCAATTTTAGAAATTTATCAAAAAGATTACAAAACATCTACAAAAAGTGACGATTCTCCAATTACAGATGCTGATTTGAAAAGCAATGATGTCATTAAAGATATTTTATCCCAAACAAAACATTGGATATTATCTGAAGAAGATAAGGATAATCTAGGTAGGTTATCACAAGAGACAATTTGGATAATAGATCCTCTTGATGGAACCTCCGATTTCATTGACAAGACAGGTGAGTTTACAGTTATGATTTCCTTAATTAAAAATAAAAAACCAATTCTTGGAGTAATTGGATGGCCTACAGAGAATACATTGTTTGTTGCACAAAAAGATAGTGGAGCATTTAGATTTTCAAATGAAAAATGGGAAAAAATTTCAGTAACAAAGATTTCAGAAGTCCCAAAATGTAGAACCGTAGGTTCTAGACATCATTTATCTGAGAAAGAAAAATCATTCATCAAAAAATTAGGAATTGAAGATTTCACAAGTATTGGAAGTTCATTGAAAGTCGGAAAGATTAGTTCTGGTGAAGCTGAAGCATACATTACAACAACAAACAAAATGAAAGAGTGGGATTCAGCTGCCTCTTATTGTATCATTTCAGAAGCTGGAGGTAAAATGACAGACATGTTAGGAAATGATCTTACTTACAACAACAAAGATGTGTATCATCAAAACGGAATTCTTGTTACAAATGGTTTAGTTCACAATAAAATAATTGAAGAATTTAAAAAATTATAGTAGGTTTCTTCCTTTAAGGAAGTCCTTTACTTTTTGTGCGCTGTCAGAAAGTGAATCATGTTCTGTATCAACTACCAAATCTGCTTTTTCTGGAGCTTCATAAGGATCATCAATTCCGGTAAATCCTTTGATTTCTCCTTTTCTAGCCTTGGCATACATACCTTTGACATCTCTTTCTTCACATTTTTCTAGTGAACATTTTACATAACATTCTGCAAACTGATCACCTGCATCAATAATTTCTCTAGCATTTTCTCTGTTCTCAAGATATGGAGATACAAGAGATACTGCACTTGGAACACCATGTTTTAACAAAAGCTTAGCTAAATGAGCAACTTTTTTGTTATGCTCATCACGTCCTGCTTTTGAAAAGTCTTTTGGAGAGAACCATTCTCTTAGTTCATCACCGTCAAGCATTGCCAAATTTGGAATATCTTTTTGCAAATCTTTTACAATCGTAGTCTTTCCTGAACAAGGAAGACCAGTCATCCAAAGAATGAAAGGTTTCATGAATAAATTTTCTAAATAACCCATAAAGAGCTTACGTTAATTTTTTGCCCAGGGTTGATTTTCTAAATAATCAATATCTGCAATTAGTTCCTCAACTTTTTTCACAATTGCAAAAACTGATCGATATTGTTCATACATTTCAATTTCTTCTTCTTTTGATAAAACTTCAGCCTCTGCGGTATCAAAAAATTTGTTTTCTTTGTTAAGATGATCATTAAGAAAAATAGCATATGTTCTAAGATATCTTGATACTGGTTCTTGTGCATCCTCACCATTTTTCCATCTTTTTAGATGGTGTGATATTTGTCTGGCAATATTTCTTCCAAATTCATGTTCTATCATAAATTTTCGAATTTCTTCTTTTAAAGAATCATAGCTTGCAACGCATGGAAAATACGAATCTTCTTCTCTTGAATGATGAATAGTATCAACAAATTCTGAAATAACTATAGTAATTTTTGTTAGATCTGAAAATGGGATTTTGGTTCCTTTGTATAATTCAGAAGCACATTTTGATACTATTTTTTCTAGTCTTCTAACTTGATCGTGATCAGCACGTAATTGATTTGTGGCACTCATAATATTCACTCTGAATTACGTTATTTAAAAATCAGTAAAGAGCTAACGAATGTAGATTAATCGAGTTTAATTTTTATCCAGATCAATTTAGATTTAGTTATTAATGAATCCAGTAATTTTATCAATTTTGAATTTGTTTAGTGGACAAACCGATTTAATCGAGTTGCCCAAATTAGGCATAAAAATAATATCTGATAAATTAATTGAATTACAAACTTCTATTGGAACACTATCGGATGGTAATGGACCAATTGCTGAAGCCCATGTCATATTACTTGCTGCAGGTGTAGTTATTTTTCTAGGAGTGGCAGGAGAAGCATTCTTTAAAAAAACAGGTATTCCCGATGTAGCATTTTTAATGATTCTAGGTGTAATTATTGGGCCAGTATTTGGATTAATTCAGCCAGAAGCTGTAATTCAAGTTGTTCCATATTTTGCAGCTCTTGCATTAATTATCATCATGTTTGATGGTGGATTAAATCTAGATATCAAACATGTAATCAAAACTGCACATTTTTCAGTGACACTTGCAGTTCTAGGTTTTATTTTATCAGTTGTAATGATTACTCTTGCAGCTCACTTTGCTTTAGGTTGGTTATGGTTAGAAAGTATTCTCTTAGGATCCATCGTGGGTGGAAGCAGTTCAGCAATTGTATTTGGTCTAGTTAGAAATGTCAAAATTTCAGAAGAAACTAAATCAATGCTAAGTTTTGAATCTGCATTAACTGATATTTTAGCTACAATTATTGCATTCATATTATTTGAAGCGGTACTAGCAGGTCATTTTGATCTTCAAACTTTACAAGAAACCATAGGACGTGCAATTGTTGTTGGTTTAGTACTTGGATTTGGAGTTGGAATTCCTTGGATGTATGTTTCAACAAAGCTTGGAAATGCTCAGCACGCCTATATGCTTACACTAGGTGTTTTGTTTGTTTTATTCTTCTTGGCAAATTCATTTGGAGAATCAGGAGCATTGACTGCATTAGTATTTGGTTTGATGATTGGAAACAAAGTTCATCTAGCAAAAATTCTCAGATTCAAACTTCCAAGAATTGAGCTTGATGATCCTACACATAACCAACTGATATTTTTGGTAAGATCATTCTTCTTTGTATTTGTAGGATTAATGGCAAGTTTTGGACAAATAGAGTATCTGATATTTGGAGTTTTGATTACTGTAGCTGTTTACTATGGAAGAATACTGGTAGGAAAAATTACTTTAACAAAAAGATTCTCGCTTTTGGATAGAGCAGTAACAAACTCTATGATCCCAAGAGGATTAGCTGCTGCTGTACTTGCAACATACCCAATTACTATGGGACTGCCTAATGCTGAAGCATATCCACAATTGATATTCTTTATTATTTTAACATCAGTAATAATTACAACCGCAGGATTAGCAAAATCAAAGAAAATTCCTCCACCAGAATCTGTTGAAGGGGGATTTGTGAAACCTGATGATGATGTAACAGAGGATGTAATTGAAGTAGAAAAAATATCTGATATTTCTTTAGATGATGCTGTTGAAGGGGGATTTATCAGAGACAAAGATGAAAAATCTGAAAAAGAATTGAACTAAGATTGTAATTTTTTTGTTATTGATTGAACGTATTTTTCACTATATTCGTTGAATAACTGAATTTTATTCTGAGCTAAAGCCATTGCGCCAGGTCGACTGTTGATATGGTTTTCAGAGTTTTTTTGCTCTTCTAAGAGTTTTTCAAGATTTGGCTTTGGTGTTGATTCTAATTCTGCAAGTAATGTTACCAGTTCTTTTTCAAGATTCTCTTTGGTATTAGGAAGTGCAGGCGGATCAGCACCTATAATTTCCTTAGTTGTAATATTTCCAAATACTTTTTTGTCCAAGTCAAGCAATAATGAAAAGTAAAATTAGCAGTATAAATTCAATTTCATTTTTATAAAATTTGAAAATATGAGTGCACTGCAATCAAACGTTTTATTTGTAAATAATTTCTAACTATTTTCATGACTTATTGTATAGGAGAATGCAAAAAATACAAAGCTCTCAAGCCAGCAGACATTGGTAGGTATGCTGCTGGGCAAAAAAGATGTAACTATTGTGAAGTGTTTGTAGAATATGAGGGATTAGCTTGTCCTTGTTGTAATAGACAACTCAGATGCCTCCCAAGAAGTAGAAAGGGTAAAGAAAAGTACATGGAACAAAATGTAGGATGAAAATTTATGCCTAAAAATTAAAGTTCTACTTATAAGAAATAAAATGTTAGAATAGGCATGGCAATTCCTGCAGACGTTGAAGAATTTGTAGAAAAACATATCAAATTAATGATCTCTCAAACTGAAACATATCTTCCATTTATCAGAGTAGCATTTCCATACTCAAATAATGTAGCAGATGGAGTATACAATCTAATTATTGGAAGCGCATTATCGATATTTATCAATCAATTCGCATTGAAAATGAAATATCCAACTGCTGATGATTTTACAGAATTTGGAAAGATTGCTTTAAAATATAGAGATCAAGTTGATCAGTTTTTTAAATAATTAAGCTATTTCCCCTAGGAAATGTACAGTATCATTTGTTACAACTACAGTCCTATCTTTTGGAACATGGTATAATTTTTTTGAACCGTTTGAAGATTGAACGATAAGTTTTGAAAATGGATCTTTAAGTGACTTGTAAAGAATTCCTTTATCCCCTACTGATTGAGACCAATGGGTTCCTTGTACAAATGAGATTGTTTGGAACTTTACAACTTGATATGAATAGACCATTTCTAATTAATTGTTAATTATTGCACTCATTAATGACTTTCCACCAATTAAAGCTGCAATTGAAAGACCAATGTTAGCTATCAAGTTTATTGCAAATGTGCCGTACTGACTTTGTTCAAGAAGATTATTGGATTCAAGTGCAAGTCCAGACATTGTAGTAAGTGAACCACAAAATCCAATTGCTGCAAATAAAGAATATTTTCCATCAAGATGCCATTGTTGAGACATTACAATAAAGGCACCAAGAATAAATGCTCCAAGGACATTGACTGCCAAAACATTGACAGGTATTGTGTTGAAAAGTAAAGGAGATTCAATTACTTTGAATCTTAGATATGCTCCAAGTACAGATCCAACTGCAAGAAAAACAAACTCTAATCCTTTCATCTACACAAGTGAATTAATTGACATTATTAGTGCTATTTGGATAGATTTTAGGCACAATTTATGCCTAAACATATTTGATTTAGAAAAATGTATTCACAGTTTTTATAGGTTCAATATTTTTTCCAGACAGAATGACATTAAAGTTAAGATGTGAAGACTATGGTTTTGAATGCGAATACATTCTTGATGAAGAAAAAACTTTGGGTCTAATTGAAAAACTTAGAAATCATTTTGAAGAAGAACATGGAATTGATTATACTATTGAGGCTGTTACTCAAATGATCACCAATCGTGGACATTCTTTAGAATCAATTAAGAAATAAACTTAGAGAAAAATTATTTTTATTTTTAACATTTATTACAATGTGTGTTGTATCTCAATTAAGAATTAGTTTTTGAGAAGATTCTAGGAAATTTTTGTTTGTAAAGTTTACTTTTGATTACAAAATTACCTGAATCATATTATTTTTATTTTATAATCACCCATAGTAATCAATAGTGGTAGAAAATTATTCAAATGATTATGATGTCAAGTGTCAACTAGATACTTGCAAAACCTATCCTGCGATAACAGATTCTGAAAGAGGAGAAATTGTTTGTGGGGGTTGCGGTCTTATCTTATTGCAAAATATGGCCGACGCATCATATGAAAACAGCGGTTACAGCTCGGAGAACTTTATGAAACTATCAAGAACGGGTCCTGCTACATCATTAACAATGAATGATAGAGGATTATCAACCGTAATTGGTTCAAATAAAGATTCAACTGGAAAAACACTTTCTAGCAAAACAAAATACGAATTCAATAGATTACGAACATGGGATCAAAGAAGTAAATCAAGAAAAACTGCCAGCTTAAGCAAGGCATTCACTTTACTTCATGGAATGAAAACAAAGTTAGGAATATCAGACAATGTTGTAGAAAATGCAGCCTATATCTACAGAAAAGCAGTTAGTGCAAAATTAACCAGAGGAAGGACAATGGCCTCACTGATTGCAGCCTCATTATACGCTGCATGTAGAGAAAATAACATCCCAAGAACTCTAGATGATATTGCAGAGGCTGGAAATGTTGAAAGAAGAATACTCTCCCGAGACCTGAGAACCATAATCAAAAAGCTTGAACTGAATCTTAATCAGTACGATACATCCTCGTTTATCTCAAAAATCTCAAACAACATGAAAATAAAAGAGAAGACAAAGCGAGACGCATTCAAAATACTAGACCTCTGTGAAAAAGAACAAATTACTGCAGGTAAACACCCTGTAGCACAAGCTGCTGCATCATTGTACATCTCATGTATAATGAATGGGGAAAAAATTAGTCAGAAAAAGTTTGCAGTAGAATCTGGAGTAAGTGACGTTACAATTAGAAACAGAGTAGTCTTGATTAAGAAAACATTAAAGCTAGTTGAGTAGATTATTCCAAAAACATCCTACAATTGTATTGTAGGAGAAAATACTTTTTCATATATTATTTCTTTAAGTTGATTTACTAGGTCTATCGTTACTCTAATTTGCTCCAAAATAATTTCCTTGAGACTTTGTATGGAATTGTTTAGTTCTAATATTTCTTCTTGTAATCTAGATTTTTCATTATTGAGAGATGATATCTGATTTTGCAGATTTTTGTTTTGCTGTTTTAGATTGTCATTTTCTTCAGTTAATCGTTTTATTTTTTCTGATTCAGACTCTTTTGGAAAGGGATCTGGTGCAGGTGCAGGAGTTGGTATTTTAATTGGTTCTGGTGTAGGACTAGGTTCTGGAATTTGAGGTGGTCCTGGTTCTTGTTCTGCTTCAATTGCAAATGTTGTTTGTGAAAAACTAACAAATGCAAGTAGGGCAGCTATCCCAAAAACTATACTAGTTTTCATTTTATAATTTCACAAAAATGTTACAGCAGTTTTGTATATGAATATGATTATTGATTTCAAAGAATTATTTGTAAAAATCAGGTTCTTGATCTCTTTTCTGTTTAGGAAGATCTTCCATTACAGCTTGCACTACTTCATTATGATTATACGTAAGATGTCTGAGAAACTTTGCTGACTCATCTGCTCTAGTTTTTTCATCTGCAAACAACATTTCAGGGCTACTCAATCCTGTCATCATCTCATTGCATTCTTTGCACGGCTCAAAGTCAAGATAGAGTTTCATATTTCTCGTCATTTTTCTTAGTATTTAGACTATTTTATGGATTGAGGTATAGGTGCCTCTTTCTTTTGAGGCCTTACCTTATCCACAGCATCAATTAGATCTTGTTGTGTAATCTTGATCTCCTTGACGTTCTTTGACTTGCCAGAGACATATCTCTTCAAAGCTGTAATAGCTGCTCTGTTTGTGACTGCTGCAATCTCAGCGCCGCTGAAATCATCAGTCAACTTTACAATTTCTGAGATTTTTACATCACTGTCAAGTGGCTTTTTCTTTGTATGAATCTCAAAGATATGCTGTCTTCCTTTCTCATCAGGATTTGGAACTTTGATGATTCTATCAAATCTGCCTGGTCTTAGTAGTGCTTCATCAACAATGTCTAATCGGTTTGTTGCTCCAATTATCAACACATTGTTTAGTTCTTCTAGTCCATCAATTTCAGTAAGGATTTGAGACACTACATTTTCTGTAACATGTGAATCAGATCCTCCACTTCCTCTTCTTGGAACAAGTGCATCAACTTCATCTAAGAAAATAATACATGGAGCAGCTTGTCGTGCTTTTCTGAATATTTCTCTGACGCCTTTTTCAGATTCTCCTACCCATTTCGAGAGTAGTTCAGGACCTTTGATGCTGATAAAATTAGACTCTGTCATTTTTGCAAGAGCCTTTGCTATCATTGTCTTACCAGTTCCAGGAGGGCCATGAAGTAGAATTCCTTTTGGTGCTTCTACATCTACATAATCATATGCATCCTTGTATTTGATTGGCCATTCAACGGCTTCCTTGAGTTCTTCTTTTAGTTCATCCAAACCTCCAACATCATCCCAACTTACATTTGGAACTTGGACTTGAACTTCTCTAAGTGCACTAGGACTGACTTCTTTTAATGCATCTCGAAAGTCATCACTTGTGATTTGGATCTTTTCAAGTATCTCTGATGAAATTTTTTCTTCATCATAGTCAACCTCGGGTAGAATTCTACGTAGAGCTTTCATTGCGGCTTCTTTAGATAATATTTCCAAATCAGCTCCTACAAATCCATGTGTAGTTTTTGAGATTTGTTTTAAATCTACTTTGTCATCAATTGGCATTCCACGCGTATGAATTGATAGTATATCGAATCTTCCTTCATCATCAGGAATTCCAATTTCAATTTCCCTATCAAATCTACCTGGTCTTCTAAGTGCAGGATCAATTGAATCTGGTCTGTTAGTAGCTGCAATTACAACAACCTTACCTCTAGATTTCATTCCATCCATTAGAGTTAGTAATTGTGAAACAATTCTTTTCTCTAGTTCGCCAGAAACTTCATCTCTCTTTGGAGCGATTGAATCAATCTCATCAATGAAAATTATGCTAGGAGCATTTTCTTCAGCTTGAGTAAAGATTTCTCTAATTCGTTCTTCACTCTCTCCATAATGTTTGCCCATTATTTCAGGTCCACTTAGGGAGATAAAGTGAGCATTTGTTTCTCCGGCTACTGCCTTTGCCAATAATGTCTTACCAGTACCTGGAGGACCATACAAGAGTACGCCTTTTGGTGCTTCCACGCCTATTTTATCAAATAATTCTGGATGTCTCATTGGTAGTTCTACCATTTCACGAATTTTTTGAACTTCTTTTTTCAGTCCTCCTAGTTCGTCATATGTTATTCTTGGAACAGAAGAATCAACTGCTTTAGTCATTGCTCCAAGTTTGAATACAGTATTTTCAGTTACTAACACAGGTTTTGATGGCTTTGTACTTGTTACAAAAAACTGAACTCTTCCACCCATCTGTGTATTGAGAGATACTGAATCTCCAGTTGTAAATACATGATTAAGATAATTGTAAATCATATATTCTTGCAATCCTTCTGCAGCAATCTTTTCAGTAGGAGACAAAATAATTTGTTCAGCATTTACAGCTTCAACTGTTCTTAGTGAAATTTTATCACCAATTCCAGCTCCAATATTTTGTCTAGTCATTCCATCTATTTTGATAATACCTGAACCATATTCTTCAGGTGAACCTGGCCAAAGTTTTACATGTGTTTTTTTATTGTGCGTTAGTTCTAGTATTTGCCCAGTATTCCATTTTTGATCCTCAATAATTTTAGGATCAACTATGGCTCTACCTCTTCCAACATGTTGTTGTGGACTTTCTTCAACTTTTAAAATTATTTCCGTCATATCATTACCTCAAAAATTATTGAGAGGATTATTCAACCTCCACCGTTTTACCTGTTGGTTTTTCCTCTTCAACTAATTTGAAGACAATCTCTAAAACTCCATTTTTGTAGGAAGCCTTTGCAGAGTTTTCATCAACTTTATGTTGTACAGGAACTCTTACATGATATTTTTTATCATTGTGTTCTGCTGAAAGATCAACAATTTTGTTTTCAACAACAATCTTGACATCAGATTTTTCTACCCCTGGCATCTCAGCTATGAGTTTTACTACTTTTTCTTTTTCATCAACAATTGTGTCAACAAGTGGTTCTCGTGTATCAGAAGTTGGAGCAAGGCCTGGTTTGGCATTTCCATATTCATTTACTACAGGTTTTCCATCAGGACCAACAGTCATTGTATAACCGTAATAATATGGACCAGATTCAGAACCATTTCCCTTGAATTCCTCAAAAACGTCATCTATATTGAAAAAAGAGCTTGACATTTTTTTGAAGATTCTATCAAATTCACTATCAAAGAAGTTTGTCATATTTATCTACTATATGTAATGTATATGACATTATATAAAGATTATCTATATTTTCATGATTTCTTACATAATCCTATTATAACTGACATAATATAATAACTTGATGAGGACTACAAATGTGTCCATACCTGAAGTTGTTAGAGAGATCATTACTAGAAATCGTTCAATTTATGATTGTATGAAGATGGATTTGATCAACTATACAGCTTTGGCAGTTAAGATTCAACCAGACATTGAAAAAATTCTAGGAAACCCTGTTAACCTCAATACTGTAGTTGTTGCCATTAAGAGATATGCTGATTCATTTGAAATTAAAGATGAAGTCAAAGAGGAATCAATTTTAAAAAATGCAAGATTGACTTTGACTGACGGGATAATGGATGTCAAGTTTTCAGTAAAGGAATCAAACGAAATGGATCCCATGGAAATTTTAGATAAATTCTCAAAGATTACTAATAATTATGATTTTTTTAGAATGTCTGATTCCTTTAGATTTTTGGCAGAAGATTTGGAAGACATAAGACAAATTTTTAGAAATGTGCCAGAAAATGATGAAATGTTCAGTACGGGTCTTGCAAAAATTAGAATTTCATTACCAAACTCTCAAAATCAATCAGATGTAGTATCCTATGTAGCTGAGGTATTACATGCAAATGGGGTAGAATTGGTAAACGCATTTTTCAGTCAAGATAACATTACAATAATTCTCAATGAGCGGGATTCATCAAGGGCCTATGAAATTTTACATTCAGATATTATGAGAACCTAAGCATAGTAGTGAAAATTATTCTTATAGCATATATTCACCCAATTTATGGAAAAGACACCATTGACAAGAAATAAGAAGAAAATTGTAATTTTAGGAGGAGGATTTGCAGGGGTAGAATGTGCTAGAAAATTAGAAAAAGAATTTGGAAATGATCCTGAAATAGAACTGGTAATGGTAAGTGAGGATAATTTTCTACTATTTACACCAATGCTACCACAGGTAGCATCAGGAATGATTGAAACTAGACATATTGTTTTACCAATTAGAACTATTTGTAAAAAGACAAAATTCTATGAAAGTCGAATTAAAAATATTGATCCATATGGAAAAATTGTAACGCTGTGGGGAACTGGAGATAAAAGAAGTATCTCATTACATTATGATTTTTTAGTTGTTGCATTAGGTAGTGAAACTAACTTTTTTGGAATGGCTGATGTTGAAAAAAATGCATACACAATGAAGACACTCAATGACGCTGTAATGTTAAGAAATAGAGTAATTGATATGCTAGAGCAAGCAGAAAACGAAACAAATCCAATACTTCGAAAAAGTTTTCTAAATTTTGTAGTTGTGGGTGGTGGATTTGCAGGAATTGAAACTGCAGGAGAATTGATGGATCTTTTATTGGATGCAAGAAAATATTATCCAACAATCCACAAAGACGATATCAAAGTTATTGTGCTAGAAGCTTTAGGGATGATTTTGCCTGGATTTAATACAAAACTTGCAAACTTTGCAAAAGAAAAGATGGTGGAAAGAGGAATCGATATCAGATTAAAAACAGCAGTTACTAGTTTTGATGGTAATGAAGTTACTACCAAATCATTAGATGAACATCAAAAGGATTCAATTGATTCATCTGAAATTGATTCAATAATTACAAAGACATTAGTTTGGACTGCAGGAGTTACCCCAGTTAATACCATTAAGAGATCAATGTTCAAAACTGAAAAAGGAAAAGTTTTGGTTAATGATTTTCTAGAAGTTACCGATTTTCCAGGAGTGTTTGCCATAGGTGATTGTGCATTACATTTAGATCCTAAAACACAACGACCGCTGCCTCCAACTGCTCAAATTGCAGAAGCTCAAGCAAAAATTGCGGCTAAAAATTTAATTTCTCTAATCAAAAATTCTACAAAAGAAAAATTCGTATATCATTCTAAAGGACAGATGGCAATTATTGGAAAAAGATCAGGAATTGCTACATTTTTGGGAATGAATATCTCAGGATTTTGGGCTTGGTTAATTTGGAGAAATGTTTACCTCTCAAAAATTACAACATTTGACAAAAAAACTCGTGTATTTCTTGATTGGGTAATAGATTTATTCTTTGATAGAGACATCTCAAGATTAAAACTAATGAAGCGTGAAACTGAAAAAGAATACAAGCTACTCGATGAAGTAGACGATGTTTGGTAAAATAATATAATTATTTTCTAATTTTGTAGATGATTATTGCTGGTGCTGCAAAATACATTCCGACATTCATCAAAATTATTCCAATTCCATAAGATATCATTTGTGATTCAGAATCAATATCCACATGATTTAGAATTGACAATGAAGATAGCATTGGAGTAAGTGAGAGCTTTACAATTTCTTTGAAAACAGGATTTTCACGCTCTAAATCAGCAATGACGGGTGAAAATGAATAATAAAACTGGTTAAAGCCAGACATAAATGCAATTCCGGATTCAGTGGATAAAATTGTGTTATCCCTAAGTTCTCTGAGTTGTTGAACTTGAGGTGCAAGTTCTGAGCCAAATGTTGCAGTGGCAATTAAACACCCACCTCCTTCTTCACTTGAAATTTCATTCATTGTTTCATCATTTGATGTGGTTTGTGATAATATTTCAAAAGAATCAATTGTTTCGTCAAATCTAGAAAGTTGTGAATCAAAATCATCTAATGAATTTGCATATACAAGAATGAAGAATTTGTCTGTATCATAAATAATAATTTCTTTAAATTTTACATTAAAATTTTCTGCATCAGAAAAAAATATTCCTTCAGCGTCAGTTACATATGCTTGATTTCCGTGTATAGTTGTTTTTTCCTGTAAAATTATTTCTAGATTTCCAGAATCTAAGATTCCTTCAAGTCTTTGATTTCTTTCAGAAATTATTTCATCAAAAGTTTTTCCATCACTATTTTGTATTGTTAATGAAATATTTGGATTCATTGAGCCTGTTTTTGGACCAACTGCTACTATGTCAGGAGAATTTTCATCTGTTTTATTTGGTTCTTGTAATAACCATCCTTCAGGAACACTAAATGAAATTTCATGTTCAGGACTCTGATATTTTTGATTACCAGTAGGAGTAGTTACAGTTGATTGTGTTCGTTCAGGTTCTGGTAAATCAAGAAGATTTGGAATCTCAGAAATACTAACTACTGTAACTTTTGTGATTCTTACTTGTTCTGGATCTTTAGGTCTGTCACTAGTTCCTGTTTCAACTGCTGCTATTTTATCAAGAGTTTGAAAACTTTCTTCAGTTACAATTCTACCAAATACAGTATATTGTTCATCAAGGAAATTGGAATCTGCATGTACTATGAAAAATTGAGAACCACCACTGTTTGGATCAGCAGATCTTGCCATTGAAACAATTCCACGATTATGTTTAATGGTGTTAAACTCTGCATCTACACTTGTAGTTGGACCACCAGTTCCCCAAGTATTAGGATCACCACTAATTGTATTAGGATCACCACCCTGAATCATAAAGCCAGGAATTATTCTATGAAAGAGTGTGTCATCATAAAATCCTGTTTGAGATAATATAATGAAATTTTCTACATGTTTTGGGGCATCATTTGGAAAAAATTCTATAACAATTTCTCCAAAATTAGTTTCTAAGACAACTACAGGATCCATAATGTTAATTTCGTTAATTTCAACTGATTGTGCAAAGATATGGTTTCCTGAAGTGACAATAAATAATGAAAATATCAAAACTATGAAAAATTTATTCAATAATTTTTTTCTATAAACGCTCACTTAAAAGCTAATTGTATTGATTTTTAACAAAGTTCAATAAATCACCCATTATGGAACCTGATGAAAAGATTCAGGCACATTTAGTTTCAGTGTGGAGAGAATCTAAAAAATTCTTATCAATTGGTGGCAAAGAAGGCATGTTGGTACTAACAAACAAGCATTTGATGTTTATCCATAAGACAGAATCTAAAATGAATTGGTGGAAGGCCATTACTCAAAGACAGGTTGTTAATTTTATCAAGTCAAAAAATACGATGATTCACCATGATGGATACAATGAGGAAGATTTGATGAATGATTGTGAAGATGTTAGAAATATCGAATTAGGTTTTGATGACATTTCCAGTATTAGTTTTACAGAAAAAGATTGGGGCAGTTCGTTACAACTAGAATATCAAAAAGATGGAAAAAATGAGAAATTTCAGTACTCCATAGCCCAAGATTGGGTAAAATATCCTGCAAAAGAGCCTACTAAATACATGAAAGTGGATTGGGAGCCTTTTGTGCAATATATTAAAGAAAGGCAAAAATTTACCAAGTAAAATTGAGTAAAGTTTACGCTGTAGGTGTTGGTCCTGGTTCTTCAAAATATGTTACAGAATTTGTAAAAGAAATAATTCAGAATTGTGACGTTGTTATTGGTTACAAATACACACTAAAAACAATTGAAAATTTGATACAAGGTAAAGAGATCTATGAAATCACCATGAATGATCAAGAGGATTCTTACCAAAAGATTCTTCCAGAACTTGGTGAAAGAACTCTAGTCATACCTTTCACTGGTGATGTAAATTTTTCAGAATCAGAAGTTGTTGATAGATTAATAGAAATTTTTGGTGATGTTGAAATTGTTCCAGGAATTAGTTCAATACAGGTTGCTGCATCAAGAGCAAAAGTTCCTCTTGATAAATCCAAAGTAATTACAATGCATGTTACAACTCCAATTGAAGATAAAAAATTAGAATTACAAAAAGCATTGATTGATGGTTTTAGTGTGATCTTGGTACCAAGACCATGGCCAAAACAGCCTGACAAACATTTCATGCCTTCAGAAATTGCAATTTATCTTCGAGAGCATAAATTTGAGACTGATAAGATGAAAGTTCATGTTTATGAAGCAATAACTACTGAAAATGAAACCAGTTTTGAAGGAACAGTAAAAGAATTAGAAGGAAAAGAATTTTCTGATTTGTCTGTTATGGTGTTTAATCAGACCAGTTTGGATTCATACATGAATTATAGATGGCAATGGGAAAACTAATTTCCCAAGTTTTGGCTTTTTCCTAAAATTATATTATCATTAGTTGGAAATACATATGCTACAATTTTCATCCATTGATAGTCTGGATCATATAATCTGTAAAAGCCTGCTTTGTCAAATGTAATTTTAGCTGAACCACCTACAGCAATCTCACCAGTTGAGATTTTTCCATCAGGTGTAAAAGTAATGTAACGATCGTTATTCTCTTTTCCACTGATAATGTTGTGGGTTACTGTATCATCATTAATTATCGTGATTGTAGTTCCAGGTTGAACTGAAATTCTGTCTTGTGAGAAATATTTAATGCTGCCAGATTCGATATAACTTCCTGCGCCTCCTTGTGAAGAGGAGCCTTTCTGAATATGGACTTTGAGGGTGTTTGATTCTTCAGTTGTGGTAGTTGAAGTAATTTTTGATAAAGTAGATAATTTTGCAGTGTAAATTATTTTGTAAGTTTCATCTAATGTTGTAATCCTACCAGTAAACCCATAGACTGATGCGTCTTTACTTTCATCAACTAATCTTCCAAAAAAACTAATTGAAGAATCAAATCCGCTTGAACTTTCAATTTCGCCATTCATTCGAATGTATTTTCCTTCACGCAAAAATTTTCCTTCTAAATTAGAAATAATAAATTCTTCATCATCTAAAGTGATAAAACCTTCTTCTGCTAGAAAATTAATTGTACTTCCACGTTGATCTTGAGAAGACATACCTAAATCAATTTCAGATGTTTTGATAATCTCTTCAGTTACTGCAAAACCTGAACCCTCTAAAAGAAATGCCTGATTCTTTGAAATTTCAGCAAATGATTCATTTGCAAAATAACCTGATGAAACGGCAAGTAAAACTAGCAGTGTAAGGGTTGCCTTCATAATCAATTTTAGGTTAATTTGGTTTATAATTTACTACTAAATTATTTTAGACTGAATAAACAAATTTGAGGGTAAATCTAGAAATTAGATCTCAGGCATATCCATTAGTCCTTTTTCTTGAGCTAATTCTATCATATAGAATTCAAGATATCCTCCAGCCAAAAGAAGGCCCACTACAATTCCAATCTCAATTACTGTTGGTTTGATGAATGGAACCAGATCAGTTTTTTTGATTACTGCTCTAATTAGAATAAAACTTCTGGAAATCCCAAAAGAGTATGCAACTAATTCCATCAATCCAAAAGGAGTTAGGAAAAGTATTGAGAGTGGATGAATTTCAGCAATTTGGGGCGCAGTTAGTGCTATTGATGCAAAAGCAAATCCCGTAGACCAAGCAGCAAAAAGTCCCCATCCTACCCCAAAACCCGGGATAAACATTGGTAATGCAATAGTCAAGTTATGAGTAAAGATTCCAAAGGCATCAATATCCAAAACAAGTTCTTCAAATTCTGCCATGAATGCATTTGCCTCTTCTTCAGTAACAGTAGACATAGAACCAATTTGATATGCAGTTGCAAATAATCCTAAAAATATAAAAAATATAATTATTCTAATTTTATTCACAAACCCACACCTGATGAACAATATTTGAGGGTTGATGTAGGCGCAGATTTAATTAAACCAAATGATATTTTTTGATATGAAAAAGGAGCTGTCCTTTGCGTTAAACTATGCATTAAACAAAGGATTTCAGATTCATCCAGATGCTTTTAAAATATTAGAAAATGTAGATGTTAAAAAATTAGAGAAAATAATTAAAGAAATTGTCAGAGAGAAGACAAGGCAAAAATTATTTCAAATTAACCAAGATGATTTAGAAACCTATCTAGGAATTAAAGAAGATTTATCGTTAAAAAACGAGGTCAAAATATTATCAGACCCAACTAGTAAGATTACATCTGGAGAGGGAGTTAAAGGGTACAATGCTTTATTTTCTAGCCGTTTTAACAAGCTTAAACGGATCATCTCAGATAGACCAGAATCAAAACTACTCAAATCTGCAGCATCTTTGAAAAATGCAAAAATCGATGATGATCAATATGTGTGTGGATTAGTTTCCATTAGGAATTCTGAGAGAAATATTACAAAAATAGTTCTAGAAGATCCCTCAGGCTCGTTTGAGGGCATAATTTTTGATGAGGAATTACAAAAAACTGCAGGAACCCTACTGATAGATCAGTTTGTAATGGCAAGGATAGGTTCTGCTAAAAATTCAGGATATATCATTAAAGATATAATTTTACCAGATATTCCAGAGCAGGCAAAAAACAAGTCAGAGAGCGATGCTTATGCAGTATTTCTATCTGACTTGCATATTGGAAGTAAATACTTCATGGAAGAAGAGTTTTCAGATTTTGTATCATGGATATCTAGTCCTGATCCTGTTGCAAAAAAAATTCGATTTGTCCTAATTGGGGGCGATATAGTTGACGGTGTTGGAATCTATCCAAATCAGAATAAAGAATTAGTTTGTCAGACAATCCAAGAGCAATTAAAAAAAGCAGAGGATTTGATTGACAAAATCCCAAAAAATGTAAAAATCATCATTATGCCAGGAAACCACGATCCAGGGAGAAGAGCATTACCTCAACCTGCCATCCCTAAAAAATACAATTCAGGTTTATGGGAGAGGGAAAATGTAATTATGGTTGGAAATCCAGCAGTAGTCTCATTAAACGGAGTTATTGTCTCAATGTTTCATGGACAAAGTATAGACGATATTGTAAAGACTACACCTGGTCTTAGTTATGACAGACCCACTAATGTAATGAAACACTTGCTTAGAGCAAGACACCTTAGTCCAATTTATGGTAGTCAGACACCAATTGCACCTGAAATGGAGGATTTGATGGTGATTCAAGACATTCCGGATATTTTTCATGTAGGCCATGTTCACAGAGCCCAACTAGACATGTACAAAGGAATTTTGTTGATAAATTCTGGTTCTTGGCAAAAACAAACCCCTTTTCAAGCTAGTGTAGGAATGACCCCAAATCCAGGCATCGCCATAATTGTTAATCTAAAAACCTTCCAAGTCTTCCATGAAAATTATAGTTCTAATTTAGACAATATCTTGCAAACTTAGATCATCTTTGAATGATTTTTTTATCATTTCAGAAGATATTGTAAGTTTGTATTTTTTTGTCCTTCCATGAATACCTTGATGAATTAGTCTTCCAGAAATAATTCCAGACAATTCAATTTCACTAAGCATTTGTGTTATTCTTCTTTGGGTAAGTTCGTCTTTTCCTAGTGCTTTACAGAGATTTTTGTAAGAAGAGTAAATCTCACCAGTTGAAGAGCCATTAGACTTCATTATGGCTATTATCACCAATTTTTCATGAAGTGGGTATGATTTGAGAGAGGCTTCTTCTTTGTTTTCTTCAATTTTAAGAGAGGCTTCTCTGACATGTTCGATTGTAACTTTGTTGGATTGTTGCCTTTCTGCAAGTTCGCCAGATACACGAAGTAGATCAATGGCCCTTCTTGCATCACCATGCTCTCCTCCTGCAAGAGCAGCACATAGATTTAATGCTGGTTCCTCTACGGAATTTTCGATAAAAGATTCATTGATTCTCTCTTCAAGAATTTTTTTGATTTGTTCAACGTTATAATTTGTAAAGACTATCTCCTCCTCCCCCAAACTACTGATAACTCTAGGATCCAGTTTTTCTTTGAATGTTAGATCATTTGATATTCCTACCATAGTTAGAGACCCTTGTTTTAATTGCTCATTTGCCCTTGTAAGTTGATATAAGATATCCTTACCTGTTTTTGCCACTAATTGAGCAAGATAATCAATTTCATCAATTACAATAATTGCATTAAGTTTTCCCTCATCAATTTTATTTAGTAGCCTTTTGAAAACTGCACTAATAGCAAGCCCAGTAGAGGGTAATTCATCCTGTTCTAGGCCTAACTGCCTGCCTAAACTGACTAATAATCCATATAATGTTGTCTCGTTTTTGGAATTTGAATATATGAGTTTAATTGGAAAATTTGATTTTTCAACTCTCTCTTGGATTTTTGATAGTACTTTTTTTACAACTAGAGTTTTACCAGTTCCAGGTTTTCCATAAACTAAAAGATTTGATGGTCTTGATTGTTTTAAAATTGGTAATAGAGATTGAGTAACTTGTTCTTGTTCAGATTTTCTATGTAAAATAGTAGTTGGGATATATGTAAAATGAAGAATATCACGATTTTTAATAATAGATTTTCCAGATTCAGCTGCATCAAGTAAGTCATCTATTGGATCAGTCATACTCACACACCTTCATTTCTTCTCAACACTAACACAACTACATCTGAATTAAGAGAGTATAGTATAGAATAGTAAGAGTAGTTTAGTTTGTAATTAATTATTTTTAGTTAGTTTTAGATTTTCTATTAAAAAAAAATTAAAAAAAAAC